>NZ_MRCD01000001.1 GCF_001904745.1 Calothrix sp. HK-06
TGATGATAGGATAAAAAGGTGAGCAAGGTTAGAGCTAAAAAGCTGAAACAAAAACCTCAGCGTTGACTGAATGTTGACAGGTTCAAGCCACTGTATACATCTGAGAAATAGGGAGTTAAAATCCATAAATATCGGGAATCTTTAGATATATATTGCGTAAATATCCTCTTGTAAAAGTCAGTATTTGTAGGCATTACACCAATTTAAGCCTTTCTAAAATAGTAGTTTGATTCTGTCACAAAGTTTTACTCATTTACTTGCTTACTAACCGTAATTTAAGGAGCATGTTTTATGCGAGCTAAACATATTATGACCCAAGATGTAGCAACCATTCGTGGTTCTGTTAACGTTGCAGAAGCAGTGCAATTAATGCGATTAAAAGGATTGCGCGCTTTGATTGTAGAACCTCGTCACGATGGTGATGCTTACGGTATTGTCACCGAAACAGACATTGCATATAAAGTTGTTGCTCATGGCAAAGACCCTCAAAGAACTCATATCTATGACATCATGACCAAACCTTGTGTCATCGTCAATCCTGACCTTGACCTGGAGTATGTTGCTCGATTATTTGCGAATACAGGAATACGACGCGCTCCTGTTATTCAAGGTACACTTCTTGGTATTATCTCTGTCACCGATATTCTTACCAAAGGTAACTTCGTCGAAAAACCAAAATTGATGTTCTTACAAAAAGAACTGCACAAAGCAGTTAGTAACGCGCGCTCAATTACCGCTAACTATGGTGCAGACTCGAAAAGAGCTATCGAAGCTTGGGACTTAGTTGACGAACTCGAATCCGAAGCTGGTTACTATGGGGCGCCAAAACCAGAAAAAACCGCACGCGAACTATTTGCAGACCAAGCAGGTACTACAGCTCCTACATCCGCAGTTGCACAAGCTGTCTAATGTTTGAATTAGTCGTTACTGACAACTAATTCTAAAATCTAAAACCTAAAACACTGTGTATCGAGTTATGTAGAGGCGCCTTGCCCTCTACATATTTCGCATTGGTAAGTAAAAGTACATAAACAGCTAGGTAAAAATGCATGGAGCTACATGCATTTTGTACAAATTAAGCGAAACAACAAAATATTGGTTGATAACTAAAGAATTCGATAACCTTGACTTAAACAAGCCAGGTAAAAATGGTGATATTAAATTACAAAGAATCAATTGATACGGGTGCAGATGCAAAAGCTCGAAACCAAGACAGTAATAATGCTTACAATGCTTTGCGATTTACTTAATAGGAGTTTTTATTTGGAAAATATATGAAAAATATTCTCAATTAACTTTTACCCCTACATATTCACTAAAGGGGTAACTTATTTAAAGCTTTTACTACTACCATCCATAATATCTTTCTTTGAATGTCTCTCAATCTATCGATAGACAGAGATTAAAGATATAAACAAATATAAAGCTTATATGAAGATTGAAGATGTAGGTAATGTATTTGCAAGCAATGATTATCTATATACCTGCAAATAATTCTCTAGTAGTAAAACATATATCTATGTCTCAAATCAAAAAGAATCTTTTTTAACTATGTAATAGTATCATTGGATTCTTTTTTTTGATTAGTTGCCTTTATTATATTGTCTAGCTGTATTGAAATATTAAGTGCATGAATATTGAACAGCTATTTCTGAAATAAGGTAATCTACCTACGCGAAACGAATATATATTTTGTAAATAATTTGTTAGTTTATTTGATTATATTGAACAAAATATATGGAGTTAGCGCTGCTATAAATGAATAGAATCTTATTTCTTGTGTAAAGCAGTTGAAGCATTTTTTGCTGTAATTAAAACTAAATATTTTCATTGAAAAATAAATCAAAGGGTGTATTTAGACGAATATCAAACCTTAAGAGTAAGTACAATGGCAAGAAACTTTTTTAACCACGACGATTCGCATCCGGTTCAACTGACATCAGCAGATATTATTTTACGTCAGCAACTAGAGCATTCTATAGGTAAATATTTCTATAATGGTTGCGACCGAACCATCATAGATTTGTTATCAGCATGTAGATGGTATGTAACTACAATTTCGGGTGTCTTAACTTTAGTTGTTGAGTGTCCTGACCAAATTACTAATTGGCAGGTTTTACGAAAAATGGTACCAATGGCCAAATTACTCAAACAAGTGGTAACTAGTGCAAAAATCCGCGTCTGTCCACCTGAAGGCCAAGGACTGCCTTTTGAAATGCGTGTAGATGAATTAGGAGTTTATAGAGAATATAAAGAAGGTGCATAAACGTGCTGAACGGGTGGGGCTACAAACTTTTAACTATCTCCTCAAACACAAAATCTGCTGCTCGTTGTACTGCTGGACTTAACTCCCACCCAAAATTAAGCGATGCTGCTTCGATTAAGTATACAGTTATATCTTGTGGAAAGCTATCTTGAAAAATTTGGCGCCCAGATGCAATCGCGTTATCCCAACGAAAATCATGCAAACTGTAACCACGATTTGGTACTGCTGCTAATTCTTCTCCAGGAACTTTATATACGGCGCCTGGTTGGTCTTTAATTGAACTAGCATCAATAATTATCAATTGAGTACAACCACGGGCAAGAAACATGACCTCAATTCCACCAGTACCACAATCGTAAGCACGCACGTTAGAATTAGGGTTTTGAATTAAATACTGTTGCAAGCGTTGGGCAACTATTACACCAACACCGTCATCACTGCGGTTTAGGTTTCCGCAACCAATTATTGCTAACATATTTAACATCAATTTAATCTACATTACTTAAAGCTGTTAAATCTACCAGATGCGAAGTTTGTACGCCACTCATCCAAATTTCCTGATTACGGTTAAATAATTTCAAAATCGCACCATTAGGAATTTTGAATAAATCGAGTAAAATTCTAACTTGTTGCATACCCTCGACACTAGCTTCAATATCATTGAATAACAGCGACCATAAAAAAGCTCGCATAAACATTCCGTGAGTAAATACAACTACAAACCCTTCATCTAGATTTTGAATTTGCTTCTTTAAGTGATTTACACGACTCACCATTTCGGCAAATGACTCGGCGCCATCACCGTCAACGTAAAAAGGGTCACATCGTTGCCAGTATTCGTCAGCCATTGGAATTCGTTGAGCGAGAGTCGTATTTTTGCGTCGTGCGGTCGCTAAATAATTAAATTCCTGCACTTGCCACTCAGTATGTGGAGTTGAGCTAAAGCGTTCGATACTCGGTTGAGCGGTTTGTTTAGTTCGCAGAAATGGCGAAGTAACGATTAATGAAGGTTGCTGCTGTATGTATACAGCAATTTGTCTCGCTTGCTGATGTCCCTTTTCGGTTAACTTGATATTAACCTGGTCATCCGTAGGCAATCCCGAATTTGCTTCGCTTTCTCCGTGTCTAATTAACCATACTGTAGCCATTGCATCCCATTCCCCAATAATATGTCAGGGAATGCTATCACGATGTCGTGTGTTTTGTATGCTAGGTAGACAGCAGATAAGAAGTTGTTATACTACACTGTTTTATTATATGCACAGCGCCTGTCGATGAGTTTTCAGGCGCCGGCGACAGGTATTTTACAGGGAAATATTGTACTTCTTGGCGATTTCACCTAACTTATCAAACTGTTGTTGTTCAGCTTGGGCTAATTTTTCATCGACTGTAAGAAGATTTTTTGGACCTTTGGGAACTAAATATTTAATATAAAGCGAAATAAAATCAACAACTATTGGTATTCCTTGTAGTCCGTGACTATCTGCTTGTGTACCTGCTGCAAGAGCCGCCATACCCCCTTCGATAGTATTTCTTGTTGCTAGAATAAACTGGTCTACAAGTTCTTCGATATAATACGGCGCTTCAAGACCAACTAACTTACTATTATCAGTTATCAATTCAAACCCTGCTTCTGCTGCTTGTTCTAGCACGCACCACTCGGTAAATTCTTTGAGTGCTTCATTCGACAGACGACAGAGATAAGGATGTAATTCTAATTTAGACACAAGTTTTCCTTTTAGATTATAATTTGCTTTTGATGTTAATATTTGTGTTACCGATGCCTAATCCCTAATATCAAATACTATTTTTAATCATTCAAATTTGATTTTCTGTATTTTCTGCAAACCTGTATAAATTCATTAATTTGTCAAGAGGGAAATTATAATTCCAACTTTTGGAATATTACCTAAATTAAACAGTAAAGAAATAATAAAAAAATTAGCAGATTATGTATGAGTGCTATATAATATATGTATAAAAAAATTAATTTAAATATGTATTAATTAGAATAGTTATGAGAATAAGTGTCATTATTCCTTGCTATAACGCAGCAAGTACAATTGGCTGTCAACTAGAAGCCATAGCAAGTCAAGAATGGTCAGAACCTTGGGAAGTAATTGTCGCCGATAATGGTTCTACTGATAATAGCGTTGCGATAGTAAAGACTTTTCAAGAACGGATACCATCGCTTGTAATTGTTGATGCATCAGCCAAGCGGGGTCCCTCGTTTGCACGTAACTGCGGCGCCAGTGTTGCTAAAGGTGAAGGTTTAGCATTTTGCGATGCTGACGATGAAGTGGCGCCTGGATGGATTGCAGCAATGGGGGAAGCGCTAGCTAAATATGATTATGTTGGGGGTTATTGTCTACACAACAAATTGAATGAACCTTGGTTAGCCAAACGGTACGGTTCAGAAAAAGGTAGTGGGGTTGATTATGACCATCCATATTTACCTATAGTCCCTAGCTGTAACATGGGAGTTAAGCGTGCCGTTCATGAAGCAGTTGGTGGATTTGACGAAAATTTTATGATGATAGAAGATATTGATTATTGCTGGCGCATCCAAGAAATGGGAGTAAAAGTCCATGATGCTTGGGATGCCATAGTTCAGTATCGACTGCGAAAAGAATTTAAGGTAGCTTGTCAACGCGCGTGGGCTATTGGTTTACATGAGGCATTACTGTATAAAAAACATAAAGGATGTGGAATGCCAAAGTTAATGTCGTGGAAAACTTTTATAAAAGTCCCAATCAAGTTTGTTTTAGAATTAGCGCTACTCAGGGTTCGTGACGAGTATACAATGCTTGAGAATATACGAATGCTTGCTTGGCGTGCTGGGCAGTTGCAAGGTTGCTTCAAATTTAAATATCTACCAATTTAACATCTTGTAGCACAGGCATACGAACCGTGTAGTCATGTAACTATATTTATCTTATTAGGCACAGAGTACACAGAGAAAAGAGTACTACTGGTTACGGTTAATCTTAATTTTAGAAGTGGCGCCTGCACGAGTACTACTGGTTGATGCAAACCAGTAGTACCAAATTGCCTGACTTTAAGTAACTTAACGCTTAAATTAGTATAATTTAATTATTTAATCCTTGAAATTCAGTACTTATATTGAGCCAAAGTCGGATTTTTATTTTGAAGATGAGTATATATTTAAACAAATACAATCCGGACAGTACAACTGGTTACGGTAAATCCTTATTTTATAAATGGCGCCTGCACGAGTACTACTGGTTAACGCAAACCAGTAGTACCAAATTGCGTGACTTGAACAAGATGTCATACTTTAAGTAATTTAACGCTTAAATTAGTATAATTTAATTATTTAACCCTTGAAATTCAGTACCTATATTGAGCCAAAGTCGGATTTTTATTTTGAAGATGAGTATATATTTGAACAAATACAATCCTGATTGAATAGTACTACTGGTTACGGTAAATCCTTATTTTAGAAACGGCACCTGCACCCTTGGAATAGAACGGGCAAGGATGCCCATTCCACAATACAGAAGAATTAAATTTTTTGAAATTCCTAAGTAACTCAACGCTTAAATTAGGCGGTTCTAAAGCGCGCTAGTTCCTCACCCGTTTTTGCATCATGAGCATGAACTGTGCAAACAAGACATGAGTCAAAGGAACGTGCGACATGTCCAACTTCTATTGGGTCAGTAGGGTTTTGAACTGGGGTACCAATTAATGCTTCTTCAATGGGGCCGCGCATTCCTTGACTATCGCGTGGTCCAATGTTCCAGTTACCAGGTGTGATAATTTGGTAGTTTTTAATTTTGCCACCTTGAACATCAATCCAATGACATAAGGCGCCACGTGCTGCTTCAGTGGCGCCCCAACCACGTCCATCTTGCTCTGTAGGCTTTAGGTACCAGTCATCGTTGAGCCTAAATTCCCGTAGGCAGTGTTCAGCTTGACGATAAAGTTTAACAATTTCGTGCATCCGTGCGAGTTGTCGTAAGTGAACATTGGCGCCACGCATTTTCTTAAAAACATCAAGAATAAATTCATCGCGATGCTGCCAAGACTCACCGTGTTTACCACCTGCAACAAGTTGACGAGCTAGAGGTCCAGCTTCAAGTCTACCTTGGTTTTGATGCAGTACGGCAGTTGACCAAGAGTAAGCATTATTAAAGTCTTTCTTGTTATTAGGACTTGGTTTGGTAGTGCGGTCGAGAGGGTGAATATCAGTTTCGCTTTCTTCGTACCAAGAGTGAGTCATATTTTCACGAACAAACTCTTGGTTCATGGCAGTGTGAGTATCACTAAAGCTGTCGTACACACCACCCTTCATAATCATCGCCGAATTTCGACCTTCAATAGTGGGTTTTTGGTATTTAGTTTCGTGTGGTAAATATCCCCAACTGATATACCTTCCAACACCGGCGCCAAATTTATCGAGTCCAATATCTAAACCCATTCGCCAATATAATCCCAAATCAGAATTCCAGTGTTCGGGCTTTTCATTCAACCAAGCCATAAAATCATCGTAGGTACGAATTTCTTCATACCGTTCCAACGAACACCCTAGCCACACCTCCTCAATCCAATTACGTCGGAAAAACTCTAAAATCGACCATGCGCGTGTTACATCAGTTAAAGTTGGGGCGCACATTACACCCCCTGGTACCATGTAACTGGAGTGTGGCCACTGTCCACCAAAAAGCGCATAAATTTCTACAGGTTTGGCAGAAAGCGTTATACCCTTTTCGTAAGATTTTCCTGTAAAAGCAGAAAAACGCTTAACTGCTTCTGGGTAATAAGGACTATGACGATATTTTTCGTGCGTCAAGTCAATTGCAAACAGTCCATAGAAATAGCGTGGTATACTTTGCAACGTCTCAGCTAATTGTCCCAGATTGCGCGCCAGAATTGCATTACGTGGAACCTCTGTCCCCCAAGCAGTATCAAGCGCCCATGCTGCACTCGTTAAATGAGAGGCGCCGCAAATTCCACAAACGCGAGGTGTTACAATCAACCCAGCTTGAGGGTCTTTACCGCGTAGAATTACTTCAAAACCGCGAAAAAGTTCAGCGTGTGTCCAAGCATTAACAACTTGTCCTTCCTCTATCTCAACACGAATATCTAAATCACCTTCGACTCTACCAACAGGTGAAATATCTAGTATTTGAGTCCCCATTATTCTCTTCTCTCGTTTGTAATTGTTGATGGATTTGCAACGGATTCAACGGATGTAACGGATATAATTTCTTATACATCCGTTACGTAATCTGTTGCTCTAAACAGTGAAAAAGTCTTCTTCAGCCCACTCCGGCATTGTGTCTTTTGACACCATTGTTAAAATTGCGTAGCCTGTTTTATTTACACCTGGTGGTAAGTCTTTTGGTACGCCCATAAGAGTTTGAGTTTTAAAAACAGTACCTGGTTTAAGGTCATAGAAAGGAAACTCAGGCTCAGTGCAACCAATACAAGGCATTCCCGCGCGCGTTTTTGAAGATACACGATTCCAGAGAATGCGGTTACAAGAAGAATGAGTCATGGGTCCACGACAGCCAAGGTCATAAAATAGACAACCTTTACGTTGACCAAATTCACCTGTAGAAGCTTTGTAAGCAAAGTGGATATTACGAGTACAGCCAGTTTGAGTATAAGTCTTGAAGAAAGTTAGCGGACGATTAAGTTCATCGAAGGCAATATCACCAATACGTCCAGTAGCTATTGCCACTAAAATTTGAGTTATCCAATCTGGGTGAGCAGGGCAACCGGGAATATTAATTACAGGTAATCCCGATTTAGCCTTAAAGTCTTTACCTAAAAATCCACCTTCCGAACGTTTCAGGAATTGTAAACCTTTTGATTCGCTAGGGTTAGGCGCCATAGCTGGTATACCGCCCCAAGTTGCACAGTCACCCACAGCCACAACATAGTTAGCAACTTTAGATAAATCAGCTAACCAGTCTTTCATTGGACGGTCAGCGAATCTATTCCACTCACCAGTACCATTTGGTGCATTGACTACTGAACCCTCAAACACCAAAATGTCCACAGGAGTGTTACCCAACACACAATTCCATAATAACGTTTGAAGGTTCTCACCTAATTCCAACCCTAGCGACGGATGCCAAAGTAAATTTATACCAAAGTCAGCTATTAAATCGCAAGCTGTAGGGTCACTTGCGTTTAAAAAAGACATGGTATTTCCACTACAGGCGCCACCTTGCAGCCATAATACGTTAGTCATCTGTTATCTACTTTCCGATTGTTTACCAGAAACCGGGTTTTTAATCGATATCTTGTGATAAAAACAACAATTTTAGGTAAAAACCCGGTTTCTTACTAAGCGAGTGATAATTGTATTGTATTGGATTAAATACTTTTTTTAGTGTATCTTGATTTAAAAAAACAAAATTATGTAAAGTGTTCATTAAAAACTTTTTTTATTAATAATAATGACACTAATGAACTAAAAAATATTTGTAAAAGACCTATAGAAATTTCTAAAAAAATTGTTTTCTATTGAGAATAGATGTATTTTGCGGAAAAGTTTTGATAATTAAAATCGTCATAAACGTTAGCTGTTAACTATTAATTGTTAACCAAATCTATATATTGATTGAGGTGATAAACTAGGTTTCACGGCAAGGATAACTGTTTATTCAACCTTATATACTTACCTCACACAATCACGCATAAGTAGCCGTCATGTCCTTTAGTATTACAGATTCCACAGTTAAAGCGGCAATGGAAGCGATAGCATCCGATGCAACAACCGAAGAAAAGATAGTAATGCTTATCGAATTGGCACAGGGTTGTCACAAGGCGCCTAAAACACCAAAAGATTTGCGCTCGGCTGTGTCACTGTACTATCAAGCCTATGAGTTATGTAATAACGATTATCCTTTACTCAAAGCAAGAGCAAAAGTAGGAATGGCAGGCGCCTTACAAGCCATACCAACAGCAGGAACAGATATACTTTTACAAGCCAAAGAATCTTACGAAGAAGCTTTATCAGTAATGTTAACGGAGGACATACCGCAAGAAGTCGCAGAAGTTCAAATGAATTTAGGGTTAGTATTGCAGTCGTTAGCAAACCATAACTTAGCGCGCATTACCGACAGCATCAAAGCATATACTGAAGCATTAAAAGTCTTTACTTGGCAGGAATTCCCACAAGAGTATGCGATATTACACAATAATATAGCGATTGCATACCTTTCAATGCCTTTATCATCAGAGAAAGAGTATCTACAGCATGGTTTAGCAGTTCAATCATTTGAAACGGCACTCAAGCACATCAACTTGATAGACCACAAGCGCGAATATGCAATGCTCCAAAATAACTTAGGCAACGCACTTCAGTATCTACCTAGTTCGCATCCAATCGAGAACAACCTGCGCGCGCTCGCTTGCTATAACGAAGCATTAAAAGTCCGCAACTCATACGACACACCGCTTGAATATGCGAACACCATTGCCAACAAAGCCAACGTTCTATCAAACATTCCAGATAACCTAGAACACCCAGAACTTGGAAACCCTCAAAATTTGATGCAAGCGCGCGAACACTATCAGCAAGCACTCTCAATTTTTACCCAACACAAGCAAAGCGAACAAGCCGAAATAGTCACGCAAGCACTCTTAGAAATTTCAATATAGTTAGGAGTTAAATAAAATAACTCAGCACTCAGCACTCAAAGGATAAAACAATGGACGAAATAATTAACGACCCGCTAATTAACAAACTCATCACCAGTTTAGCAGCAGGTGATATAAACTTTTTCACAGGAGTAATCTGGTTAATTGTAGCCACCCTAGTCTCAATGGTAGGAGGCGCCATTGGTGGTTTATTACTAGCCAGAGATGATTTAGGGTACGAATTATCAGCAATTCTAGGAGGATTTTTTGGGCCAGCAGGAGTCATACCAACAATGCTGATAGGGCTTTCGGTATTAAATATACTTACACACTTAAACTAAAATTTGGAAGGAGGAAAAATGTTAGAGATAGCATGGTTCGCAACGCGGCTATTTCTCAAAGGGAAATTACTACGCGACCCAGTAAACTTTATAAAACAGGTAGTATTTGGTACAGTAATTGGTTTATTACTATTTCTGTCATTAGCACAAGTTCAAATACCATTAGGAATAACAGTTATTGTATCAAGCTTATTAACTGGTATTCTCATGCCATATTTATTCAAAAATTTCAAAATGAAATAACCGCCTCTTATTTCCCCCTTATCAAGGGGCGGTAGGGGGGGATTATGGCGCATGATTTTGAATCAATTCTCCAACAACTTCCTGAAAACGCTCAAATCCAAATTTATTAATTACCATTTGGCGCAAAACTTCAGGTTGATACATTAAAGATTTAGAATAAGTACCATTGAGAATCTTGATAAGAGTATCACCAATTTCATCGACGTCACAAGGGTTAACCAAGGCGCCTAATTCACCATTACATAATGGGTCTACAGAACCATCTTGATTTCCTGCCAGTGTAGGTTTACCCGAAGCTAATGCCTCTAAATAAACAATTCCAAATCCTTCTTTCTGACTCGGCATAGCAAATACATCACAAAGATTATAGTATTCGTGAAGCTCCTCATCGGGCACAAAGCCTGCTAAAGTAACACTGTCTTGTAAATTTAGTTGAGCAATCAACCCCTCAATACGGGGAATATCGTTACCTTTGCCTACGAGAATATAATGGACATCTGGAACTTGCTGTTTAATTTTAGGTAAAGCTTGCAGAATTTGCTCATACCCTTTATAACCTTCAGCATTTGATAAACGGGTAACAGTCAAAATAACCTGTTGTTCAGGTTTTAATTTATATTTTTTGAGAAGATGAAGCGGTTTACTGGCAATTTTAAAACGGTTAGGCTCGAAAGTATTAAATAAAATTAAAACTTTATTCTGGTCAATATTTTGTTCTAACAGTAAACGTGTACGTGTATAATTACTAACGCAAAGAATTCGGTCTGCTGCTTCTAAAGCTGCTTGCAATTCTGGGTCTGTAATGTTCCAAGCGTCAATACCATGTGCAACTACCCAATAAGGAGTACCATTTAAACGTTTCAAATAGTGAGCAGCTTTTGCAAAGTTGACGTGAGTAGAAATTACTAAATCAGGACTTTTTAAAAGTCCGTGAATAATAATTTTTGAAGCGAATAAAGGTGTTGAAAACTTAGATAAAAACTTTTTTACAAAGTGAAAACGAGTTTTTGGCAAATATTTAATATCAGGTGATGTCTGAAAATCATGTTTGAGAAAAACATCGTATTGAGCTTTAGGATAAATATTTTGTAAAGCTTGTAATAAAAAGCTTGAATAAACCTGAATACCTCCCTTTGAGTTAAATATACTAGGGAACCATAAATGTAATTTAGTCATTATAATTTTCTTTTTTTAATAGCTTGAGCCGGATTTCCTGCGTAAATAGTCATTGATTCTAGAGAGTGTGCAGCTACACCACCAAGAGTAAGAACAGCACCACGTCCAACAATAACTCCAGGCCCAATTGAAGAGCTAGCGGCAATCCAGCTACTTTCTTGAATGTGGATAGGAGCAGCAGTTAGTTTAAAATTAGGATGATTCCAGTCATGATTGCCAGTACACAAATAAACTCCTTGAGATAGACAAGCATGGTTTTCGATGGTGACAGAAGCAATATTATCAATCCAAACGTCTTCTCCTATCCAAACAAAATCACCTACAGTTAGGCGCCAAGGAAATTTGACGCGAACACCTGGCTTAATTCGGACTCCTTTACCGATTTTTGCTCCAAATGCCCGTATTATTAGTACTTTAAATAGAGAAACGGGCAATAAATAACTTTTAAATAACGGTAAACCTATGAAATACCATAAAAGCTGCTTCCAATAAGGGGCGCCGCATGTATAGGCGCCAAGGGTATAATTATCTAAACGCATACAATGAATTACTAAAAGTATTATAATTTAGGCATTAGGTTTTTGTAGCTTTTCGTACTCCATAATCCGAATAGATAAAATAATTTCTGCAAGAACACGCTGAAATGCGTAATACCAACCGTGCCAACCATCGAGAATGCCACCTTTAAGAATAAGGCAATAAAACAAGATTACAAAAGGAGCAAGAATTTTTTGTTTGCGGATGCGGTCTCCTAAGCTTAATTTACTCTCTGGTGTTTCTAATAATTTATGAGTTTCAATTACCATATAACGGTCTTGTGCCCATAACCATCGAGTCAGGGGTTTACGGTCGTCGTGGTATATACAAGCAGTAAGCATTTTAGTGTTTCCCTCGACATAAACCCGATGAGCGTGACCATCAGGGTGATATATAGCTTTTTCACGTTTGTAGAGTACTTTACGGGGTGGTAGTAAGGTACCGTGTAATGGTTTACCAAAGACTGAATATTTGAATGGAACACTATAACTATTTATTTCAGGTTTTTCTTGTAATAATTCGATTTCAGCAATTAATTCTTGGCTAAGAGTATAATCAGCATCTAAAGAAAGAACCCAAGGTGTATTAACTTTTGATAAACCGTAATTACACTGTCCTGCAAAAAAATCAAATTTTCTTTGAAATACTTCTACTTGAGGAAATTTATTTAGAATATCTAATGTTTCATCTGTACTGAAACTATCAATCACAATTATTCTTGGCGCCCATGTTAATTGATTTAGCGTTCGTTCAATGTTAGGCGCCTCGTTATAAGTGAGAATCAAAGGTGTAATATTATTCAGCATATCACAATTGTTGAGTTATGAAAGAATTTGTTGATAAATTTCAATCAAGCGTGTAGAGTTATGTTTCCAAGTGTATTCTTCTAATATTAACTTTCTAGCGCGTTCTCCCATGCTTTCAGCAGTATTTGGGTGATTGAAAAACTCTTCAAGAGCATCATGAATTGCTAATACATCTTGCTCTGTTACATAACCAAGCTTATGTTCTTTTACTAAAGAAGATAATGCTACACCAGAAGTAAGGAGCGTAGGAAGTCCAGCAGAAAGAGCTTCTAGAACAGCTACACCAAAATTTTCAGAATAAGAAGTTAAAGCAAATAAATCTGCTCCTTGCATAAATAAATCTTTTGTTTTTCCTTTGACAAATCCCACTAAATGTGTACGCTCACGTATTCCATGAGAGATAAGTAAAGATTCAATTTCTGCTTGATATTCAGCAGAACCGTTACCTGCTAAAACAAAATGAAAGGGGTAATTAAATTTTCCTAAAGCTGGTATTAAGTAATCTAACCCTTTTTTAGGATGTAGACGCGACAGAAATAAAATTATTGGCTCATCTGAAGGAATATTAAGTTTTTTACGTAAATGCTGCTTGGCATCTTTGATAAGAGGAGAAAATTTTAAACCATGAGGCACAATAAAACTAGGACAATTTAGATTTAACTGAGTAGCTTCTTTTTGTTCTTGTAAAGAAGTAAAATGTAAAAATTGGCAGTTATTTACATTCGCTCGTTCTATTAGTTTAAGATAAATTTGTTTTTTGCGTGCGCTTTGCTGTAACGACCATTCACATAATTGCCCTAAAGGACGAACAATGTAAGGAATTTTTTTAGCACGAGCAATTGTCATCGCTATTGTAGAAGCATAAGAGAAAATCGCATGGATATGTATTAAGTCATACTGATGCATTCTTTGCCATAGCCATACAGTCAACTCATAAGAAAAAGCAAATTCTCTAACAGCGTGAATATTAGGTGAAAAACGAGGGAAGAGCCAAACGGGAACTTGTTGATATTCAATGCGTTGTCCTAAAGGTACATCAAGCAAATCTGAACCGTTATCATTAGTAGTGACAATTTCTGCATCAATACCTTCATCCCTAATAGCTCTCACCATTTCTAGCACAGCTTGACTAGGGCCACCTCGTACAGTGGCAACAGACGGAATTACATGTAAAATTTTCATGCTGTTACCTGTTTCCACCAATGTTTGAGGATTGCCACGCTCCAGCGACGATACCAAGGGTTGAGAGGTATATTCTTTGATACATTCACATCAGCAAAGTATTCTTGCCATTCGTTAGACATCCATTGTTCAAATGGAAAAGCGAAACCCTTTTTAGGACGGTTATAAACCCACTCTGGTAACTCAGGTACAGCTTGAATTAGTAATTCTTTACCAACAGCTAAACGTAAATTACTAGGAATTGATGCAACAGCTTCTAGTAACGCGCGGTCTACTAAAGGAACACGTAACTCTAAACCCCAAGCCATACTCATTACATCGCTATCTCGTAATAACTGATTACGCATATAGCAAGTTAGTTCAAGAAAACTAACCTCATCTTCGAGAGTAGAAAACTGCATTGGAAAGTCGGAAACTGAAGCATTATATTTAGAACTGGAACGTTCGGAAGAAAAATATTGTTGAGCTATTGCAGCAGCTTCTCTATGTGAGAAAATACCTCGAAAGCTACGATAAGCGTTAGTAGAGTTAGGAGTTTGCATTAAGAAATCACCTAATCTCTTTGTTTTTGGAGTTCCAAAACTTGCTAATCCTGTGCCCGTAACACTACTAAGTAAAGGAATTGCTTGTAACTGCTTACTCCGCTTTACCATTTGTGGGACTTTCTGGAATGATTGATAACCACCAAACAATTCATCTCCACCTAATCCTGAAAGTACTACTTTAGTCCCATTATCGTGAGCAACTTTAGAAACGCAAAAAGTATTAAAGCCATCTATACTAGGTTGGTCAATTGATTTTAGATATTTTGGTAGTAACTCTTTTGCGGATGCAGCAGTGATTCTAAATTCTGTATGTTTGGCGCCAAAAACTTTAGCTACTTCTTCAGCAATTGTGCCTTCATTCCATTGACTTTCATTAAAAGCTATGGAATAAGTACGCAGTTCTTGACTTTGAGTTTGACTCGCTAAAGCCAGAACACTCGATGAATCTATTCCACCACTTAAAAAAATACCGACAGGTACATCGCTTACAAAATGGTGTTGAATCGAGTCAACTAAAGCAGTACGAACTCTTTCTTGAGCTTCTTGTAGTGAATATTTTTGAGGAGTAAATTTTATTTGCCAATATTCTTTTTGAGTAATATTACTACTTTGCCAACGTAACCAAGAACCAGCAGGTAAACACTGAATTCCTTCAACTAAAGTGTATGGTTCTGGAACGGAACCAGTAGTCAGATAGCCATATAGTCCTGAATGACTAAGATTACGCTCAGGCAAACCAGATGCCAAAATTGCTCGTAATTCTGAGGCAAATACTAAAGTAGAACCAGATTGCCAGTAATATAACGGTTTTATTCCTAAAGGGTCACGAGCAATGAAACAAGTTTTTTCTAGATTATCCCAGATAGCAAAAGCAAACATTCCTCTGAGATGCTCGACACAATCGGCGCCTTGTATCTGATATAACTTGAGAATAACTTCTGTATCTGTCTGCGACTTAAATATTTCTCCTTGAGAGATTAAATTATGGCGCAGTTGTTGAAAATTATAAACTTCACCATTGAAAGTAATCCAATACCGTTCATCAGCAGTAGACATCGGTTGATGTCCAGCAGGACTAAGGTCAAGAATTGATAAACGAGTATGAGCAAAAGCTACTTGCCTTTCTTGGGAAATATACTTACCTGCATCATCAGGCCCACGATGTTGTAGAGCATTGCCCATTCTTTGAATGAGCGTTTCTAGGTTATCTCGATATTCATTATTTGTGAGAATTCCAGCGATACCACACATAATATTTGTAATAGAATTGAGGACTGTAGAGGCAACCTAAAGAGAGCATCTATAATTGTGTTTAGATGCATCGTGCCAAATCAATAATGATTTTATTTATTTTGAAAAAAGGTTTAATTACGGTTACACTCCCGACATGACAATTTGGGATGCTCCCAAAAATTACGTTGTACTTATATATATCTAATACTTGTAAAAAAAATAATTGTAAAGATGCACCTTATACTAAATATCAAATAAGATGTTGTCTTAAATACATAGCAAGAGTTGCTTGAAAACGTTCAAAACCAAATTGCTCAATTACCATTTGGCGTAGTTGTTCTGGTTGATACATTAACAAATTTGGATAATAACCTTGCAAAATTTGAATTAATGTCTTAGCAATTTCTTCCACGTCATCAGGGTTAACAAGCGCACCTAGTTTACCATCACAAAGTGCAGAAATTGCACCATCTTGATTACCTGCTAAGACGGGTTTACCACAAGCTAATGCTTCTAAATAAACCATACCAAAACCTTCTGCTTTACTTGGCATGGCAAAAACATCACACAGATTGTAGTAATCACATAGCTGCTCATCAGGTATAAACCCAGCCAAGGTAACACAATCTTGCACCGCTAATTCTGTAGTTAATTCCTTTATCCTTTGACTATCGTTTCCTCTACCAACAATAATATAGTGGATATT
Organism: Calothrix sp. HK-06; assembly: GCF_001904745.1. Taxonomy (GTDB): domain Bacteria; phylum Cyanobacteriota; class Cyanobacteriia; order Cyanobacteriales; family Nostocaceae; genus Dulcicalothrix. The sequence goes on from NZ_MRCD01000001.1 coordinate 16,653, forward strand.
AGGAATAACTTGACGTATTTGAGGTAAGGCTCTAATAATTTGGTCATAACCTTTATATCCCTCAAGCGCTGACAGTCTAGCAACAGTTAATATAACTGGCTGTTTCGGTTTAAGCTTATGTCGCTTTAGTAGATAGTCAGGTTTGAGTGCAGGTTTAAAACGACTGGAGTCAAACGTGTTAGGTAAGATAACTACTTTTTTAGCGTCAAGTTTTTCTTCATTGAGTAATCGCTCACGTGTGTAGCTGCTTCCAGTTAAAATTAAATCTGCATTATGTATAGCAGTTTTCAAAGCCGGCTTTTGAATATCCCACGCTTCTATGCCATGAGCAAAAGCCCAGTAAGGAATACCAAAAATACGCTTTAAGAAGTAACTAGCAATAGAAAAGTGTAAGTGACTAGCAATGGTTAAATTAGGACGTTGTAGAAAACCTTCATACATAATTTCAGTCGCAAAAAAAGATGTGCGAACTTTCAATGGGTAGCTTCCAGTGAAGTGAAAGTGAGTTTTAGGCAAATAATTGATACCACTAGAAATTTGTAGTTCAATATCATGCTTAAGAAAAACGTCATACTCACTTTGAGGATATAAATTTTGTAAAGCCTGTAAAAAAAAAGCTGAATAAAGTTGAATACCACCCTGTGAACAGTGAATACTGGGAGCAAATATATGAAATCGTTTTGAATTAAAAAGGGTTGGCATTTTTTAGAAGTTATTATTCCCGCTTTACAACATAATCCAACGCTTGAATAAGTCCGGCAGTTGCTTGAGTATAATTATATTCAGACACAATGCGATGGCTATTTTCTCCCCACTGCTGTAATCGTTGTTTATTCGAGAAAGACTCTTCTAAACAACTCTTCAGTGCAAGCACATTACCAGCCGGAAAAATCACACCATTCTCACCTGCACGAACAAGGTCTTGTGTACAGCCAACGTGGGTACTGGTAATGATAGGGCGCCTCAGACACATTGCCTCATTAATCACTAGTCCCCAAGTTTCTGAAGAACTATAGCTAGGTAATACTACTAAATCTGCTGCAGCATATGTACGAGGCATGAAACTTTGGTTTTGGAAAGGTGCAAAATATATATTTCTATTGCCAGCAGCTTGACTTTTTAACTCTTCCTCTAAATGTCCTGCTCCAACAAACAGTAAAGATACATCAACTAAATTTGCTTGTAAGAAAGCTTGGAGTAAATCTAGAGGGCGTTTCTTAACTTCAAATTTGCCAGCAAATAGAATTACTCCATGATTTTGGGGAATACCTAATTCTTGCTTCCATACAGCAGCTTGCTGATGTGCAACCTCAGCTTGAGCAAAAAAACGCTCGTTATCTACTGCATGAGGAGAGAAAAATAAACTCTCATCTTTTACACCATGATACCGAAAATACTCATAATTCGCTTTTCCAACGTAAAGACAAGCTGCAAAACGATGATATATATGTTTGATAAATAACCGACATATAAATGCTTTGGCGCCAGTAGATGTTAACAAACGATGAGAATCACCTCGAAATATTAGCGGTGCTTTTCGAGAATCCCATTCTAATAAAAAACGATAGATACTAGCATAATTATAAATCATGAGCAGCACAGCATCAGGATTATAGCTGCTAACTTGTCTGATTAAAGATGGATTTTGTAGTCCCCAAAAATGATGTGTCCCAGCATCATAACTAGTATTAGTCACAAATTCATAATCGTACCCATCCAAAAGCGGAATATCCCACTGGATAACCTGCTTAAAATCTGTATCTAGTTGCTGACTGACTCCAAAATTCCAGAGATAAAATACTTTTATGTGTAAGTCTTTATTTTCAGCGAGATGACGAAACCAAGGAGCATAATACTGTATAGGATGAGACGTGATAATAGCCAACTTTTTCATACTAATATATAATTATCTATTTAAAACTGGGAAACGCTGTGCTGAATAGTTTTTCATTAAAACCAATACAATACCTACCAACGCAACTACAGATTGAGATAACGCAGCAGCATAAACCGCAGCAGTAAACTCGGTTTGCAGTGCAAAAGTCATTATCAATACAGCAAACAGAGATTGAGCAGAAATAATCGGTGCATTAATACTCCATTTAGCTACTTTTCCGTAGAATATTCCTAAAATAACAGCTAGCATTCCACAGCCAAATATTCCAAAATTAGCATAGGACTCAGCAAGTAATCCCCAACTAATCAAATAATTTGATTTGCGTGTTTGTAATCCATAGTGAATACTTAATAAAATTGTTCCTTCATGGCTAGAAATTTTATTAGGCTCAAGAATGCGAGGTATTAATAATTCTGGAATAAATTTATATGTTTCTCCATATAAAAATGGTTTAATTTCTGGAGCCTTTGTTTGCGTTGTTAATAACATTTGAACCAAACTAGACCGTTCAGCAAGTGATTCTTTTTGTTGTTTTTTAGATATATTATCTCGTTTATTAATATAGTCAAATGCATAGCCAGTCCATTCAGAATAAAAAGCTGGGTAGTCCCAAGGTTGGACTACAGTAATTTGTTCCTTCGACCAGTATTTAGCTCGCATATCTCCTTTACCATAATGCAGCACAGAAAAACATATAACAACAATTAATATTAGTATTAAAGGTATTTTTTTTCTACCAATAATAAATGCCATTACTGCAACTAAAAACGTAGAGGCTGCATTAACTAGTAGCAAGCTAACTGAATTTGTAATTATATATCCAATCAGTAAGAAAATATATAATCTGGATTGCGATTTTGATAACTCATAAGTGCCCAACTTATAACTAAGTATAAATACAGCAATTACATTTAGTGCTAAAATTGTACCGCGAATAATTGCAAAAGAACCGCCATCGAGTGAAAGCCAGCCAGATGAATTCACTGTATTAAATAATACAGCTAGTAACATAGTTATTAAAAAAAACCGATTGCTGGTTTTACTATTAAGAGTGCGATAATATTTAGGTATTTTTGGAGGAGATTTAACGAATTGATACCAAGTTAAAGTGCCGATTAATAAAAATCCAGCTGTTGTTATGCTAGCAAATAGGCGACTTTCAATTGAGTAAGAAAGTATACGAGTATAATTACTATTTAGTGGAAATGCATGAGTCCAAATGTATGTCAAGGCAAAAAGTGGAAAAATTGGCATTCCTTGGGCACGACCCGAACACCACAGATAACTTGGCAATAAAGCAGCAGCCGTAATTAAGATAGCAGCAAAATTACTTTCTAAAGATTTATTTTCAGGCAAAAATAATTCATATATTAATAGTCCTAAAGCAATCATCCAAAATGCCGCTAGCAACTGTTGTTGTTGACGATGCGCGAGTGATGGTAAGTATGTAAGCTGGCGATTATATTCTACTGATTGAGTCATAATGATTTTTTATTTATAGATTGCTCGAAGACAGCACATATTTGCCGCGTCATTTCTTTTGCTGTATAAGGTTGAAAAGCTTGCCAGTTGGTCTGAGGTTGATAGTATTTTTCTAGAGAAAAAAGCCAGTTGAGTTGAGAGATTACGCGATTGCATAAATCTTCTGGTCTATTCTCAGAAGAAAATGTTACAGCTTGACCTGCTTGAGATTGCCGTAAGATATCTACAACAGAACTTTGTTCGTGGAAGATAGCGAAAATGGGTTTACGAGCTAGAACACACGGGTAAAGTTTAGAAGCTGTGTAACTAGGGTCATCAGAGCCAATCAATAAAATTGCATCGCTATCGGCTAGTGTTTTGAGTGCTTCAAAGTAAGGAATGCGATGAGAATATTCTATAACTAAATCAGAGACTCCTATTTCTTCAGCAATTGGTTCAATAGTTTTCACTGCAAGGGCGCCTGGTGCATAACTAGTACCAATAAAGTGTAGCCGTACATCATTCCATGCTTTCAAGTTGCTATCTCGCTGTTGTTTAATACCCAGAAACAATGCTCTGAGCGAGGTAGCCATGTCGTTACCACCACGACCCACATAAACCCAGTGACGTTTACCATCTTCAGGATTAAAGATATTTTGTTTAACATTCAAAGAACTTAATAATTCAAAATCTTTTTCCGGCGCCCCAAATGGTAAAACTGTAAATTGCTCTTTTTGTAACCAAGCATATCGCCGTTGTAAAATTTTTGGGTATTCAGGCGAAACACTAATTATATGACTAACTTCACGTAGAGTTAATAATTCAAGATATTTTGCTATCGCTTGAGAAAGCTGATACTTAATTTGACCACCCGGCATTGCAGCACGATTTGAATTGTGATGATAATCACTTAACCAAGGGTCTTGGAAATCAAGCACGTATGGAATTTTGTATCGGACATACCAATATCGCCCTAATGGCATGACAAAAAATAATGTAGTCGAGAAAAAAATCAAGTCTGGTTTCTCTTTATCAATAATTTTGTTACCAAGTTCAGCTAAATTTAAAAAGCTCCGCATCCCAACACTATTTACTCCAAACCACCGCGTAAAAGCTTTAGGTAAACATCCTGCTTGCCATGTCTGAATATGAGAAGGAACAGTTTTCTCTAATATTTTATCCTTTATACCCTCCTGCTCATCCGGATTAATTTTTAGAATTAACGGTTCCCATCCAAACTCAGCAAAATAAGATATTGACATTCTGGCTCGATGTAAATCTGGACAAGAAATAGGAGGCCAGTTAGGAGTAACAATAAGTACTTTTTTCATTGATAATAATTTTGATTTTATTTCCCAACTTTAATCACATATTCTAAATAATCACCTGTATGAGTTAAATGAATCATAGAACGAACGAAATTGGCAGCTATCTGCTGACGTTGAATAGCTCTGGCAAATTGCCAAACTTGTGCTTGTAAAGTAGGTTTATGCTCTTTATACTCAGAAGATGCTTGAACCTCAGTTTCTGCTTCCTTAGTAGTAAATACTTGTGACTTCACACGACCATAAGGAAACGGAGAACCAGCAATGCGGTAACTAACTTTTCCTTGAAAACCTACTTCATGTAAAAGTTTAGTTAAAGAACGGGGAGTCCAAAATAATAAATGCTCATCTAATGCCAGGTGTCCCCAATAAGCTTGATGAACCCGACGAGCATAACTGTCACCATAGGGACAAGTTAGTAGCATCACACCATCGGGTTTAAGTAACTGACGTATCGCAGAAAACATTTGTCTGGGTTGATCTAGATGTTCGGCAACATTTAAAAGAACCGCAATATTATAGGAATTTTGGAGAATATCTTCAGGAGATTTGTTATGTAAATACTTGCTTTTTAGTTGGGATGGTAAATAAGGGTCAATTCCTTCAGCCTGATAACCTAAATTTTGAGCAATTCTCACGAAATTTCCAGACCCACAACCAACATCTAATAATTTCAGTTCGTTTGGTAAACGTTTACCACTCAAAGCTTTTCTTACCTTTGAAAGTTTTTGTTTAGCGGTATTGAAATCAGCTATATCAATTGTATCAGTCCCAAAATGGACGTACTCATTAGAGTATATTCGTTCTAATCCTTCCTTTGTTGGTACAAAAGTTTTATATACTAAACCACAAGAAGAACACTGACCAACTGAACAAAATGTTTCTAACAGCGAGACATTAAACAGATGTTTTGTTTCGGAGCTAGAGGCGCCACAACCGGGACATTCATGGAACCGACGGAGATATTGATTCATTAATTGCTTTAAGTTGAGGAAGTTTTAATTCTTGGAGCAGGTAATTGAATCGGTTAGTCCATGTGTGATGTTGTAAGCAATGAATTTGTGCAGCTTTGGTAATCTTTTGCCGCTCAACAGGATTTTCTAGGTAATATTTGATTTTTTCATGCAATTCGGGTAAATTATCCCAGGTTGCAATATTTTGCTCAACTTCAAATAATTCTTGTAGTTGAGAACAATTTTGCGTCAAGTAAAATCCACCACTCATGGGAATTTCAAATTCCCGTAATCGTACTTGCCGACGTTCGTTAGATGTCCCAGGTATTCCTAAAAAATGTGTAAATCCAAGATTGATTGCTGCACCTTGAAGGAGTGGAATAAAGTCACTCGAAGCGTAGGAACCTTGAATGCAATCAGCAGGGATTTCAGTAGATGTAACTATATTTGATGACGGTTTCAGCCTGCTGTTAACAGTTGACCACAATCTTCCCCAACCTTCTTGTTGCAACCGAGGCAAGAAGTAATAGCGCAAATCGTGAAGATTTTTATTATAAGGTTGTGCATTGGCAGAATCAGGAGTTGTACGCAACCAATTATGCCCATAAATTCGTAATGGAATTTTTTGTTTAGCGGTGGCAGCTAAAACTTGTTGCCGATAAACCCAAGGTGAGCCAAGGTAAAGAACGCCATCAAATCGAATAATCTGGCTAAACGAAGTTTCATTGTTTACAGGTGGATTTGCCGCCATCGGCATATAGTAAAGTTTAATGCCTGCACGACGCAAACCATCCCAACTATCCATTTGGGCACAAGCTACTCGGTCAAAATACTTCCCTGTGCGTAAAACTCTGTACCACTGTCCTACCAGGTCAACATGATAATTAACCATAGGCACATCAAGCGCACGTAGCTGTTTCGCTGTCTCAACTTCTAAGACATCATCGTAAATAACAGCAAAAATTAAATCAAGGCGCCCTTCTGCTTTTAGACGTTTTGCTGTTGCTAAAAGTTGAGCATTGAGTTGGTGGTTATCTTTTAAACCTTGGTTACTCCAAGATTTGCCCATGTGAGTACCATAGAAAAACTCTTCTACAGAACACCCCAAGCGACGCCAACCCTCAGAGAGATTAGTTGGCATCCAACCACCTTTACAAAGAACAGTAAGAATATGCATTCTTTGATTAATATGTAAAATCAATAATATTTTTGTACAATTGTTCGTACTGTTCCACAATCACGGAAGCAGAAAAACATTGTTCAGCACGGTGGCGGCAATTATGACGGTCAATATACGGTAATTGGTTGATAGCAGCTACAGCTTCTTCTACACCATTAATTAAATAACCATCAACACCGTTACGCACAATTTCAGGTAATGCTCCTCTTGGAGAGGAAATTACAGGAGTGCCACAAGCCAAAGCTTCAGCAAAAACAATCCCAAAAGGTTCTTCCCATTCAATTGGTACAATCATAGCGGCAGCTTGTCCAAGTAACTGGTTTTTCTGAGCATCGTTAACTGCGCCAACATACTCAATTCCATCCTTCCCAATATGAGGAAGTACTTGTTCTCGCCAATACTGTCCGGCTTCACCAGTGGTAGCATAATTGCCAGCTATAATTAAGCGGCGCCCAGCTTTTCGCGCAGCGGCAATTGCTGTGTGTGTTCCTTTAATTTGCTCTACTCGACTCAAAAAAACCAGAGGCGCCTCGGCTGCAACTTTTGGTTGAAAAGTATACTTATCTACCTCGACGCAGTTGTGGATTGGGCGCCAAATTCCCCCAGCATTTTCTCCAACACGACAAATATAATTACTGCAACCAGTGAAAGTCAAAGAACCTTTTCCAAGTTTGGCGCCTAAACTAGTAGTACGAGGGCTAGGATAACGTTGATAAGACATGACTTTAGGTAGTCTAGACCCCAGAACGGGCAATAAATAAAAGACGCGAGAGAAACTATGGAGAATGTTGGGTTGAAATTGTTTAACAGCTGACCACAAAGCAATTGTGTTTTTGAATGTATCTAACTTGTTTTGCGATTGCTTACCTGGCCAAGGAAACAATTGGGTTGCTCTTGTGCTTGAATCTGAGTGGGCAACAAGTCCAACGGTATGACCACGAGCTTGTAGCCCAGTAACTAATAAATCAACAATACGTTCGATACCACCGTAAAGTTTTGGTGGAACAGGTAATTCTGGGTCGGCGGTTAGTAAGATTTTCATACAATAGATTTTATTTTCTTGCGTTGGTATCTCCAATCATTCACAGGCACTTCAACTAATCGATAGAATATAAAAGCTCCAGTAATTGCTACAACCCAACCGAGTATTTGTAGCGCTAAAAATAACGGGCTATCAATAGGTATAAATTTTAACCCTAAAACCAGGACTCTTAATTGTAAAGGAACGTGCATTAAATATAATGAATATGACATCACACCAATAAATTTAAGCCAGTTTAGTTGAGAGAGGGAATAAATTTTGCTATCGATGCCATGTAGAATATAAAGTAGCAAAGCAAACATGGCACTAAACCACAGATAACTTTGCTGTAAATTCCAATTCATCCAAACTCCCAACAATCCCATAACCACAATTAAAAAAATAGATATCTGTTGTTGTTGCCGTTTTTTTTGATGTTTAGCAAACAAAGCACTAAATACTAGATATCCACAAACAAAGTCGCACCAAAATCTTAGAAACGTAAATCTAGTATCTAAGGGTGTAAATACACAAGCAAAGCCTAGAACTAAACCAGCGAATATAGCAAACTTTTGATTGAAATATTTTCTGATAAGTAATAAAGCAGCAATTGTAAAATAGAATGCAACTTCTATAACTAAAGTCCAGTAAACAATAAGATAATCTGGTATTCCTAGATAAGTCTGTATCAAAAGTAAATGCCCAACCCATGAATGCCATGAAGGTAGCAAGCTTGAAGCAATTGTTGCATTAGTGAAAAGACTCGATATCACATTTATAATAACAGTCAAGCCAAATGCAACCCAATAAGTAGGATATATTCGCCAGATCCTATTTTTAATAAAATCGGTGATAGTTCCGTTTTTTTGAGTCAATTTATAGACACTAGCAGCCATGCAATAGCCACTAATGACAAAAAAAATATTGACACCTAATATACCTTGGGCTGCAAAGTTAGCCAGAGGCTGTATAATGAAATGTACATGCTGATTGTAAGAAATAAAACCATGAAAAATCATCACCCAAAGAGCAGCAACTCCTCGCCAGCAGTCTAAAGTCTTATATTGCGGATTCCAATTATTTTTACTCATTATTGAATGGGTAGTTTAAAAATGTGTAACAATCTCTAGCCTGTCTTCGGGAACGAAAATGCTACCCAGTACAAAGGTGTTAATAAGTAAATAATTTTTGGTAGATGAAATCCAAATAACTCTTGTCTCAATGAATATTCAAACTAGAATCAACAGCTTGTAGAAGCAGTATAGCTTGATGTTCCCAAGAAAATTTTTCTTTGGTAGCTTCTAAAGCAGCTTTTTTAGCAGTAGCTAATCTATTAGTATCACACAATAAAGACTTCAAGCAATTAGCAAGATTTTCCAGATTATCTTTATTAGAAACTAATTCGCCAATCTCTGGAAATTGTCGCCATATTTCTCTTTGTCCATCGGTATCTGTGGCAACTATAGCTAAACCTGCTTGCATGTATTGAAAAATTTTATTTGTTGCAGTGAATTTTCTGCTCAAACAATATGGTATTTCCAATGCCAAACCGATGTCATGTTCTGCAATTCTAGATAATAACTCTAAATTTGGAACAGTAGGATGAATAAATACACGATGGCGCCAATTTTCAGGGATGAGTGGTTCTAACCATTGACGAGCGCTTTCGGAATAATTGCCCCTTAAATGAATTTCTAAATCAATATCTAAGTAAGGTAAAGATAGAAATAGAAGTTCTAGTCCTCTCCCGGCGCCGATAGTTTGGGAAAACCAATGTAAAGATGGTATGTTAAGATTTTGGCGGTCGCGTTTTTGGTTGTCAATTTGCTCGCGCTCAGACCAAGGAAAAACATTGTAAATAACTGTTGGTTTCGGTGCTTGGTAAGCGTCAGCCAAAGCAGAAGCTAAAGCATGGGAAGTAGTAAGGCAATAAGTACAATTACGAGCAAGATAACTTTCTAGTAATTTAAGTTGATGAATTGGTCGAGTAGCACGGTCTGAAGGTAAAAGGTCTTCAGAAAACCAATCTTCAAAATCGACTCCTACACGGAAACCCTCTTCTAAAAGTTTCTTACCCACCCATAGTCCACCTTCGGAATGGACGATAATTAAGTCAGCTTTGGCTAACCGAGCTGCCTTAAGCATTGCATTTGTACCATAGCCAAGCAATACAGGTGAAAAAATACCAAAGCGCTGAAATAGTTCTTTTGCTAGACGACTTTGAAGCCGGATTCCTAAATTTTTTAAGCGATAAGTGGGTTGAAAGTCTATAATTGGCTCAAATCGCCATTTTTTATCAGCCATTAATAAGCGGTCTCGCTCAACCAGTTCTGGGTCAAACCAGAAACCGCGCACTGTTACATCATGTCCAGCATTAGCAAGTGTTTCTGCTTCTTTTTGCGGTCGAGGAGCTGTGCAAAGGTGGGCACCTATCAAGATTAAAATTTTTGCCATTTAAACTAAACCCTGTTGCACCATATTTACAATTTCCACGTAATGTTGAGCGCTCTTCTCCAGAGTCAAGTTTTCTAAAATGTAGTCACGAGGATGAAATTGCTTGTCCGAGAGCTTGTCCAAAAACTCTTGCAGTTTTACTGGAAACTCATTGATGTCTTGAAATACAACTCCACAACGCTCATCCCAGTAAGGAACTGAACTAACAGGAGCAAACTTGACTCGCTCCGGAAAATAGGAAGGATCTTGCCAAAAACCGCCTCTATCCCATGCTAAAATTGGAATATTACAGGACAGCGCTTGCTGGTAAGCTATTCCTTGAGTTTCATGTTCGCAAAGAAAAATCATTGCTTTGCTACGGGTAAGAAGTGCTTCAAATTCCTCTTCTTGATAAAATCCATAGCGAATACTTGCTATATTTAATCCTTGAGCCTGTAAATGATATTCAATAGGGTTAATCAATTCCTTCTCGAACTCTTCATGCTTCCAGCGGACTTTATCGTAAATTAAGATGTCAACATCTTTTTGGTTTATTGGTGCTGGGAGCCACTCTTCGGTAGCAATTCCTACAGGCCAGACATGAACGCGACCGCCATAAAATGGTTCACACATTTTCTTCATCCATTCCCCAGGAACTAGCATTTTGCGGACGGGTCGCCGATTGAATAAGTCTAGGTCTTCACACGGATGAGAGAAAACAGCTGCGCCAAATACAATTGGGTTCTTCCAATTAATTTTGTCTAGAACGTGAGGTTTACCAATAATACAAGCAACCTCTTCAGGATGACGTTGGATATAGCGATAATTATTTACTCGATAAGGAATTCCCAAGCGGTCTAAACCCGCGCATAAATTTAGAAAAACTTTTTTTTGTCCACCTATTTTGGATTTACCACGAAAAATACGACGAATAACCCGGCGAAGATAGCGGTCTAAGGGAAACCAACGGTCTGCTTCGGGTTCTTCATAAAAGAGGTTAATTGGTTTGATGCTGCAATTTTTTTTCACCTTGCTCGCTTCCGAATTTGTGTTTTAAAATACTCGACTAAGTGTAAAAATTATGAATTTTAAAGTTGGAACGGAAAAATAAACTTAGGAAGTTTCGTCGTAACCGCAACAAACTTTCTGTTTGCCGAAAACCCATATAGATGTATAGCTTGCTAAGTAGTCCAAATGGCTTAAAATCTGGGTCTAACTGATAAATCCAATCAACTACTTCGCAAGCCTCATTTAAATGAGTATTAGCAATCCAATGAGCTAAAGTCCAAAGAATTTTACAAGCTGCTTGACGGCGCCTTTTGGTAAGTTCACCCCTTGCAGCAAGTTTACTTAGGCTGTTTTTATAAATGGTAAGGTGCTGTAAATTTGTAGCTACCGCTCTCATCCCTTGCGGAAACTGTAAGCGTCCTTGAGAATGATGACGATGACACAAAGTAGGTTGTTCGTAGATTGCGACTAATGGGTTTGCCATTGCCACTTCAATCACAAACAAACGGTCATCGCGCCAAGCAAAATCTGGACGGTGGGGAATATCTTTAATAAATTCTCTACGAAATAAGTAAGCAGAGTAATGAGAGCTATCACACTCTCCCAGTAGTTGAGCAATAAAGTCATCACAGTCAACCCACTCAACTCGATGCAGTAATTGTTCTTGGTGTGAATAAGTTTCATACCCACCAACAACTACATCTGCTTTTTGGGCTATTGCTAATTCAAATTGTTTATCAATAGCTTCACAAGCAAGCCAGTCATCAGAATCTAAAAAACGTACATATTTGCCTTGTGCAATTGCAAAACCACGATTGATAGCCCAGCATTTACCCCAGTTATCTTGACGTATACTTATGATATCTGGCTGAGTTTGCAGCCATTCCCAAGTAGCGTCTGTACTGCCATCATCAATTACAATAATTTCAGTTTGGCACTGAGTACGGCGACAAGACTCTATAGCTTTGGGAAGACACCAAAGACGATTGTATGTGGGAATAATAATAGAAACATCCATTTGCTAATACAATTATATACGGTTAGAAACTGATACAATTCTGTTGCCAAAAAGTTTTCTATATATGGGTCGCAGCCCATCTTTAAACCTACGGGCACTAAGGCTAGGAATAGAGCAGAATAAGGTTGCCCAAGTGTCTGCTGCTAAAACAGTCCAACCTTTGGCAAGTACTAAATTTAACCGTAATTCTTCACGCTTGTACGGATAAATGGTTGTATGATGTCCTAAAAAATGGACTAAAACTGGATGCACTTCGTTAAAAGGATACCAGGCTTGGTGCTTGGGATGAGGTGCTGGCGGATTAATCAGCTTTGACTTCCCACGTAAAACATCAATTATTAGCTCACCCGGACAAGCTTGAGGGTCGCTCATAATAGAACCATCTTCTATAAGCGGAGTCTGAGCGTGTAATGTCATAGCGATCGCCATCAGCAATTCATCATTGGGACGGTTTCGCAACCGCATCAAACCAATGTCATCGTATTGAGGTTCTAGCTCACGTGCAGTTGCGTAGACGGAATCGCTCTCTTCGCCCTTTTCCATGTAGTAAACACCACCATTAAACTTAGGTATTGCAGGTACTTGGAAACGTTGGCAAACTGCCGCAATATCGCCAAACCATTCGCCTTGGGAAATCATTGTTCCAACTACAGAAACTGCGCGGCCAGCAAATCGCTCGAATATAGGTTCTAGGGAACTAACACATAAACAATCAGCATCAATAAAAAGAGTTTTATCCGCAGGAGCAAGTTTATCTAAATGCAGCTTAGGAGAAAAACCCTGCCCATATTGTCCAGGTTGTAGTTCAATAATCTCAATATCTGATAAGTCATCAGGAACTAAATCCTTCTGGTCTGTTGCTAAGAAGAATTTAATTGAGCTATCTTTATGCCACCACTTAAAAGAACGCGCCAAATTGACTGCCATCTCTATATAAATAGATTTACCAGTGGCAATAGTTAAAACTGCTTTCGATTGATTTTTAGTCATTCAATTCTCCAAAAAGCTTTGAAATTAAATTTTTTAATAAATTAGTGCAAATTCACTAACTGGTATAATTGAGATGAGTCAGTCGATTTTTAATACCATTTATTCTTAAGCCTAAATTTTTCTGGATGAAAAAATATTGCTGGCTTAAATGGGATTTTGCACTCCAATACTCATACTCTGGAATTGCTGTTTGGGTGATAAAATCACGCCATCTCATTACAAGATTTGTAAAATTGATTTCTTGGCTACGGACTAGACTATTCTCAATTATTGCCTGACGTAGCTGTTTATGATCGCGAAGACGTTTCAAAGCCAAAATTACCTCGCTAGGAGAAGTAACTTCTATGTAGTCTAGTTCACTTTTTCGTTCACTTTGATAAGCAGATTCATGACCAAGAATTGCTGGTATACCGGCTAGCCAAGCGTTGTATAATTTTGTAGCTGGTTTATGAATGTAATCTTGCTTGTCAAATGAGCGAACAGCAACAATTGCATCAACATTGCTGTAATCGTTCCAACTACTTGGTGGCATTACACGCCAATTTAAACCAAGAGATTGCATTTGTTCTAACCATAATAAACTTTTAAATTCTGGGGCTAAATTAGCTGCATCACCTAAATAAGCAATATTTTCAAATAATTCGCCTCGTGTATAGCTACGTGGAATTAAACCTGGCTGAGGCCAATGTGGTATATAATGACTATCTTTAATAATTTTTGTTTGTCGATAGTTCTGTACAACATGAAGTTGTGCCCAAGGATGAAAACCAGCATCTGCTAATAAACAAATAATCAGTAATTGTGATGTTGGTTTCAGTTGAAATGAAAGGCTACCTCTAAAAGCAATAAGTATCCCTTGTTTAGGTATGACACTTGTGAGCGTACATGAAAAACCACTAGCCTTTAGCCGAAGATAAGTTTGTAATGTCCAGTTATATGTTGTACCCCGATTAGTAGGTGTACCAAGTGGTTGGAGGTAAGCATCTATCTCATCTGTATCTAATACTGGTGGTACTTGATTATTAGGCAAATCATCCTTTGGGATATAAAAATAAATTGGTATCATAGCTTCCCTAACTAATAATTTGCATAGAGCTATTTACCTTTAATCCAATATGACCAAACCAATTTTTATCTAGATGGCGCCCTCCATAAACTGGTGTTTCTACAATTTCAAAGGAAAAAGTTCGGTCAACAAGTTCATATTTGCTTTTCTGTAGGTCTTTTAGCTGGACTTCTAATTGATATTGACCTGGTAACAAAGGTAATGAATCTATAGAAAAAGAAATTTCAGCAACCTTTTCAGCAGCAAGTAACGGAATCTCTTGAAAATCTCTAAAATTTAATCCCACTATTCGCTGACCATCTAGAGAGCAGATAGAAATATAAACATCTGGTTCAACTACATCTTCTTTACCTGAGAATCTCAGCTTTATATTAACCGGGTCAAAAGTTTTAATAACTGGGCTATTAGGTGTATAAATCTTAACTTCTTGAAGGCGAAAAGATTTTGTCTCGACTGCGGTATTATTAAAATTAAACCGTTCGATGTCAGCCAGATATCTATCAGTAACCTCATTAATCTCGCCAATATATTTGAGAGAACCTTTAGATAAAACTAAGCCCACAGTGCATAGACTTCTAATGGCCGACATATTATGGCTGACAAATAGGATGGTTCTGCCTTGTTTGCCTATTTCAGACATTTTATTCAAGCATTTTTTCTGAAACTGTGCATCTCCTACAGCTAAAACTTCATCTACTACTAAAATTTCTGGTTCTAAATGTACTGCTACCGCAAATGCCAAACGTACA
The DNA here is from genome assembly GCF_001904745.1 of Calothrix sp. HK-06. Lineage (GTDB taxonomy): Bacteria > Cyanobacteriota > Cyanobacteriia > Cyanobacteriales > Nostocaceae > Dulcicalothrix. The sequence goes on from NZ_MRCD01000001.1 coordinate 31,754, forward strand.
TACATCCCAGATGAATAACGTTTTACAGGTGTATCTAAAAACTTTTCTACCTCAGCAAAAGCAACTATTTCATCAAATTTCCGCTGAATTTCTGCTTTACCCATTCCAAGAATTGCACCATTAAGGTAAATGTTTTCTCTACCTGTTAATTCTGGATGAAATCCTGTACCTACCTCCAACAAACTAGCAATTCTTCCCTCAATATTGATACGCCCTTTTGTTGGTTCTGTAATACGGCTAAGAACTTTTAATAGTGTTGACTTTCCAGCACCATTATGACCAATAATTCCTACTTTATCGCCTTGTTTAATCTCAAAGGACAAATCCTTGAGTGCCCAATATTCATCTTTATAGCTTCTGGATTTAAATTTGAATTGAGATGGGTTTAACAAAGCTTTACTTCGATTAGTAATCACATCCCGTAAAGATGTATAACCACCTTCTTGCTTCTGCCCAAGAATGTATTTTTTACCTAATCTTTCTACCCGTATTACGGTATCTAACACTATTTTACTCCCACCTAAATTACATCTGCGAAAGTTCGTTCTGTCTTACGGAAATACCAAATGCCACTGATAAACAGTAAGACTACCAATCCCAAAGAAAGGAAAAAACCTGGTAAATATAGCTGTGATTCACCTCCTAAAATTGCCCAACGAAAGCCATCAATCACTCCTACCATTGGGTTCAACGAGTAGAGCAACTGCCATGCTTCTGGAACAATTGTGCTACTAAACCCTACTGGCGAGATATACAGACCGAACTGCATAATAAATGGAACAACGTAACGAAAGTCTCGGTATTTAACATTTAAAGCAGCTAACCACAACCCTGCCCCCATTGAAGCTGCAAAAGCAACCCCTATAAACAATGGGAGTGTGAGAACGCGCCAGGTAGGGACATAGTTATACCATGCCATTAGCCCTAGTAAAATCATTCCCGAAATTAAAAAGTCTACAAAGCAGACAACTACTGCGCTTGTTGGTACTATTAAGCGGGGGAAATATACTTTAGAAATTAGGTTGGCATTACCAATTAAACTGTTACTACATTCTCCAAGTGAGCTAGAGAAGAACTGCCAAGGTAACATTGCTGCAAATACTAAAATTGGATAAGGGGCGCCACTTTGGGAAGGTAGTTTTGCCAATTGACCGAACACGACTGTAAACACCACCATTGTTAGAAATGGACGAATAAGTGCCCAAGCCATACCAATCACTGTTTGTTTATACCGCACGAGAATATCTCGCCATGCCAAAAAGTAGAACAGTTCCCGGTAGCGCCATAAATCTTTCCAATACTGCTTTTCCGCGCGTCCTGATTCAATTACCAACTCTGGTTTTTTTGGGGTGGTATCTCGATTTCTCATAGTTGGCTTAACCTACAAATACAAAATCTTTCATACTTCGATAACTATTCATGCGCGATTGTCTGCATGTAAACTCTCCAACGGAAGGATTACCATCAGGGTTATTTACTCCTATTGCTTGCTGCCAAAGTTCAGATGGCGCCAGCGATATATCAAACATCTGATTATCTAGCTTTTTGACGTGGTACCATTTTGTTTTCTGGCAATGTTCGCACCAAAAAGCCTCTAGCCATTCCCTATCAAGAGCAACTGCTGTTTGCGTCGCTACTAAAATTAAGGCATTTAAGCGACTAACTCCACGTTCTTGTAGTTGTCCTGGTTTGTCAACGTATAACTTATACTTTTGACTCATACTGTCGATATAGCACCCATGTATTGGACAGTAAATTGCCCTACGTTTTGAACGTTTCCGATTTTTGTCACACCTTCTCTGCACTGAGCGCCCCCTTATCATTTAATACAAAATGGACAAGAAAAAGGTTGCGGTGGAGGGACTGAGATCAAAAAGATCGTCGAAGCCCAACTCCTAGTTATCGCAAGATATTCGAGTTTTATTTAGCTTGCCTTTAAATCTACTAGTTAATACGAATATGGGCAATTTAATCAGGAATAATTTTCGTATTTTTCTTGTAGAGTTTTCAAATTTAAATTAATAGATTACAACCAGATTGATTACATGTTTAAGCACTTTTATTTATTCATCTCAGGAGAATTTTGTCAATGCTTTTTTATACATTTTGGTAGGGTGGGCACTGCCCACCTTACTAAAACGCGCAGACTTGTGTTAAGTAATACTCTCACGTATTACCTTGAGATATTCCTTTGATATTACTTCTGGGGTAAAATTGGAAAGCAAGTACTCGCGTCCTTCCTTACCCATTTGCTCTACCAACAAAGTATTGCTATTGAGCAGTCGAATGTATTCAGCTAAACCATGTCCGTCACCATTTTCAAAGCTACTACCGCATTTAGCATTCTTTATTAGTTCTCTAAGATACGAATCCTTAGAGCAAATCACTGCTACTGGTCGTCCGGCAGCTAAAGCTGGATAAAGTTTACTGGGAGCAACCAAGCTCTCCATATCCATATCTATACTGACCAATGACAAGTCACAAGCGGTCAAAGAATAAGGTAGTACCTGTTTATCTTGATATGGTAGGAAAACAAAGTTAGTCAACCCGAATAGCTCTGCTTGTTGCATAACTTCCTTACGTTTCGCACCACCTCCAATAAAGACAAACTGAATTGGTTCATCTTTAAGTTCTTTGGCTGCTTCGATAATTGTATCCATGTCGTGGCAGCGTCCCATGTTACCAGAATAGAGAACGGTAAATTTATCGACTAAATTATGTTTCCAAGCAAACCAGTTCTCTTTCTTGGCGATAGGTACAATTGCTTTTGGATTCGCCCAGCTATGAATCACGTAGATTTTATTTTCTATTTCTGGGCAAATTTGAACAATTCGCTCCTTCATATTTGGACTAAGAACCACTATTTCTTTGGCTTGGCGCCAAACTCGTATATTTAGGTTCTGCCAAATTTTTGCAAGCCAGTGATTTTGGGGAATTACTTTTAAGGCAACTGCAATGTCTGGGTACAAGTCGTAGAGCAAGCAAATGTAAGGAATACCAGTACATAAATTAGCTAAATAACCTAGAAACGGTAGGAATGGTGGCGCCGTGGTTACTAGCAGCACATTACGATGACGGTAATGCCTTAGCACGTGGAGTGCAGCACGTATTAAGAACAGAACCCCATTCATAGCTTTACCTCGGACTCGCTTTGGCCAAAGTTTTGAGGTACGCGAGCGTTTAACTATGACTCCATCTAATTTTTCAATAGCAGGAGCTTCATGAGTTTGGAACGCATACCCTGGTTGACCAGTAAAAACATCAACATCTACACCGAAAGAACCTAATTGTTTTACCAGTTCTTCAATTAGTTGCCCTGTTGCCGCAAAGTCTGGAGGAAAGAATTGAGTGATTACTGAGAGTTTAATACTGTTATAACGCTGCAAATCTAGTTTTGAGCGAGTGAATTGAGGCAACAATTTTTTTGAACCTTGACTATGCGATTTCATTACCTTCATTATCCTGTTTAAATGTTTTTACATTTAATTAATCACTATATAAATAACTCTTAAACATCTATGCTTTAAAACATTTATGCTACTCCATCATTTATTTATCATACTAATTGACTATTCCTAATGGAGGATATGCATCAGTAATTTTTGTCAGGAATATTAAACAATATTCCAAAATCGAATAAAATCTAAAAAAAGTTTACTAGCACTGTTTATCAAGTTACACATAACCTATATGATAATTAAGTATTTTAAATACAATCAAAAAAACTTTTGCATAAATTCATATATGCTAGATAAATTTAAACTTCCAGTAAATAAGTTACATATATATGTGATTTACAAAACAAAACACATGTTTTTTTTGAATAAAAAATATAAATAATAGACTCTAGTATTCTAGAAAACTATACTAAGTTTTTTTTTATTATTAAATATAATAGACTGGAAATAAATATCATATGATATAAATTAATCCGGAAGCATATTGCTAACTTTAGTAGTTACTATCAGCAATGAATAGATTACGCTATTTATTCTCAAGACTTACGTTAAGAAACCGGGTTTATAGACAAAATCGTCATTTTTATCACAGATTTCAACTCATATTCCCGGTTTCTAAGTCATGATTCTAATAAAAGCTGATTTTAACTGTAATCTTTTTCTCTGTTTAATTTTAATTAGAAGCGAGTTTGATACAAGGTTTTGAGATAAATTCGACCCGCACAATCGTAAACAAGCATAAATATAATGATGAGTAATTCTTCTAAGCTCTCAATTACTAATATGGATGAGAATTTAGCAATCCAATCTCAACCGATTGTAACCCAAGCGTTAGTACTACCTGAAGGGCAAGAGAGTGAGTTGAGCTTGCGTGATTACTTCGGTATTTTAAAGCGACGTGGATTAATCATTACTGGAGTAACGACTGTATTAATAGCTGGTGTTGCTGGAATGACAATGAGGCAGAAACCAGAATATGAAGGTAATTTCCGTTTATTAGTGGAACCTCCTGTCAATAATGAAAATGCTTTATCGAATTTAACTCCAACTGAAAATAAGAATACAGTTCAACCACAATTGGATTATGAAACACAAATCCAGATTCTCAAAAGTCCCAAATTGATAAAAGAGGTTGTTAGTCAACTGCAAGTTTCTCATCCAGAAATTGACTATGATACTCTGACTCAATCTTTAACAGTAACTCGTTTGGGCGAAACCAAGATTATAGAGACTCGCTACAAAAGTAAAAATTCTGAGGAAGTCAAACAAGTACTAGATAAACTAGCTAGCACTTACCTCAAGTACAGTCGTGAGCAAAGGCAAACGAGGCTGCGTCAAGGAGTACAATTTGTAGAACAACAGCTAAAACCTCTACAAAGTCGAGTCGCTCAGTTACAAAAAGCCCAACAAATATTTCGTCAAAAGTACAGCTTTTATGACCCTAATACTCAAACAGCAGAAATTAGTGATCGCGTTAAGGCTTTATCTGAACAAAGACTGGCGATAGATCAAAAGTTGGCAGAAGCCAGGTCTAACTTTGCTAGCCTTAAGGGAGAGCAAGGACAATTAGCAATTCTTAAAGATGCACCTGTATATCAGCAGCAACTAATTGAACTAAGGCAATTAGATGCAAAAATAGCTGCTGAATCAGCCCGTTTCGTAGATGACAGCCCAACTATTTTGACACTTAAAGAAAGAAGACAGAATTTGTTGCCTTTACTACAACAAGAAGCCAAGCGGGTTCTAAGTGTAATATATGCCAATGCTGCGACTCAAGTTAAAAGTTTAGAGTCACAAAGTCAAGAACTAGCCGCATCTGAGCAGCAACTACGAAAAAAACAAGATGAACTACCTACACTAACAAGACAATATAATGAACTACAGCGGCAATTGCAAGCTGCAACCGATAGCCTAAACCGCTTTCAAGCCACGCGCGAAACTCTACAAATTCAAGGAGCGCAAACAGAGCTTCGTTGGGAACTGGTTCAACCACCTACAAAACCAATTGATACTGTATCACCAAATATTCCACGTAATTTGATTCTAGGATTTGTCGCAAGCTCTTTACTCGGAGTTGGCGCCGGCTTACTGGCTGAAAAACTGGATGAAAGATATCATAGTGTTAATGCTGTCAAAGATAAAATTCTCCTACCACTATTAGCGACTATTCCCACAGAGAATCGAGTCAATAAATTTAAAGACCCTGAAGAATCTGGAAGATTTGTTGAAGCTTTACGGGTATTACATACAAATATTCAGTTAATTGGTAACGAAAGTTCAATTCGTTCTTTAGTGGTTAGTTCATCCATCGCTGGAGAAGGAAAATCAACAGTAGCTTTCCACTTAGCTCAAATTGCTACATCTATGGGTTTACGTGTACTGCTTGTAGATGCAGATCTACGGCATCCCAAAATTCATTCTCTGTGCAAAATAGATAATAAACCGGGACTAACTGATTTAATATCTACAGAAATGTCTACTAAAGAAGCAATTCAAAAATTACCCTACGGAACTCAACTATCTATCATTCCTTCTGGTTCCCCTGTTTCTGACCCCACTAACTTGCTGTCATCTACAGCGATGAAATGCTTGATGGGAGAGTTACATAAAAGCTTTGATTTAGTAATTTATGATACTCCCCAAATGGAGGGATTAGCTGATACCAGCCTACTTGCACCTTATACCGATGGTGTTTTGTTAGTGACAAGAATTCACAAAACAGAACGCTCGTCTTTAGTCAAAACTTTGGATAGTTTGAAAATTGGACGGATTAATGTTTTAGGTTTAGTAGTTAACGGAAATTAAGCATGTAATGGCGATTAAATCCAATCGCGGTAAGCTGTAATTTCGGAAATGCTTATTTCAAAAGGCATTCCTTTACCAGTAGGAGGATAAACTCGAATTTTGGCATTTTTAGAAAAACGCTCAAGTCGGCTACCTATTTGAGGTATGTTGCTGACGATATGCCAGTAACTTACAACATCAGGACAATCAATGATTAACTTTAACACCGAAGCTTGATTTGTGACATACCACTGGCAGTTTGATAATAATGCTTGTGTAATTCGGTCGCATTCTTCATAAACACACCTAGCAATCGAACGCTCAAGCTCAACCTGCATCATTTTATCAAGCTGTGAAACATTTTCTGGTGGTCTATCATCGGGAGACTGTGAGTAATTATTCATAGTTTCAAACCCTTTATTAGCGTTTGCGAGTGAGGAGTTATGAGTCATGAATTATAGGTGATGAGCACTCATGATAAATTACTAAATTCTATAATCCGTTCCTCTTAACTCCTCTTCAAAGTTGATAGCTTAATTTTTACGAATTTTTCGCCAATGCCCCCTGCTTGTCTATTCTGTAACAGCTATATAAGTTGTGATTATTGTAAGTTTTTTATGCTGCTATCAAGTGCAATTCTAACCACAAACGTGGGTCTGCATTTTTTAAGCTAGATTTGGGATCACGTAATAATCGTGTTGCGTTTAAAAACACAACTTGCATTAATCCCATGTTATCTGCTATTTCTCTAAAAACCTCTTTTTTCGCTTGTAAGTAGGGCATTATATCGTCTGTACAATAAATTCCTACATACCGAATGCGTTTTGGAGGGCGCCCCCAATAAGAGACGATAACTTTAATATAGCAGCCGTCTAATAACTCGCTGACTGTGGGATAGTATTGTTTTAAAATGCGAGTGAATTCTTTTGCGAGAAGGTCTTCAGTATTCATTGTTGTTAGTACCGATTTCCGTAGCGCTCATCACATTAACCAATATAATATAACACGAATATGTTATCGAAATATGACACAAAAGTTAGATTCATAATTATTCAATTAGTTCATCTTTAACGCTATTATTTTATATCTAAAGATTTATTTATATATATATATAATTTATTAGAAACCGGGTTTCTCCAAAAAACCCGGTTTCATATTAACGCTCATTTCGTTCAGATACTAATATTTCAGCAATGAGAGGAGGAATTTGTGCTAAGTCTGTGTATTTATCAGAGCCGTTAATAGGAGAACTAAAAGTATAATTTGGGTCACACTCCCCAGTATCATAGACTTGAAGAAACCACCTATCAGGCAATCCTTCAACGCCTATTTCTACCACATACCAATGCTGACCTAACAACCGAGCGCTAAAAACAACAAACCACTCTGATTCTAACTCCGATATATTCCATTCTTCCATCAAAAACGAATACGCTATATCGCCAGCTTGTTTCGCAGACAATAGCATTATTACTCCTTTGCTGGAATTTCTGGGTATAAACCTAGTTGCTTTGATAACTCACGGGCAATATGAACTAAAAATTCGGCGCCTTCAGAATTATCTTCGTGAACAAAAATTGCCGCAACCTTTAACATGGTTTTTATTAACCCTGCGTCAAGTAACTCTAAGTTATCTTCTAATACTTCTGGCTCTTGACCGTTTGGACAATTAAGTAACTTATCGATTAACTCAAAGTACTTATTTAGCTCTTCTGGTGACTCTTGCTGAGATTCTTGTTGTGGAGTTGGGTTCATAAATTTACCAGTAATTACTTTTTTGCCACATTTTTTCTAATATTTCCACCTGTTTCCTGTAAACATCAGCACGGTAGATAAGATATTTCTCATAAGCGAAAATGCTTACGCCGATACTCACAGGAATACATATTAATAACGATTCTAAGATAAAAATTATTTTATATTTGTTAATGATAAACAAAAATTCATTTTGTTGCTTTGGTTGTAAAAAAGAGTCTTTTTCTACTATATGAACATCTTTAAGTTGAAAATTAGTATTATTAACAAATAAATTAGTTTTTTCTAAGTGTAAATGCTGGTGCCAAACAATGCCAAATACAGCTATCTCAGGAGAAAGTATTGCTAAAGTAACCAAACAAACTGTAAAAGCATTTAGTAATTTGGCTTTCATTTTCATTTGAATTTATTTAGATAAGAAGTCCCCCCCAATTGCTTGGGGGGGTAGAGGGGAATCTCTGCGTAAATCCTATAGTGTTTATATCAGTTAACCTAAAACACCACTCAAAAACCGAGTCGGATTGAGTTTATTAAATTTATTACGCAGGCGCCGACAGGGTGCAAATCCATATATAATAGGCAATATAATAATTTATAAGGGTAGGGGTACTAGTATTTCCGGGACAAGGGACTAGACTTTACGACCTAGGGTACTAGCATTCTTCGGTACTCACCTATAAGATTTGCCTTATTAATTCAGACCTAAGATATACAAAGTGCGGTGCCAAGCAAGTCATGCTTAAGATAAACAGAACAATTGTTCAAATTTTGATAAAAGTATAAGAAAGAAGATTTAAGTACGTGCTGTAGTAAATTCATTATTTTAGGAGTTATATAAATGCGGATTGCCCGTGACGTAACAGAATTAATTGGACGCACTCCCCTAGTTCAACTCAACAAAATTCCCTATTCCGAAGGATGTGTTGCCACAATAGTCCTCAAACTTGAAGGAATGAACCCCGCAGCTTCGGTTAAAGACCGTATTGGTGCCAGTATGATAAAAGCTGCTGAAGAACAGGGATTTATTCAACCAGGCAAAACTATTTTGGTAGAACCAACATCTGGAAATACCGGAATTGCTTTAGCAATGGTGGCAGCAGCGCGCGGCTACAAATTAATTTTGACGATGCCCGAAACAATGAGCTTAGAGCGTCGGTCAATGCTGCGTGCATATGGCGCCTCATTAGAGTTAACTCCGGGCAGCGAAGGAATGCGAGGAGCAATAGCGCGCGCAGAAGAAATAGTCACAAAAACTCCCGATGCGTATATGTTGCAACAATTTCGCAACCCCGCAAACCCTGAAGTGCATCGTAAAACCACCGCAGAAGAAATTTGGCACGATACCGAAGGAAAAGCAGATTTTATAGTGGCAGGTGTTGGAACTGGTGGCACAATAACTGGTGTGGCAGAAATAATCAAACAACGCAAACCAAGTTTTCGCGCCATCGCAGTTGAACCAGCAAATAGTCCTGTACTTTCAGGTGGAAATGCAGGGCCACACAAAATTCAAGGTATAGGCGCCGGTTTTGTACCCGATGTTCTTCGTACAGACATAATTGACGAAGTAATTCGTGTTAGCGATGAAGACTCAATGGCTTACGGACGAAGACTAGCGCGCGAAGAAGGGTTACTATCAGGCGTGTCTTCTGGAGCAAACTTGTGTGCAGCAATACAGATTGCTAAACGTCCCGAAAATGCCGGAAAACTAATTGTGGTAATTCAACCTTCCTTTGGTGAACGTTACCTCAGCACCCCTATGTTCCAAGATTTAGCGTTGGAACCTGCCGGAGTTAGTTAAACTTCTCTTGTAGAGCGGGCATCCTTGCCCGCCTTTACTATAGGAACGGGCAAGGATGCCCATTCCACAAGACAAATGCCCATTCCACAATGACAAAATTAAAATCTTAAAAAAATATTAAATATCTTTTTTGAGTCAGGATAAAGAGATAGCGTATAGTTCGGTTGCAAATTTAAATAATTAAAACCACAAAATATTAAGAAATATAAATTATTGTAAACATTTTTAAAAAATCTGGTTTTCCGAGTTGAAAAACTGTAAAAAATAAAGAAAATATAAAATCGAGCCTCTACAGGCATACGTGTATATCTACTTTTTGGTTTCTAAAGGTCAATTCATAGCAGAATTCTGCTGATTCTGACATATTTGTTAGATGTAGTTGTAATTGAACTTCAATGTTAACTTAGATAGATACTCGCGCCCTAGTCCCAATTGGGAAAACTAGCAGAAGCCTGATGATAGCTGTTTTTGAAGTTATTTTCATCCCTTGATTGAATTTTTCTTTAGAAGCAGGATTTTTACTTGTATTCATCTACCATTTGACTTACCCAATATATGAGCAATAGTTCCTTAATAATCACGAATCATTTTTAAGTACGTGGGCTTTCTTAAATATCAAAAATTCTATAAGTTCGTATGTTAGTGCTTCAAGCTTCAAAGTGTGAACCACTGACTGCAAATTTTAGTTTATTGATACCCATCTACTTACCACAGTTCATTTTAATATTTCTCACGTACTGAGGAGCCGTATCCGAATGCAGCTACTTCCACGACCTCAGATGAATAATCGATTGCGATTAAAACTAGAATCTGAGCAGTCAAATGAAGCACCAAATCTTGAGGTTGTGAAACCATCGCAGCCACATCGTGATAGGCGAGAACGTTTTCAGCTTGAAGCAGGTCGCGTTGCTATTTTCATCGATGGTGCAAATTTATTTTATGCAGCAATGCAACTCAACCTCGAAATTGATTACGCCAAATTGTTGCGTTGCCTAGCTAAAGACCGTCAATTAGTTCGAGCTTATTTTTATACTGCTTGCGATAGCACCAACGATAAACAGCAAGGTTTCTTACTGTGGATGAGTCGTAATGGTTATCGTGTAGTTACAAAAGAGTTAATTCAATTTCCCGATGGTTCTAAAAAAGCCAATCTTGACGTTGAAATAGCTGTTGATATGATTACTTTATCAAGACACTGTGATACTATTGTACTTCTTAGTGGTGATGGCGACCTTGCCTATGCAGTAAATTCGATTGCTTATAAAGGTGTGCAAGTCGAAGTAGTTAGCTTGGCATCAATGACCAGCGATAGTTTAATCAATGTCGCTGATTGCTACACCGATTTAGAAGAAATTAAAGGAGATATTCAGCGAAACAAAGTCTAAAAACCTTTACCCAAAAACTTTTTAAGATGAACGAAATAATACTCGTCCCGGTAATACTTCGTCGTTAATTTTGGCATAAACACGCAAGCACGCCGACACTTCTCCTGGTACTCCACCAATATCAAGTTGCAAGTCGTCTTTAGACCACGTGTATACATCGGCATAAGTACCCCATAGTGGACGAAGTAGCACTTGATGACCAGCGTTACGTGCGCGTTCAACAACAGTATCAAGAGTACGACGTGTTTCTTGTTGCAATTTGCCCCACCATGAGTAACGGTCACATGGTGGTAAATATACTAATGAGTGAATTGCTTCATCTAAATCTAGTCGCGCGCGTAGTACAACAATCAGGTCAGAATTATCAATAGTACTTTGAACGCGACGAAACCTTTCAATCAAAACAGTCACATATTTAGAACGTTCGTCTTCGCTGCTTAATGACCTGACTCCAAAGCGGTCTACACTTTTAAGCGCATGATGGAGTGACGCATCAATATTAATAAACTTTATACAAGTCGAAACAACTCCAGCCAGAAATACTAACTCCTCACTTGTATTTTCTTTAACTAATTGCTGTGATATCGGCGCCCGGTCAGACAAGCATAAACCCGTTGATTTAATACTTCCCGTCAAACCTGGATACAAAATTTCACAGCGATTAAATGGTAGCTGTCTATACACACGATGGTCTAAAACGGCGCCAACTTCTTCTGCAAGCGTATATGAGAGGTGGCGCCAGCTATCCGCCAGTTTTTCAGGAACCCGCAGCAACAAGCGTTGAATTTCATTCCATAAATCAGCATCATTTGTACTACAAAATTCATACTCTCCAATATACTGACATAACTCTCGGTCAGCCAGTAATTTATCAGCTATATACTGTAACTTCAATTCATTTACATTTGGTTCAAACACATCTTCTGGTTTTAAAATTTCCTCTGACTCTAAAAGCAAATCAAGTTCTGCAACAAGTGCTTGACAAGCATCATTACCCAAATCAGAATCTACAGATTGAAGTGCTTGCTGCAACTGACTTCGCAAACCATGTAAACCTAAACGCAGTACCCAAGCAAGCTGTGATTCTTCAATTGCCAATAGTTTAGTAAGATGTTCCATAATAAATTCTGTAGGGCGCCTAAAAATTACATTAAGTTCAAAATTATAGTTAAGATTATTGAAAAAATTATTATTTATATGAATTTAATTGTTTTAAAGTATTGTGGGCAATTCTAAGTTTTATGACGTAATACTTCCTGTTGAATCTATTTTTGCCAGCATATTTCAAGATGTAGGGTTTATTAATATTAGTGTTAAAATAATTCGTAAATGTACATCTAAGAAAGAGCTTTTTGAATTTTTAGTTTCAGCCCAAAAACCGGGTTTCTTTCGTTGAGTATCGAAGATTGTCGTACTTAGTGGAAAAGAAACCCGGTTTCTTAATGTTCTCCTGAGAAAGGGTCTCGTTTTGCTTCTATGTCGTTGGGTTGAGGTTGGAGTGCGTCGCGAAATACACATCCTTCTTGGAGTAGGCATTCAGAGCTATTTGATGTCCAGTAAGGAATTTCAAAGGCGTGAACTCTTAATATTCCTTTGGATGTTAGTGATACATAATACCTGCATGGGAATTCACTACTGACTTGCGGTTGGGGTAGTTCACCAATTAGTTCCCATTGTTTGGATTTGGGGTTGTGATATTGAAAGTAAAATGTGTGTTTACCGCTAATTGGAAAGGGTGGTAGTTCTGCTATCAGTCCAGTAAATTCTGATGTTGTGTTTTCTTCGTCGCGGAAGATTTCAATTAGGTTACTGTAATCTTTTTCTGCTGAGAATAATAATGTGTGAGCGTCGGTTTTTAAGGCATTTGCTGATTCGATGATGTTTACCGCTATATCACCCGCGACTTTACCGTCATCTGTCACCATGATTGGAATATTAATGGCTTTAGCTGCGTCTATATATGGGATGTTGCTTGAGATAAAGTAATGTGGTAAACCACGACATAGTAATAAATCAATTTCTAGTTTCTGGTTGATTTCAAACTGGATTTTAATATGATTCTTAAAATCATCTTCACTGATATCAAGCTGTCTACGCAGTGCATCACCGTTATAACTACCCCAAAGTTGGGGTTTGATATTTTCAAAGTCTTGACGAATAATATTATTCGTTAACTGCATTCCTTGCCAACCACTACGGAATTTAGCTATACCTTCTTTGGGTTGAAGTTGGTAGAGTTCCTGTCCTGCGTTAAATATCGGTTCTGGACTGGCGCCTATTACTTCGCGTGTAAACGAACAAGGTAAAAAGTAAAATAGATTTTTAACATCTACATACAACTGATTGGCGCCTTTTCGCAATAGTTCTTTAGATTCTTTCGGTGCAAACCCAAGTTGACGGAGCTTTTCGGCAAAACAGGCGCCTGCGGATGTGGCTAATTTAGTATACTCAGGTTCAAAGGTAACTCGTTCTTCGTTCCAAATAAAATAGTCAGACTGGCTGAATACTCTATATAGTTCGCGCGTCACTAAATCTAAATTGCAAGTTTTACCAGAAAGAATTAACCAATCGACTTGCTCTAAGTAATGATTGTAGTTTGGTTTCTCGTGGTATTGATGCGATGTTCCAGATTTATGGGAGAGCGCATTTTCCACCAAACCCTGAGCAATAGCTACAGCTTCTTTGACTACAGGCGCCGTTGCTTTCTCAAATTGTTCTACTGTAAGAGTTACGCTCAAACTATCTATCAGCGCACTTGGTAGCTTAATATCATTTTGCGCGAGCAGTTCAGCAATTTTCTGTCCGTCAAGAATATACATTGGTTCGGGTGCATCTTTGTGACGCTTTTGCCCTAGCGTTAATTTCGCATCTTCTGCATGTTCCCACAAACTATAAAAACTCTGAGCGCGTGCGGGTGAATTTTTCCACCTTGTCGGAATAACTCTCTCAGCAGCATTAAGCGCTTCTTTATAAGCTTCGTCTTCGCGAATTTCTTTATCTACACACGCTAGCAGTGAACCCGGATGAAATTTACCGCTTTCTAAAAATCTATCGCTCAACTCTTCTGGTTGTATCTTCAAAATGTCTTTGCCCATACGGTCATCAGCGACAGCAGTTAATAAACAATCCGCAACTGCTGCTTTCAATAGCAAAAATAACCGTAGCGTTATTAATTCCCCACCTAACTGTAAATGCCCCGATGACCCCAATAACTTTGGTGTCAACTTATAATATCGACCTCCGTCACCTCTATCTTCTCCCGGTTCAAACGGGTTTATTTCTTCCAAAGTTAACCTAATTAGCGCTAAATCGGTCGTTCCCCCACCAATATCTAACACCAATACATTTTGCCACCACTTCTCGTTGTCATAACGACAACGACTTTTGAATGATTCAATTCCTACATTCAAATCACCGCTAAACTCTCGCCATAAAAAGAAAATAGCGACAGATACGGCTTCATCATAAGCCATTTGGACATCAGCAATATCAAGCTTTTGTACCAAACTCTCTATTTCGCGTCTTACAAACGGTGATGCAATTGTTGGATACGTAACAACCGCGCGGTAAAATTTACCTTCTGAACATTTACCTACATTGGATGTGCGATATTTTTCAATTAAATCAATTAGGTGTGCATATGCTGACTGCAACAAAGTATTGATAGGTATTGTCTCAACTTCACCATCGAGCGAAATTTTACATGGTCTATCTTGACCGAAGTAGCGTTTAGGTGAATGTAAAAATCTTCCTTCAATATCTTCCTCACCTCTTTTTATGGCATCTAACCGATGCTGTTTGGCTTGTTCACCTAGAATAACTTTAACTTCCGCATCTTTTTCTGATGTAGCGACTTTATGCAAGCTAATAACTTCTAACTCGCTTGGTATTTCTGTAGAACGGCGATTTTTATCGAGTTCTACTGGTATTAAACTTTGCCACTCTAACGCAGGGACTCGAAATACCTCATGATATATCAAATTAAGATGTTTACTAGCTGCACGACGAAACCAATCCATCCGTTTACCTAAACAGATTTCGATTTGGCGAATTACTTCTAGTAGCTGTATGCTATTTACACCTTGAATTAATAACTCACCAAAGTTGTAGCGATTTGCAGCATTCGTACAGGGATAATCTTTACCTAATTCAGAAAGAAACTTCTGCCATTCTACATCCCAGGCGCCGCGACTAGAGGTAGCAGCTTCTTCAACAGGACGCTTGTTTAACCAAGATGCAATACGTTCACGCAGTTTTGTCTCTTGTTCAATAGGTAAAGTATCAGGAGTGACGATAACTTTAGGGTCATATAACGTCACAGTTGAATTGGAAGTACCAAAGTCAATTGCAAACCAACCAGGGTAGGTAAGATGTGACTTAATAGGCATTGGTTCGGGTGGAATTAATTTTGCAGTCATTTGCACAAAACGTGAGGATTCAGCGGCAAAAGTCCAAATATTACACTCTGCCGTTGTTTTTTTCATTACCGTCAAAACCGGAGTCTCCGCAGCATCCGATTCAAAATATTCAACCGTCACAAGCATTGTACAATTTACACCAGCAGGTAAGGGTTGATACCAGTGACAATTAGCTTGTTTTAATCGCTGTGGAGTAGATAGTTTAAGTAGTTTATTGGTGCTAAAAGCGACACTTTTATACGCCGATTGAATTGCAATAGCTAAATCTTCTGGAACTCCGCCAACTGTGATATTAATTCGAGATACAAAGGGAATATTGGCGCCGTCGGCAGGTTTGATTTCGATAACAGGTAAAACAAGTAATTCCTGCGTCTTTGCACGTAATTGATAGCGATTTAAAAGTTCAATTTTGATACTCATCGATTATTCTTCTGGATAACTTATGGCGACAATCTGCGAAAGTGCTTCTAACCAAGGTGGTTGTGGCGCCCTACCTTCACGGTTACTTCGTTCTTCAGCACTAGCTATATACCTGAGTAACGGCTCATTTTTAGACTTGAGCAAATCTTGTAAGCTATCAACAATTTCTTTAGTGGCAACCGTGAATGAAGCTTTAACCTGTTTAGTTAACTGACTAACATACTGAATTAAATGCAAACCAGAACTAGTAGTAATTTCATCGCGCAACCTTAAAACAGCAATTTGATGATTAAACGGTCGTGGTGTAACTGGATAAGATTTTTGCGGACTCCAGTCAAAAATTTGACATTGATTATGTTTACTATCTCTTTGTGCCAAAGGAAATAAAGCATCCGCTTGAATTGGTGTAATGCTACCAGATAAAGCACTGCGTTCAATAATTAACTTTTGCCACTTACTTACAGGCTCAATAGCTCTAAGTAAATTACGGTAAAGACGAGCTTGTTTATTACCATAATTATGCAGAATATACTGTTCCATTTCTGGAAGAATAATCGAGTTGATTTTACTGCGCTCAAGTTCGACATTGCGAGAAATTTTACCAAACAAATCAATAACAGCTTCTGTAATTCGGTCGTGAGCAAAAGCTTGCATATCACGAAGAGTCTGGACAAACGCTGGATAAAAATCTTCTGATGTCGTGGGTATCGAGTCATCAAACTCATCTTCCTCAAAAAATCTTTCACCCTTATCAAGCGAGATAATACCGTTTTTAGTACGGTCTAATAACAAAGTCCACTCGCTCCAGTCAAAAAATATCTTGTTCGTCAGTTCATCTTTAACAATATCGCTAACTGATACACCGCTACGGTTGGTTAAAATAGGTTGCCTATCTAAATCTTCTTGAAATTGTCTATAAACACCTACCAAAGTTTCCACTGCTTGTCTTAACGTCAAAAATGCCGGATTCTCTACAACAGGCATGTATGCAGCTACTTCCTGTAATGTATTTTCTAACTTCACCTGTTCACTCCGCAACACTTGAGCAGTTCGCTGCACATCTTCGAGTAACTGCTTCATTCCGTGAACTGACACATGTTCTTTAAGTAAAGAACGTAAGCGACTAATTCCACCATCATCAATATAATGACTAAGTTGTTTAGAAAGCGTGCTAGAAGCTGGTAATAACTCGCTCAACTGCTGCCATTTATCGCGCGCACGTAATTCCTCTAATTTATTGGGTATCTCTAAATCTGGCAAAAACTCAGGTGAACAAACTTGTACTAACCGCGAAATCTCAGCTAACTTATTCAAACCATGTAGCTGTGACAACAAAACAATATTTTTCTTCTCTGTGGTTAAATTACTCGCACTAGCAACAATCAATTGTAAAATTGGTAATTGTTCTAATACCGCTTCTTCATTTAATGGTTCGTTAAACACCGAAAATATCGCGTCATTATCTCCAGGTTCTGACACTTGCTGCACTAATATATCTAACGCACGCTCATCGCTAGGACTCATGGGCAACTGATTAAACCGTCCGACCCCAACAATAATGCGGTCTTTGAGGTCTTCACCCTTATTACGTTCCAACATACTGCGAATCTTTGCTGCTGTTGCACCCCCTGGATATCTACCATTGAGTAACAGCAATATCGTTTGTACTTCAGCTAGTTCGCGTAAAGACAAAAAAGTATCACGAACACTAGAATCAGCGGCGCCTAATCCTGGAAAATCGAGCAAGATAAACTCGTTTGTACCCTGTAAACCCGATAAATCCCAAATTTCGCGCGATAACTCGACGGTTACATCAATTCGACTAATCAGGGAAAACGTATGTTGTAAATCTTCTGAATTTGGCGCCTGTAAATTATTCCAACGTTTATAAGGAGTAGGTATGCGCTCAAACTCAAGTTCCAAAATATTCATCGGTGGTTCGACGAGTCGTAACCCCTTTTTGGCAATTAACTGGTCAACTTGATAAACTCTGCCACAAATATCTGTTCCATATAAAGTATAAGTTCGCACAAAGATAACTAATTCGCGCAGTAAACACCGCAACTCTAAACTTTGCGTTTGATTCCACGCCAACTCACACCATGTCAAGATACTTTTAGCGTCAATAAAGGTAGTGGGTTGTAAAGAACGTAATGTAGCAATTGGTGCCGGAGGTAACTTAGCTGCTTGTGCGCGTATTTCAACTTCTTTGAGCATAAACCGCAAGCACTCACGCACACCTTCATGCGATAAATACTGCACAGTAAAGTGACCAACTTTAGTAGTTTGCAAACTCTGCTGCTGTATTAAGTGAATTGCCGTCACATTACCAGTAGTGGGAGTTTCACTTACAGGTAAAGCATCTGCATATCCAATCAAACTCCCCAGTAAAAGAGTTTTACCACTGCTAAATTCTCCCATAATGCCAATTTTGACAGGAGAGGAAGAAATTTCAATCGTTTTTTGAGCGTAGTGCTGAAAAGTTTGAATTGATTCACTAATCGTTGTTTGTACCCAAGCTTGCGTAGGAGGAGGATTTTCTGCAACTAGGTTCAAACACTGAAGTATCGACTCACCATATTCCTTGTAGCGGCGTAACAATTCAACTGCCGTATCGCTTTTCATAATCGTTTCTTCCCATTTCCCCTATGGCTGTTTAATGTTTGAAATTTGATCCCCCCCAACCCCCCTTATTAACGGGGGCTAAAACTTACCTCTTGTCCCCCCCGAATTCGCGGGGGTTAGGGGGGATTAAGCTATTTTTCAAAATCTATACTGCCTAGAACACTGTAATACTTTTGTCAAAAACAAATTACTTATATCACTTATAAATTCAAATTTACATCTAAACATAATAATCAATTAATAATTTAACAGCGTAATAACAGCACAATATTAAATTTATGTCATGAGTCACCGTAGTGAAGTATCTCTTTAATCTTCACGACCTTGCTTAGAATGACAAATATATTTTTTAAAACTGGTATGCTCCCACTTTAGGTTTTTCCGACGCACCTGCTGTTTGGTAGTTGCCCGCTATTTGTTAAAAAAATCAGATTTTGATTACAGCTAACAGTTAGTATAACCACTTATTCAAAATTCGCCAAATATTTATTTTAAAATTTCTCATAATTGAGATTTAATTAGTAACAATAAATACGCATTAATTTTTGTAATAAAAATAAATGTATAAAAATATAGCAGCAGTAAATGGAAAAACCAGGCTTCAGCAAGAAACCTGGTTTTGAGTTTTGAAGAATGTGTATAAAATAATGTTTTTGAATCACTAAAGTGATTAGTACGAATTTAATGTTTACACTTACCCTCTGCATGGTTATGATTATGCTCGTGACCATGAGCGCAGCCTTGCAAATCTTGACGCATTAGTTCTGCACTAACTGCGCGCTGTGAATCATCAACAGGTTCCAAACCTATCCAAGCACTGATATTATCAACATCAAAACCGACTTCTCTACGTTCTCCAACTTGAATTAACGGGCGCCGAATCAGTAAAGGGTCTTGTATCATCAGCTTAATAGCAGTATCAGCATCGATTTTATCAGGAACCACCTCACCAGACTTGATGCTAGGCGCCGCTTTATTAAACCAGTCAGCTATTGGACGGTTGCCGAAAAATGACCTGAGCGCATCAGGTGTCCACGCATAAGTCCGAATATCATAGGTTTCTAACTCATGTCCAGCCGCCGTCAATAGTACTTTTTGCTTAGTATTGTTCTTACAACCGGGTTTCTCGTAAAAAACTACCTTTGCCATTTCCCTATCTACCTATCTAGAATTTTTTAGCTTTTTTGTTTACCGGGTCAAACTCATACCGCTTTTGTGGGTCAGTTTCTCCATATATATTGAAAGTGACGGTCGGAGTATCACCCATAGCTTCTACACAATGAATAGCACTACTGTCAAAACTAATAATGTCCCCAGGAAACAAAGTTAATTCTCCCGTCTGTTCAACCTGAACATTTCCGTTATGATTTTGTGTACGCTTCCAAAGAGTATTCTTTTCCTCTCCTTGTAATACAGCGACAATACCCCATGTCCCATGATTATGAATATTAGACTTAACACCTGGTGCAAAAGTAACAGTTTGAACAGTAAGAGGAAAACCTAACTCATCATATAAAAGTAAAACCTTTTCTCCATTTTCCGAAACCTCTGGTACTTGACTTTGCACCCAGTAAGAATTAGTAATTAGGCGCCGTACCAGCATCCGTATTTCCGGAAGACGACTAGACTCATCTTCAGCACCCTTAAGAACATCTTCCACCTCAGTCAAAAATCGGTGCAAACGATAATTATCTCGTAACAAATCCCACTCGCGTGGAGACTTACAAGCAGTATATTGACCATCTCCACCTACAAACCAATCACGATTTTTCATATATAACTCCCGTTTAATTTTTTAAATACTACGTAGGTTCGTCTCTGGCGACTATACAAATACTAAGTAATTAGATTCCTAAAACATTTTACCAATTAGGAATACTGTGCTAAAATTTATGCCTAATTACAACTCTTAGCCCTGCTTAATAAGGGGGGTTGGGGGGATTTAATTTATTACAGATTCATATAAAATTTCAGTAGCAAAAATCACTATTACTACCAAATTCACAATTCGGTTAATACAGTCTTATTATAATCAAATAACTTAATATTATCAGAGAGTAGTAAAAATAAAAGCAAGATTTCCAACATACGTAAAATTTGTCGGATATCTTGCTTTCAAACTTTGAAATTTTAGATTGTTACAAGTGGCTATTTTTGCTTAAAAATATTTCTACACTTAGAAAACATCCTTTTGCATATCAATCCGGCATCTCGTTAATACTGCGTGGCTCAACTCGTGGTTGCTGGTTCATTTCATGGCGGAAACGACTAGAAGTTTCATAAGCCTTCAAGCGTACTCGTTGAATAGAACCCAGAGGTCGATGCTCAGGAAGACAATGCCATGAACTAAAAGAAAGTACCTCATCAGCGTAAACACGACGCGCGGGACTATATGCATCCTGTGGGGGAATCGTAATTTTTGCAATTGGCTGGTACTGGCTTTCTTCTTCCGGCCAAACAATCCCAGCATCTTCCACAGGCATCCGCTCTAAATTTGTGCAAAGCTGCGCGCGTAATTCGTATTCGGCGCCATTCTCACGGAAAAACTCGACGGTCAAATCTCTAAGGGTGGAATGATTATCAATTTTGATATGCTTTCCAATTAGGGGAATAAGACTCTCTGACACAGGAACAGCACTAATTTTAGCAATATAATCTCCATAGCGATGTGCCGCCGTAGTAAAGAACGTCTCACCTAAAAGATGAGTTTCGGGCTTTGTTATTCCCAAAGAAGTGGGGTATAGTTCTAACCCAACCTTTTCGGTAACGGTGTTTACGGTACGAAGAGCAGTAGTTACCAGTTGTTGTGCCTCTTCAGGAACAGTAACAACTTTTTCCTGAGCCAACTGCTCGATAAGGTATTTTTTGACATCACCACTTGGAAAACTAGGGTGATTAATCATTAAAAAGTCTTGAGTAAGCGCGTCTGCTTTCTCCTCCAAAACTTTACGCCCTTCAACCCCAATAACCTTAATTGCCATGCCACGAAAAGAGGACACAGCATCAGGAATAATATCACCTGGAGCGTTCGAGAACCGAATAATAACATCATAAGTTCGAGGTTCGCGGAATATACCCTGCTTTAGTTCTGTAGGTAAATTATCGTAAATCTTTAACTGTCCCTTAACGGCGCCGTGACCCTTAGCATGGGCGCCACGTAGCGCATGACGATGCTTATCATATACAAAGCGCCGCATCCTCTCAAAAGAAGCAATTATCTCCTCAATAGTTTTGTCCTCATCTGGTTGCTTAACTTCTACCTCATCCGAGTATTGGACATACGACAGGTTTTGATTCGACATGAATGCTCCTTATTAATATAACCGCTGGAAGCAAAACACGCATATAGCACACTTAGTAGCATACAACACGTTTTCTATATTGTGTTTCTTAAAAGCCAGCAAATCAAACGACTTGACAAACTTACAGAATGATCGGCTTTTTCCATCATTCGAGAAATTTCGTACCGAAGGAGCGAAAGCCCTTTAATCTGTTAAAGATGGAAAAATTGCCACTTTACAAACAAAAACAGGGCAGTACCGAATTTTGGAGGAGCGCGACTTTCAAAAGTTACTAGGCTTGGCTCGTGATGTTGAACGGTTGCGTGGTGGACTGCGCGCGTTTTGCAAAAATACCCTGATGCTGAAAGCATTGACTTACTAGTGGAAACAGCATTGCCTACACGCGAACACTACGATTGTTAAAAGAGATGGTAGAGCTGGACACAAAACAGCGCTAGAAGTCGTAACAATGGCTGATATATTAATCAACCAGCGTGGTAAACACATATCGGCTAGAGTTCTAAGAGAATGGAAAGCAAGTTTAGGTATAAGCTAGTATTTATCGGCAAATGTGAGTATTTTAATTTTGAAATTCAGTGTATCAACTGTTTCTATTTAAATTTTTTTAAGCCAGAGAGAAGATTTAGAACTGTATCCGATACTATAGCGTATTTGTACTGACACAAATTTGCTATTTTACGTAAGAACTGTTAATTAATTATCCTGCTTGGTCACTATTTACCTTCAACGTCTATAAAACGACAATAAGTTTTAAAGTATAAAATTATACTCGTATTTACATTCTTAATGAAAACTTAAAGCTACACATGGTTGATATATAATCTTCAAAGCTTTTAAAGAGAAACAGTAAAATACTAGTATTTTTTCTGATGCAATGTAAAAAAAGAATCTTGCACAATAGTAATTGTAAGTACTATTAAACTAGATAAATGCCTGTAGGACAACCGGAGTTTGTTTTTAACCCTGAGCCTCGATGCCCCGTAGTTTTGCTACTTGATACTTCAGGCTCCATGAGTGGTCAACCAATCAAAGAATTAAACGATGGAATTGTGACCTTCAAACAGTCAATTCAACAAGATGGGCTTGCTTCTCTTAGAGTCGAAGTTGCTATTATCACATTTGGCGATACGGTAAATGTGGCTCAAAACTTTGTAACTATTGACCAGTTTGACCCTTCGTGCCTGAAAGCTTATGGTGCTACTCCTATGGGAGAAGCTATTAACTATGGTTTAGATTTGCTTGAGGAACGTAAAGAAGATTATAGAGAAAACGGTATCCAATACTATCGTCCTTGGGTATGGTTAATTACAGATGGGGCGCCAACAGATTATTGGCAGAGTGCAGCACAGCGTATTAGAGATGCAGAAAACAATCGGAAAATCTCTTTCTTTACAGTTGGTGTCAAAGGAGCGGATATAGCGACTTTAAGCCAGATTGCTCCACCAGAACGTCCACCTATGTGGCTAAATGGATTGAAATTTAGAGATATGTTTCTCTGGCTAAGTCAGTCAATGAAACAGGTTTCTCACAGCAAACCGGGAGGAACAATGATAGCGCTTCCTCCTGTGGGATGGAGCCAAGTATCAGTTTAAAGTGTGAGGATATTTTATGAAGTGGAAAGCTATTGCTAGGTCTTCTGTAGGAACTAGCCATAAACAGGGCGATATACCGTGTCAAGACTATAGTGAACGTAAAGTTATTGATGATGTGATTGTAGGTGCAGTTGCTGATGGGGCTGGTAGTGCCAAATTCTCTGACATTGGTGCGAAATTAGCAGTTAAGACTGCTCTTTCACACTTGGAGGAATTCTTTAGAAATTTCAAGGAAAAAAAGAAGCGTGATTTACAGCAACCAATACCAAAAAAATTAGCTAGAAAAGTTTTTGGTAAAATTTTCGATAAGGTAAAAGATGAATTAACAGCAAAAGCTTCTGAACAAGAATGTGAGTTGAACGATTTAGCTTGTACTCTACTAGCTTTTATTGCCACTCCCGATTGGATTGCTGCAATGCAAATTGGGGATGGCTTTATTGTAGTACGTGCTGAAAACTCCAATGAATATAAATTATTTTTTCCCCCTGATAAAGGAGAATATGCCAATGAAACAACATTTGTAACATCAAAGGATGCACATTATGAAATGGATGTGGATGTATTAGACAATCCTAAATTTATTTGTGCTTCCACAGATGGACTAGAAAGACTTGCAATTAACTTCCGTGACTGGAAGCCCTCCTCTGGTTTCTTTAAACCCTTTGAAGAAGGGCTAAAAATGACGGAAAACCTTGAGCAAGAAGAAGAGGATATTAAAAAGTGGCTAGACTCAGAAGATGTAAATACACGTACTGATGATGATAAAACTCTGCTTTTGTGCTTATATGAAGGAGAAAGTAAATCTAAAGTTTACTCATCACATGCACCATCAAAAAATTTAGATTACATAAAGCCTCAAAAACTAGCAAAGGAAGCTATTCCGTCGCCTAGTATTAAAAAGCAAATGAACATTATTGTGGATTTTCTAATAGTGAGCTTCGTATGTAATATATTAATAGGTTACTTACTAGCCTCTTCATTATGGATGGAGCCAAAGCCAAGAAAATGGACATTTTTTGTATTTGGGATTACAACTATACTTTGGATTTCATACATCACTTTTATTCATCTAGTTAAATGGTTAAATAAAACTAAAATCAAACCCATCAATTATCAATATAAGCTTAAAAATTACAATAAATTATTTCAACTTACATACAAAATTAGAGCAATAATTGTGACTTTAAGTAATACTATTTTAGGGTTGTTAATAGGAATAGTTTTATACTTACCTTTTCACTAATGTTAGAAAGATAGTGTGAGACTACTCTATATGGCACAATATCGTGATAGCAAAGGCCAACCTGTTTTGTTAACAACAAGGCTGGCTAGTAATGGAGAAGGAGAAGTTTGGCAAACAAATCGCAATGGATATTTAGCCAAAATTTATCATTCTCAAGATGCGAAAAGGCTCAAGAAGCTGCAAGTGATGCTGGCAAATCCACCAGAAGACCCCACAAGAAGTCAAAATCATATTTCTATTGCTTGGGTGCAGGAATTATTAATAGATGTTCAAGGTAACTGTGTTGGTTTTTTGATGCCAGTTATTAGCCAAGCCAAGGAACTACAGTACGTATATAATCCACAGCATCGGCAAAACCATGCTCCCAAATTTAATTGGTATTATTTGCACGCGACAGCATATAATGTAGCGCTTATTGTAAGTACAATTCATGCTAAGGGTTATATTATTGGTGATATGAATCCAAAAAATTTGCTCGTCAATGATAAGGGGTTGGTATCTATAATTGATACTGATTCGTTTCAAGTAACTGATGCCAAAACTGGAATAGTTTACCGATGTAATGTAGCTTTAGAAGGTTTTATCCCTCCTGAACTGCTGAATAAAGAATTGTCTTCATTAAATCAAACTAGATATCATGACCACTTTCGATTAGCCGTAATCATTCATCATTTGCTTTTTGGCTATCATCCATTTATGGGAAAATGGCTTGGTCACGGAGAACCATTAGAACAAAAAGAACTTATTAAGCAAGGCTCTTGGTTATATAGTCAAAATAGCCCTCTCCAACCTACCCAAAATACAATACCTTTAAATGTTGTTCATCCAGAAATTCAAAAATTATTTTTAAAATGTTTTAACGATGGTCATACAACTCCCAGATTACGACCAACAGCACAAGATTGGTGTAATGCTTTGCGAATAGCGCTTTCTGATTTAGCTGCTTGTAGTAAAGTACCAAATCATTCTTATAGTCGATTTTACGGTAAATGCTACTGGTGCGAACGAGAAAAGCAACTTGGAGTAGACATTTTCCCGCATGTTGCAAATGCAGTTACACCACCACAAGCAAAACAGCAATCACAACTAAAACAAAATCATAAATTACAAGCACCAATAACCATAGCACAAAAAGGTGAGATTGGAAAATTTGTATTAAAAATTCTCGGTATTGGTTCTTTTATTACGGCTGCGATACCCATAATACATTCTTTCTTTTTTACAGTAAAAGTTAATGATTATAAATATCTAACGCAAAATAACTCTAACCAAATAACTCAAGAAAGTACAGAAACAGCTAAGAAGCCTGTAGATTCAGATACTAGCCCAGTATATTATCAACAAGGAATAGAATATTATCAAAAAGGTAATTATTATGAGGCTATTAATAGTTTAAATTTGGCGTTAACAGAAACTCCTCATTTATCTGACAATATTAATCAATATCTTACAGAGTCCTATTTAGCGCAAGGAATAATTGAAGCCAAAAATGGTAGGCATATAGTAGCTATTGACAATTACAATAAAGCAATAAATATCAACTCTAAGCACGCCGAAACCTACTATCAAAAAGCTTTAGCTTATCGTGATATGCAAAAATACGAAGCTGCAATTATTAACTACAACAAAGCTATTGATTTAAATCCACAAAATTCTTACTATTACAATAGTAGAGGAGTTATATACTATAATTTAGATAAATTTAATCTAGCTCTTGAAAATTTTAATAAAGCTATCGAAATAAACTCTAATATTATATATTTTTATAGTAACAGAGGTAGAACTAATTATCAGTTAAAAAATTATCAAGCTGCAATCGATGACTTGACTAAAACAATTTTAGAAGAGTCTAAAGATGGTTATTACTACAATTTACGAGGTTTTGCTTACTTCCAATTAGACAAACTTGAGGCAGCAATCAACGATTTTAATAAAGCAATTGAAATTAATTCTAAGGAACCTACTTTTTATACCAATAGAAGTGGTATATACGAGCAGCAGGGAAATATCTCAGCAGCTATTAATGATTTAGAAAAAGCTGCCGCATTATATTCACAGCAAGGTAATAAGCAAGAGTATACTAAAAGAATAAATAAAATTCAGATACTAAAGTCAAAGTAAAAAAATAATCAAAAAATATTCAATTGCCCATGAAACCATAAATAATACATAATTTATATTTATCGCATCTCTAAATAATAATATAATTTTGATAAATTATTCAGAATTGTAACATATAGCAGTCTCACATGATTTGTGAAAAATACCTAAATGTAAAGACGCGATTAATCGCGTCTCTACAATGCGCGGATTTTAATCATCTTCCTCTTCAGGTGGACGGGTAAGAATATCAAGCAAAATACTGGCGCCAGCAAATTCGTTATTTACATCAATTTCCTTAATACGCGCGCAAATAGTTTTAGCCTGTTCAATATCACCAAGCTTTGCCAGTACTAATCCTGAAGCGGCATAAGCATTTAAATAAAGTCGAATTTGCGAGTCTTCTTTACGACTAGATAACACGGGTTGAAGTTGTTCCCAGTTATCGGGTAAATTTTCTGAGTCTTTAATATTATTTATAACCTGACTAGCTGTACTTAGTGCCATTTCATAATTATTTTTATAGTAAAAGTAACGATATGCGGCGACTAAAACATCTACAGAATTATTTGTTTGAATTAGTGCTTCATTTATATAGTGTTGTGATTTTGACGTATCTTGCCAGTGATCAGCAGCAAGTATTAATAGTTGTTTAATATCATCCGGAACGTTAAACCAAGAAAACATAGTAAAAAATATAGAGGAAAATGTTATTGTAGGGGCGGGTTAACCCACAAGTTTAAACAGTAACGAAAAATCCTGTAAATCCGCCCCGTCCGAATCGATAACAAAAAACCAAAATCCAAGACAACAAAGATTTTTCGTTATCAACCCGCCCTAACATCAAAAAACAAAACCCATACCCTAAAACTGAGTCATTACATACAAAAGCACAAACAAGATAATCCAAATAATATCTACAAAGTGCCAGTAAATTTCTGCCATCTCGATACCTGTATGTTTATGAGCAGAATAATGACCCTGGCGCCGCGACCGCCAAATTACACCCAAAATTAACAACAGTCCGATAAAAACGTGTAAGCCGTGAAAGCCAGTCAAAATGTAAAAGCAATTGGAAAATACATTTGTCGTCAGACCGTATCCTAAATGCTGGTACTCGTAAATTTGACCAGCTAAAAAGGTGGCGCCCATAATAGCGGTGACAAAATACCAAAACCGCATTCCCCAAACGCTGCCACGCTTAATTGCTGCATCACCAAGGTGAATTACAAAGCTACTAGAAACCAGAATAGCAGTGTTAATAGCAGGTAAATATAACTCTACCTCGGTACCTTTAGGCGGAAAAACAGGAGTTACTCCTTTGAAAAACAAGTAAGTTGCAAAGAATCCGCCAAACATTAGTGACTCTGAAGCAAGAAAGGTCAATAAACCTATAACCCTTAAATCAGGATGTTCCTCGTGGTGAGATGTATCTGTTGGTGTTACTGCTGTCATAGTAAGTTAAAAGTGCGTAGGTAGAGACGTGATTAATCGCGTCTCCAAAGAGAGAATTTTTTAGGCGCCGATATTCGCTAAACTGTCTGCGCGATGGTTATCAGTCAAACCATATTCATATGGCCCATATGTAACAACAGGTAACTCTTCCCAGTTTTCAATTGCTGGGGGAGAAGCAGTTGTCCATTCCAGGGTGAGGGCATTCCAAGGGTTATCACCTGCAACTTCGCCTTTTCTCCAACTCGTAATCACGTTGATAGTAAAAGGTATTACAGAGAAAGCTAATAAAAAGGCGCCGTAAGTGCAAAGCTGGTTAATAGCTGTAAATTGTGGGTCATACATAGCAACGCGACGAGGCATTCCTTGTAGTCCCAGTTCGTGCATTGGGAAGAAGGTGAGGTGAGTACCAACGAAAGTTAGGGCAAAGTGAACTCGTCCCCAAGTTTCATTCAGCATTCTTCCGGTCATTTTGGGGAACCAGTGGTAAATACCTGAGTAAATACCAAATACTGAACCACCAAACAGTACATAGTGGAAGTGGGCAACTATATAATATGAGTCGTGAACGTGAATGTCGAAGGGAGTGGTTCCAAGCATCACACCACCAATACCCCCTAACACAAACATTGACAGTAAACCAATGGCAAATAGCATTGCGCTGGTATAGCGAATTTTACCTTGCCAAAGTGTTGCAACCCAACCAAATATTTTTACACCTGTGGGTACAGCAACTAACAAAGTGGAAATAGTAAAGAACATCCGCATCCAACCTGGGGTACCACTGGTAAACATGTGGTGAACCCACACAAATAAACCTACTACGCAAATCGCCAAGCTAGAGTAGGCAATTGCTTTATAACCAAAGATATGTTTGCGTGAATGTACAGGAATCACTTCGGACATGATACCGAAGACAGGCAGAATCATTAAATACACTGCCGGGTGCGAGTAGAACCAGAACAAGTGTTGATATAAAACGACGTTTCCACCTGCATCCGGTTTAAAAAATGATGTTCCAAAGTTGATATCAAACAGTAATAAAACTAACCCCGATGCTAATACAGGAGTAGATACTAGTGCTAAAACAGAGGTTGCTAAAATTGCCCAACAAAATAAAGGTAATTGATCCCAGCGCATACTGGGTACTTTCATCTTTAATATGGTGACGACAAAGTTTACCGAACCCAAAATTGATGAAGTACCTACTAATACAATTGCTAAAATCCACAAACTCTGAGCAATAGGCGCCGTTATCAGCGACAATGGAGGATAAGCTGTCCAACCTGACTGTGAACCACCAAAAAAGAAACTAGCAACTAGCAAAAGCCCAGCAGGCGGGTTTAGCCAGAAGGCAATAGCATTTAACTTTGGAAATGCCATATCACGGGCGCCTATCATTAGTGGTACAAGATAGTTTCCAAAACCACCAATAGCACTCGGCACTATCCAGAGAAAGGTATGGACTCGTAGGTTCCAAGCCTTAACGTCCACTACAATTAACCAACGGCACCTGGTATTTCATTTCCTCGATTAGCATCTTTTCATCGTTTTTATAGTCGGTGGTGATTTTGTTGATTCTAAAATAAAAGCTATGCTTACCGTACTTGAGCCAAAGAGCCTGTAGCTTTGCATTCCAATGCGCGGAGCTATTCAATTTACATCTATGTTCTGCAAGACGTTTTGGTATATTTTTTGACGAGCCAACATAAGTATGCTCGGTGACAAGGCAGCAAATGCTATAAGTTCCGCACCCTAACTGTTTGTATTGCTCGTGACGTATCTTATACCAATAAAAAACACCTGATATACTCAAATCATTTAAAAAATCAAAGTCTTCAATTTCACAAACACCAAGCTGTTGTTTTACAATTTGCAATATTCTTGGCGGGGATTTAGCCGAGGAACAATTACTGAAAATTTCATAAACTTGACGAAATCTTTTGCTTTCGGGTAGCTTCGATAATTTCTTAAAAAGCTCGCTATCATTATCAGTAAGAATCCGGTGAACTTGATAATGGTAGAGCATCTCAGCCACACGCTGGATATATTCTTCATCTTTCATAGATGCAGTTAGTGACACAATGTTGGATTAATATTATCAAGCTGTCAAAACAAAAACCAGCGAAATTACGCTGGTTTCATTCGTTGTTTTAATTACTAAATATCTTCGATTAATTTATTGGTAAACGTACAGGAGATATCAGCAGATATACTCAAGCTCGAACACCAAAACTATTGACGTACTGTTGCCATTCTGTGTTTAGTGCGCTGGTATATTCTTCTGCTAATTTATATCCAGAACCACGGACGTAGAAGTTGGCACCGCTGAATTCTGGTCGTTGTAATAGCTCGGAAATCAGTAATGGCTTATTAAAATCATTAACAACGGTATCCCATCGATACTGAACAGTTTTAAATGCTGGGGGGCGGAGTATTACTCCACTGGCAAATATACCGCGTTGACTGTCGCCGACACGCAGAAAATAAGCAACATCGCCTTTTTGAATGCTCGTTACATTGCCACAAGTCCAATAGTCTGTTACGGGCTGTTTAGTAGCGAATTTAAGCTTCGCTTGGGCAATATCTTTCTTAATATCGGCGTAAACCTTTAAATTACACAAAAATAGCCGTGTTGGCATCATTGATTCCCATCAGTACGACAACATTAACGGAACGTATCAAGCCATATCAGTATTATATCCAATGGTATGATATAAAGTTTTGTGATTTCCTAATTCGCTGATATTTAACTTTGTTTTTAATCAAAGCGTCCCGATATGTCACCTTTAGCAAAACGTATCGTGTCGTATTGATGTTTTACTGTCTCATAGCTGATTTTCAACTAACTCGAACTAGTGAACTACGTCCGGGGTTCGTTTAACCATTTGCTGTAAAAATAACTATAGATAACCACCGGATATCATCAATAGGGATATATAGGAAAGTCCAATGGATATCCTAATGGTTTGTACAAAGAATTATTACAAAATTGATGCTGGGTTAGGTGCCAAGCGCTTGTAGACTTTTTGCTTACTCCATGTGGTGCCTCGACTAGTTGTGAATCCCTCACTGTTGAGAGTGTCAGAAATTTTTTGATAGCTGTACCCACGTTCTAGTAGCCCTTGTGCGCGTTCGACGGCTGTTTCTGTAGCAATCCTTGCTTTGTTGGTTGCAGCGGCTCTACCAGCGATTCCATTGGGCTTTTCACCGCGTTCTTTCCGTGCTGCCAATGCTGCTTTAGTCCGAGCCGCTATCATGTCGCGTTCTTCCTGGGCAATCAAAGCCTTGAGCCGCAGTTCCAACATTGATGCGGTGGGATTCTCAGCAATTAAAATTTCTGGGCAATCGTAGACACCATCCAAGAAGCCTGTTGCTTGGTGTAAGTTACGGCTCAGTCGGTCGAGTTTGGCTACCATGATGCGTCCGCCGATTTTCTTAGCCAATTCCACAGCTTGTTGAAATTGAGGTCGAGACAGCGGTGGTACTTTACCGCTGACACCTGATTCGGTGAAAATACCAGCGATTTCATATCCGTATCGTTCGCACACTGACTTACATAGTTCTAACTGTGCTTCTAGTCCTAGTCCCGACTTTCCTTGTTCTTCGGTG
The DNA here is from genome assembly GCF_001904745.1 of Calothrix sp. HK-06. Taxonomy (GTDB): domain Bacteria; phylum Cyanobacteriota; class Cyanobacteriia; order Cyanobacteriales; family Nostocaceae; genus Dulcicalothrix. Next base: position 63,698 of record NZ_MRCD01000001.1, read on the forward strand.
CTGACTCTTAAGTAAATTACTACTGAGTTAGTATTTTTGCTTATTTTAGTGCGTGACATACTTATATTTAGTGTGATGTATACTTTTGTCTACTATTGTATACTTCAAACGCCCCCTAGAAGTAGACACTTGTATACAAAAGGTAAAATTACTGTGAATCCTAGAAAAAATCTTGATACTTCCAGAGGATAGTGCTATGTCAGGTCGCGTTGTAAGTTTTCGCATAGACGATGAAGTATTCGCCGAACTGGAGCAAAGAATGTTACCAGATGAATCTCCGGGGCAAGCTGCTAACAGGATACTAAAATCAGCGCTCGGCTTTGATGACGCCACAGAGATTGGAGATGTTCAAAAGATAATCGCGGTTGAGTTGGCGCCGATTCTCGACAGGTTAAATTTTCTAGAATTAAAAGTCGAAGAAATAAAATCGACGAAGGAGCGAAGCACATCCGCAAATAAAAAGCCAGCAACTAAACTCAAACCTAAATCACCGAATAAAAATGAAGTTCGTTCCATCGGATACCTTAAAAGCCACAATGTCATTGACAAAAAAATTAAACCCACTGAAGATGACATTGGCACATTTTACGACGGTAACGATGGTTCAAAGTGGGAATACCTTGGCTATCAAAAAGGCGCAGCCAGCGGACTACCTCAAAAGCAATTCCAGCGGGTTAATTAATAAAAAAATCCCTGGTGTAATAACCAGGGATACTTTTAGAAGAGATTTAGTTGTATTGCTTCATTGCCACATTCGGCAGTTATTTGTCCATAAAGACTTTTTACTTCAAATACTTTGATATAAATCTGTGTTGAGTTCAGTTTTAAGTCGCAGCGTTTTCTTTGCCCTGGTAATGGTCTAAATACAAACTTTGGATTGTTGATTGAGTCTGTCTTGTAGATATATCTGTAAAGAACACCGTCGATTAGATAGACTTTACTATTTGTTAAGTTGCTTGGTTCAGCGCGGTTCAAATCGTTGTCTAGTGTATTCATAAATAAACCTCAAATTGATAGTAATGTTGTCCCCGTCCTTGTCCCCAGGTACGTCTCTGAGAGCTAGAGACGTTGTAACTGCGTTGTTTTACCCTTCCTGTCCTGTCCCTAGAGACATTCGTAGGTGTCGTCGCCTACTTTATTTATTGACTCGTTTGCTAATAATTCATTCAGAGCATTTTGCAGTTCGCTTTTTATCGGTCTATCCATTGAATATTTGTTTTTCCACTTACGCGATGTACGAAGGTTCTCAAACTTTATTACACCAGTGTCACTATCATTGATTATCTCTAACACCTTTTGCGCTAAGTCCGATAACTGAGTTTTAACACCAGTAGCATCGAGTTTATACATGCGCTCTAATTGTTCTATATTGCTGATAGAATCCTGCACTGGGGTTGTGGTTTTTTGAACAAAGGTAACGCCCGATGTTTTTTCTGCTTCGGTTCGGAAATCCTTAGTTTTTGGAAAGTTCATTAATTGTATTGGTTTACCAGCGTCATTTTTGCCTTTGGACTTCAACAAACCACGTCCCGATGAAACAGCACGTCCAGTTTTTTCGTCGGTCTTAACAATGCATTCAACCCGTGGTTGTTCATCGTAACGCTTTGAGAACCCAGTTAATTTTGAACTAATGGAAGATTGATTGTCGCTTTGGGCAGTGAGACAAGCTGTATACCCCCATTTTCTGATATTTGTTAGGCATTGTTTTAATACCGCTGCCCAAAGTTCGGGGTCAACTCCACAAATTTCAAATGTGTTAGCCTCCATGAAGAAAATAGCAACCTTGCCATCTCGACCACTGCGCTTATCAGCGACTTCTAAGAAGTCATCTTCGTCAAGACTCAACCGACGACATTCTTTTTGGCGCCCTTCAATGGATGCTAGAAAATCGCTAAAAAATTCATTAATTTCTTCCGGAGTGGTTAATACCTCAACGCCCTTCCAAATATCGGGGTTAGTTTCAGTGTTGATACACACAACATGATATCCTTGCTCTTTTAGCATTGAAATCATCCAGCGTTCTAATGTCGATTTTCCGCTACCTGGGTCGCCTGTTAAGACGCGGAAAGGCATATTGAGTACGTTGTCAACCCACTGGTATTTATCGTCGTTTACAGCTTTGTGTGAGTCAGTGACAAGAGTATGTTTAACAACATTTGGCACATCGATAATTTTCGTTGGCGCCTGTGCATCGAGCAGTTTTGTTGGTGCATCAAATATTTTCGTTGCTGCATTCCCAGACTTTATCTGCTTAACTTGCTGAATAACGACATCGCGGGTTACACCATAGACACCAGCGATATAGTCCAGTGCGGCTGCTAACGGATTTCTGTTGTCTTGTCGCTGTAATTGACCGTAAGAAATAACACCACTGCTAGCTTCATATAATGCATCACAAAAAATCTCAGTACCACACACCTCCCAAACAGCAGCCCAATCACTTACTGTCTGTGATTTTAAAACTAATCGATATTTTTTCAATTTCTCAGCAATCCCTGACGTGCGCTGATTTTCTAAAATGGTACAACCAATGGTCATTACCGCTGATGCAACGCTCACTGTACAAGCCAATAAGCCAACAACAGGATTCATAGCACTAAAAGCAGCGATTGTGCCTGCGGTGGAGAAGCTAGCAAAGGTGGACATCCAGTGATTTCTTGTCGATGTATTTTCGTGTGCTTCAGTCAATAGCTCAACACCAATTATTACTTCATTTAATACTTTTATTTTTTCTTGAAGCGTAGTTTCTTCGGCTGAAATTGATGATAGTAAAGCCCGGAAAGGTTCGCGGGAAGCTGAATCAATAATTGTGGTGATAGAATGGCGGTTTATCATTTTTTGAATCCTTGATTTTTTGTATCGTAGGGATGCAATGAACATCCCCACGTTTTTTTTCTACAGACTTGCGTGGTCGGCTTCTTCTTGGCTTAAATGGTCACTTACTTTACCCAATAAGCTAACAGTCGAGCTTACCAATGTTAAGCATTTTTCGGGTAATAGCAGTGATATTGCAGCAGTAACAATACTAAAGAAATTTAACCCAGTGAAAAAGCAGTAAGAAAGCACCAAGCCAGTTTCGACGGCATAACTTATCAAGCGACTGCGCTTCAATTCTCCGTGGTCATACGACAACCAGTTACGGTTACGTTCATTAACGCTTTCAGCGCCTTCTGATTGAAACTCAGTATCAATTTTTAATGCTGCGTAAGCCTGAGCAATATCACGGCGTAATTTCCACAATTGTGGTGCCAGTTGGTAAACATTAATTCCTAGTCCTAAAAGCACTCCAGCCGTGCCTGAACCAACACCTAAAATACCGGATGATGCACCAAGTTTTGAACCAAGCCATACACCGATTGAGTACCATTGTCCAGCCGCAATCGCAGTCACGGCACCGAACGCGATGATTGCAACAACGCATGGCGTCGATGGACTTGCTAATATTTTTGTAAGGTATGAAAAAGCAAAGACAATTAAATGTAATGCGTTGTCGATGAGTTCCCAAAGAAAGTGAATACAGTTTCGCAAAAAGCCAAATATTTTCTTTACGAATTTAGTAATTTTCGCCATAAACGAGGTTTTCTTAGCCTGTGAGTTCAATTTCATCACCTAGTTTAAAGGGCTGTTTCTGTTGGTTTTCCCAGCAGCTATCACTGCGGATATGTTTAGCGATAGTCACCAGTGCTTGCTGCCTTGCAGTGAGTTTATTTTGCGATTCCACTTGTTGAGATACGTGCGCGGCTGCTACACTAAATAAGCTCAGTAAGTTAGCTGCAAAGCCTACTAAAACTAATTTCTGGTAATGTTTCATTGTTCTTTTCATTGGGCAGGCATTAAACCTACCCGCGAGTTTTAGTATTGATATTTGATTTGATTTACGACTGCATCAGCTAATGGTAAATGCATCCCGATGGTTAAATATTTTTGTACTCCCTCAAAAATCTCGTGCATTGGTTCCAGTTGTTCGGTGGCAATTGATGTACCTATCATTTGCGTTTCAACATTCAACAATCCGTTTGCAAGGTAAGCCAGTAGTGCAAGCTTTTGAATTTTCGTCATTCCTTCAAACGTGGAACCGTAAACATCTTGCAAATAATCTAAGAACATTTGTTCGTGGGTATCCGTACTTGCGGCGTAAAATCCTAATGACTTTGACATGGTAAAATCCTTGTAAGTTAATGTGTTGAGCGTTGGCTTGAAGACTCAGCGGGTTTACTTCGTCGGTATCCGCTGGGTCTTTTTAATCTTCTTTGAGTGCTTTTACTAGTTTGTCACCGTAGTTAATAAGCAATAAAGTGAAAAGTTGTGATAGATTATCGATGCCCGTTTCATCGATTATTCTCTCTGCTTTTGGGCGGTGCCGTTCTGATAATACAATTCGTGTTTTCATAGTTTCAATCCTTTCATTAACGTAGCCCCTTTGGGTTTGTCCACTGGGATTACTTTTTGTTCAATCTTTGTTGGTTCTTGCACAGGTGAGACAGCGACAGGTTTATTTTGCTCTACCGTTGCTTTTTTACCCAGGAAATACTCGCTTAAAACTAAATTCGCTGCATTCTGGACATTTAAACCTCTTTGTGTACCGTAGCTGGATAACCAAGACTGATGACGTTGTGCAATGGACACTTTTTGTTTTTTTTGGACAGTTGGTGTCCAAGATTGACTTACGCTGTCCAATTCATTCAGTTTAAAATCCCAGTTGAACTTTATTGCATCTAATACGAGGTTTACTGTCTCGGAGAGACTGTCATAGTCCAAATTGTGACGTAAACCTTCAAGAGTGTTGATTACTGAGTCTGCCAGTGATAATCTCATGGCTTAAATCGCCATCAAGGCTTCAATGTTACTCAACTGTGGGTTTTCTGGGATGTAAAACCCTGGTTTTGAACCGAGTTTGTCTCGAACCAGATTAGCATTACCACCGATAATCATGACGTTGGTGACATCAGCCATGTAGGCGTTGACGCTAGTCTGGATACTGTCGATTAGGTTATTAAACCAATTTTCTAACAATCCAGGGAATACACTACTAAAGTCGTATCGGCGACCATATGACAGTGAACCGTCAGCGATTGCGTCCATTAATTTGCTTGTGTTAAATACCGCCGATTCGCGCTTTGCATACTGCTGCATTAGGTCACTGTTAATAACGTCATTGGCAAGACTTACACCACCGACCTTTGGAATTGAGCGTCTAGCTAAAACATCGCCGTCTGGGGTCATTACAACAAAATTAGTGGTTCCACCGCCGATATCAATCGCTAGAGTATCACCGTCAGCATCAAGTTTCCCCTGTGCATAAGCATGAGATACAGCAATATCTGTTTCTAAGTAGAAATCCACTGCTTTTACCCGGTGTTTGTAAACTTTGCCGTTAACAACGACTTCGTGAGGATTAGCAGCAATAAGCGCTTTACGAATTGAATCTTCATCCCAGTCGTGGCGTTCTGGTACAAGGAATCTTACAGTGCCATCAAAATCGGCGGTTAAACCAGCGAATAAGAACGGTTTTACTATTTCCGTTGCGCTCTTACCACGTTCGGCTGCTGTAGCTTGCTGCTTCTGCTTGATAGCTCTGTTACCTAAAATCAATTTCTTACCGTCGATTTCAACCGATGGAGAATCAGCGGTTGGCTCAGTGCGAGCGCTAGTGTAAGTAACATCGCAAATTGCAGAGCGAATAATCTGTGGCTTTTGTCCTGCCAGGGCTGTAATCGAGGAATAGTTACCTATGTCTGTGCAAAAAATAGTCATGTTTTATTTTTTGGTTGGGGTTAATGTTGTTCTCGGTGGGGCTTTATCTATCCCCTTACTTATATTGTACCGTAAATCACTACGAGTAGTAGGTAATCGCAGGTAATTTTGTATGAGTATTTCTTTATTATTTATACAAAAGTATTTTTAAAACTTATACAGCAATAAATGGTAAGATATATGTGCCAACTACTAGTAGCTAATCACATGCCCGACCACCGGAAATATCGCGGACACCGAGTATCTTTGGTTGTTCCCGAAGATATTTATCAAAAACTAAAAAATAAAGCTGAAGCGCAGAACAGACCCGTTGCTAATTTATGCGTAACTATAATCACTGAATACATTAATAGTGAGGAAACCACGTCGAACCAGTAATATTAAAACAGTTATTTATAATACTTTGGCTTTATTCCCGGTTTTATCACCGGATTTTTTTTAGGAATACGTCAGCAAGCACTTTTCACCGACCTAACGTTAGAAAAAATAGAGCTGCGGGCGCTGTAAAGTGCTTAGTTACGTTAGATACCACATGGAGTTGATTGTGGCATACTACAAACGCTGATAGTAAACAATAATTCTTACTCATGTACTGGTATCAAAGGTTCAAATTCAGTGATATCAATTAATGTGTCAGCCAATGCTGTTCTGCCCTAACTGCTCAGTGTTGCTCTTGGTGCATGAATACGCACGCTCATGATGCTTGACAAAAAGTGTACGGACATTTTACTCTTGTGTTGATAGATTATGCTATATTAAAATTAACCACAAACTGTATCAAAAAATTGTTTTTCTCTGCTATACTTGGATTTAGTGGAGCAAATTCATCGTAAATATACACAGGCAAAGCCGCTCCTGATATCATGGAACGGCTTTGTTTGTGTCAAGGTACAATTTTCACATAAGGGAATCGAAATTTTGATACAGTTTGTGGTTATTCTGTTGAGAGATTTAGTTTCCTTGAGTGAGTCTACAGTTTCGCTCCATATTTCTGTATTTACTCTTAAGGAAACATTTTTATGTTACGACAGCAGTTACGTAGTCGGTTATTGCTAGCTTCAGCCTGCATAATCATACCCATGACCCTCTCTGCCTTTGCCTGGAAGTGTAGCCCAATATCTATTCATCTCAGAGGGTTAGGTATTGAATACACTTTTGAAAAAGGAGTGGAGTGTCAGTCTTTGATAACACCCAGTGCTGGAGTAATTAAGTAGAACAGAGCAATAAGACTGTTTAAAGCATAAAAAGCAGGTGTTCTTTGTTGTTTGGGAAGACAGCGTAGCAAAAAGGATGTATAACATATTATTGCTGCGGTGTCTTCCAACTTCCTTATACCGCAACGGTTTCAGGGATTTTACACTACTATATTTTGGTGGCGGTGGTACTGGGTGATATTGCATTACTATCGTATTTTTTTGATTTTTTGAGATAGTAACCGTGCCCAACGGCAAGATACACCAAAAAACACAATGAAAATCCGATACGTTGTTGACCCAAAAGCACCGAAAACCAGACAAGCGGATAAGACTTTGGCAGTAGACCGCAGCCTATTTTCAAGGTTTACGAGCCGGAATTACATCATTAGAAGTGCAGAACAATATTCAACAACAAAAACCATAAAAATTATCTGCAAGCAAAACCGCGAAATTAGATTCTTTGTGCGCTCAGAAGCCAAAAGACACGAACCTATGTGGTAAAGAGCTTCTACGCTCTTGGCTTTGCTAGCCCTCGCAGAATCGATTTTCGGTAAATGACCTAAGACACGGGCATTGTATTTCATCGAGCTTACAGCGCATTCTGACGGGGGTAGAATCGATGCTTGCTGCTGCTGGGATTGATACTGCGCGCAAGCCTTGACTACATCGATTTAACGGGTTTCTTAATCAAATGATAATGATTGTTAAAATCACTCCAACGCACCAACGTAAAAGCACTAAAAATCGCTGTAACCTAACACTGGTATGTATCCTAGGTGTTGGGTCTTGTTGGTATTGTGTTGATGTCTTCTACCAACAAGATTGGTAGTCAAGGGATTTTGTTTTGTTGGAGCCTCTTTTCTTTTTTGATTAACGAGTAGAAATTTCAAAAAACTGGGAATACTGAAAATATGCTGAATTAACACCAGTTTTTATGAAACAAGAAATCAATTTATTTAGTAAAAAAGGATTGACAATTCTAGGCGCAATTACTATCCCAATCACTGTAGTAATGGTAGTTGCATTGTACTTCCCATCTACTTGGAATAACTTTATTACTACAACTGGGCTGGCAAGAAACGAAGAAACAAAGGCGCCAACTGCAACAAATTCAACAACGCCCCAAAACCGTAAATTCCTTGGTACGGCAAAAACAGGGTACGAGCTTTGGACAGATGGTAATTGTGTCTTTGTGAAAGGCGCCCGCATGTCTGATATTGGTAACTTCGACAGCTTTAAAGATAATATTAAGTCTTCAACCGGGTACAAATGTGTGTTGTTTGAGTAAGTACGCCGATAACGAAAAACGCTGCTTCGGCGGTTCAGGCACGACTATTCAAGCCAAGCAATAGCCGCGTCTACCCCGTCTACCCTCGCTCGGTCTTTAATTTGTTCAATATCGCCTGCCACTGATTACCTCCCTCTTGAGCAATGCTATAAACCTCTTGTGCTGTCAGCGGCGCCGCTGATTGTTCTACTGTTTGGGTTGCTGGTGCAGGTTCCACATTGGTGTTGTTTGTGTTGGTGTTTTTGTACCAATTTCTACTTTGCTCTAGTTGCTGCTCATAAGCTGCGGTATTACTGCGCCATAATTTTTCGATTCTTTCCCAGCGCTCTTCCATTTCTCTTTGAAATTCTGAAGCCATAAAATTAATAAAAACAGGTTACATAAATACATTTCCGTCAAATTCGGAGAGTGATACCAGCGGGGTACTGTTCCCTTGTTCCCCGAATAGTTTCGCAGTTTTATTTTTGACATGCTACTATGTGCTAATCTGCCCCGCAGCTTACCCGCTGAACCTTTCGCTTGTAGCCCGTGAGCCTTACAGAATAACATGTACGCATCGTGCAGTTCGGCGGGTTGTAACACGTCGGTTGCCTTTTCGGATGGACGAAGACACTGGTCAACGAAGTACGAGATTGAATCGCCGTGTACTCGCTGTTCTTGTTTAGCAGCTTTGACCTTGGCAAATAACTTCGATGCGTTCATTAAGGTATTATCACGGTCTTCACGGGGCATAGCCAATGCCCAACTGATGACTTGTGCTTTTACTTCCTGTAGCTTTGTTTCTAAATCCGGGTCTTTGTTTCCTTTGCGCTTGTTCGTAGGTAGTTCGATTGCGCGTCGTTCCCAGCCATCGCCGCTATTTTCGATACTCAGCGGGTTTACCGATGCTATTGCAAAGCGTACATACCAGCGTTTTTCGTACCCAGTTGACGAAAACAGTGCGCGACCGCTGGCAGAACCATTATCTACTAATTCGTAGAATGCCCTTAAATCCTTTTGATATCCGCCAACATCGGGGAGAGAACAGAATCTAACATTGGTAAGGTGCTGGTGTCTTTTTTCTGCGGTTGAAATATCGCTAAAAACCTGGACGCTTCGTAGGCTAGTCTCGCCGAACATTGATCCCCAGAACCGAATCATTGTACCTTTTCCACTACCAGATTCGCCAATAAGATGCGCGAAGTAACCGTAATGTGCTGTCGGGTCAACATACATGCTTGTTAACGCTCGGATAAGTGGCAGCATATCTTCGCCAAAAGCGTTGTTAACAAACTCCTTGAAAACCGCTGGACATTCAGCACCACGCACATAATCCGAATCGATGTAACTAGTTAAAAAATCTTCGCGGCTATGCGCGGAAAGTTCACCAGTCCTGACATCGACTGTGCCATTTTTAAAACAAAGTAGATGATTGTTGAAAAGCTCTGATTCTTGGCTAAGATTACTTCGACAAAATTTAAATGCGCTGGCTTTGTTTTTTTCGTTGGCATAACAGTATATTTGCTCACCAGTGTTTTTATCCACTAGGTATAACTGACGCAAAGTATCTGTAATTTTCTTCTGTACTACTGCGTCGGAGATGTATCGCCAATAGAAACCAGTGTATTGATGGTAGCCGTCGTTAATTACCTTCCAATCTCCTTCCCCATTTTCAAACAACACTTTCAGTACCGAGTCGTCGGCTGTTGTTGTTACCCGGTAAGGCTCATTTTCTGCTGTTAAGGCTTTGTACTCGCCCTCAATTTCGTTCTTTACATCTCTTGGGCAATTTTCGTTGAATATTTTTTTATCCAACTTACGGATTCGTTTCCAGCAAGCTTTATCACCGCCCATAAATTCAGCGGCAGGCACCACATTGTTAGAGTCAATTGGTTTGATAACTCTTTGGATTCTGTCACTGTCTATACCCAGCGATTCGCCCGCACGGTTAATTAAGTCGTCGGAATTATCTATGAATGAAATTTGGTTATTATTCAGCCAATTTCGCCAACCATAAACCTCATTTGCAACCTTAGCTAGAACCTCTGAGCGGTTGCTAACATTTCCGCATATGCCATCGATAATTTCCTTTGTAGAATCAGTTAAGCAACCCTCCAACACCTGTGGAACCTTAGAGCGGTTGGTTGATTTACTATTTGTTGGCTTATCTTTCGCCTGTTTCTCTGCTTTTTCTTTCGCGGCTTTTTTAACGGGGTAAATGCCGATAGATTCTACAGACTCTACTTCGATAATTTCGCCCCAATTCAATACCTCGTAGTAGTTACCCGAAACTCCTAGCGTCGGCGGTAGCACAGTGAATCTACCGTAACCTAGACATTCACCGATATGTTTACCATTTTCTTCCAGTGAGAAATTAGTAAAACTCGATGGTTTTTCTTCTTTAACAAATATTCTGTATCCACCGCTATGTGTCTGGGCTAAAAATGTTTGTTTGAGCGCTGAGTTTTTCTCCAATATTCCGTTGTAAGCTATATCGCAGTCTGCTTGGCTATCAAAATTCTTTGCATCAATGTCAATAGCTTTAATATGGTCAGTTCCTAAAGTCCCAATTCCATTAGCTGGATTTACGAACCAAGTATCGCGTTCTTTTTTTGTTGGTAGTTTATCCTGATATTTTTTGTGGGAAACAATATGTGGGATACCTTCTTTATCTAAATACGATGGATTTTTACCTGTAAACAATGGCTCTGGTTCATTTGTTAGGTTGCCGTCCTTATCCTTTTTGTAGACAATTTCACCGTTTACTTTCTTTGGGTACTTGTATGAGTCTTGTTTTGGTGCCACAGGCAATATTGGTAATCCGTGGCTATCTAGCCATTTCATCATCTGTAGTAGTTCACCGCGTTTTTGACTCAGTAACCCATCCTCTTGATTCTTTTTTAAATCACCATTGATTTTTTGCTGAGTATCTTTTGAGTTAAGTGTAATAAATTGTGCTACATTTTGTGGTACAATATCATTAGTAGAGCTATCACTGGGAGTGACAGCATTATTGCTTTGACAGTCGTCTACTGTTTGGGATATCATTGGTTGTAATAGAAATTAATTTTTTTTGAATTTATGAAGCCCTTTTGGAGTTGGACGCTCCGAGGGCTTCATTACTGTTTCCGTGAAAATTGGTCTTTAAATTCAATTGTCAATTAATCATGACAAAAGAATTACAGATACCCAGTGGGGGACAAAGTATTTGATTGTTAGAAAGACTCGAAGGCGAGTTTATTGAATTTTGATGTTACGTTTTAAGCAATATTCTCTGATGGCTGTAACAATCAGTCCGGTGATTGTCATATCTAATTCAGCGGCAATTGCTCTAATGTCCAATGTTTTTGGCTCACGCAACACAATCTGTGGTCTGTATTTCACTGCTTTGAATTACTGAGTCTATACGCAAATAATAGCACATATCCAAAATATTACACAGCAAAAAAAATCTTTTTTATATCACAATGCTTGATATAGTGGCTATCCAGATGATTCAAAACATAGCATATATACATTTTTACGACCGATGGTTGTTCTAAAGTCCACATGGAAATGGTTTTCGCAACGATGAGCTTTTTTAGAGATTGAATAACCATAAATAAACACCGAGTATTGCAATGAAAGATACAATAAAAATCCAATGAATTGCCCCAAAGAACGGAATATTAAGTTTCCACCGATTGAGCCTTAGAAATTTCTAAGCTGCGGTCGATGGAAAATGCTCTGTGGTTGAGTTTTATGAAACTAATGAAAATACCATTGCTAGTGATACATAACTAACAAAAAAACGCTGGATTTGTTATCTAGTAACTAGTTCAGCGAACAAAACAGTGATAGAATGTTATCGAAACGCTTCAGAAAACCGCTACATAAAAAATATGATAATAGCCGCAGAAATTTTACAACGGGCTTTTCTTCGATTCGATAAATACTTAGAAGAAACAGGGATTACAGCCGACGAATTGGAACTATTGAGCGAAGCAGAACGAAAATTAAGGCTTGAAAATTACCTCAATAGAGCCACGGTCGCACAAGACAACTTCAATCAAGTCTCTGTACAGCAAGTTGCGCTCAAAAACTGACATCAGACCCCAAATCTCCGCAGTAAACGTTGTCAGTTGGCGATAACGTTCTATTCTCTCGGTACTTTCTGCTGTTTTCATCTTTTGGCTTTCTTGGAGTAGAAATAACTGTGTTCTTTTCTTTTCGATAACTTCCCCTAGGTCAGGGTCGTTGATTGCTTCCAGTATTTTAATAGATTTAATCAGCGATTCCATCTCTGGGCTAGTTTCAATAGGTTCAGGAGTTAATGTAATAACGCTATCGATTATTTTATGGGCATGTTCCAATAAAGCATTTTTGACTTTTTCCTCTAGCACATCTAGAGAGTTATTGGCGTACTTTGTGTACTCAGGCTTACATCGTTGGTCACGTTCGCGCGCTCTCCTACAACATAGACCTAGTTTATAGGTTCCATCTTTTCGTTTATATCCAGTTTTTAGTGTCATGACACCACCGCAGTTCTTACACCGCGCAACACCAGAAAGAACATTTAATAATTTATCTGTCGATATCCCTTGTTTCTTTTTTTTATTAGCTTCGAGGATAGAGCTTATGATTAACCACTCCGCGTCTGTTATCAGTGGTTGATGTTGACCTTCTACAATTATTAATGGTGCAGACCTACCAAAACTTAAATACTGAATTTTTCCTCGCAGCATTGCGTTCTCTAGCCAACGTTTAAGGCTATGGGTCACAGGAGCTTTTAAGTGATTTTTACCGTAATAACTTGGAGGCTCACAATAATAAAGCTTTTTGAACTCAACACAAGCTCTGTCTATTGATTTATACATCAGAAATAAATCAACTAAATGCCGAGCAACTTCAAAGTAAGTTTTATTAGACTCAGGGTACAAGTCGCTGTTAGGGCGTATTAAACCATCAATTTTTATATACCCGAAGACAGGTTTGTAGGGTTGTTTTAACTCACGATGTCTAGCATGTCCAGCTTTGGAATGTGACCGCAGTCTATCCCGGACTTGTGCTGCGAGTGCTGCTTTGATTCGTCCGGTGAACAAACCATCGGGTGAATTTAAGTCTAATTCACCGTCTTCTAGGAACCGGAGTTTTACATCATGTTTGTTGAATAACTCCCGTGCTTCTTCCCATTGCTTCGGGTCACGGGTTAACCTGTCGAAATTTGGTATAACTACCTGCGATACTTGCCCTGCTTTCACAAGATTAAGAACAGCATTCAGCCCTTCGCGGGTAGTAGAAACACCGGATTCTACATCAAAGAATACCAATTTTTCTGGTATGCCATATTGTAACAAAGCATCGATATATCGTTCTAAAGCATGTCCATCGGTTTGTTGTCTTTGGGTAGATACGCGACAGTAGCCGATAATTAACTTATCCACAAAGATTCCCTAGAAAACACCAAAGGTATCATATCATGGAACCTATACATCCATATTAATATCATTATAGTTCCGTGATTGGTCATGAAAGCGTTGTACAAGTTTGGGTCAAGTACATCGGGGTCGGGAGTAGCTAATTCAGTACGCATTGCCACTGCCATCAACCCACCAATCAGATAAAATCCAAATGCAGTAACTAAATACTGTATGCCAATTACCTTGTGGTCAACGTTAAATGTAAAGTAGTCGTGCCATTTCCAAGCTTTTTGATGAGTGGTGTGGCTAGTAACGACCACATTCTCTGGTTTTTTGCCAGGAGGACTATTTTGTGGAAGTTGTAACGTCATAAAATTTGTATGAGTATGGACACCCCACCCCTACCCCTCCCCTTGTAGGGCAGGGGTCGCGAAGCGGGGGAGAGGTTAGTGAGTTTGTAAAGCTGCTGCTATTTGTTGATTTTGTGCGCTAGCAATACGATTTGATTCCAGCCATTCTTGATATTCATCGGGTGTATGAACAATGACTTGGGAACGCATCGAACCATGATATCCTCCGCAAAGTTCCGCACAAACTATCGGATATGTACCTGGTCTGGTAGCTTTAAATCTTAAACCCGTTGCTTGTCCGGGTATAGCGTCTTGTTTGAGTCGGAATTGTGGTATCCACAATGAGTGAATAACATCCGACGCGGCAAGATTCACTTGAACATCGGCGCCCACAGGTACATGTAGTTCACCAGATGTAATATCAGTTTCAGGATAATTAAATATCCAAGCGAACTGCATACCTGTTACATTCACAACTAAATCTGCTGCATTACCCAATACTTTTGGGTTGGCGCCAATACCAATACCTGGTTGAGGTACATTTACCAATTTTTTTACAGGTGTTTTAATTGGTGTTTTAACAGGGAGAGTTATAGGTTCAGAGATAGGCGCCAGTTCTGGTTCCTCAACGGTTGCTTCTTCTAATGATGTCTCGGTCGAAACACCCTCTGGTGCCAACTCACTGCTGTCTGAAGCTGGTTCTGGAATAACTTCGTCTGTAGGTATTTCTTCAGTCAGCGCTTCAATATCAGACTCGTTTAATGTCGCAGCTAGGGCAGCTCCCTTAACTGGTGCAGCAGCATGTTCAGCCATTGAATGATGCCCTACACTCAAACCACCCATCTGCGTGTATACATCAACGCTGTATATTCCAAGCCCAATGACTATTATCGAGGGAATCGCTGTCCAGAATATTTCTAACGGGAAATTTCCTTCTATTAGCGTTCCATCTCGGTCGTCATCTTGACGACGCCGATATTGAAACATGAAAATGACAATGGCGCCTTGCACTATCAAGAACAATGCAGTACCAATACCAACCAAAATTTGGAAAAATCTGTCTACTAGTGGAGCTTGTTCAGATGCTTGCACTGGTAACAAACTAGCCGAGTGCTGACCTACCCAGATGCTTACAAGTGTAACGAGTATGCCAGCAACAAGGGTCAAAAGAGAAACAGGGACTTGTTGCATACTAAAAACGATAAGTGTTTCTTGAAAATATAGAAACCTGGTTTCTTCGTTGATAACATGTAATAAAAATAACGATTATGCGTAGAAACCAGGTTTCTTTGCTTAAGTCATTGCTCAAATACATAATTGAAGGTTAATAACTTGATAGCAATTGCCTCTTACACCTTTAAACCTGTTTTTACTATTTCTAGTTTTGACACACTTTGATAGATTTTATTTAAATTTTTAAGTTTTTTTAATATATAGATTTTTAAAAACATAAATGTAGAGACGCAAATTTGCGCGTCTCTACAACGTGTTATAAAAATATTTAAAAACGAATTGTAGCACAGGTGTCTTGCCTGTGCATTCAATTAATTCTCTAACGACGCATGAGTGTAGCAATTTTTCGAGCAAATTTTGGCACAAGCTTCACAACCAATACAATTGTCAGGATTTTTTACAGTCATGACTTTCTTTTCAATTTCATCGTCTTCTTCATCTTCGACGAACTCACCTTCTTCATTCATTGCTTTTAACAGCAATACATCGTGTCCACAGATTTTGAAGCATCTGCCACAACCAATACATTTATCTTGGTCAATTTCTTGAACAAATTTAGGTGTCCAAGTTTTTCCACCAAACGTCAGACCTGTTAGAGTAGCCATGTGTTAACCTTCAGCAATTTTGTGTTTAATTTTGTGCTAGATTTTACTCGATGCACTAGTACTTTATTCACTCTCTAGTTTTGATGTTATCAGATGCTTTTTTTGGAAAAAGTAACATTATTGTCTATGTTAAAAAATTGTTTTTATTCTTTTTTGTAAATATGCTTATTAAACATTTTCCTTTGTAATGGAAATAATTATTATTAAATGCTTGTTAAATGTCATGCTGAACGTAGTGTAATCCGCTCGTATTTCCCGTTATCCGTTAACGAAGTTTTCCCGTAGGGTAGGATATCCCGTAAACCGCAGGTTTTCCCGAAGGGTAGGGTAGGTTAGCATCTCTTTCCAAATGCAACGTATACAGATTCTACCCTCCGGGAAAACTTTGTTTACGCTAGGCTCAGAATGACAATTTATACTTATTCTAATTCTTACTTTTAAGTCTTCTTCTGAAAATACTTCATTGATATTCGTTGTCAATTAATAAAAAATAATAATATCGTGCGTGACGTTACGGGGTTATTTGCTTCGCTTGAGTTTGTTGTAAACGTCACGCACCCTACAATGTTATTTATGCAAAGGGTTATTTTGATTACAATTTTATATCTTTTATTATTTATTAATAATATTAACGAAGGCGCCGAAGTTTTAAATATAGTCGCTTGTGTTACTCAAGAACTATTAGCTTGTACAAATAATTAAATAGGAAAGATTAGGAAATTTTATTGTGGCTATGAATATGAAAAATCAAGACATCTTGGCTCGTTATGAACAACTTTGTAAAGTTGTTTGTGGAATTGTTATGAATAGAAAACATTCAGAATAAAACGAATCGATTAATAACCCTGAATAGTATTCAAATCAAAGTATTCTAAATACTTATATGAACTAACATTCTGCTATCCAGGGGCTAGTTTTTAACCAAGCATACGAATGAAGTAATGTGGCCATTACCTTATGCCTTACACAATTCCAAATAGCAGTTGCATTGAATGCGATAAATGTCGTCCTCAATGCCCTGTGGGTGCTATCAAGCTTGTAAATGACGAATATTGGATTGACCCTTGTCTATGTAATAACTGTGAGGGTTTTTACTCCGAACCTCAATGTTTGACCATATGTCCGACTAAATCTCCTATTCCCTTACAGGTGAAACGAGGAAGATGCAAGATTGAACCACGCGAAGTCACTAGTTCAAATTTATTTGCTAACGGCAAGAATAATCCCTTTGCTTCTGCAATTGCAATTTGGGAAGCTTCTAATGTTTTAGCACAACGCACGTCTCTACCGTGGGAACTAGATGAAGATGGGTATATCTGCTATCGGCGCCAAGTTAACCAAGGTAAGGGTAACATAGCTTTTCACCTTGCAGTACCATTTAGTGAAAATCAACTTGCGACAACAACAGCAGCAGTTGAAGCTTTGGATATTCGCGCTGCACTTGTAAATCTAATTTTTGCGGCACATGCGACTGCCGTTAGCGAACCGTGGAAGCAAGAGTTTGTTATAGATGACAAACAAATCGAGAAATATTTGGGATTAGAGAAGCGTAAAGACCTCAATAAAACTGCGAAACTAACATTAATGAAAAACTGGGTTCGCAGTTGTTGTTCGCTAATGACATCAATTAGTTGGGCACAGCAGGGTAGAGTACCAGGATTTGAAATAGAAAAAAGTTCTTTGTGGCACTTGGTTGATATTCAACATCACTTCCAAGAAGACGACAAGGGATGTAAATATCTAATTGGATTAACTTTTAAGGTCAAAGCTGGAATTTGGGCACAATATTTTCTAAACAAGCAAGGCTGTAAACAGCGTAACGCCTATTTTCAATATGGTAGTCTGCCTAAATCGCTGTTAAACACTGTTATGAGTATATGGCAGCAACACGAAGGTGCCGCGCGTTTAATGTTGTGGTTATTATTCAAAACCAAAATGGGTAACTCACAGCGAATTACCGTCCCTACATTACTTCGCGTTGCCTATGGAGAGCAAAAAGTTGCCACAGCTTGCAGACAGCGTGACGACCGCAAACGGTTACTACGTACCTTTGAAAGTGACTTAGAAGTACTAAATCACTTTGGTATGAAACCCAAATTCGACCCCGTTACCTATCCACCTAACATTCAACCAATGTGGGCAAAGCTAGTTGATATTCCCGAAGACCCCGACGAAGCTATCGAATTTTGGATTAATGACGGTGGTGGTAACTCACGTCTCACCGATGCAGGTCCACGAGGCAAATGGAATTTACTAATGAACGCGCGCATTTTGTCCTTTGACCTGCCACCCGAACTTGAGCAAGCACTATCCGAAGCCGAAAAAAAGCATCTTACCACAACAAGAAACAGAAAAAAAACTAAAACCACATCAGGACTAATAGGTGACCAAATTTCGCAAGCCAGAAAAAAACTTAATCTTTCCCAGCGCGAACTAGCTAAACTCGCAGGTAAAAGCCAAAGCTGGATACGCGATATTGAAAATGGGCGCCTGAAAGTCAAATCAGAAGACCAAACAGTCCTACGCAAAGTATTAGGTATCGCATAGTAGGGGTGGGTTATTTTACAGTTGCATTATTTACACGCATTGTGATTGACATGCCTTGTGATTGACATGCCTTGTGGGATGGGCGTCCTCGCCCGTCCTCTACACATGCTGTCTCATTTACAAAGCCCCGTCCGCCAACGCGGCGGGGTAGTTCATGAAATTATTTACTTGACTCTGGTTGGTATGAAGACCGTCCTTTCCTTTATAATGCCACTATTTGGTTAAAGCAAGAACTTAACAACAGTGAATTTGAAATTTTACTTCTCTGGTAAGTCTTCCACCCATTCATGAAAAAATTGGTCATCTGAAGCTTGGCGAAGGTTACAGCGCTTTTCTAAGTCGCTAAAGCTTTTGATTTTGTCAGTTATCGCTTGTGTAGATACCATTTTTTATCAAGTATAGTGCAAATAATAGTATAAATGCACCAAATACATTATTACTACAACTCATACCGTTCCATTTGCCAAAATGCGACTAGTAAAAACAGTATTGTTAACAAAAGCGTTGTAGCCATAGCTATCCAAGCTGTGGGATAGAAACGACCGGATATTATTTCAACTGCATAGCGTTGTAATGCTGAAAATGTATACGGCTCAATTTTTTGTAATCGTATATCAGAATTTAAACTTGCTCCTCCAATATAGACGAAGAAGGCAATTGCTGTTACTGTTCCTATGTGATTAAAACAGGCGCCAAGCATTAAAGTTAGTGCTAAAAGAAATAGAAGCAATAAATATGTCATTAATAGACTAGCGAGAAAACCTGGTAAAAATGTAAATAAAGGAAGTCCAGCATATATTAAGGCAACAATATAAGTAATAACGGCAGGAATACCAAGTACAATAGAACCTAGAAATATTGCATAAGCTGCAAACTTTCCTATTATCAAGGCAGGACGTGATAAAGGTTTAGAGCATATCCACAGTAAAGTCTGGGTCATTTTCTCTTCAATAATGGCGCCTTGAGTCAGTATTATTGTACCGATACACATTGGTACTGTACCTAACCACAAAAACAAAGTTAAAAGTGAAGTTCCTCGTACTATGGGTAGCTCTGTACTGCCATCTGAAGTTAGTGCGATAGCGGGAGATGCAGAAATTGCACACCACAGAACTAATTGAGATAGAAAGCGCTTATTACCAAAGTGACGCACGAGTTCTTTATTAAATACAGCACGAAAACCGCGTAACCAACTGCCTGTAACGGGTTGTAATTTTGAGTCACTTTTAACCACCATTTTTAGTTGCTTCCTCGACTAAATCAACAAATACATCTTCAAGTTCATAAGATACCCTTCCAAATTCCGTTACTACAACTTCACTATCTGCCATCATTACAATACGTAAAAGCTCATTTTCTGCTACGTTTGGATTGGTTACGTTGATTTGAAGCTTGGTTGTGCGATTATTATCTACATCTGGTAATCCGTCTTCAAGGACAATCGTTTTTATCCAAGGCATATCTTTCAAACGTTCGCGCGTTGTTAATCCATCACCACGCACTGTCATATAAAACTGACTGCGGTCTCCTGCAAGTAGTTCTTGTATGGAACCTTGAGCAATTAATCTGCCACGTTTCATAATTACCACAGTATCGCTGACCCGCTGCACATCATCTAAAATATGCGTCGAATAAAAAACTGTGCTGCGTCCTCGAAAACTTTCGAGTATTTGTAACATATCACGGCGCCCTAATGGGTCAAGTGCAGACGCTGGCTCATCAAGTATAATTAACTCTGGGTTATTAATAGCAGCTTGAGCAATACCAAGACGTTGACGTTCACCCCCAGAAAAACCTCGAACCGGACGGTCGGCTTTTCCATCCAACCCGACAAGATCAATCATTTCATCAATTCGGTTTTCTATAGCTATTGAAGAACCTTTGAAAAAGAAGGAAGCAACAAAACGTAAAGTTTCACGCGCGCTCAAATATCCATAAAAGCGTGGGTCTTGCGCGAGAAACCCTATCCGCTCTCTAATTGCAACACTATCAAAAACAATATTCTTGCCGAGAATGGCGCCAGTACCACTAGAAGGCTTTATTAATCCAAGCAACAATTTAATAGTAGTACTTTTGCCCGCTCCATTGGGGCCAAGAAAACCACAAATAGAACCACGTGGTACAGCTAGATTTAGTTTATCAACAACAGGTTTTCTACCATAAATTTTCGTTAGGTCTTTCGTAGAAATAATCAAATCGGATTGTTTTACCATATTTTTCACAAGGATATATTATGGTTTACGCTATTTGAATATAGAAAACTACACATCTTCATACATGACTTCATTATTTTCTCGAATTTCAATTTTGTCGGGGAAAGCTTCAGCATACGCCCATGCGTTTGCAATATCAGTAGCGGATAGTGATGGATAGCTTGTAAGTAAGTCAGCTTCGCGATATCCTATGTGGCGAGCTTCTACAAGTCCCCAAACAGTAATGCGTCTTCCCGCAATGCAAGTACTACCAACATAAACACTACCAACACAAACACCGGGTGTTTTTTCAATACCCCGTCCTGAACTTACTTTATCTTAGTTGTTACTGGCTTTAAATATAATAATGTATATTTTTGTACTAATGATTACGCTTATTATATTCGACTTGACCGTAATCTAACTTAATAATTCTGTCAGCGATATAGAAATAGTGGTCATCATGACTAATTGCTATCACCGTTTTACCGCGATTTTTTAAAGCAGGTAATAATTGAGTATAAAATAACTCTCTAAATACTGGGTCTTGGTCAGAAGCCCATTCATCAAAAACATAAATTGAACGGTCTTCTAAATATGCTGTTAATAACGCTAGTCGCTTGCGCTGTCCTTGAGAAAGAGCGGTAGTTGAAAGTCTTCCATCTTTAAGAAACACTTTATGATTTAACTGAAGTTGTTCTAAGTACTTTGTTGCTTGAGTTTCGATATCAGGATGTTCAATGCCTAATAAACGCTCAAATAAATAGAAGTCATAAAATACTACAGAGAAGTGCTGACGATACCACTCACGATTTTTATCGGTAACTAGCTTACCATCAATATAAATTGCTCCTGATTCTGGAATATATAGCCCTGTGATTAATTTTACTAGTGTTGATTTACCGCTACCATTACCACCCACAATAAAAATCAGTTCTCCTGGAGAAAAACTTAAGTTCATTGGACCAAGATGAAATAAAGTTGCATCGCGCTCACTTCCATAAGTATGTACCACATTTTCTAATTCTATATTTATACCAGTATCAGAAAATTTTGAAGCATCGGAATTTGAGAGTTTATTAGTTATTTCTTGATTTTGCGATGCTAGTGACAAGCCAAGCGATTGTATATTTTCTAAAGCTATGTCAGCTTTACTGATTTCAGGAAGTGTATTTAACAAAACCCGCAAAGGCATTGTGAAGGTAAAAATTAGAATTAGAGCGTAACCTGATAATACAGAAGTAGACAAGTTTATAAAATTAGGCGCCACGAAAACAAGTATTCCCAGTGGACCAAACAAAAACAAGAAACCCCAACTAGATGCAATGGCAAAAATATCTGTAGCTGTATTTTTATAGTTCTTAACACTATTGGCACTATTTTCTAACTCTTGTGTTAAAAAAGCTTGGCGCCGTGCTGTATGTAATTTTAATTCCTTAACTCCCTCAATTGCCGTCCGAAAGTGAGCAAACAATTCATTTTGCCCAGAGCGAGCAAGTTTGAGAAAGTACGTAGCTTTATTAGTAAGTACACGATGACTACTTATTCCCACTATAGTAATAACTACTGCTATCCCAAACAAAGGTAGCGACTGCCACATCATATAAAACATGCAAGCTATAAACATTGCAACGGCAATACACAAGTTCGCTACTTGAAAAGAAGCATTGGAAACTGCTTCCACGTCTTCAGTTAGTGCTGCTAAGAGTTTTGCGGCGCCAAGTTCTTCTAAATGCCGTAGCGGGCAAGTTAATATTTGGTTGGTTAACTGTAATCGCAGTTTAAATGTAATTCCTTGTACTAATCGTGCTAGTAAAAGCTGTGAAAGAGCCATGCTGACTATCAAAAAAACGCACATGGCGATATAACTCATTCCAACCAAAGCATTTGTGCTACTCCTATTAGCAATAGCATGATTTATTAACGCTATTAACCCTGTACTACTTATCCCACTGACAAGACCCGCAAAAACGGCGCCTATAAACGAAGTACCAGAAGTCTTTTGAAGTAATGAAAGAAGTTTCATATCTCAAATAGTTATTTGCACTGCTATTTTGACGGTGCCATCTATAATTAAGTTCATGTCACCGTACCCTAAGAGTTTTTACCATGAGCAAGATATTTGCTTTTATATTAGTAATTTTACTTACCTTAATAATTACATATCCTGCTCAAGCTTTTACCTGTCGTAATTATAACGGTCATCAGATTTGTATTCTCAGTATCAAAAGAAGCGCCAAAAATCACTGGGAATATCGCGCATCGGTAACTGTTGACGGCGCCAAAACTCCTGTTGAACTCTACAATTGCCGTCAACAAACTCTAACTCGCAAGGATGGTAAAATTGCGCCTTTCAGGCCAGATAACGCAGGTGAAGTGATTTGCAGCTTTTTCAAAAAATCTTAATTGCCTTATTTTTGATCTAATTGATTCAATTTATAAGTACAAATACTTAGAAAAATATAGAAAAGTTGTTAAATAATATGCATTCAAAACCACAAAAAGATTGTATTGTTGATTCAGAACAATCTAAGTTATTTTGTATACATTTTATTTTACAGTACGTAAATTAATTATGGAAAACCAGCAAGCATTTTGGCAAATAATTAAACATAGCATTGTTAATTCAGGTATTAATATTGCTAATATACAACTTACAAAAATTTTACTTTTTGCTTTAATTATTGTAATTACACAAGCATTAAAAGAAGTTTTTTTATCAGTAATTATTCGTCGGCTTGAGTTATTAGCTAGCGTTGATAAAACGCCTTTAGATGATGAATTAATCAAAATTATCAAACCGCCTACTAATTGGTTAATTTTATTAGCTGGTGTATGGGTAGGAGAGTTGATACTGGCGCCTCAACTAGGAACGCAGGTAGCTCAAGAAATTGGAAAAATTCTGAATTTTTTAACTGTTAGTATTGGTGCCTACATTGTTTATCATGTCTCTCCTTTACTTGGAAGAGCATTAAGAAAGTTTGCAGCTAGTACTGATACTGAACTTGATAACTTACTTCTTCCCTACTTACCAAAGCTCTTTCAAATAGCTGCTATTTTAGTTGTAGTTATCAAAGGGTCGGAAGTTTTGCTAGGTGCATCTGCATCTGCACTCATTGGTTTATTAGGTGGAGCAGGTGTAGCTCTTGGTTTACTAATTAAAGATGTGATTTATGACTGGTTTTGCACTATAATCATTTTTTTCGATAAGCTTTACCGACCGGGAGATAGATTAATTGTTGAAGGAATTGATGGCTTTGCCAATGTTTTAGAAATCGGCTTGAGAAGTACAAAATTACGTGTTGCTAAGTGGAATTCTATTAAAAAAATTCCTAACTCAAAGATGATTACTGGTATCGTTGAAAATTGGACACAAAACCCCTCAGAAAAACCTTCATACGGTATAAATTTTACCCTAAAAGTTGATGGACTCTCCGCCGAAAAATCTGCTGCTATTTATCAAGCTTTACAGGATATACCAAAGAAGGTTGATTTAATTTCTGAAAACTGCCAAGTCAGATTAGAGGGAATTGTAGAAAATGCACGTGTATTTAGATTTCGCGCATTTTCTAACGACTTCAATAAATATTATGATTCTGAACTCGCAATCAATTTAGCTATAATTGACATGTTAGAGAAAGAATCAATCGAACAATTGAATATCTCGCTGACAGCAGATGCTACGAAGTATTAGTTATAGCTATAATCAACTGCACGCGCACCCACTATTTGCGGCGCCTCAACCTTCAAAATCATATTATCAGAACGGGCACTCAAAAGCGGCGCCCCCAAATTCAAAGAAGCAAATGGACTTTCTGAGGGAACTTCTAATTTAGAACCAATGAAACCAATATTAAACTCAAACTCAGCCGCAAAAGACATTATATTTGCATCTTTGGTACTAAAACTCAACCCTTTAAGCCACTGGCGCCAATTAAACCAACTTTTCTTATCGAAATCAAGGGTACACAGAGTTTTACCTCCTTGCTGTACAGCAACACGCTTATCGAGCCAAGTAAAATCAGCAAGTTCCTTGGGTAATCCCCAAATTTCTCGACCACCTGCCACCGAGTCAGAATTATCTACATATATATGTGTTACCCAAGCACCAATTTTATCTTGATATTTAACAAAAGCTGGTGCAACAATTAACTCGCTATATTCAAGTATTGAACCTGGTTGATAATTAGATAGATATACTGCACCAAGCGTTTTACCTGGAAAAACTGAAAAAATCTCAAACTCAGAAGGAATTAACGCACGAACGCGGTTAGTATCTACCAAATGTAAAGTTTGCACCGCATAACCCTGCAAACTCCAAGGCGCCATTGGATATGTCATATTTACCCTCGCTAATACCAGCAAAGTATATACCGCGTCCGATTGCTGATACTACTATCGAAGGTTTTAACTATAAAAAACAAAAACCCACACGCTTCATTAGCCAATGTGGGTTTATTAAAGTTCCCAAGTTTAACCTGGGAACAAACCAATACAAAATTACTTAGATTCAGTGAAGTCAGCATCAATAACGTCATCACCGCTACCACCACTTGAGGCGCCACCAGCAGAACCAGCATCAGCACCAGGGGCACCACCAGCACCAGGAGCGCCAGCATCACCACCTTGTTGATAGATGCTGCTACCAACTGCAAACAGCGCTTGTTGCAATTCGGGCATAATGCGCTTGATTTGCTCGTCGTCTTCTTTTGCAACAGCGTCTTTGAGGTCTTTGACTAAACCTTCAACTTTGGTTTTATCTGCTGGGGGTACTTTGTCACCAAGTTCTTGAATTTGCTTCTCTGCTTGGTATGCCAAAGAGTCAGCTTGGTTTTTACGGTCGATTTTTTCGCGACGTTCTTTGTCGGTTGATGCGTTTTGTTCTGCATCACGTACCATGCGCTCAACGTCGTTTTTGTCGAGAGTCGACGCGCCAGTAATACTAATAGATTGTTCCTTACCTGTACCCTTGTCTTTCGCGGTTACGTTCAAAATACCGTTAGCGTCGATATCGAACACAACTTCAATTTGGGGAACACCACGAGGTGCAGGAGGAATACCATCAAGACGGAAAGTTCCTAAGCTCTTGTTGTCGTTGGACATTTCACGCTCACCTTGGAGGACGTGAATTTCTACGTTTGTTTGTCCGTCAACTGCGGTAGAGAATACTTCTGACTTCTTGGTAGGAATGGTTGTGTTACGAGGAATAATCTTGGTCATTACACCACCCAAGGTTTCTACACCTAGAGACAGTGGTGTTACGTCTAACAATAAGATACCAGTAACATCACCAGCTAATACACCAGCTTGAATTGCGGCGCCAACAGCTACCACTTCATCAGGGTTTACTGTTTGGTTAGGGTCTTTACCTAATGCAGTCTTAACTAACTGTTGTACTGCGGGGATACGAGTTGAACCACCAACTAGTACAACTTCATCAATATCAGTCTTGCTGAGTTTTGCGTCGCGTAACGCATTTTCAACAGGAATGCGGCAACGGTCAATAAGGTCAGAGCAAAGTTCCTCGAAGCGAGCGCGTGTTAGCGTTGTGTCGAGGTGCTTGGGACCATCTTGTGTTGCAGTGATGAAAGGCAGGTTGATTTCTGCTTGGGTAACGCTCGAAAGCTCGATTTTGGCTTTCTCTGCTGCTTCTGTTAAACGTTGTAAAGCTTGCTTGTCTTTACGAAGGTCAATACCTTCCGCTCTACGGAATTCTTCAGCAAGGAAGTCAACGATTTTTTTATCGAAGTCGTCACCACCTAAGTGGGTATCACCAGAAGTTGCAAGTACTTCAAATACTCCATCTCCTACTTCAAGGACAGATACGTCGAAAGTACCACCACCAAGGTCAAATACAAGGATTGTTTCATTACTCTTCTTATCAAAACCATATGCTAACGATGCAGCAGTAGGTTCGTTGATAATCCGTAATACTTCAATACCCGCAATTTTACCTGCGTCTTTGGTTGCTTGACGTTGTGAGTCGTTAAAATAAGCAGGTACGGTAATTACTGCCTGAGTGACAGTTTCACCGAGATACTTACTAGCGTCTTCAACAAGCTTACGAAGAACTTGTGCGGAAATTTCTTCTGGTGCAAACTGCTTACCAGCCGCTGGACAGTCTAATTTAACGTTTCCACCGCTTTGTAAAATTTTATATGAGACTTCGGTAGCTTCATTTGTAACTTCCTCGAAGCGGCGCCCGATGAAGCGTTTTACTGAATAAAAAGTGTTTTCGGGGTTCATTACCGCTTGACGTTTGGCGATTTGACCAACCAAGCGGTCGCCATTTTTCGCAAACGCGACAACAGAGGGAGTGGTACGAAAACCTTCAGCGTTAGCAATAACTGTGGGTTTACCACCTTCCATTACTGCCACGCAGGAGTTAGTTGTTCCTAAGTCTATTCCAACTACTTTTGCCATTGTAGGTGCTGGCTCCGTGTAACTACAAATTAATAAATGGACGTAATAAGGACGAGAAAATTAAACCAATACTCGTTGCTAGTTGCAACGAGTTCAGCACTTCAAACCTTAAAATTTGGCTTTCGTGGGGTGAAAACCCATAACTATGCTGATATATATACTGAGCCTGTGTAGCCTGTCCATGAAGGGTGGTTTCCCGAACAAATTAACGGACGGTCAGCCAATTGACCTCATGCAGCAGCTTTCAAACTCACAATTTGTTTTATTTCACTTCGTCTAATGTATGAGAAATAATACTGTAAGTAATTCGCGTCAACCGTAAACCCTAAGTGGTGTTTGCCGCCAAAATCCACTATAGTCGCAATATTTGGCATAAAAATCAGCATCTGCTCGGTGCTAAATTCGAGTGGCGCCTTCAAAATACCTAACCTTAGATGCAAGATATGACTTAAGCGTTAAGGCTAACGTAACAGATAAATCAATGTTGATTTCGAGCCAAGACGTTTATATATAGCGATTAAACATGACTAACTCAAATGGAAACAACGGCGACAGCATTAAAAAAGTCCGAGAATTAATCAAAGATATTGACTTCGCCATGCTAACGACTGTTGACAGCGAAGGCAAATTACACAGTCGCCCAATGTCAACCAACAAAGAAGTCGAATTTAATGGAGATGTATGGTTTTTTACCTATGCAAGCTCACTTAAGGTCTCGGAAATTAATCGGCGCCATGAAGTAAATGTTAGTTACGCTGACCCTAAAAAACAAAGTTACGTTTCGCTGACTGGTACAGCAGAAATTGTCAAAGATAGACAAAAACTTGAAGAATTATGGCAACCTCAGCTTAAAGCATGGTTTCCTAAAGAACTTGAGGAACCAGATATTGCTTTGTTAAAAGTTAACGTCGAAAAAGCTGAGTACTGGGATTCTCCTTCTAGCGTTGTTGCCAATGCTATTAGTTTAGTGAAGGCTGTTACTACAGGCAAACCTGCTAGCAATGTTGGTGAACACGAAAAGGTAGACTTGAAATAATGGAATAGTAGGTTGGGTGGAAACTTTGCGGAACCCAACAAATATTTTACGTTTTGATGTTGTGTTCTGTTCCTCCAACGGCACTCGCTTCAACCGGGGAAACCCCGGCAACGCGGTGCCTCCCCAACCTACAATTGATAGGCGCCTTTTACCGCTAACCAATTACTGGCAATAGGCATTCGCCATCCTGTACCGAACGCTCGGTCAGTTATTTTTATGCCAGGAGGTGCCTGTCTTCGCTTAAATTCTGCGCGTGCTACCATTTGAATGACTCGGTTTACTGTGGCAGCGTTATGTCCAGCAGCTACTATTTGAGCCGCAGATTGATGTTCGTGTATGAGTTTTTGTAAAATATCGTCCAACACTCCGTATTCTGGTAATGAGTCTTGGTCTAGTTGTCCGGGTTTTAATTCTGCACTGGGTGGTTTGACTAATATGTTATTAGGAATAATTTCGGTATTTGAATTTAACCAGTTACATAACGAATAAACTCGTGTTTTTGGAACATCGGCAATAACTGCGAGTCCTCCATTCATGTCACCGTATAAAGTACAGTAACCTACAGCCATTTCTGATTTGTTACCAGTTGAAAGCAGTAAATAACCAAATTTGTTTGCCACTGCCATTAATAAATTACCGCGAATTCTAGATTGAATATTTTCTTCGGCTAATCCAAATTCTGTACCCGCAAATAAACCAACCAAAGCATTATCAAATCCTTGCATCAAGTTCCCAATAGGAATAGTTTGTGTTTTTATACCAAGGTTGTCACCTAGTGCTAAGGCATCACTAATTGAATGGTCAGAACTATAGGGTGAGGGCATTAAAATACCGAGGACATTTTCTTTACCAAGGGCAGCAGCAGCAATAGCGGCAACAAGCGCAGAGTCTATACCACCGCTTAAACCTAAAATAGCTTTAGAAAAGCGGCATTTTTGGGCATAGTCACGAACTCCTAACACTAAAGCACGCCAAATTTCTTCGTCTTCGCTTTCACATGCCGAAATAATCGAACTTGGTAGTAAGTCGTGGCGCCCCCCTGAACAGTTACTATCAAATTCAATATATGCTAAATCTGTATCAAAACCTGCTGCCCGACAAACAATTTCCCCTTCACGGTTAAGCGCAAAACTGTTGCCATCAAATAACAAATCATCATTACCACCAACTTGATTAACGTATATTATTGGATGCTTATATCGAATCGCGCTGTATCGTAGCATTGCTTCGCGTAATTTTTGCTTGCTAAGGCTGTAGGGTGAAGCAGATAAATTGATGATAAAGTCCACACCTAGAATTGCTAAATCTGCAATTGGGTTGATGGCATAGCTACGTTTGCCCCAATACTCTTCATCATTCCATAAATCCTCGCAGATAGTAACACCAATATTAATGTCATCTAAAGAAAAGTGATTAGCTTGTAACCCTGGTTCAAAATAGCGACGTTCATCAAAAACGTCATATGTTGGTAAAAGACGCTTATGAAAAACTTGTTTAACACTGCCCTCATCCAGCAATGCCATACTATTAAACAAGCTCTTACCACCGTTATCAAGTGCCTTTGTATTTGCTTCAACAGTGCCAACCAACACAGCTAAATTTTGTGGGATATCTTTTGCTAATTGCTGCAATGTGGTATTCATTGCTTCAACAAAACTAGGATTCAATAACAAATCTCTGGGTGGATACCCGCACAGCGATAGTTCTGGAGTTAACAATAAACGGGCGCCATCTTTTGAAGCTTTTTGTGCAGCCTCAAGAATTTTTGCAGCATTACCAGGTAAATCACCAATAATAGGATTAAGTTGTGCGATTGCAATTTTCATAATTGTTGATATTGTATCTATGGTAGAAAAATTGGCAACGGATACAACGGATGTAACGGATAGTTGATTCGTTTCTAAAAGAAAATCTCAAAAACAGCGATTGTTTTTAATTAATAAATCATCCGTTACATCCGCTACATCCGTTGCCAACGTTGGTCTATTTTTATATAAAAACCAAAGGTTTATTTTTAAAAGGTGCGAAAGCTTCGGCGTCAAACCGATACAAAGAAGCAGGGCGCCCAGCCCCTCTAGAAACCTTAACACCCGTATCTGACAAAAACCCTAACTTCAAAAGTCGGGCACGAAAATTAGAATAATCAGAAAAATTCTCACCCAAAACCGTTGTATAAAGCTGATACAAATCATTAAGAGTAAACATCTCAGGCAACACATCAAAAGCAACAGGGCTATATTCCAACTTGTTTTTCAGGCGCCGATGTCCATATGTCAAAATTTCGTTATGGTCAAATGCCAATTGTGGAACATCCTTAACAGGATACCAAGCAATTCCAGTCACTCCATCAGCAATTAGTTCTGCTTCTTCAAATCTGACTAAAGCAAAATAACTAACTGATAAATATCTAACTCCATAACTGTCGCATTCCTCCCTAGGGTCACGCTTCGGTCCACCAAACGTATATAACTGCTCTAAGTAAAGATTATTCACACGAATTTTTTCTGACATAATTCGGTACGCAGCATCTTCTAAAGACTCTCCTTGTCGTACTAGGGTACCAGGAAGACTCCAAGAATTGATAAACGGCTGCTGCTGCCGCATTACTAACAGAACTAATAGCCGATTTTGGGCAGTGTCTACTGAAAATATCACATTATCAACACCAACTTTGAAATCTGCCAAAGATTGTTGATTTAGCGAACGTTCAGGCAATTTTGAGTTACGTCCTGGCATTTGTACAAATGCTGTTGATTGATATAGTCTATTACAGATGGTGTTAAAGCATCAGAGTTGCCGTGTTCCCGGTACGATGTAGAAGAAACATCTAAACCAGTTATTGGCGCAATTGTTATTTTGGCGCCCCCCTGAACGCTTAGTTGCTTGACTTGAAGCATACTAGTTTCATTTATTGCATATCCTGGACGCGGTACTACCAAAAGTTTTACCTGTTGCAATAAATCTTCAATTCGATACCAGCGCGGTAGCTGAGTAAGCAAATCTGAACCAACTACTAGAGTATACTCTGCATCCTGCCATTTTTGCTTGGCTTTATCTAATGTTTCTAAAGTTCGTAAGCTGCTCAGGTCTTGTTGTAAATGCACATTACTAGGGTGTGACTCTATACCATCAATAAGCATTTGTAACATTATGACGCGATGCTCTAATGATACTTTATGTGACTTAAAAGGATTTTCTGCCGCCCATACTGCAACTAAATCAAAACACTCTGACAACCATTTTAATACTTTTTGATGTCCAGCAGTTGGCGGGTCGGCACTTGTTCCAAATAATGCTATTTGCATAAGTTAGTGTTGCTTTTTTTGGGTTATTTGAGTCAGTTGGTCTAAATCTTCTGATATTACAATTTTTGGTGTATGGCTATTTTCTATTTGCCTTATTTGCTCAGGTAAGCTTGCTACTTGTGCTTGAGTACGTTTTTTGATAGTAGCTAAATCTTCTTGCTGTTTTATACGTATACCTTCTTTGATAAATACTTGTAATAAAGGTTCTTCTCCTTCTAATGGTTCTTCTGTCATTAACCCCAAACGGTCGTTTTCTAGTTTAATACCATTGTTATTCTTTACATAACGTCGAAAGATTTGTTTCCGTCCTGGGTATGTTGTTTTACCGCTCGACTGCTTCATTACAGGTATACTATCTATCTCTACTAATTTATAAACTCCATTCACAGGAGAACCAGTCACCAGTTTTGTACCTAAACCATAACCGTCAATTTGGGCGCCTGATTTTTTCAAACGGCTAATTTCCCACTCATCCAAATCCCCGCTGGCAAAAATTGGTACATTTGGCAAGTGAGAACGTACTTGATTTGACAAATTTACTAAATCCCCAGAATCAAGCCTAACCCCAGCCAACTCTATTTCTCCAGAATTTAATTTCTCACCTAACTTCTTAGCCGCCGCTACCGTATCATAGGTATCAATTAATAATGCCGCACCAGGAAAATAACGGTGGAATGCCGTAAACGCCTGGTCTTCACTACCATCAAGTGCTGAAAGTGCCATAACTAACGCATGAGCCATCGTACCACTCGGTTGCGTACCTAACTGTAACGCAGCGAACACATTTGATGTAGCATCTAAACCTGCCGCTAACGCTGCACGTGCCGCCCATACGGCGCCTTGAGGACTGAAGGCACGTCGCGTCCCAAACTCCAACAGCGTCGCATTTTCACCTGCCATATCACGAATACGTGCAGCACGTGTTGCAATCAAAGTTTGATAATTAATTGTATTCAATAAATACGTCTCTACTAACTGCGCTTGCCATAGAGGCGCCTCAACCCGTAAAAATGGCTCATTCTCAAACACAACAGTACCTTCTGGAACCGCCCAAACATCACCTGTAAACCGAGCATTTTCTAGTAGTTTCCAAAACCTATCTGGTGCGTTATCAAAAATAGAAGTTCGCTTCAAAGCTTCTATTTGCGTCTCATTAAACCGCAATTTCTCCAAATACTCCAACGCTTGCGCCAAACCCATTGCAATCAAATAACCAAACCCCGATGGTAAACGACGCACAAATAGCTCAAAACTCGCTCGTTTGTTTTCAACCCCTTCACCTACGTAACAAGCTGACATTGTTAACTGGTAAAGGTCTGTCAGCAAGCTACAATCATCCTCACTCACAAACAGCGATGATTGCTGCATGTCTCTTTCCAGATAGCCCAACCCCGAATAAGTGGTCATTGTCAAAGGCGCCTCCGAAGAATGCTTATAACAATTATGGTAGGTTTCACCAAAAATAATGTCAAGTGATAAAAGCTAGAAAGTACACAACCTAGCTGAAATAGTATATTTACGGTAAATATAATGCTAAATTCATAAAATATTTAACATTTTTTAATGGTTATACCTGAATTTATTTGTAACGGATGATGAACGGATGTAGCGGATGGTTTATTCTTTATAAATAGCCTATCCGTTACATCCGTTACATCCGTTGCCAGGTATGTTACGAAAAGTATAAAAAAGCGGAGTGCAACTTTACAATAACTTCAAGTAATATTGCATCTAATTTAAATATGTTGCGATTAGGCGCCAACTAAGGTTATGAGAACTAAAGTATGAATATTACAAAAAAGTAGTGATTAAAGAAATCACACAAGGGGTATAGTGTTATGTCTATCTCGAAGATTGTAGCAGTCGTCACCCAGTATATTAGCGAAGCTGCGATGGAAATTTTTACTCCCACGCACGATTCTTATCCAAATATTGGTATACAGCCTTTTAATGGTGAACCGTTTAAAGGTCACGTTGACAAGTTGTAATTTAGAAACCCGGTTTATCTAAGAAACCGGGTTTCTTATAAATGATCCCATTCAAATTCTGCTAGTAATAGTAAGCAAAATGCCATCAAAGCACCTGTTGCTAAAAATTGCCATTCTCCAATAAATCTTAGTATATATATACCTAGTAAATGTACGGCGCCTGTTATTAAAAGCGTGCGAGAACGTACAGCTAAACCAGTACATAAATATCCAGTAGCGCTAAGTCCTAACCACAACGGACATAAATTCAGCAGTATTTCTCCCCAACCAAAAGAAATACCTAAATTAGTTAAAATAATTCCTACTAGCATTAATGCTGCCCACAAGTACAGCAACCATTCCACTTGTCTGCGTTTTACCCAGTAATGCGACCAACTCATCATTACAATAGTGCCAATAAAGCTCAGAACCGACCATAATGTTGCTTGTAGACTCCAATCGACTGGTAGAAACTGCGCTGTTATAAACATTGGAATAAGCAGTAAGCTCCACACCAAAAATGCTTGGTCAATGCGGGTATAAAAATTAGAATAAAGTCTATGAGAGCCAATTTGCCAATTGACAAGCAAAAGTCCCTCGATATCATGTATATCTATAGTGGCTTGTTTACGGCGTAACGGTGGTACTGAATAATTAAAAAAAGTCATTATAATTACGTTGCTTTATTTTTATGAAAATTTAATGATTTACTGACACAGGTATGTCATATTTATGTTTTATCTTGTCTGGCAAAGTTTCATTTTTACTCTGTCTACGGGTAGTCAGTTTGGTTATTTTATATTCTGTCTCATGCAGTATATTCTGCTATTCCTTTTACAAATCCGCAGCCCTACTGTCTAGCTTCTGCACTATGCGGCTCATAAAGCTACATACGCTTATATACAAATTTTAATAAAATTTAACAATCGGGTATAGATATGATCAAAAAAACCGGGTTTATTGTAAAAACCCGGCTTCTATTTCTAAATAAAAGATAAAAATATCGTGAAAAGTACACTTGCGCTCACGAGTAACCATATCGACTATGAGTATTGTGATAACTATTTCTTAAAGCTTCTACCAATGGGACAGAAATTAACGAAGGACTTTAGATTCAAGATTTTTATTAATTGGCGGAAATCATTTGCAGCAGTCAAATGCTGTATATAAATCTAAAGCGTCCACAGTTTGAGCATAAAAGCAAGTAGCACGCTACAGACAATTATATCTCTTGCATTCAAACGTTAAACATTATCAGGAGTAAAACATAATGCTTTGGAAATTAGCAGTTGGCGCCCTCATGTTGCCCGCTTATTTTGGGATTAGCACAGTTTCTGCACAAGCAGCAGTAACTCCTCAAAGTAACGCACAATCAGAAGTCGCACAAAATGTACAAGATTCGGCGCCTCAATATTACGCCAACAACTATAACTACGAGTCTAATTGCAACCGTGGTTACAAACGTCAGTCATATGGCGGATATCATCAGCAAAATTACTACCGTCCTCGCCATAGTGGCTACCATCAAACCAATTACTACCGTAATAGTGGACACAAAACCTACGGTCATGGCTCCCACAATAATGGGTACCACAACAATGGCTATCACGACAATGGGCACCACAACAATGGGCACCACAACAATGGCTATCAAAATAATGGTTACTACAATAATGGGTATGGCCATTAATTAGTAAGGTGTGTGGGTAGCGTCACATACCGTACATTACTTGGTTGAGGAAAAAGGCTAAGGCTGCACTTCCTAAAGGGACGGTTAAATTATCGATACCTAGGAACGAAAAGGATTCTAAAACTGTTGCGACGACAGCAACAATTAGGGATACAACCCAAGTTTGCCAAATGTTGCCTTGAACGCTATATAAAATCAAACTAGAGATTACAAAGCTGACGAAGGTCATTGATAATGAACCTTCCCAGCTTTTTTGTCCGCCTAAGACTATATATTTATGTTTCCCAAAACGCTTTCCGATTAATGCGGCAGAACCATCACCCCACGCCATTATTAAGATACCTAACGCTGCGTAGCATGGTTGATTGATATACCAAAACCACGCGACTAAGATGCCAATACTCACGGCGTAAAAAAACGTGCCTAAGCTTTTGCGCCCCACACTATTAATACCAGGTAAAATCGGGAAGCGATAAGATAAAAGCGTTATGGCGCCTGCTAAAATTGAAGCAGTAATGCCTAGAATGGCGGGTATATCAAGCCACCATGCCAGTAAAATCACATTACCTGTGCCAATGTGTACAATCTTCCGCAAAATTTCAGTGTCTTTACTCGCAGTACGGCTAACGACCCATGCGAGAGACAGGACAAACCCAACCCAAGCTGCAACACTAGAAATTTGCAGCCATAAGGGGTAATTTGAATCTAAATCAGTAAGTAAAGTTATCAAAGATACAACACTAAATAATAAACAGTAAATTTTGTCTTTTATACTAACTTTATCGGATTTTCGCCTCTAAAATGAAACAGCTATTTATTTGGTTGATTCGCGGTTATAGGATGTTTATCTCTCCCCTATTTCCGCCAACTTGTCGCTTTCAACCGACTTGTTCAATGTACGCCATTCAAGCTATCGAAAGATTTGGCGCCATCAAAGGTAGTTGGTTAGCTACAAAGCGGATTTTACGCTGTCACCCTTTCCACCCAGGTGGTTACGACCCAGTACCCGAATCCTTGTGTAAAAACCATGACTAGTAAGGTCGGGTTAACCCATATCCTAGTAAGTAACAAAAATTCCGTAAACCCGCCCTTCTTTACGTGACTATATAGTAAACTCGCCCTCTTTATGCGACCATATAACAATATACCAATCATTGAATGTAATGAACCACTAGTAAAAATCCCTCTAGAAAACTTCGCCGTAGAAACACCCCACCCATATGAAAAACTAGGCGCCCCTTACGGGCAATACTCACCATATTTCTTAAGACAGAGCGTAATAAACTGTTTAATTGAAGCTCAAAATTATCTGCAACAAGAGTATCCTGACTGGCAAATCCAGATATTTGACGCTTATCGTCCAGTCGCGGTACAGCAATTTATGGTCGATTACAGCTTTACATCTTTACTTCAGCAAAAAAAATTAATCGAATCAGATTTAACACCAACACAGCGTCAACAAGTTTGGGAAGAAGTATATAAAATCTGGGCAGTACCGAGTTTAGACATAAAAACTCCACCACCTCATAGTACAGGCGCCGCAGTAGATGTAACTTTAGTAAATGAAAATCAAGAAATTCTTGATATGGGTTCACCTATCGATGAAATGTCTGACCGGTCACTCCCCAACTACTACGATAATCACAATCATTCTACTTCAAACCAATATCACTTAAACCGCAAACTATTGTGCGAAGTCATGGAAAAAGCAGGTTTTCATCGTAACCCACGTGAATGGTGGCACTTTTCGTATGGCGACCAAATGTGGGCATGGCAACATAACGAAAAAAACCTAAGTAATATCGTCACCGCAAAATACGGAAGATTGGCAACGGATTATAAACGGATGTAACGGATGATTGATTTTAAATAACTAGATTTTGTTTGTAACCAATAAATTATCCGTTACATCCGTTGTATCCGTTGCAAAGACTCTTTATGCATCTTGAGGATTTAGCTGTACCAACTCTTCAGTAGTATAGGCGCCGACAGGACTCCAAATCAAGTAAGGTACAAGTAGTAGTGCAGCGATACGAGAAACAGGCAGAACAGATAATGTCAAAAGCAAACCTAAGATTACACCAACAGAACCAATAGTTTCTCCAACACGCAAACTACGGAATCTCAGCATTAAAGGAATATATGTGACAGTAATGATTTCCAGTAGCAAATAAAAAGCCATTAATAACCAAGTTTGTAAGGTTCCTGGATTTTTCTGCCATACAAAGTTAGCAGATGCGGCGCCACAAATAAAGATAACAGTCCAAATAACTGGAATTAAAGGTTCAAATACCAACCAACGTGGACGAGCTAGTTTAGCAAACCATTTAACATCCCGTGGAGTAATGAAAAAACTTCCGAATTCTACTATTAGTGTAATTGCACCAATTACTATCCAAGATTGCAACATAGTATTCAAACTCTGTAAGTAAAGTTATAAATCTATTTTGTCAACCCTGACTGTAACTATTAATCAATCTATGGTTGGAGAAATTATGCGTATATTATTAAGCGTCTTGAGGATTTAAACCCGCCATTGCCCAAGTAGTATAAGTACCTATAGGACTCCACAGTAAGTACGGTACAAGAAGTAAAGCTGCTAAACCAGAAACAGGAAGCACAAATAATGTAAGTAATAAACCTACCACAAATCCGGTGCCACCAATGATTGTACCGACTTTCAAACTGCGAAGTCTAAACATTACAGGCGTATATGCAATTGTAAGTATTTCTAATAATATATATGTAGCCATTCGTAACCAAGTTTCTGTAGTACCTGGGTTACGTTCCCAAACAATATAAGCAGACCATCCTGCACAAACAAAAACAACAGTCCAAATTACGGGTATCAACTTTTCAAAGGTCAACCAACGTGGACGTTGTAAACGATTGAACCACTTACGGTCATCAGGAGTAAAAAAGTTGGCACCTAGCGCGATAATAAAACCAACGCCAAGAATAACCATCCACGATTTAATCATTGTGACACCACCATCTGCCATTTAGTTGTAATTTTGGCAAATTTCATGGTATTACTCTTCATCCGTTGGTTTGAAAATTACAAAAATTAGTAGGGGATATAAAAATTAGCCCTAGTAATCGACCAAGCGTCAAAACCTACATCAAACAAGGCCTGACCGTAAAGCGACTACAGCAGCTTGTACTCGGTCATCAACAGAGAGCTTATTCATGATTCCGCGAACGTGAGTTTTTACTGTATTAGGACTTAAATATAGTTTCTCTGCAATTTCAGGGTTACTCAAACCATCTACCATTAACTTCAATACTTCTAACTCGCGCTGTGATAAATTTGCAGAATTGCCTTTAGAAGCAGGTGGTTTAAGATTTTCAATCACCCGTCTCGCTATTTGTGGATCTAGATATGCAGCACCTTCGACTGCGGCAGAAATTGCGCTTAATAACCGCTCGACGGTGGCGCCTTTGATACAATAAGCATCGGCACCGCTCGATAAAGCAGCAATAATTTCGGTTTCGGTTTGATGCGATGTTAACATTACGATATGAGTTTGGGGTAGTGCTGCTTTGATTTGTTGTGTTGCTGCAATACCATCCAAACGAGGTAGTCCAATATCCATTACGACTAAATCAGGTTTAAGTTTAAGCGCTGCTTGAACACCTAAGTAACCATCTTCTGCTCGTCCAACTATTTCTAATTGCGGATATGACATTAATGATTGCTCAAGTCCCAATTGCATCATTGGGTCATCTTCAACAATTAGTATCCGTAGCGGTGGAGCATCGAGTGGTAGATTTAAAGACATAATATTAAATTATAAGAATTAAAATTCAATTCCTGGTTGTGCTTTTACCCCTTGTTCACGGAAGGGATGTTTTACTAAAGTCATTTCTGTTACTAAGTCTGCCCGCTTAATAAGTTGCTTAGGCGCCCCTCTTCCTGTAAGAATAACGTGATTCAAGTCAGGTTTCTGTTCTAATCCTTTGATAATATTCTCGACATTTAGATAACCAAGTTTGAGCGCAATATTAACTTCATCCAAAAGCACGACGCGAAACTCTGGGTTTTTGATGTAAGAGAGCGCTTTTTCCCATGCAGCTTGAGCGACCATTATATCTCGCTCACGGTCTTGAGTTTCCCAAGTAAACCCTTCTCCCATCGCATGAAATTCTAACTGGTCAGACCATACACTTAATACTTTCTTCTCTGCTGGTTCCCAGGCGCCTTTGATAAACTGAATTATTGCGACTTTATAACCATGCCCAAGCGCACGTATAACCATTCCCAACGCTGCCGTAGTTTTACCCTTGCCATTACCTGTATTAACGATAATCAAACCTTTTTCTGATATTGCGTTTTCTATACGCTTATCTTGTACTTCCTTGCGGCGCTGCATTTTCTTATTATACTGCTCGTCAGTTAATCTCGCAGCTTCAGCTACTGCCGCATCACTTGTACATTCTTCCCAATCTTTATTAACTTCCATAGTTTTAATATATTTACTAATGTAATAACTCCTCAACCTGATGCTGACTCCACAAAGTTCGATATAAACCTGGCTTTTGCACCAAATCCATATGTGTTCCCGTTTGGACAATCTGCCCTTTGTCCATAACAAATATTCGGTCTGCTGCTGCCGCTGCTGATAATTGATGCGTAATAAAAATTACAGTTTTACGAGTTGTGCCACCAGAAATATTACGTAAAATTGCCGTTGCAGTTTGATTATCAACGCTAGAAAGGGCATCGTCTAAAATCAAGACAGGAGCATCTACAAGCATCGCACGCGCAAGAGCAGTACGCTGTCGTTGTCCACCCGAAAGAGTAATACCACGCTCACCAACAATAGTTTCGTAAGTCGCTGGAAAATTCATAATTTCAGGATGAATTTGCGCACTTTTAGATGCTGCTTCAACTTCTTCAATTTCAGCTATAGGGTCAGCGTAACGAATATTATTTTTTATACTCGTACTAAATAAAAAGCTATCTTGAGGTACATAAGCTATTGCACCCCGTAAGTCAGCAATAGCTATTTTAGTTATATCGATATCATCAAGAAATAATTGTCCCGGAGCTATATCGAGTAATCTTGGTAGCGAGTTTGCCAAGGTTGTTTTTCCTGAACCTATAGCACCTACTATCGATATTGTTTCTCCTGATTCAATCTCAAAGTTTATATTATCTAGAGCTAATGTATTACTCTGTGGATAACTAAAACTAAAGTTTCGAGCAGTAATTTTACCTTTAATGTTTTCAGGCGCCAAATGAATCGCATTTAATTCGTCAGCGATTTTTGGTTGAGTAGATAAAATTGCTTCGATACGGTCAATGCTGACTTCACCACGCTGGTAAGCCGTAATTGTAAATCCTAATAGCGCAGTTGGAAAAACTAGACGTTCAACATAAATAAGCAACGTCACAAAGTTGCCTACCGATAGACTACCATCTGCAATTTTTGTGGCGCCTAACCAAATGATGATTAAAGAACTAACACTCGCTAATCCACCAATTAATGGAAAAATTGTGTTCCGAGTCCTAGCTAGCTCAAGGTTTGCTCCCAATAGTCGCTGATTTTTTTCGGCAAACGCACGTCGTTCGTTGTCCTCTTGTGCGTAGATTTTAATCAACGCCATACCACTAACATCTTCTTGTATAAGTCCACTAATATCTGAAATTTTTTCTTGAACCCTCGCTTGTTGGTTACGAAGCTTTTCACTGTATAGATGTACTAATAAAAACATCAATGGATATACAGTCAGCGATGCCAAGGTTAAATCGATATTAATACTCAACATTATGGGTAATGTCAATGTGTAAGCAAAAAATGTATTCGCCAAACTCAACACAGCGAAACCTAGTAACCTACGGATATTGTCTACATCGCTTGTCGCACGACTGATTAAGTCACCAGCAGTGTTAGTGGCAAAATATGAAGGTTCTAATGTCAACAAATGTTCAAATATATTTTGTTTCAGGTCAAACTCAACCTGACGACCAACACCAAACAGCCAAATACGCGAAGCCATACGAATTAACCACATTGCCGATGTTAAACAGACAACAGGCACTACGTAACGCAACACTTGGTCAATAGTAAATTCATAACTTAGCCTATCAACAGCAGAGCGTATTAGTAGAGGTATATAAACCCCCAAACCGTTTACAGTAAATAATGCACCTACTCCTAATGCTGCATCACGCCAATGTGGACGCAGGTAAGAACCCAATTTTGCCAGCCTTCTTGATGTTGCCATTACAGCGTCGCGACTCAAAAATTTTGTTACTTGTTTATATACCTATTATCTTCTATTCACTTACATAGATACATTTATATCCAAATGATTATAAATTTAAATTAAGAAGTGAATATATTTTGCCCAAATAATTTTTATATCTATTATAATACGAAACTTATCGTATATCTATTCTGAACAGAACGAGCCACGAAGGCGTGGCTCAAAGCAAATGACAATGATTATCAAATTCAGAAATTAACGACCACGAAGGAATATAAAGCCTTGACTTAGGAAAGCTTCCCAAGCAGCCGTTGTTTGTGCAAGAGCTTGTGCATTAGGAATAAAATCCTCAAGCGCTATTCTTCCCCGACGGGCAGTATCTGCTGGTGTTGTTTGCATCAAGTATGAAGGCACGTCGCTACGAACTGAACCACTAACGATAGCATTAACATCAGATTGAGAAGCTAATGCTACAAGGGTTTGCTGTGGTTGACCTTCTGGTAACATCTGAGCTAAACGAGGGCTAACCAAGAAGTAAGCAAACGCTGGTGTGCTAGCAATTAACAAAATCGTTAGTGCCCAACCGAGTAAATATCCACCCGGTTTATCAATGGCGCCACCTTTAAGACGTTGTGCGGCAAAAATCATCATTAAAATCGCCGCACCCAGTGGTTTGAGCGGGAACGATATGAATTGCCATAAGGGAGATACAACAGTTCCTGTACCACCAGGGTTAAAAAACGACAGCAGTAGTACAAATGAAAGAACAATTAAAACGAATCTTCCGAAAAAGCCCCCAGAAGGATAAAACCTTTGGAACAAGGAATAAAGGATAGTACCCAGAAGTAGCCAGAGTAGTACCCGGCTTAACATTACGAACATAGGCTCACTCTCAAATCGTATATAAGCGACAGCCTTTTTGATTTGGGCGATTGACTTATTGTTACCGTCAAATTGTAGTAGGACTTCCTTTTGACCGCAATAAACTCCTCACACCCCACACACAAAGACTACCGTCGTAGTGATTTTAGAGCATAATCTCGAACTTGGCTTACTGAATTGTGATTTTCTTGTTAGGTATTTTGTATTAAGTAAATTAAATTAGTTGAAGAGACTTCTACATGTAAGGAAAAACTATGTCGTCTGCAAAGCCCACCATCCTTGTCACAGGGGGAGCTGGATACATTGGCTCGCATACCGTGCTTGCCCTTAAGCGAGCGGGTTACGAGGTAGTAATACTTGATAATCTTGTGTACGGGCATCGTGACTTAGTTGAAAAGGTTTTACACGTCGAGTTGGTTGTAGGGGATACAAATGACCGAACCTTACTGGATAAGCTATTTACAACGCGCGCGTTCGATGCGGTCATGCATTTTTCGGCATACGCATACGTAGGTGAGTCGGTCAGTGACCCTGCAAAGTACTATCGAAATAATGTAATTGGTACCATAACGCTGTTAGAAGCAATGTTAGCGGCTTCTATTAAGAATTTTGTATTTTCATCAACTTGTGCAACATACGGTGTGCCCAATCAGGTACCCATTCCCGAAGACCACCCGCAAAATCCCATTAATCCCTACGGTGCCACCAAATTGATGGTAGAACGTATACTTACCGACTTTGATGTTGCATACGGACTAAAATCAGTAAGATTCCGCTACTTTAACGCCGCTGGCGCCGACCCAAGTGGAAATTTAGGCGAAGACCATAACCCCGAAACCCATCTTATTCCCTTAGTTTTACAAACCGCTCTCGGTTTACGCGACTCAGTATCAATCTTTGGTACCGACTACCCAACACCAGATGGTACATGTATTCGAGATTATATTCACGTTAGCGACTTAGCAGATGCTCACATATTGGGGTTAGAATACCTCCTCAAAGGTGGTGATAGCACCGTATTTAATTTAGGCAACGGTAGTGGCTTCTCAGTCCGTGAAGTAATTGATACCGCCATTAAAGTTACAGGCAAAGAAATTAAAGCCATTGAATGCGAACGGCGCCCAGGCGACCCACCAGCATTAATAGGCAGTGGCGACAAAGCGCGACAAACATTAGGCTGGGAACCAAAATATTCTTCCATCGAAGATATACTTACCCACGCATGGGCTTGGCATCAAAAAAGACACAAATAAAAAGCCCAATATCTTGTGAATATCTTGTGGAGCGGGCATCCCTGCCTGCCCCCCTTCACTTCACACAAACACAACCCCTTTTACTTTCCCATTGAAGCGATGCTTAAAAAATAAATGCCTAAAATATAAAAATACAAAAAGTTATAAAAGTAATAAAAGTAATTTGAATATTATTTATTACTTTGTAAACGTAATAATAATACAATTAACATTAAAATTGCCAATACTATAATAGCTAACTGATTTTGCCAGGTTATAGAAAGGGCGCCTAAATAACGCGAACCAGTAGTAATCGTGTGAATAATAGCAAAAATGAAAGCAGGAACGCTCAATAAATGAATATGGCGCCAATATTGACCTAATTTCTTCTGCATCGAATCAAAACTAGTGAGTGCGGCAGGTGTCATTAATAATAAAGCTACACCACCTGCGGCAATACCCCATTGAAATTGTAATGGTAAAAACCAAAACGCTTCAAAATTCCAATCTAAAGAATGTTGCAGCATATGAGTTGTATGAGCTATCGAAAGAACATATGCTCCCACACCCAAAGCGCGACGATAACGTAATGGCGCCGACCACAAATTACTAATTGGACGTGCAATCAAAGCTAACATTAAACAGAACAACGCCGCATGTCCTGTAAAATCAACCATCATATCGCCCGTTCGCAGCAAAGTTAAGGCACCAATTATTAGCGTTACCCAACCACCCAAACGGAACAACTGACTGCGCTTATCTTTACTAAGAACCGACGTTGATATTCCAACCCCCAACATAGTTGGTAAAGTTCCCAAACCAAAAGCTAACATAGTGGTGGCGCCTTTAATTAAATCACCAGTTTCAGCAGCTTTAAT
This sequence comes from Calothrix sp. HK-06, assembly GCF_001904745.1. Lineage (GTDB taxonomy): Bacteria > Cyanobacteriota > Cyanobacteriia > Cyanobacteriales > Nostocaceae > Dulcicalothrix. The sequence goes on from NZ_MRCD01000001.1 coordinate 107,867, forward strand.
TTGTGCAGCATATAAAAAACCACAAGGTATCAAACCCCAAGTAATACCAAGTAAAGCAGGAGTCCACCAACTTGCTTTAAGAGAAAGCTTAACCATTCCTGCACTGAGACGGTCGTGTAATTTAGGTTTTAATAAAGGATGTAATACAGGTACACGCGGTAATAAGTCGGGTTTAATTTGCCGTAGTCCAAACCAAATCAACATTAAACCAGTAATAATAGCCAGAAAGCGACGCATATCACTCCCGACTCCTGCCATTTGACCGCTTGCTAAAAACACCGAACCAATAGCTCCAATAGCGGCGCCTATTATCATGTAACTAAGTGTTCTACCGAGGTTGAGAAGAATATGGAACTGTAATTGTTGGCGCCAGTCGGGGGTATTTTGGGTTTGAGAAATAGAAAAAGCAGCAGCAAGAGGGCCGCACATACCAACGCAGTGACCAAAGCTTCCCAAGAAACCAAGCGTAAAAATAAGCCAAAAATCTAACATTCTTCTTTCTAATTGTTTTATGAAAAAAATAATCTGGCTGGTACTGCTGGTAATAGTAGCGTTAGGTATAGTTGCTGGTAGAAATTTTTTTGATAAAGCACCGCAACCACCTGTTGATACAATTCGAGTTCAAAATGATATTAGTGAGGCGCCGCAACAAAAGTTAGAAAGTGCGGTAAGTTCTCCCCTAGTACAAACAGATGCTTTACTCGCTCATATTCAAAAATTGAATTTTCAGCGATACACCGATGCAGAAAGAGCTTCTGCGCGTAGTTATATTACAGCGGAGCTAAAAAAATACGGATGGAAACCAAAATTACAAAACTTTGGTCAGGGAGTTAACGTAGTCGCGGAACGTCTAGGAACAGATAAAACCGCAGGTAACATTTTAGTAGGCGCCCACTATGACACAGTATATCAATCTCCGGGTGCAGATGATAACGCAAGTGGTGTAGCAGTTGTATTAGAAGTAGCCCGACTTTTAGCACAACCGACACGACGAGGATTACAGCTAGTACTATTCGACAAAGAAGAAACAGGGTTATTGGGAAGTCAAGCTTACGCCAAAAAAGCAAAAAATATTAAGGACTTACGCGGCGCCGTAGTAATGGATATGGTAAGTTATGCATGTTATACTCCAGGATGTCAAAAATACCCACCAACCTTACCAATTACACCTCCTAGTGATAAAGGAGATTTTCTAACAGTAGTTGGTGACATAGAACACTTACCACTACTAAATTCATTTCAAAATAACGCATCCGAACAAACCAATTTACCAGCTGTCCTCACAGTACCCATACCCCTCAAAGGATTATTAACACCCGACACCCTGCGTAGTGACCACGCACCATTTTGGTATCAAGGAATAGGAGCAGTATTAGTAACCGACACAGCAAACTTACGTACTCCCCACTACCATAGACTCAGTGACAAACCAGAAACCATAGACCGTAACTTCTTTAAAGGTTCAGCACAAATAATAGTAAACGCAACTCATAAACTACTAGAAAGTCCCAATGATTTGAAAACACCGCCCTCTAGTTAAATAGTTATATATAGTTTGTCTCCAGCTAATCAATATTAAGTCATTAATCCTAACAGGTTGGCGCCGATTCCAAACCTCTCTTCTTACTCTCTCTGTGGTCTAATAGTCTCTGTGGTAATAATCTTTACCTTTAATTCCAATGAATAAATGCATAATCATACTTGGAATAGCATTCCTATGCGCTGCGTGCAATTCAATACAAGCAAAAAATAATACTAGTGAAACTCTATCACCTATAAATGTCAATACATCAAGTCGGGTATTAGCATTAGGAAAACTAGTACCAGAAGGAGATGTAATAAAAATATCAGTAGTAAACGCCAGAGATAGCAGAGTAAACCAACTATTAGTAAAAGAAGGAGACCTTGTAAAAGCAAATCAAGTAATAGCCATATTACAAGGGAGAGACAGAACTGAACAACAACTACGCGACGCACACGCAAACGTCGCAATAAAACGAGCAGAACTACTAAAAATTCAGCAAGGAGATGTAAAACAAGCAGAAATTACAGCACAACGAGCGACAGTTACCGAACTAGAAGCGCGAATTAGAACAGAAACAAAGGTAAAACAAGCAGCAATAGCGCAAGCTACTGCAACAATTCGTAACGCTCAAATAAAATTTCAGCGTTATTCAGATTTAGAAAAACAAGGCGCCATTAAACGTTCAGAATTCGATGATGCTAAAGAAGAATTTGAAAAAGCTACAGCAACACTAGCTCAAACCCAAGCAGAACTAGACTACACCACATCAACCTTAACTGCACAACTAGCCAAAGAAAACGCCAACCTAAAGCGCTTACAAGAAGTGCGTCCAGTAGATGTAGAAATAGCATCAAGAGAACTAGAACAAGCACAAATTCGCGTAGAACAGCAAAAAGCAGTACTAGACGATACATTAGTACGAGTACCAATTGCCGGACAAATCTTACGTATCAATACACGTGTCGGAGAACAAGTAAATCAAGAAGCAGGTATAGCCGAACTAGGAAGAACAAATCAAATGTATGTAACAGCAGAAATTTACGAAACCGACATCGTAAAAATTCGTCCAGGGCAAAAAGTAACCATAAACAGCGAATACGGAGGTTTCAAAGGAGAAATATACGGCGCCGTAGATCGAATCGGCTTACAAATAGGAAAAAGTCGTATAAACCAAGACCAAAATAATCCTAACACAGACATAAACGCGCGCGTCGTCGAAGTTTCCATCCGTTTAAACCCCAAAGACAGTAAAAAAGTTGCCACATTAACAGGAATGCAAGTACGAGTCCAAATAAACGTAAATCCCGTAGGGGCGGGTTAACCCATAACCATCAACAAAAACGCGCGCATTATCTAAACCCGCCCCCCTTACCAACCAGCATAAACCCACCCCATCCAACATGAACATCAAAAAACCATTAAAACAATTATTCCAATCAAACATCGAACCACCATTAGCATGGTCACAACTATCGCATCAAAAAGTCAGATTACTAGTAGCCATAACCGGAGTATGCTTCGCCAACATCCTCATGTTTACCCAACTAGGACTATTAGCGATGCTCACACAAGGGACAACAAAACTACACGAAAGCTTAGGAGGTGACTTAGTAATAATCTCATCATTTGCCCAAACATTACAATTTCGGATAAACTTCCCGCGCGCATACTTATTCCAAGCAGCAGCAGTAGAAGGAGTAGCCTCAGCCAACCCAGTTTATATTACGCGCGCAAACTGGGTAAACCCCAAACAATTAGAAAAACAGCAAGATACTTCTGACAAAAAACAGGCGCCTCGTCAGCGTGGACTTTTCGGTAACGAAGTAAGAATAATAGCCATCAACCCCGCCCAACCAGGAATATTAAACATCCCATCTGTCAACCAACAACTAGAAAAAATCACATCAGCAGACTCAGTATTATACGACCAATTATCACAACCAACCCTAGGTGACATCCCTGAATTATTCACTCAAAACCAAGAAGTACAAACCTTGATGGATAACCGTCGTACTTACGTTATTGGATTATTTAGCATGGGGAGTACCTTGTTTGAAAAAGGTAACGTAGTAATGAGTGATTGGAATTATGCTTTACGTTACGGCGCCAATAATTTGAACCAAGCTCGTATTGGTGTAATAAGTCTAGAAAAAGGCGCCGACATTAAAACGGTACAAACAAAACTACGTGCAGCCTTACCAGATGATGTAGTAGTCCTCACCCGTACTGAATTAATACAGCGTGAACTTCAATATCAAGCAACAGAAGTAAATGGAGTCGTATTAAGATTTGGAACCATAGTTGGTTTTCTAGTTGGAGTCATTATAATCTATCAAGTTTTATACACAGACATTAGCGAGCATTTATCTGAATATGCCACTCTCAAAGCAATGGGTTATGCAGACCGTGCGTTGCTTTTAGTAGTCTTGCAAGAAGGAGTTATTTTAGGTGTACTAGGATTTATACCTGGTTTTATTGCTTCTATCGGAATTTATCAACTACTGGTAATACTTACCCGTATACCATTAACCATGCAAACAAGCGTTGCACTTCAGGTTTTTGTATTAACTATATTAATGTGTAGCGTATCCGGCGCCATTGCGACAAACAAACTACGCTCCGCCGACCCAGCAGATGTATTTTAATATGGAACCAACTATTGCAATCAACAACCTCAATCACGCTTTTGGTCAAGGGAACTTAAGTAAACCGGTACTAAGTGATATCAACTTAAATATAAACCCTGGAGAAATAATAATTTTGACTGGCCCATCAGGAAGTGGTAAAACTACATTACTTTCTTTGATTGGTGGACTGCGTTCTGTACAAGAAGGTAGCTTAAAAATCTTTGGTCAAGAAATGCGTGGCGCCAATAAAAAGCAACTAACGCAAATTCGCAACCAAATTGGCTTTATATTTCAACACCATAATTTACTCAAATGTCTCACCGCTTATAGTAACGTGCGGATGTCACTCAAACTTCATCCAGAAATTCCTACATCAGAACATCGTCAACGTGCGGTTTCAATGTTAGAAGCAGTTGGACTTGCCGACCGTGTAGATTATTATCCTGAAAAATTATCAGGAGGGCAAAAACAGCGAGTTGCCATTGCGCGCGCATTAGTTGCTCAACCAAAGCTAGTTCTTGCAGACGAACCAACAGCATCATTAGATAGTAAAACAGGACGTGATGTAGTAGACATTATTCAAAGTCTTGCAAAAGAAGAAAACTGTACAGTGCTTTTAGTAACTCACGACACGCGCATCTTAGATATAGCTGACCGTATCGTAAATATGGAAGATGGAAAGTTACTAACGGCGCAGAATTAAAGCTTGTTTACCAATAAATACGCAAGCAATTACAATGCAGGTAGCTAATAACATTAGAGGTGTGACTTGCTCATGAAGTAGCCAAGCAGAAAATAGAATAGTTAAAAATGGTTGTAATAACTGTATTTGACTAACTCTGGCAACACCTGCAACCTTCATTCCATGATACCAAGCAAAAAACGCCACGAACTGACTAATAATACTGACATATCCAAACCCTAACCAAGCATGAGGTGAAGCAATTAATCCATGTTGAAAAATACTTAACGTAACAGGAACAAGTAAAATAGGGGCAATAAAAACCAATGCCCAGCTAATAACTTGCCATCCTCCCAATATAGTTGCAAGTCTTCCACCTTCAGCATATCCAATAGCTGCGGCAAAACAGGCGCCTAAAAGTAAAACATGTCCTGGTTGAATACTGCCACCACTTGAAAATAGAACAAATAAAACGATTGTAGTACTACCTGTTATACTAGCAATCCAAAATTTGAGTGAAGGACGCTCACCAACTCTAATAGTAGCAACGATAGCAGTAGCTAAAGGTATTAAACCTGTAATAATGGCGCCATGTGTTGCTGGTAATTGTTGCATTGCCAAAGCAGATAATAAAGGAAACCCAATAATTACACCTATTGCTACAGCAATAAGACTTCCCCAAAGTTTACGTGGTGGAAAAGGTTGACGAGTTACCCACAGTGTCAGCATTGCCAATACACTAGCAACAACTGCACGTCCAAGTCCCACAAAAACAGCGTCAAAATCTGTAACTGCTACTCGTGTTGCAGGTAAAGTCAAACTAAAACCTAACACCCCCAGAAAACCGTAGAATAACCCTAGTGTTTCTGAATCAATACGAGAAAGAAATTGTTTCATTATAAATACAATCGTTTTTCAATCCACGCGCGCATATCATCTTCTGAACCAAAACAAGCTGAACGTCTTGTGATAGGGTCGTAAGCATACCAAGATATTTCACCGTTTCTAGCACGAGTTGACCAAACCTGTAACTCAGAATTCTCTATGAGAAGAAGTGTTAATTTCTGCCAAACGCTGTTTAAATTAGATTTCAGCGCGAAAAATGAATCTATAACCTTCATTTTCATACCCTCCTATACATACCTACGGCGCCTACTTTTAGGTTCGCACCAAGTACAGCTTCGCGAGAAGGTACAAATTCCACTAGTTTTACCTAATACAGTTACAATAATTTCAACTGTTCTAGTTCAATTTCACATAACTGTACCAACTCAAATAATTAAAAATCACTTATATTGCCTGTAGTAGCTTTAATTACTCGCCATTCATTCAAAGGAGTAAGCTTGTGAATATTGTTTTAAACCGTCATTCCTCGCAGCCAGTTTATCAGCAAATTCACAACCACTTCAGCCGCTTAATAAAATCAGGCAAACTTACACCCGGACAAAAGTTACCATCAATTCGCGCTCTATCTCAACGCATTCGAGTAAATAAATTAACAATAATACAAGCGTATAGTTACTTAGAAGCCGATGGGTTAATCTACGCTCGTCAAGGAGCAGGATATTTTGTTAATCGTGTAGTAGCTTCAGATTTAACATTACGTTCACGTAATATATCTTACACAGAATCGCATTTTGCACCTGCCCAAAAAGTGATTATTTGCGAAGGGGGAAGTTCTTTCTTCGAGCAATATATAGCTTCACTGCAAGCACAGCATACAACGGGCATAATTGATTTTAGTTCAGGCTTTCCACGTAGTCATGGTGTAGATAACCTGCAAAAAATTGCCAAACGCGCGTTAGCTAAACCGCTTGACAATCTATTTCGGTATGATTTTCCAGAAGGGCAATTAATCCTGCGGCAACAAATCGCCCAAATGCTACTTCAGCAAGGTTTAGAAGTTTTACCAGAAGAACTCATTATTACCAGTGGTTCCGAACAAGGTATATCATTAACAATGAATTACTACCTTCAACGTGGTGATTGGGCAATAGTCGAAACACCAACTTATCACGGTGCCTTAAGTATTTTAGAAAATATCGGCGCCAAAGTAATCGGTATCCCCATGACAGGTGCAGGAATGAATTTAGAATTACTCGAACAATACCTTAAAAGTCACCGTCCCAAATTAATATATACCATCAGCACCCTGCATAATCCTACTGGTATTACAACTTCACTAGCGCATCGTCAAGAATTACTGAAGTTAGCACAACAATACGAATGTCCGATTTTAGAAGATAACGCTTATGAAGGATTAAATTTTGATAAAGGGACGGCGCCTATCAAAGCATTAGATAATAACAACTTAGTTACATATATTAGCACCTTCTCGAAAACCCTAATGCCAGGACTGCGAGTTGGTTACATGGTCGTTACAGGAAAACATTACCGAGAATTAGCCAAACAAAAAGCACTTCATGACATGCATGTTTCCACAGTATCACAAGCAATTGTAAGCGAATATTTAGCATCAGGACAATTTAGGCGCCATCTCAACCGCTTACAAACACACAACCTTCAGTCTAGAAATGCCATGTTGCAAGCATTAGAATCTTATTTTCCCGAAGCAATAACATGGACAATTCCCAAAGGAGGTTTATTTTTATGGGCACATTTACCAGATTATTTTCCAATCCAATCTATTTGTAAAGAAGCTTTAGCTCAAAATATACTCGTTGCCAACGGTGCAGCATTTTTCCCAGGTGTTGGTTATCCAGCAATGCGCTTAAACTTTTCTCACAATATAGAACAAATTCAAATTGGCATCAAAACCCTCGGTAACTTACTTAAAAAATATTCATCTAGTAATGTTCTCTTAAATATATAACTGGCATATTAAAAACACTATCATCCCAACAGAAATAGTTAATAAGAGATTTTGGCGCCATATACCTACAAAGAATGCAGCAATTGCTCCTATTAATCGAGGATTGGTGATAATATCTATTGTATCACCTGTAGATATAAGTACAGCAGGAGCAATAATTGCCATCAAAACTGCAGGTGGAACATAACGAAGAACTTGGATAAATTGTGGCGCCATTTTTATCCGCGCGCTGACTCCTAAGACAGGATAGCGGATAATAAAGGTTACTAGTGTCATTCCAAGAATTAGAGAAAATTCATTCATATAAATTATTGAGTTAGATAAAGCTTTTCTGCACTAATACCAGATATTACACCTGATAAAGTAGCAACAATTAAGCCTAAGTTATATGGCAGGCTATGGAAAACTAACGCCATTATTCCAGATACTACAACAGCTATTATCATTGGTTTATTAATTAAATAGGGAATTAGCAAACCAATAAAAGTTACTGACATAGCAAAATCTAAACCCCAGTTAGCTGCATTAGGAACGAGATTACCTAATGTAAATCCAGCAATTGTGAAAAGCTGCCAATTTGCATACATAAATAAGGCTGCTCCCAAATGATACCAGTGTTTGTAAGGTGATTTATCTGCTTGATTATAACGAGCAATTGCAACGGCAAAAGCTTCATCAGTTAGCCAAAACCCTAGAGAAAATTTCCAAACTTGAGGTAAGCGCTGCAAATGAGGAATTAAGCTAACTGCATAAAGTAAATGTCGTAAATTGACTACAAACACGGTTAAAATAATTAAAGGTATTGCAGTACTATTAAGTAAACTTAAGGCGATAAACTGAGAAGAACCAGCAAAGACAAAAGCTGACATTGAGATAGTACCCGTTAGTGAGAAACCGCTGTTATTGGCAACGGCGCCGAATATAATGCCAAATGGAATGGCGCCTATTATCAATGGTACAATTCCTCTACAACCTGCGAAAAATTCACTCTTACGAGATATTTTATTTTCAATTGGATTAATATTCATTGTTTGTTAAAAATAATATGTAGAATGGGACGGGCAAGGATGCCCGTTCCACAAGAGTTATAGATGTTTATTCCACAAGATTTGTAATAATTAGTTAATCATTGGCTTTTGCGAAAGCTAAACGCAAACCTAAACCAATTAAGACGGCACCTGTTATTCTCTCTATCCAGTGTGATATTGACTGGAACATTGTTTTTACAGCATTTTGTGAAATTACAACAGCAACTAATGTGTACCAAGCTAGTGCTTGCACTACAATAGTCCCTCCATATACAACTTGTACATTTAATGGTGTCGCAGGATGAATGATTTGAGTAAACAGAGCAAGAAAGAATAATGTAGCTTTTGGATTCAGTACGTCACCTAATAAACCAATACGAAAAGCTGCCCAGTTACCTATTTTTAAAGCATGTTTAGTTATAGACTCTTCTTGATATTTCTTTGCTTTTAATGATTTTATACCTATGTAAATTAGGTAAGCGGCGCCGACCCATTTAATGATATTGAACAGTATAATTGAGCGCGAAATAATTGCTCCAATCCCAATTAAACAGTAAGTAGCATGAATAATATGTCCAACAGTAATACCTAAAGCTGTATAAATACCAGTTTTGCGACTGTAAACTAAGCTATTTCGTAGTGTTAGCGCAAAATCTGGGCCAGGACTCATTACAGCGACCATTCCCAAAGAGAAAACAGTTAACCAATTGGCAAATGACATAATTTTCTTACCCTAATATGATTATGATTATTATTACAGCATCCAGATACATACTGTCCTGGTGTTATACCAACTAAACGCTTAAAATGGCGATGTAAATGACTTTGGTCAGTAAAACCAGTTTCAGAAGCAGCTTGAGAAATTGGTATACCCATTGCTAGCATTGCTTTAGCGCGGTTAACTCGTAGTTGTACTAGATAAGCATGAGGTGGTAAACCAACTTCTCGCAGAAACACACGCAACAAACGCAGTGGTTTTAAATTAACTATTTTTGCTAGCTGTTCTAAAGAAATTGTCTCAGCATAATTATCATCCAAGTACTGCTTCACACATTGAACACGATTATGCTCACAACCAACAGGTTTACACAAAGGACGACTGTCAGCATAGCGTGTTACTAACTGTGCGAGTGTCCAAAGTAGACGAGATTCTTTTTCGAGTTGAGAAGCAGAAGTTTCACAAGCAATATGAAATTGTCGTAGCTGTGTTGCCAGTTCTGCATCTTGAATAACAGGTTGTGGAAAAAAGGGAATTGCTTGTCCATTTTCCCTAACCTCTATAAAAGCAGTTTGTAGCAACTTCACATCAGGATAAAGCATCCGATATTTCCAACCATCGGGTATTGCCGCATGTCCAGTGTGAGCTTCCCCAGGATGGATAATAACAATACTACTTGCAGGCGCCACATAATGTGAACCTTGATAAGTAAATGCTTCAACCCCAGCTTCAATAACACCAATAGCAAAACCCTCATGAGTATGACGCGCGAAAGAATGAGTTATATATGTAGCACTGAGCATCTCCAAATTACTTAGAGCGCTGTCACGCCAAAATTTTGCCTGTTCCTGAGCCATTTTCATCGCTTCTCTACACTTGCAACCAGAGCGTAGTATTTATTTTAAGTAGTTCTCCAAAGTATGTATTGTACGTTTTTGCAAGAAACAGGGTTTCTTCATCACTGAACAAAACAATCTTCAATAGAAACGAACAGAAACCCGGTTTCTCACTGTAAACGCAAAATCAAAATATACAGTACTATAAATATACTCAGTTACTTTGCATATAAAATCAACTAAAAAACGGGCAAGGATGCCCATCCCACAAGAGTTAGATACACAAAATGAAACATTTTTATAGAATTAGTTATGCCGCAATCTAATAATCAAAATAAATTTGTTCTTTGCATCAAGAATAAAGAGTATCAAGCTACCTTGCAAATACAGAAAATCTATAATACTATTTTTAACTATGAATTGCGAAGAGCGATAATTAAGAGCGTAAATAACTGGCGCCATTCACATCAACAATATTACCTGTTAAAAATTCTGAACCTGGTGAAGCTAAAAACAAAACTGTGTGTGCAATTTCTTCAGGATAGGCAACACGATTTAATGGGCTTTGTTGTCTAATGAAATCTCCTGCTGGACTTTCTAAAACAGCGCGCGACATTTCGGTTTCTACATAACCTGGAGCGACTGCCGTAACAAATATATTATAAGGTGCCAAGTATTGAGCTAATGATTGACTCAAAGAATTAAGAGCAGCTTTACTAGCACCATATGCAGTAGCTGTTGGTTCTCCTCTAAATGCACCACGTGAAGTTATATTAATAATCCGTCCACTGCGTCGTTCTATCATATGTTTTGCTACACAATACGATACATTCGCGGCGCCTAGTAAGTTAACATTTATAGTTTGTTGCCATACTGTTTGCCAATCTTCATAGCTAGTTTGATTAAGAGGATGCTCCTGATAAATACCTGCATTATTAACCAAAATATCAATTTGCCCAAATTCATTTAACGTCGAAGTCACCATTTCCTCAACTGCTACAGGGTTGCCAAGGTCTGCTTTAACTGTAATATGTCCCGTACCTTCTAAAGAATTACACACACTTTCAGCAACATCATGCTGCTGATGATAGTGAACTGCTACACGGGCGCCACCCCCAGCAAAACCTGTTACTATTGCTTCACCTATTCCCCGCGAGGCACCTGTAACTAATACTTTTGTTCCTTGGAAATCGAAAGTAATCATAATATTTTCGAGTACTACTGCTTGAAATTGTAGGTTGGGGAGCCACTCGCGTGCCAGGGTTTCCCTGGTTGAGCGAAGTGGCGTTGGAGGCTTTGCGTAACCCACATCTTGCACCAGGCCTAGAAACCGGGCTTCTTGACAAAAACTTTGCTATAAAACGTTGATTTTTCGTACAGAAGCCCGGTTTCTTTAAGCTTATTGAGAATGGTGCAAGATGTGAGGTAACCCAACATATCCTCAACCAGTAGTACTACCAGAAAGGCGCCTATCAAGTAAACATATCAAACAGTACTACTGGTTAACCGTAAACCAGTAGTACCAGTTGTATTAACAAAACTTAAATATATCAAGATAGTAATTTACAAATAGCTTCTAGTAATTCTTCTGAGTCAACAGGTTTAGCGATGTGATGCTGAAAACCTGCTGTTAATGCTTGCTGCTGATTTATTTCACCCGCATAAGCTGTTAATGCAATTGCTGGTATTTCTTGTATATTTTTCTCTTTTTCCCTAGTCCGTATTTCTTGTATTAACATATACCCATCCATTTCTGCCATGCCAATATCGCTAAGTAAAATATCGGGCTGAGAATGTGATAGTAATTGTAAAGCTTCGGCTCCTGATGCCACTGTTGTAACAGTAGCTCCATACTCTTCTAAAATAAAGCTAAAAAATTCGAGATTATCTGCATCGTCATCCACAATCAGAATACTTTTACCTGCAAGAGGCAGGGTATTTAAAGGAGTATCTAATAAGTTCATGTTCATTTCTTTAGTTTCTGTTAAATTTTGTATCACGGGTAATTTAACTATAAAAGTGGCGCCTTGACCTTCACCCAGACTTTCTGCCTTAACTGTTCCACCATGCAATTCAACTAAATACTTAACAATTGCTAACCCTAGTCCCAGACCGCCAAATTTTCGGGTTGTGGCACTATCTTCTTGACGGAAGTGTTCAAATACATAAGGTAAAAAGTCTGCACTAATACCTTTACCATTATCGCTAACTGAAATTTGAGCTTGCTTATTTACAGATTCCAAACAAATTTTAATTTGTCCAGATTGAGGCGTGAATTTGACGGCATTTGATAAAAGGTTCCAAATAATTTGTTGCAAACGTCCAGCATCACCTAGAACTTGTCCAATTGAGTCAAACTGCGTCTGAATGTGAATATTTTTAGCTTCTGCTGCTAAACGCACGGTTTCGAGTGCTGCCTCAATAACAGGTATCAAGTTAACACTAACCATATTCAGGCTGAGTTTACCTTGTAAAATTCGTGAAACATCAAGCAAGTCTTCGATAAGCTGCGCTTGTAACTTGGCATTACGTTCAATTGTTGAAAGCGCACTTTTTAAAGCTGCTTCGTCAAATTTACGGGTTTGTAATAATTTTGCCCAACCAAGAATTGGGTTGAGAGGAGAGCGCAACTCGTGAGATAATACTGCTAAAAATTCATCTTTAATTCGGTTTGCTGCTTCAGCATCCGCGCGTGCTGCTTGCTCTTGTTGCAATAAACGTTCGCGTTCCTGTTCTGCTTGCTTACGCTCGGTAATATCTCGATAAAAAATACTTAACCCACTCTCGCTAGGATAAGCATGAATTTCTAGCCAGACATCGTATACAGATGGCACATAATAACGGTGTTCAAAGTGGACTGGAACTTGATGTTCCATTGCCCACCGATACTGATATTCAACATTTGTACCAACCGAAGGCGCCCATTCCTCCCAGTGAGTTTTACCTAGTACCTCTGTGCGGGATTTACCATTGATGCGCTCGGCTGCTGCATTTTGATAAACTACTCGCCAGTCTTTGTCTAGAGCAATATATGCGTCGCTCATATTTTCTAGAAGGGATATTAGCTGGTTATAAGTCTCTTCACTTTGTTGACGTAATGCTTGTTCACGTATTAATGCTTCTTTGCGTAACTGAGCTAATTTCAAAGTTGCTGCAACGCGCACTCTTAATTCACGAGCTGAGAATGGCTTCACTAAATAATCATCTGCTCCAGCTTCCATACCTTCAACGCGCGACTCTTCACCCGCACGCGCTGATAGCATAATAATTGGAATATCTGTAGTATCAGAGTTTGCTCTTAGTTCTCGCAATAACCCAAAACCATCGAGTCGCGGCATCATTATATCTGTCAGAACTAAATCAGGAACTTGTTGACGAATCGCAGTTAAAGCCTCTATCCCATCTCCTACAGCTTCTACTATATAATTTTCTTCTAATAAACGCTTGACATATTCACGCATATCTGTATTATCATCAGCAAGCAAAATGCGAAGAGTAGAGACGTGTAAACCGGAGGTTTTCCCGCTCTTATTAATCACGTCTCTACGATTAATCACGTCTGTATGAGTGGTTTGTAGTTGACTCAGCACTTTCAAATCAGCACTTTCCACTGTTTGAGGTAGCCAGCGTAAAGCTTCCTCTACATAAGGAGTGGCGCCTAAAGCAGTTGAGGCAAGTGTACTAATTGCACCGATACGGTCAGCAGGTAGATGGGCATATCCTCTCTTGATTGATACTGTAAAACAAGTGCCTTTATTTACAATGCTTTCTACATGAATATCGCCACCGTGCAGCTTGACTAATTCTTGTACTAGTGATAGGCCAATTCCTGACCCTTCTAAGGAACGTCCTTTGGCGCCTTCAACACGGTAAAATCGCTCAAATAAATGTGGCAGTTCTGTAGTTGGAATACCAATGCCTGTATCGCGTACTTTTAGTTCAATATTGTCACCAATAGCGTGCAGCGCAACTTCAATTTCTCCTACAAAAGTAAATTTGAAGGCATTAGAAATCAAGTTTAAAACTACTTTTTCCCACATTTGTTGGTCTACATATGCTTCAATGTATTGTGGGCAATTAATTATTAGCTGTAGTCCCGCTTTTTCAATAGCAGAACGAAATACACTTGCTAATTCTCTTGTCAGCGTTGCTAAGTCAGTTTTGTCATACACTGCTTGTACTCGTCCTGCTTCAATACGAGAAAAATCAAGCAGCGTATTAACGAGTTTCAGTAAACGCAAGCCATTACGATGAACTAATTCTAATATTTGTCTTTGCTGTTGCGTAAGTTCTGCATCTTCTGCCACCATGTCTTCTAATGGAGATAGCATTAATGTCAGTGGAGTTCGGAATTCATGACTAACATTACTAAAAAAAGTTGTTTTAGCTTTATCTAATTCTGCTAACACTTCCGCGCGTCTCTTTTCTGCTTCATATGCCGAAGCGTTGGCAATTGCAGTTGCTACATTGTTAGCTACTAATTCAAAAAATCTTTGGTAAGTGTCATCCATACTACGCTGGGGACTAATACCCATAACTAGCAATCCAGCTAGCTGCTTTTTTTGTCCCGATTGAGCAATTGGCATTACAATACAGGAATTCGGCGGTGTACTCCAGACACTCGAAGGTATTGCATCAAATTTAAATGTTAAATCATCTATAATTAGCGCTTCGCAAGTTTGGCAAACTTCTGCAAGGTTCCAAACATCACTGCTTTGATTTTGTGTTAAATCTACTTGTGTTGGACTTGCATCACATCCCGTCTCAATTCCTACCGTACCAACAAGACGCGCGAATAATAATGTTTCAGTTTCTTCTACTAAATATAATAAAGCAAAAGGAATGTCGTGAGGATTATGAGATAAAGTAGTAACAGCGAAGTTACAAGCTTCCTCAACAGTTTTTGCTTTGGATGTGTTGGCGCCAAGTTCGCGTAATGTTCGTAAATGTCGCTCGCCAATTACACGCTCGGTAGTTTCCGTAACAGCAGTAAATACTCCTCCAACTTCTCCCGTTTCTATAAGAATAGGACTATAAGAATAAGTAAAATAACATTCTTCGATAAAACCAAACCGATTTATGGGTAGGTATAAATCATCAGACCATGTAGCTTGCCCTGTATTTAATACACCGTTGAGTTGCGCTCCAATAATCTCCCAAGCTTCTTGCCACATTTCGTATCCAGGTTTGCCTAATGCTTTGGGGTGCTTAATTGGACCAAGAACAGGGCGCCAAGCATCGTTGTATATTAAAACAAGTTCTCGTCCCCACCAAATCACCATTGGGAACCGTGAATACAAACAAATATCTACAGCAGTTCGTAAACTTTGTGGCCAGTTTTCCTTTGAACCGAGTGGTGTTGCAGCCCAATCCATATTCTGCACAAGCCCCACCATTTCACCTTCTTCTGAGAAGAGCTTATTAGGACTAACTGGTTTCGCCTCCATCATAAGTTATACTTTATGCTGATAATTGTTTAATATTTTAAGATGCTTTACACGCTAGATAATCTACCTCTAGTACTACTACTTCGATATAAAAATCTATCTAATGGTTAAAGACTATAATCTTATTTTTTGCCTGCTATAAATATGGCACCAATCACAAACACCGTTAAAGCCAAGTATGTAAAAACTGTCGCCCACTCTTCTATGCTACCAGCTACCAAAAAATAATCATTCATTAACACAACCAATAATCAAACCAACAAATGTAATGTAGAGACGTGACATGTCACGTCTCTACAACTGTAATATCATAACCTGTATTAATTTGTGAATTAAAATCGTAAACCAACACCACCTTGTAACGACAGTGCAGTACCACCACCATCACGGTAAGCATCAAATGCAATAATCGCATTACCAAAAATTACTGTATTACTATTGGGAACCATGTAATCAACACCAGGTTGCAGCGCAAAGCTAATTTTGTTACCAACAGGAGAAGGGTCACTACCACCAGCAAGTACTAACCCGGCGCCTATATAAGCATCAGTTTGCCAGTTCAAAGGAATATCATAAGATACTGTAGGTACAACTGCTGTACTTTGACCTATCAAAGCTTGTGCGCGAAATGATATTGGTGTTTCTAACAACTTATAACGCGCTGCTAAAACTCCTCCTACTTGGATACCATCCGAAAGACCAACAGCAGGTCCAACACCTACATAACTTCCATATGCAACTTGTGCAGAAGCGGGTTGAGCAAACTGCGTCAATCCCAATATCGAACCAGCGAATACAAGTGATGTCAAATACTTAAGATGCCTCATTGCCCTACTCCTCACATAATTTTGAATTAGGGGTAAAGGGTTATTTTTCTTACTCTACCCTTTCCCCATTCTTCATTTATAACATTACGGGCATCGTGGATGAATGCCGCCTTGAGTACAAATGTAGGCTAATTGCTTGGCATCTAGATTTCTGGCTTGGCTAAAATCAACACCTTTTACTACTGCTGACTGAACACCTATTTGAGGTTTCTGTACAAATTGCTCAGAAGGGTCTTGACCGGAACTAGATAAAATTGCTCCTTGAAAATCGGCGCCTGCTACGTTTGCACCTTGTAAGTCTGCTAGACTCAAATCGGCATTTCGCAAACTCGCATTTTCTAAGTTCGCTTTTCGCAATATTACGTTTGTCAACCTAGTCGCATTCAAATTTGCACTACTTAAATTTGCATGGTCTAAATAAGCACCTGATAAATCTGCTGCTTGCCAGTTCGTTTTGGTTAAGTTGGCATAAGATAATTGGGTGCCAATTGCAATTGACCTGCCTAGTTGGGCGCCAAACATTTCGGCATCATTCAATTTAGCTTCGCCAATATCAGCACCTGTAAGGCTAGCATTTTCTAAAATAGCACCGCGCAAATCGGCGCCTACAAGTTGAGCGCTGCTAAGATTGGCACTTAATAACCGCGCGGAAGATAAATTAGCTTTGTTGAGAGTGGCACCACTCAAGTCGCTTCTATTTAACAAAACCCGACTTAAGTTAGCTTCGGTAAAATTTGCCTGCTTCATAGACGTAAACCGCAAATCCGCTGTCCAGTCATCATATGTATCCCAGCGACCATCTGGGCCTGGACCCCGAAAACGAGTGTTTTTAAAACTAGCTTGATTCAGATTGGCGCCTCTAAAATTGATGCCCCACAAATTTGTTTTGTCAAGTACCAAATTAAAGAAAGCGGTTGGACTAGAAACTGTTTGTGATAACTTAGAACGGCTTAAATCAACGTTAACTAATTGACCACTATAAGTTCCGACAATTTTGTTAATCGCTTGCTGGTTAACTTGTAACTCCTGTTGGTTTTTCAATTGTTCGTTTCCAGAACTTGTATCAACTCCAGTTGCAAGTTGTAAATTTTTACGCTTTAAATAAGGAATCGCATCAGCACCAACATTAACTAAAGCTTGCTGAATTGTATTAAGAAGAATTGGGTTTTTCTCTTCTGCCAACAAATCTACTAAAAACTGTGTAGCTTGCGAGTAATTTAAAGTGCCCATCGTCATGATGGTACTTTGACGCTCATCAACACTGGCATTGGAACTTGCTTTCAAACGTTTCTCTAAATCGATAAACTGCTTACGATTACCTTCTTCGGTCGTTCGATAATTTTCTTGCGACTGAATATATACTTGGGTACCTACTAATGTCCCTAAAACCGCAGTCATACTCACTAGCGCAATGCTAAACAGAGTAATACTAGGGTTGGAAACCATCCAACGCCATAGTCCTGAGCGTCGAATTGTGTCTGGAGACATTACCACTGAGGCAATTGCAGCTTCTTCATCTGATTCGTTCCACTGTTCCCTAGATTGCTTTAAGCCAGTGTTTGGTGGTATAAAGGGTTTTGTTGCGTCAATTGTATAAGTCCCTGCAATCTGGTCGTGGAACGCACGACGATTACGCTTTAAAGAAAATCCTGTTGCTTCGCTTAATATTGCAATCCCAGCTAAACCAGTTAAAATTACTAAATTGGGAAACGCTGGACTATAACGCCATAATATATAAGCAACAGACATTGGTACACCCCAACGCCCAATTCCTTCGCGTACTAAAATAGGCGCCAAACCCGGTGGTGTTCCTTGTTCAGAAACAACCCGCACTGCAAACCAACGCTTGGGAATAGTACTGCCTGTCTTTGCGAGTAAATATAACTGCCAACACGAAAGCGTTAAAGGTGCAATTGCAGCAATCGTCCACAAAATATTTGTGGGTAATGAAACGTTTCGATTTCCATAGCTCACAGGCAATGCTAAAGGACGCGAAACTTCACGCTCAATTACTCCAATTACCGGATTCAACGGTACTCTGCTAAATTCGCTTCTTGTATTCGCAAAAGCCCCTATTCCATACGGTATCAACCCACTTACAAACACAATAGCCACTTCTGCTGCCCAAGCTGCAAGGCGCCTTTTTTTTAAAGACATTACATTTGCCTGTTTGCCAGACTCTCGTGGCTTATTCTCGTTTGTCCCTCTCCTCACAATTGGGGTTGTCATAAATATTTCCTTTATTCTGAAATTTTTAAGCAATCACAACCTTTATAAATTAAAGGCTATTCAATAGTTAATAGCGAACGAGTTACAACTTAATATTTCTCAACATATAACTAATCTTTACGTGGGACGATTGGAACCTCTTAATAGTTGCCTTCGTCTATAAAATTAGTTTTTATCAACACTTTATCGCTCGTGCGCTTTATGAAGGCGGGCATTATTAAAATGAATATAGGTTTACTATTTAGGCTTGTTCCAGCTGCTTTAGCGATGAGTTTGTGTCTCACCGTTGCCAAACAAGCAACAGCAGAGCAAGTAAAAATCAGTCCCAATTTCAAACCAGACCCTCTCACCCTAACGGGTAAATCAGGAGGTTCTAACAAAGGTAACTGCGGTAATATTGCACCTACTCCAAATCAGGTTATCCAAGTCACTGAGTCATTACCGTATTTACGGTTAACAGTCGAAGGTTCCGGACAACCAACATTACTAATTGATGGACCTGGGGGTCGTTTTTGTGTACTACCTGATAATTACTCAGGCAAGAAGCCCGAAATTACAGGGTTTTGGCAAGCTGGTAGTTACTCGCTATATGTAGGTGAATTATCTCAGGGACAGTATAACTATACGCTCTCGATTTCGCAACAGAAGAAATAATCAATTGACAACTGTTTAACAAGACTAAGCTGTCAATTGTTAAAAATACCTACATTTATCATCCAAAATAACTATTCTTCGAGTAATTTCGTAGGTACTTCAACTGCGGTAACATCGATGGTACCTGCGGGAGTTATGCGATGAAAATGTGAATTTTCCACCGATAATCCTTCTCCGCAGTTCGGACACTGTAATTGTGTATTATTTAATCCTGTAAATTCAAATTGACATACTGGGCATTTATCTGCTACCAAGCTTCGTTTCAGCCACCACTGAAAGCCAAAAAAAGCAATAGCTGGCGCCACAAGCAGCAATCCAACGATAATTAAGACTGAATTAACCAACCAACTCAACCCTAGTGACCCTAGTAACCAAGCAATAGCCACTAGAGTAAGTACAGGACGGAGATTCGATAATTGATACTGGGGGGATTTAAAGCTCATTGTCAAACTTATGAATTCAAACTTCTTTTTTGTTCTCTTCCTAGGATAACGATTTTGAAGAAGCGAAGTTATAATCCGTTATAGAATAGTGGTAAAAACATTAAAACTGTTTTCTGAGTCGCGCGCTAAAAGCATCAATACCAAAGTGTGATACAACCTGTTCACGTAACCACTCACCATTACATCGTTGGTCATCACCCTTAAGTATTTCTATACAAGCTATTGCTACCGCTTTAACATCACGATGTGGAACACGCCAACCAAGCCTACCATTTTGAAGTGGGTCAGCAGAACCATCAGCATCACCTGCTACAACAGGCACACCACAAGCCATTGCTTCTAAGTACACAATACCAAATCCTTCTTGCGAAGGCATAACATAGGCATCAGCCAAACGATAATGCTCAACTAATTCTTCATTTGCTACAAACCCGGCAAACACCACACGTTCTTCTACACCACAATCTACTGCTAAAGACGCTAATCTTGGTTGGTCATCACCTCGACCAATCACTAAATATTTTACGTCTGGAAAAACTTTAGCGATTTCAGGTAAAGCTTGTATTGTTATATCTACTCCCTTATATCGGTCTCCCGACCATAGTCTTGCCACGGTCATCAACACCCTAGCATCCTTCAAGCCATAACGTTCTACAAGTGCCGCTGATTTTACTCCCGGCGTAAAATAATTATTATTTACTGCACAAGGCAATATTTTTATTTTTTGTGCGTCTAGCTTCGACGCACCATTTACAATTTGGTCACGGGTATAATGGCTTACTGTCCAAATCGAACTTGCTTTTTGTAAACTTTTAACTGTGAGTGCTGGTAAAGGTTGCCAAACTTCTTTACCATGTGTCATCACCGTGTAAGGAATACCTAAAAAATTACAAAATATTCCAATTAAACTCGCAAGATTAACGTGTCCACAATAAACATGCTTTGGTCGATGAAGCAGCAAATGCAAAAATAATGCTGCTGCCATTCGTATTCTGTCGATTTGAGGCCAATTCGTTTTGAAGTAACGAAACCGTAAGTTCGCAGATTCAAAGTTATTCACGCAATTAGCAGCATCCCGTAGCAAAAATACTTCTGCACGAATTGCTTCGTTCTTGTCTGTATAAGAGCGAAACACATCTTTTACATAAGATTGAATCCCACCCTCACGGGCAAAAATTTCTAAAAATACAAATACGTGACTTGCTGCTTCGATTTTGTTCACAGCTAAATCGTTTATTTTTCTATAACTTGTTTTTAGCATTTGGTTTATATATAAAAGGGTTCGTTTGTAATACTAAAATGGTACGCACCCTAAATTTAAGTATTTATCCTGAATATTTTCTTAATTTTGACACAAATTTTACTTAACATATATAATTTTTCAAATCATAGCAAAAAAAAACCGCAACTAGAAATGCGGCGTTTACGTAATTATTGATTTAATTTTATACAAATTCATTCAAAATTTACTCTTCAAATTTGCTGTGCTGTAAGTGAGGCGCCGAGTCTTGTCATGATTCGTTGACGTTGATTATTGACCGATTAAAGCGTATTTAACTATGAGCAAACAATTTCGACCGTCGAGCGTGCGTTCGTAAACAACACGGTCAGCCAAACGTCGTAGTAAAAACCAACCATAACCTCCAACTTGAAGAGTACCTGGTTCCGGTTCCCTAATCGCATCAGGGTTAAAAGGTTTACCCCGGTCCCAAATTCTAATTTCGAGTCGGTCAAGAAACAAACAAACATCAATATCAATAGTTGTCTCTGGTGGTAAAGCGTGGTGAGCATGACGAACAGCGTTCGTAAAACCTTCTGCCAACGCGAGATTAAGACGGTAAAGTTGGCTTTCAGACCAACCTCCTGGCGATAGGTACTTCAGACAAAATTGTTCAAACCATTGTTGTACTTGGTTTAGAAGCTTTAGTTCGCTCTTTACCGTCAGATGGTCTTGCTGCTCCATGCCTAGCATTGACCTTGACTTAAACACTATGCAGGTTAATCGTTATTTTCAGTTAGGATCGTGATGTACAGATTTTATACTAAATGATTGAAACTAATGTCAAATTTATTGAGGCAAATCTTACCGATTCTTATTATTTTGCTTCATATTGACGACATTTTCCACAGAATACATGACGCCTGCGCTCATTTCGCTCTGTGGAATTATCCCACAATAACGAAACTCACAGGCGTCAAACCGTTAGAAAACCATTATAAGGCTATTGGCTTAGAACAATCCTAAAGTCAAAGACTTGTCGATTGGGAAGGTGGCGCCAATACCAAGCCAGATTGTTACCAAAGTACCGAACAAGAATACAGCGGTAGCAACAGGACGACGAAATGGATTTTGGAATTTATTAACGTTCTCAATAAAAGGAACGAGTATAAGACCCAGTGGTACCGCAGCCATTAAGAATACGCCGATAAGTTTGTTAGGAACCGTGCGTAGAATTTGGAATACAGGGTACAAATACCACTCTGGTAAAATTTCCAAAGGTGTTGCAAAAGGATTTGCAGGTTCACCAGTCATCGCGGGGTCAAGAACTGAGAGTGCTACGATGCAAGCAAACGAACCCATGATTACTACTGGGAAAATATACAGTAGGTCATTAGGCCATGCAGGTTCACCGTAATAGTTGTGACCCATGCCTTTTGCCAGCTTGGCTCTTAAAGTTGGGTCTGAGAGGTCAGGTTTCTTTTGTGTTCCCATTTTAGATATGCTCTCCTGCGTTACTGTTTGAGTTAAAGCATTTATTTGGCGTTGATTAGGTGCAACTAATGTTGCATCCAGTGTAACGAGCGAAAAAAATACGCTCGTTCTTACAGCGGACCTGAAATACCTTGCTTGCGAATCATCAAGAAGTGGAACAGCATGAATACTGCAATTAACCAAGGTAATACAAATGTATGAGCGCTGTAATAACGGGTTAAAGTAGCTTGTCCAACGCTGGCACCACCACGAAGTAAATCAGCGATTAAAACGCCAACTACAGGAATAGCTTCAGGTACACCACTAACGATTTTTACAGCCCAGTAACCAACTTGGTCCCAAGGCAACGAGTAACCAGTTACACCAAATGAAACTGTGATTACTGCCAAAATTACACCACTGACCCAAGTCAATTCGCGAGGCTTTTTAAAACCACCTGTTAAGTAAACTCGGAAAGTGTGGAGAATCATCATCAGCACCATCATGCTGGCAGACCAGCGGTGAATGGAGCGAATTAACCAACCAAAGTTCACATCGTTCATGATGTGCTGTACAGAAGTATAAGCTTCGGCAACGGTTGGTCTGTAGTAAAAAGTCATCGCAAATCCAGTTGCAAACTGAATAAGGAAGCATGTCAGGGTAATTCCACCCAGACAATAAAAAATATTTACGTGAGGAGGTACATACTTGCTGGTTACGTCTTCAGCAATTGCTTGAATCTCCAAGCGCTCCTCAAACCAGTCGTAAACGTTAGCCATACAATCTCTAGTTCCTAAAAATCGATACTTACTGTGATAAAGTTCCCAAACATCACTGCATGGGATATTGGCTTATAGAGGTTCGCTTGTTGTCTTGGCGCCCAATCGTGCTAAGACTCTTTACTAAACTTAACACTCTTCAAAGTTTGTTCGTATTATGGCGTACTTTGCACCCAATCTCGGAGGATGATAGACACAAAGTAAATTTTAGCGTTTATGAAGAAGGATGAACCACATCAACTGGTCGCCCGTTTGATGAGAAAATGCACCGCTCCTATAAAAAAAGTAACATAGTCGAGAGACATATTTCATCAAATCCGCACTTCTCCGCGCGATTAATTTAGCAATTGAGTTAAACGTGTTGCTTCTAATGGTCAAAATGCAAAAGAAAACTTTTCGGGTGGTATTATCGCTGCTAATGGCGTTGGTTCTTACTTTTAGCTTCTGTCAAAGTGCAACAGCATTGACTGACGAGCAAAAACTCGTATCAGAAGTTTGGCGAATTGTCAACCGTACTTATCTTGATGATAGCTTTAATCATCAAAATTGGGCATCCGTTCGGCAGAAAATCTTAGAAAAGCCCCTCCAAAACCAGCAAGCTACATACGCAGCTATTCAGACGATGCTCAAGAGTCTAGATGACCCTTTCACTCGTTTTTTAGACCCAGAGCAATATCGTAGCCTACAGGTCAACACTTCTGGGGAGTTAACAGGAGTTGGATTGCAAATAGCGCTCAATCCTGAAACAGGTAAATTAGAAGTTGTGGCGCCAATAGCGGGTTCACCAGCAGAAAAAGCTGGCATTCAACCACGCGACCGTATCGTTACCATTGAGGGTATTTCAACAGAAAAATTAACTCTTGATGAAGCCGCAGCTAGGATGCGCGGACCAAACGGTAGCATTGTAACGCTCGTTATTGAGCGTGAAGGCGCCCCAAACCGTGAAATACAGCTAACACGCTCACGCATTGAACTCAACCCAGTTATTGCCCAACTACACAAAACAGAACTTGGTAAGTCAGTAGGTTATTTGCGCTTAACTCAGTTTAATGCTAATGCCCCAATGGAGTTAGCACACGCTATTAATAGTTTAGAGAAAAAAGGCGCCGACTCGTACATACTCGATTTGAGAAATAATCCAGGTGGTTTACTGCAAGCAGGAGTCGAAATAGCGCGTCTTTGGCTTCCAGAGGGTACGATTGTTTATACAGTTAATCGTCAAGGCATCCAAGGAAGTTTTGAAGCATTTGGCTCGGCTTTAACTAACGACCCATTAGTTATTCTAGTCAATCAGGGTACAGCCAGTGCTAGCGAAATTTTAGCAGGCGCCTTACAAGACAACGGTCGAGCAACACTAGTAGGTGAAACAACCTTTGGAAAAGGCTTAATTCAATCACTATTTGAACTTTCCGACGGTTCCGGGTTGGCAGTAACTATTGCCAAATACGAAACACCGCAACATCACGATATTAATAAAATTGGTATAAAACCTGACAAGGTAGTGAGTTCTGAACCCTTAACACGCGACCAAGTAGCAACCAAGGACGATGCTCAATACCAAGCTGCGCTATTACTTCTACAACAACAAAACGTCGTCGTAGGAGCAGCATAAACTGTAGGGTGGGCACTGCCCACCTTACTCATAACTCATAACTTTTAACCGATTGTAGGCATTATCGATAATTCGTTTACCTCGAAGGAACCCTGTATTTGCACCGGGACATAAGTATTGCAGCGTATCAGGGGAGAAACGTTCCAATAGTAACTGTAAACTTTTGATCTGACGTTTCCAATGAAAAGTTTTAGCGGTTCGCAATGGCATTGGTTTACCCGAACCGTCAGGAAGTATATGGCGCCCAGAAAATAATATCCCTCCAAAATCGCTATAGTAGAGACAAGAGGAACCAGGAGAATGTCCAGGTGTCCAAAACAACTGTAAGCTTGAGTCCAAGCTTAAATCTTGATTAAAAGTAGTTAATTCTACTTCAGGTAACAAATAAGCTTCTTGTTCTTGAATAATGACTTCGCAGTTAAGCGCAAGTTTTAGTTCAGCAGTTTTACCAATCGCTGTGCGGTGAGTAATAAATAGCCAACGTACCCCACCATGTGCTTTGATAAAATCCTGGTTTGTATCATCCCAGGCTGGACAATCGACTAATATGTTACCTTCATTTCTTACAATGAGGTAAGCAGTTCCTCCCAAAGTGTCCCGATTCGGTGCAAAGGCATAAATGGTATCGAGTATAACCCGTGGTTGCTTGACTGTTTGGTTTTTGTCTTGATTCTCTTGAGACATGGGAAGAACTTATTTAAGAGGAGTGTTTGTGTAAATGTTGCTTTTATCAGGTTATAACGATTCAAAATATATAAAAATAAGATGACATTTTGGTTTCTCGTTTTACTGGGAATAATTACTTATTTCATGGTGCAGCGGAGTGTTGCTCGAATCACCAGAACACCCGTTTGGCTGCTATGGTTGGTACTAATGGCACCACCACTCATATGGACTGCATGGTCTGCTGTGTATGGTGTACAAGTCCGTCCACCTAGGGCATTAATGATTGCTCCTTTGGTAATTAGCCCTATTTTATACTGGGTATTATTTCAAATAGGGCGCCGTCCGAGTGAAGTCACCCAAACTGAATCAGCAACACCTCAACCTCAATTAGCTATTCATCAAGTAGCAGAATCGTCTGTATCAGTACGTCCAATTAAACCAGGCGAAGAAGCTCAATTAAGAAATTGTTTTCCTTGGTCGTTATATTACCTTCAAGATATTGAATATCGACCACAAGCAGTGATTTGTAAAGGTCAACTGCGGACAGATGCAACAGCAGCTTACCAACAAATTAAAGAAAACGTCGAAGCAGAATTTGGCGACCGTTTTTTAGTAATGCTTCAAGAAGGTTTTAACGGAAAACCAATATTTGTATTAGTACCTAACACTCAATTAGCCAAATATCAGAATAGTTCAGAAAAATTAACACGACCTGGATTAGCGTTAGGCTTACTATTTGCAACCCTAATGACAACTACTTTGGTAGGAGCAAGAATTGCTGGAGTTGAAGCACAACAACTAAGACAAAACTCAGGTATATTGTTACAAGGATTGCCTTACGCTCTAGCATTATTAACAATATTGGGAATTCACGAATTAGGTCACTATATTACAGCCAGACGCTACAAAATTCGTGCGACACTACCATACTTTATACCAATGCCCCTATTCTTGGGAACTTTTGGCGCCTTTATTCAAATGCGGAGTCCAGTTCCTAACCGCAAAGCATTATTTGATATCAGTGTAGCTGGGCCATTAGCTGGCTTTATCGCGACTTTGCCAATACTCGCATGGGGATTAGCAAATTCAACGATTATTCCTCTAACCGAACAATCAGGATTATTTAACCCAGATTCTCTCAACCCCAGATACTCAATACTGTTAGCATTAATATCAAAATTAGTCTTGGGCAGTCAATTAATTACCAAAACAGCTATTGATTTACATCCAGTTGCGTTTGCTGGGTTATTAGGTTTAGTAGTAACAGCATTAAACTTAGTACCAGTAGGTCAGCTTGATGGTGGTCATATTATCCACGCCATGTTTGGACAAAAAAACGCCATTATTATTGGTCAAATCGCGCGTTTCTTACTGTTATTACTGGCATTGGTACAACCAGGATTTTTACTGTGGGCAATCATTTTGATATTTGTACCCTTAATTGACGAGCCAGCATTAAACGATGTAACAGAACTTAATAACCAACGTGACATTTTAGGAATTCTTTCAATAGCTTTACTAATACTTATTGTGTTGCCGTTACCAAACGTCTTTGTACGACTTTTGGGTCTTTAATAATTTGGTAAAGTTGCTACGATTATTTTAAATGGCGCCTGTCATTCTACATCATTAATTTACCGCACCATATGCTTTCTCCATTTCCGGGAATGAACCCTTACCTAGAAAACCCTGACCTCTGGGCAGAAGTGCATCATGGGTTAATTGCACTCATGGTTTATAGCTTAGTTCAAGGTTTAAGGTAAGTATAAATTTTGAGATATGAATCCCCCCTACTGCCCTTAATAAGGGGGAATAAGACTATTTTTTTAGAAAGAATAAAATTATTTTTAGATTTTTAGCCCCCCTTATTAAGGGGGTTGGGGGGATCATCTTTATTAACTAGATGCTGAACTTGCGGTTTCAGGCGCCTTAGCAGGAGGAACACCCATACGTATCTCGGTAGTGAAAGAAGTAGTATTTACACCACCCGCTTGCTTAATGACATTAACGCGCATTCTCAAATTATCGCTGGCAAACCATAAACGTTCTTCATAGGAAGTTGTACCAGATTCAAAGGATAGCGATAATGCTTCGTCTTCACCTAATTTATATTGACCCAGCGAAGGTTTATCTTCGTTACTAACCTGACGTAATAATTTACCTTCATCAGGACTATTGCCAGGAACTAAAACTAAAACTGTTGTACCTACGTTTTTTTGATTTAGTTTAGTTGTATCATTCCAATTAACCTTAGCTGCGACAACAGAAGAATTGGAGTTTACCTGCAAAACTTCGCAAAGTTTCACTACATCAGGGTGAGTTGCTGGTAATTTTTCTATAACAATTTCTGATTTAGCTTCGTTTGCTTTATTGGCGCCTAAGTCTTGAACAGTACGATGGGCAAACCATTTTCCGGCACTTAACTCAAAAAAGTCTTGAATATTCATCTTCTTTTCGCGTGATTTATGAATTTTAAAGCAGTTTTATCTAATGGTAGGACAAGCAATACACCTATCCTACGGGATAATTTATTTTTAGGAATATCTTAAACTGGATAACCTGCTTCTTCTAAACGTTTTAAAGAAATTTTAGCAGACTCAGAAACGTGATAATGACTGTCTTTTTCAAGATATTTCAATGCTGAAACGCTTTTTGGACTAGGAAGATTTCCTAAAGCTTCTGCTAGTCGTTGACGCACTAACCAATCTTCAGCTTGAGCAAAGCGAAGTATTTCATCTACTGCGGTTACATCTTTAATTTCACCAAGCGCAGCAATTGCCGCTTGTTGCAATACTACTTCTGGCCCATCTAACGCACTAATTAATGTTTCACGTGCCCGTGGGTCTTTTAAATTACCCAATGCCACAGCAGCGCTAAATCTTACTAACCAATTAGTCTCTTCATAAAACACCCGTACCAACACTTCAAACGCGCGTTTGTCTTCTAAGTATCCCAAGGCGCCTGCCGCATCAGCGCGAATACTATAGTCGGGGTCGTTTTCAACGATATTCACCAAAATTGGATATGATTCAGCAGTTTGCTTGATACCAAGTGCAAAAACTGCCATCGCTCGAATTTGCAGCGATTCATCATTCAACACCTTCTTAATCAAGGGTACTGCTTCCTCAGCAGAAACATCGCGCAAATTTGCAAGGGCAACCATGCGGTCACGTAAGCTAGAGCTTTCTAGCTGGGCAGATAGTTCGTCTAAACTGGGAGTAGCCATCTAATATTTACAGCGCTTTTGCTACTTATATTTAATATTCTAGTATTCTAGAATATTAAGTATTATTGCAATTTGTCTCATGTCATGAAAGGTGTATTTTTCCGCTTCCTGTAGAGAGATAACCGTCATTTACCGATTAACTCAAATAGCCCTAAATGCTCCTCTCCTTCACGCGATGGCACCGAGTTAGCCACACGATTTAAATAATGAATCTTAAAATTATCCTGGAAATATTCTCTAATTTCCTCTGGTGTGGCGCCAAATGGAGGGCCACCAGAACGATTATGTGTAAAAAATAACCCAATTAGTTGACCATGTGGCTTAAGTATGGAACTTGCAACTTCTACATAAGAAAGGCGCCGTTCTATATCAATCGCACAAAAACAGGTATGCTCAAGAATATAGTCAAAATAACCTATAAATTCTTTAGGTAAATCAAAAATATCACGCTGTAAAAACTTAATGTCAGAATTCTCTGACTTAGCGATTTGTTCTGCTTCCACAATTGCGGAAGTCGCAAAATCAAACCCAGTAACTTCAAAGCCATGTTTGGCAAATAGTACCGCATCATAACCGCGTCCGCATCCTAGTACTGCAATACGCCCAGGTAAAGGCGCCGAACCTGAAGATAGTAGACTAACAAAAGGTGGCGCCGCTTCTCCAATATCCCAACGAGTATTTTGCTCTTGGTACTTTTGTTCCCAATATTCTGGGTTTGGCATATATTAATTCTCTTTTGCTTCTTGACGCTGTTTTAACTTTAATAATATTTCAGCGTGCATTTCGCGCGTGATGGGGTAGAAGTAAGTTAAAACCAAACCTAGTATTAATGAAACCAATGGCAGGGGACCAACCGCGATGCGTATAGCTTGAAGTGCTGATTCTGGTTGAACTGGTAAGGCGCCACTTCCAGCAGTTGCTGCTTGAAAACCAGACGCTTCGAGTGACAAACCCACAACAAATAAACCAAATGCTAACCCAAATTTTTGCAACAGCACCATAAAACCGTAGAAAATTCCCTCACGTCGCTGTCCCGTTTGAAGTTCATCGAGTTCAATCACATCAGGAATCATTGACCAGGGAACGAGATATGCTGTGGAAACACCAAACCCTGCCATTACCGCCAAAACGTACATTAACCCAATTTGACCAGGCTGTAAAAAATATAATCCTGCTGCTGCTAATATCCACAAAGCCATCCCCGAAAAGTAAACGATTTTTTTACCAACACGCTTACTCAAAGCACTCCATACAAATAACATTAGTAAAGCTGTACCTTGCACGCCTATCATTACCGTTGGTACATCAGATTCTTTCAAACCCATACACTCAACAACGAAATAGGGAATAATGCTAGCAGTGATTTGTACGGCAAGCCAGGAAAAAAGATATATACCAATTACATATAAAAAAGGAATATTAGTAAAAACGATTTTTAACTGCTCTTTTATTGAAATAGCAGATTCTTCTTCGTTTTGGATACGCTTTGCTTCAAAAGCCAAAACCCGTTCGCGTGTTCCAAACACACACCAATATAAAGAAGCTACAGAAATCACTCCACATACAGCAGCTAGAACAACATACTGCGTCTGACGGTCTGGAATGGCGCCAAAAATAATTCTTGCCAATATTAGCGAGAAAATACTACCGCCAATCGAAAACGCAAATCGATAACTATTTAAGCCTGTACGTTCATCATAATCTTGAGTCAGTTCGGGTGTCATTGCTGTATATGGCAAATTTACAACCGTGTAAAACACCTGCGAACATATCCCTATTGCCACATAGTACCAAAACAAACCCCAAGTATTATTCTGACCACTACCAAATCGTGGTACTATCCATTGTAGAAAGAAAAATATTCCAAACGGAATTGCACCATAAAGCAACCAAGGTAAACGGCGCCCCCATCGCTTTGATTTCGTCTTATCCGTTAAATATCCAACAAACGGGTCGTTTATAGCATCCCAAATTTTCCCTATCATCAAAATACTGCCAGCCATACCCGCCGGAATACCCGCAACGTTAGTAAAAAAAACCAGCAAGAAAAAAACCGAGATATTCGCAGTAATCGCTGGACCCAAATCTCCGGCACCGTAAGCTAGCTTAGTACTAAAATTGAGTTTCTCACTAGCCTTGCTCCTCATATAATCTAAATCAGAATCCTTCATAAATCTTCGCACTCATAATAAGATAGTCAAAGCTCGACAATTAGTATTATTAGCTATCACCAGGTTGTTTATGCCAGACCTTTACGTTTCTTGGTCAGATTACCACCAAAAAATCGAACTACTCGCGGCTAAGATTTATCAGTCTGGCTGGGAATTCAACCAAATTATTTGTCTAGCACGCGGAGGACTGCGAGTTGGAGATATCCTCTCACGCATTTACGACAAGCCCCTAGCAATTTTCGCTACATCATCTTACAGCGGCACGGGCAAGCAAGAAAGGGGGAACTTAATCTTTTCCCAACATTTAGCAATGACAACCGATACACTAGGCTCGCGGATTCTACTAGTTGACGATTTAGTAGACTCAGGCGTTACCCTCAAAGAAACTGTCCCTTGGCTTAAACAATATAGCGTAACTCAAATCGAAGATATTCGTACCGCCGTACTTTGGTATAAAGCCTGCTCAGTAATTGAACCAGATTACTACGTTGACTACCTAGCAGACAATCCGTGGATTCACCAACCATTTGAACCATACGAAACAATGGCGCCAGCCGATTTAGCTACCAAATACGCAGCAGTAGCAAACGTAATCTAAACACAATTAACCATCTTGTAGGATAAGCATCTTTGCCTGTCCTATTCGGAACTATAGTGTCATGCCCAGGTAGAAGCATCTTCAATATTTTGCTCTACCAAACTCTTACAATCCTAAACTCGAAACAGCTTCTGCTAATTTGTGATTGGCAACCATACCAGACGCATTTAAGTCCTCAACACGGATTATGTAGTATTTCTTGCTAATGAGAGTTGTTGTTTTCTGCAAGAAGTCTCTGCGTATGTTAGCGATGCGAGCATGTTTTGGTGCTTGTTTATCAAAAAACTTTTTCACATTTTTAGATGCGCGTATACATGTAACTCTATTACCTAACTGTCTTTTTCGATTCCGCCACTGAAACTTGTTTAGCTTGGTTTTTCCTTCGGATAACTTCGTTAACGCTTTCTTTAAAGTACTAGGAGCGCTCGTGTTCAAGATAAAGAATCCGGCGCCTATCATATATATATTTTGCACTAGAAGGTGAGCCATATTACTTTGTAGTCGCAGTTTGATTCTTAGATCATCAATGTTCTGTTTTTGGGTCTTATATTGAGTTTGCTGTGCGTGTTTATTTACGTGTTAGTAGCGATATACTAGAACCTGAAGAAACAGTGATTTGATGATATTAACAATTATGAAAAATACTTGACAAACAATAGTACTGTTATTCTTAAATTTTTTCTAAAAATATCAAAATCTGAACAAAAAAGGCGGTTTTTGCGGCGAATTGAATTGCCTGAAAAAAATTGGAAGTTTTCTATGAGCGATGTTGAAGAACGCGCATGTTGGGACGATTATATGGAAGCGGATGCGTGGAGGACGTATTCAATGATACCAGCACTGACTGGGCGCCTTGGTATATTATCCCAAGTAATCACAAGTGGTTTGCACGTCTTGCAGTTGCCGATATTATTTGTAGCAAGCTCAAACAACTCGATTTGGAATACCCAACTCTTAGCGACGAACACCGTCAGCAACTTCTCAAAGCCAAAGCTGTTCTGGAAAGCGAAGCATCTTAAATTAAGTGACTAGCTGGTTATAGTTTTTACAGATTCTAATGAAGATGCGTGTTTTTTCCAGATTAGCACGGGCATAACTTGGCGACAGTTACGACAGAACCAGTAAACTTCAGTCTTTCGGACGTGTCGCAAAAGTCTGTCAGAACAACAGGGACAAGAATTCATAGGTGTATAGTAGGTAACAAAATTTTTGTGAGTCAAAATTTCTTTCTTCAAAGCTAACCGCCATTTCTTATCTACACCATAAAAAACTTAAAATCTTCAAATTTTCGCAATATATCTACATAATCTTCAACAGAAAAACAAAAATTAGTTTTAATACACGACTATTTAAGATTTATGGATTACAATGAAACCGCGATTTAAGACGCTGCCTTGTACAGAATTGCCTTAAACTTAAATGGATATTTTAATTGTTGAAGACGAAGCAGAAATTGCTCAGTTAATCCAACTGACTCTCGAAAAAGAAGGGTTTTCTTGTCGTGTCAGTCGCGATGGCATAACCGCGTTACGAATGTTTACAGAACTTCCACCCGATTTAATTATTCTGGATCTAATGATTCCTGGACTCGATGGACTTGAGGTTTGCGCGCGTATTCGCCAAAAACCCGGCGCCAAAGACCCATATATAATGATATTGACTGCTAAGGCAGAAGAAATTGACCGTGTAATTGGCCTTTCTACAGGCGCCGACGATTACATGGCAAAACCATTCAGCCCTAGGGAACTTGTGGCACGTGTGAGGGCGCTATTACGTCGCAGTATGCGATCGTCTGTACAGCGACAAGAACACCGCACTAAACATTTTTTAGTTGATTTAGAGCAACGCACCGCTAACCGTTTGCTTGACTCAAAACCAGTTGGAGAACTAGATTTAACAACTTTAGAGTTTAATCTTTTAAGTACTTTCCTCAGTAACCCTGGTCGCGTGTGGAACCGTAGTCAATTAATAGATAAGCTTTGGGGCGATAATTTCTTTGGAGATGAACGAGTTGTAGATACTCATGTAGCGCGCTTGCGAAAGAAAATCGAACCAGACCCCGCAAATCCAACTTTTATCAAAACTGTTGTTGGAGTTGGATATAAATTTGAAGATACCGCACCTTAGAATTTTTACCCTAAAAATTAAAAATTAAACATTAAAAAATAATGAAAGTGCGTAAGCGAAAATCTTTGCCTTTAGCATCGCGTCTGTTTTTCTCGCACCTTGTGGTCATGATAGTTGGGGTATTAAGTTATGTGGTTATTAGCAAAATTTCATCACCACACTTTTTTAGTCAGCATCTTGAAAGGTTACAGAGAGAAGGAACTGATATAGACGATATCCGCTCTGAATTGGTACATTCCTTTGATTCTGCTTGGCGAAGCAGCACTCTTTGGTCAGTACTAGTTGGCGCCAGTGCTGCTGGAGGATTGAGTTATTGGGTTTCTTTACGAATAATGCAGCAGCTAACCGAAATGGAGTTTATCACCCAAAAATTCGCTGCTGGACAATTTAATGAGCGACTACCCCTATCAGATATTCCTGAATTTAACCGTTTGGGAAGTAGTTTTAATCGTATGGCTGCTAGTATCCAAGATGTTGAGGTTCGGCGCCGTGATTTAGTTAGCGATATGACCCACGAACTTAGAACCCCACTTACAGTAGTACGTGGGTATTTAGAAGAACTTGCTGATGGACGTATCGATGAACAACAGCAAGTTTACCAACAGTTGATTAAAGAAACCAGGCGCCTGGAAAGGTTAGTTAACGATTTGCAAGAACTTTCAAAAGCAGAAGCAGGTTATCTACCAACTAATATCAAACCAGTTGATTTATATCCGTTACTTGAATCACTCGTACAAAGATTCAAAGACCAGCTACTCGAAGATGGCCCAGTTTTGCTTTTAGAGTCTTCGCCATCAATACCGCTTGTACTCGCTGACATCGACCGCACCGAACAAATATTAATCAACTTAATTGGTAATGCCATTCGTTATACTTATAGCGGTTCAATTTCTATACGTACATGGTTTGATGAACAACTCTGGATTGCAGTGGTAGACACAGGAGTAGGAATTGCAACCGAAGACCTACCCCATGTGTTTGAACGCTTTTGGCGTGCGGATAAATCACGTAACCGTAACTCAGGAGGTACAGGTATTGGGCTTGCTATTACCCGTCGCTTAGTTGAATTACAAGGGGGTAAAATCGAAGTTGAGAGCGAATTAGGCATTGGCACCACATTTCGCTTTTCTTTACTTCCAGCATATTAAGTATCTTCAACCATCTCATCTACAAGCTATTGACATAAGGTGGCCATAGCGATGTCATATCTGATTGGTAGCTTGGGAATATAGTGCTAAAGAGAATTTAAAGATAGAACCAAAGCTTGGCACTAATTACCCATTACCTAATCCCCAAGGCTAATCGTATGTTCACTTTGTTCTTAGCTGCATTTTTAGTTAGTCTACTGACTGTATCTGGTTGGGTCGCCCTTGCCTACCTATTTCCCCACAACAACTATCACGATTAAACTGGCGCCTTTTTAGGAGCGTCAAGTCAACGCCATTACCGCGTGTAGCCTTGCTTCGTTCATTTTCAATACAAAAAATCTATAGTTAGTATTCATTATTACAAACCTTTTTCAAGCTCGGCAAGAACTTGGACATATGATTGATTTTGTATAATACTATCAAGCAATTAACTTGATAGTATTTTTTATGTTGTGCAATTGATAACCAAGGCAACAGCACACTGCATCTATAAGCATTACTAATAATTTCTGGCAAAGAAAAAAATATCTTTAATACTTTCTCAGGATGCGATTATAACTCTTATTTTCATCCTGTCTAGTCTCTTTATTTACGAAGAGAGAATTCAGTAACTACATATTATTACTATTTTTTGTGAAAACAAAATAATACAAATTATACAGGTTATGCTGAATGAAATATAAAGCTAATATAAAGTATTTTGGCAATATAAGTCTTGTTACGTAATAATTTGACCGATTTTCATCCCAAACTAACCAGATAATGATATTTACACTTTGGTCTTGTAAATTTTAGACGAAAAGTTAGTGAAGTATAAATAAATGAACAAGTATAATTGTGGATTGATGTATAGTGATTTAAAAATAAGTGAATGTACTGATTTCTTAGTCTCAAGAATTCTACTAACATCTATTCAATAAGCGCCTATATGTTCAATACAGCTAGTTTAGCCTCCTATTTGACATCAATATCATTTTCTTTTAAGGAGAGTCCACGGTGAACAAAACTGAACTGATTATGGTTATTAGTTATGTGCTAGTGACCTTCTGCTTTTTATTTAATTGGATAATATTTGCGTTGCGTCACCCCAGTTCGTCTGTAGAAGACACTTTATTATCTTTCGTTATGTGCTGTATCACTACTATTCTGTGGCCCCTCATCATTCCAATCTCTGTGCTTGAGATTGTCAAAAAGCGTAGATTAGAGTTTGGTACCGCTGTTCCTGTTGCAGGCGCCATTCTTGCTTTAAGCTTGTCACTATATCTGAATTAGCGATTTTATCTTTACACTCCCTTTCAGATTTTGCCCTGTCTTTTTACACTTTAATATCATTTATGACCCTATTAGTATACTGTAAAATTTAGATTTATTTATTTTAAAAAATAAAATTTTGCTCAATTAAGCACTTAAAAAACCTCAAATCCTAGAAACCGGGTTCCTCTGAAATACACAAAAAACCTCGATTCTTTGAGTGAATCGAGGTGATTGGGAGAAAACTGAATAATCTCAATAAAGCTTTTACTATATTTACAACTCAAAATCTTAAAAATCCGGTTTCTGACAGCAACCGGGTTTCTTTTGTTAAGATACTAAAATTTTTGTAAAAATTTAGCAAGAGAACTTGACAATAAAAAACTAATACCAAATATCAGATTTACTTATCTAATTCTCTTGCGTTCACGGAGTGTACCGTAGGTAATTGCTATTGTGGTTGTGCTTGAGTTGGGAAAGCTCCAGGACGAACAGAAATAACTACATTTTGACCATTGCGACGTACATCCATACGTAAATCGGTGCCGATTTTGCTATCTTCGACAGCTTTTTGAACGCTGTCAGCATCAGCGACGGGTTGACCATTGAGTTTTTCAATAATGTCTCCTGCACGAATTCCTGCTTGTGCTGCGGGAGAGTTGGGAACTACCCGACGTATCAAAACACCTTTATCGCTGTCAACATTTAAACCGCTATTTGGGTCAGAGTTAATATTTTCTTTTAACTCTGGGCTTAAAGCTTGCATTTGAATACCCAAGTAAGGATGTTGAACTTTGCCTGTTGCAATTAATTGGTTGGAGATGCGCTGTGCTGTGCCAATTGGAATTGCAAATCCTAAACCTTGCGCTCCTTGAATAATAGCGGTATTCATGCCAACAACTTCACCCCTAGAGTTGAGCAATGGACCACCTGAGTTACCTGGGTTAATTGCTGCATCGGTTTGAATGTAACTAACACGCTTATCTTGGGCGCCAATTGAATTACTACTACGACCAGTAGCACTAATTACCCCTGTAGTAACTGTATTATCTAAACCAAGCGGATTGCCAATGGCAATAGCTGATTCACCAGCTTGCAGTTGGTCGGAATTTCCAATTGTCACCGTTGGTAGGTTGTTTGCCTGAATCTTTACAACCGCAACATCAGTTAATTCGTCTTTACCAATAACTTTGCCTTGAAAACTACGACCATCTTTTAACGTTACCTTTACTGTGTCGGCACCGTCAATTACGTGGGCATTCGTCAAAATGCGACCATCTGCACTGAGTATAAACCCTGAACCTGTACCGCGCTCGACTCGCTTCTGCTCAGGAATTTGTCCTTGGGCGCCAAAAAAGCGACGGAAAAACGGGTCATTGAATTCATCAGGTAACGAAGCTTTAACGGTACGCGAAGAATCTATCCTCACAACCGCAGGTCCAACTTTGTTTACAACGTTGGTTACAAAATTCCCCTCCCCAATGGGTGCAGAAGCAGCTTTGACCGACCCAACAACAAGGTTCGATGCATCTTTTTGTTGGTGTCCAGCAATATAACCACCTGCAAGCGTCATACCTGACCCGACTAATACCAGGGATAGATTAAAAATAGCTCTTCCCCAGAGTCGATGACCCTTGGAGTTGAGAGTTTGATTATTTGATTCGTTACTTTCGTTATTATATTGGTCGTTTGGTTCTTTGTTTAACATTTGGTGTAAGCGATATATTTTAGAAGAAGTACTTCCAATCTAGATACTCGTTGTGAAGCTTTTGTTGCACGGGTATTAAGACTGTATGAACGGCGATAAGTATATTAGCTTCTACCTTAAGCCATACTTTGCCCAAATCCCCATGTCGTTTCATTATTTGAAACAACCCCCTCCCACACTCCCATACTCCCACACTCAATATTCACTCAGATGTGTATTTTGCTTAAAACCTGGGCACTCTATAAATAAGCTTTCATAGCAAAAAAATATTTGAGTGTGCTATTATGTCTACCGAACTGCTTCATGAATTAAATACTTTGCAAGCGCGCATTTCTGAGCTAGAAACTGCCTCAAGGCAGCAAACGCACTTAGAAGCAGCACTACGCCAGACAGAAAGTACATATCATCAAATATTAGATGCTATCAATGACTTAGTTCTAATTAAAGGCGCCGATTCACAAATTATATGGGCGAATAAAGCATTTTGTGAATTTTATGGCATGACCAAAGAAGAGTTACAAGGTATTACTGATATACCTTTTCATGAACCCGAACATACGCAAAAATACATAAAAGACGACCAGTATGTTTTTGAAACAGGACAAACTCTAGTTATTCCCAAAGAACGCGCGTTAAGACATGATAGAAAAGTTCGTGTCTTGAATACCACAAAATCTGCTGTACGCAACGCTCAGGGCGAAGTTGTCATGACTGTGGGTATTTCACGTGATGTCACAGTCGAGATGGCAACGAAAAAAGCACTAGAAAAGAAAGCTATAGAATACCGTAATATTTTTGAAGCTGTCACCGACGGAATATTAATTTTCGATATGGAAACAGCAAATTTAGTAGAAGTTAATCCTGCAACTTGTAAAATGCATGGTTATTCATACGACGAATTTATCCAATTATCACCAACAGCATACATTCATCCTGACTCCCAGCATAAATTTGAGCAATTTATCGAAACTGTGAGAAATGGGAATGATTATAGGTGTCAAGCTGTTGATATACGTAAAGACGGTAGTAATTTTGATGTGGAAGTTAACGCTAGTAGATGTATTTATAGTGGAAAACCTCACCTTTTAGCAGTTGTGCGTGATATTAGCGAGCGTAAGCAAGCAGAAATTGCATTGAGAGAACGAGAACAGCGTCTGATTAATATCAATAGCTTAGTACCTGGAACAATTTATCAGCATGAGTTTGACTTAAAAACTGGAGAATCACATTTTAATTATTTAAGCTCTAAAGCTCAAATGATATTTGAGTTAGATGAATCAGAGCTTACAGAAGGGAGTAATCCTATTTTGCCTTTGATTCATCCAGAAGATTTTACTTCACTAATATTTTCTATAAACTCTGCTGTACATCAACATGCACCTTGGGTTTCTGAATTTCGCATTATCACTCGTTCTGGTAAGCAAAAGTGGATTTACTGTCAATCTGAACCAGTTGGAGAAAAATCTAGACATGTATTGCATAATGGTATATTTATTGATATTACCGAGCAAAAACTAGCGCAAGAGAAAATAAAGCAGCAATCACAAGAATTAGCAAATGCGCTTCAAGAAATACAACGTACACAAACCCAATTTATTCATAATGAGAAAATGTCATCTTTAGGACAACTCGTAGCAGGAATTGCACATGAAATCAATAACCCGATTAGTTTTATATATGGAAATATTGAACCTGCGCGTGAATATGTTCAATATTTATTCAACTTAATTGCCGCTTATCAAGAAAATTTCAATCATTCAAATATAGATAATCAAAGTATACCTCAAATTGAAACTACCGAATTAGAATATATAATGGAGGACTTGCCCAAATTACTTCAATCTATCAAAATTGGGGCAGACCGTATTAAAAAAATAGTCCTTTCCCTGCGTAATTTTTCCCGAATGGACGAAGCAGAGTATAAAAAAGTTAATATACACGAAGGTATTGATAGTTCTTTAATGATATTAGAGCATCGTTTCAAACAAAATAATCGTCTCCATATTGAAGTAGTTAAAGAATACGGTGATTTACCTTTAATTGAATGTTATGCAGGACAGTTAAATCAAGTATTTTTAAATCTTTTAACTAACGCAATCGATGCATTTGATAAATCTTTAATTACCAACGCATCACTAGTAAACAACTTAATAAATAATAAACCGACAATATACATCGCCACTGAAGTTACAAACGATAATAACATAACTATTTGCATTTCTGATAACGGAGTTGGAATCCCTAAAGAAGCACTAGCTAAAATATTCGACCCTTTCTTTACCACTAAACCAGTCGGTAAAGGTACAGGTATGGGTTTATCTATTTGTCATCAAATAATTACCCAAAAACATAATGGCTCTATACAATGCCTTTCGGCGCCGGGTGAAGGCACAACATTTATTATTAGAATTCCACCATCACAAGAACAATTAACTAATCATTCTTCAACCAAATTAAAATCAACCCGTGTGTAAATATCTTTAAAGCAATTTATATCCCCCCATCCGTTACATCCGCTATATCCTTTGCCAGCGTCTTAATATTTACAAAAAATCCGGGCGCCAAAGTTGATTAGACTTTAATATATTCTCTAAGCTCTCCCAATTTTCTTGCTCAATTAAATTAATAATTTCATCAAACTTGTGGCGATATTGATGCATTGATGTTAATAAAGCTTCACGATTATATTTTGCCATCATTACGCCTAATTCGGGATTACCCCCACCAACACGACTTGTATCTTTAAAACCAGAGCTTGCTAAGTTTTGCGCTAGTTGTAAAACTTGATTATCTGTTTCTCCCATGCATGACGCTATTAACGAAGCACTTACCATTACGGGTAAATGAGAAATCCAACTGACCGCTCGGTCGTGCTGTTCTGGAGCGCAGTAGTAAATATTGGAGTTTAATTGTTTTACTAATTCGGATACTACCTCAACAGCTGATGCAGGTGTTGCAGATGTTGGTGTTAACACGTATGGTCTTTGTACGAATAAATTTTTTAAGGCTGCTTCAATACCACTATCAGCCGTTCCTGCCATTGGATGACCACCAACAAAGTTTTGCCATAGTGGTGATGCTGCTTCAACTATCGGTGTTTTTACTGAGCCGACATCCGTTAAAACAGTAGATTTTGGCAATATCGTTATCAATTGCTCAATACTGGGCACAATAAGTCCAAGAGGCGTACATATAAATACCACCTCTGCGGCGCCAAGTACATCAATGTCAACTGACGAAGAGTCAACACAACCGATGGCAACTGCTGTCTCTATAGTTGAAGCACGTCGCGACACACCAATTACATGATGTCCGCAAGCTCGTAAATCTAAACCCAAGGAGCCACCAATTAATCCAAGTCCTAAAATACCGATATTCACAAGTTATAAAAAAAAAGTAAGTTGGCAATTTAAGGGTAGCGCGAATGAAGGCAGAGGAGTTCCTAGAAAAATATGCGATGGGGGTGCGAGACTTTAATGGTGTTGACCTCGGCGAAGCAAACTTAAGC
The DNA here is from genome assembly GCF_001904745.1 of Calothrix sp. HK-06. Taxonomy (GTDB): domain Bacteria; phylum Cyanobacteriota; class Cyanobacteriia; order Cyanobacteriales; family Nostocaceae; genus Dulcicalothrix. Next base: position 149,202 of record NZ_MRCD01000001.1, read on the forward strand.
GGCGCCAAGCTTAATGGTGTCAACTTGAGCCAAGCAAACTTAAGTGTCGTTAATCTATCAGGCGCCAATCTTAATACCGCGAATTTGAGATACGCCAAATTAAATGTTGCGAGACTTAGCGGCGCCCATTTAATGGGTGCTGACCTTAAAGGTGCTAGCCTTAATGTTGCAAATCTGATTCGCGCTGACCTCAGTCATGCCATACTTCGTAAAGCTTCGCTAATTCGTACCGAATTAATTCGCGCGAATCTTAGTCATGCCGACCTAGTGCAAGCGAATCTCAAAAATGCTGACCTCCGCGAAGCGACATTGCGACAAGCAAACTTAAGTCGAGCAAACATGAGTGATGTTTGTCTTAGAGGTGGTTTTTTAACAGGAGCGAATTTAGAACAAGTAAGTTTAATTAATAGTGATTTATGTCGCACCGACTTAAGTGGCGCCAATCTTCGTGATGCTGAACTTCGGCAAGCTAACCTCAGTCGGGCAAATCTTAGTGGTGCAAATTTAAGCGGCGCCAACCTCCGTTGGGTAGATTTATCGGATACAGACCTAAGTTGGGCAGATTTAAGCAGTGCAAAATTGAGTGGTGCAAACCTGAATAACGCTAATCTCAGTAACGCCAATTTAACAGGCGCCAGTTTAGTTCATGCGAATTTAACGAGCGCAAAATTAATTAAAGCCGAATGGGTAAGCGCTGATTTAACGGGTGCAACATTAACAGGTGCTAAACTTTACGCTGCGACTCGATTTGGATTAAAGACAGATGGCATAATTTGCGAGTGGATTGATTTAAGTCCAACAGGAGACTCTTCGATAATTCAATATTTCACTCCAGAAGGGTCACGTGATTTTTTTAACGCCACTTCGCCAACGATTAGCATTATCGTTGATAAACCACTTGACCATGAAGCAAACTTTGCCATATCGGGAGCTTACTTCCAAATTGCCCAGCAGTATTTAAAGCTAAAACAACCACCAAGCGTAGAAAATAGTAGACGCCGAACAGTTTTTACATTCCGAATAGATAGCGATGAATTGTTATTACCTACAGCCTGTATTGCAATTTTGCCCTTTCAAGATGCCAAAAGTACCCAGCGAAATCTAATTTCTGTAGTCGAGATGATGAAGAGTGATGATACATCCAACGATGCCTCCATCCCATTCCATCGTATTCAAACTTTTAATCAACAGCTAGAAGAAGCACTTCACCAAGCTGATACAATTAAACAGGTCAAGAATATTCTTGCACTCACACAGCGCCTCTCTTTCTTTCAGGCGCCTACACAAGTGATTTTGACAAATTCGAGTTCGCAAAATCTTATAGTTCATGAACACCCTAATTTCGGCAAGCGTCTAATCAATCGTTCTGATGTTAGCGATGCTGTTTATGATGATAAATATGACGAAGCTGTAAAATTTATACCTTTCTCTGTAAATACAGTTATTGATTTTGTTAAAGGGTTTCACTATATAGGTCAATAGATAATTTTTGAAAGGAGTATTTATGTTCAACCGGATGCTAGGCAAGACTCGTTATGTAGTTTGCCGCTTGTTTGTACATTTAGCCGGGTCAGAAGTGGCGCCAATATTAGGTACATTAAACGATGTCGCGCGCTTCGTTTTGCAAAACGAAGGCGACATGGAAACAACAAGTGAAGGACTAGTAAGGGTTTGCGAGAGTTTGCTGCAATACGATGAATATTGGACATCCGCAGCTAACGAAGGTGATGTATTTTGGAGTGAAGGGGAAGCAGGAGATTTTGTCAACGAACTATTTACAGACTCTGCCCAACGCTACCTGAGTGAACCTGATTATACTTCGCCAAATACAAACGAACCATTATCGGCACCTGCCACCCGCAACGTTGTTGTCATGCTAACAGCAGCTTTTGAAGGAGAAGTTCCTGAGCTTGAAACCGACTTATCCAATATCCAAGCATTAAAACAAGGTTTAAAAGCATTAATTAGCTTACATTACAAAAATAAAATCCGTGCAGCGCAAGTACACTTCTCACCCGCACAGTTCGGTGATGAACTTACCAACGACCAACTATTACAACATTACCCTGAACTAATCCCCCTTTAAATTTGATAGGTTAATTAGCAACAGATAGAACGGATGTAACGGATGACTTACTAGTTACAAGTAAAATAAAGTTGATTAAAATCACTTATCCGTTACATCCGTTCATCATCCGTTGCCAGCTTTGATACATTCAGCCTTCAGCAAAAACAAATCCCCACTTTCAACCACACCACAAGACTTTATCAACCCAGGCAAAACAAAATCACTTCCTTGTAAAAGCTTTCCTGTAGCTATTTTTGCAGCAGGTTGATACTGTTGAATCCAAGTACTTTTACTTATATACTCAGGTTCAAAAGCATTACGCTCTAAAAGCCAATATTTAACACGGTATTTATCTATAAAATTAACCACCTGGTTAATATCTTGACTATATTGAGCATTAATCAAGTCAGTCATACGTTGACTAAACTGAGCATAATACTTTGTATGGAAAGGTAAAGCATATTCTTTACCTACTAAAATTGATTGCTTTGCAAAAGGTGGTATATTATCTGCTTCTTCTGCTAACGATGCAACTAAACTATTGGTCGGTTGTTTCTGTAAAAATTCATATAGTGCTGGTGCGCTACCTACTACATATAGAGTTTTGGGAAAAGTTTTTAGAGTCGTTGGATATAAAACTAGTGCGGCGCCTATTATCGGGGTAACCAAATATATTAAAATTCGCTTAATACTTTTATTCGACTGCGTTTGTCTTACCCAATTAAAAGTAGATTCTAACAACACACTTAACACAACTCCGGCACCAATCGCAAGTACCATCTTAAAGGTGTGATGGGTATATCGACTGGGAAAGTGCAGCTTAAATGATAAAGCATGAGCAATAAAAAACATCACTGTAGATGCTAAAAAAACCTGTAGTAATACTTTGACTTGATTCGTTATTTTTAACTTAGTCGAAAATCTTTGCTGGTATACAAGTATTACTGGTAACAAAAGCCCAATCAAAAGTTGAACCGGGTTTAGCAAAGCAAAAAGACCACTGTCTCTACCATCAAGCCAAAAACTGACAATATTATCGTTATAATAACTGACTCTGCCACCTCTAAAATAGTCGGGCATCGTTCTTGCCATTGCATCACTAATTGTTGGGCCAAACTGTGAGGACTGCAAAGCATAAGGTGTAACTGTAATCAACCCAGCAGCCAAAGCAAACCCAAATAGTATATAATTTTGCCTCTGTTGCGAAAAGCGAAAACGCATGTTTTGCCAATCCCATAGTCGCAAAAACAAAATTCCCAATTCGATAAATGCTATTATTGGGTAAATCAATGCTTGAATTATAAATGCTACTATAACTCCCGGCGCCGAACCCCGCATTAAATAATACAAAAATGCTAAAAATAACGGGTAAGTAAAATCTCTGGGACAACCGGAGAATAAATCATCGTGAAGACCAAGACTTTGATTCAATATTAAAGTTGCCAAAAATCCTGCTATAGGTACTGGCAATATTTGCATACAAACAGCAAACCCATAGCCTGTTGTAGTTAACCCTAATACGATTGGTAAAATTTTAATCAGTACAATTGCATCAACGCCTAAACTCATCATCAAGCGATAAATTCCACCATATCCAATTGGTGTAACAGATTGAAAATAATCGGCAATTAAATCATTAGGGAATAACTCTGGGTTTAAATAACGATACATCCAAGATATATATTCCCGTGCATCATCTCCAATGACATACTCACTACTAAAACCTTGCCGTATTCCTAAACCAATATAAACAGCGGCAAAACACAAGCTTAAAATCAACCAAAATAATAAATATATTCTATTTTGTCTTTTATTTTCATTTAACTTTGCCGTTAAAAATCTTTCTAATTGAGGAATTAACATATTTTAAATTATGCAATTATAGAAATCTATATATATAGATATAGGCAGCAAAATTTTACCTTAACCAGAAAAAGGTAGCAAGAATACTACAACCAACCCCCTCTTCTTTTTGCTACTCATGCTCTTAAAATGAAAGAGAAACCCGGTTTCTTCGTTGAGATATTGTAATAAAAACGATGATTTTGCGTAGAAACCGGGTTTCTAAATTAAAAACGTTGTTCGGTAGCCCACACTGAATAAAGAATGTAAAATTTTGTTAAGCTCAAAATGGGATGACTATAATATGCTCCTGAATGTAATCATGAAAGTTTTGCGTAAATTTACAGTCGTTGTTTTGGCGCTGTCGTTGTGTGTTACAACCGTAGGTTGTGGTGGTGGAGCTAATCAAGTTAGTTCACAGGCAACACCACAAGCTCGAAACCAGAGTGCAAACTCAGTTTCTCAGGTTTCGGCAAACCTTGCAGACGGTCAATACGAAGTACAACAAGCGAGCTACAACGATGGTGATGGTGTGTACACGCTGTTTTTGTTGAACAGCACACCACCAACATATAGAACCGAAAATTTACAAATGGCACGCTTGACCGATGACGAAATAAAGCAAGGTAAGAAGAGTTACCTAAAAGTCGAAAATGGCAAACCGGCTTTATACATGACAGAGGATTTCAAAATTGAATACGTTCATAACGTTACCGAAAATCGCGTTAATCCTCAAACTGGACAGCAAGAGACTGTCGTTGTTCGTCAGCAAAATAGTTTCTGGGCGCCGTTTGCGGGTGCATTAGCTGGTCAAGCAATTGGCAGCTTATTATTTAGACCGCAGTATTACGTACCCCCTGCGTATCAACCAGGTGGTTTAATTACTGGTTACGGTGGTTATGGTCGTACATATGGCGATGCAGTTTCGAGTTATCGCACGCGCTATAACGCACCTCCTGCGGTAGAAAGAAATCGCACAGCATTCCGTACCACAGGCAACTTACGAAGAAATTATCCGAATAACCCAACAGTAAGAACTCAACCACGAGTTAATACTGGTAGTCGTGCTACAGGTTCCGGTTTTGGTAGCAGTACTTTACGACCATCTGGAAATTCGAGTTCAGTAAGAAGAAATCCGTCGAGTGGTTTCGGAAGCGGCAGACCGGCGAGAGTTCCTCGTTCCGGCGGTTTCGGCAGCAGAAGAAGATAATAATAATTAGTTAGGAGTTAGGAGTTACAAATTCAACTCATAACTCCTAACTCACAACTCATAACTTTTTTAAACTGTTGCAGCAACAGGTTGGCGCCAACGTCCAACAGCTTTACCAACAACAGCTAATTCTTGCATGAGTCTGTCGAAAGCTTCAGGTGTTAAAGATTGAGGACCGTCAGATAATGCTTTTTTCGGGTTAGGGTGAACTTCTATCATTAACGAATCTGTACCTGCTGCAATTGATGCCATTGCCATTGAAGGTACAAATTCTGACCAGCCTGTACCATGACTAGGGTCTATCATAATTGGCAGGTGTGTTAGCTTTCGTAATACAGGTACTACCGATATATCAAGGGTGTTACGGGTATATTGACGGTCAAAAGTCCGAATACCACGTTCGCATAAAATTACGTTTGGATTTCCTGCTGCCAATATATACTCAGCAGCCATCAACCAGTCTTCAATTGTCGCCGCCATTCCTCGCTTCAATAATACTGGCTTCGGTTGGGCGCCAACTTTTTTGAGCAAAGAGAAATTTTGCATGTTACGGGCGCCGACTTGGATAACATCGGCAACCTCTACAATTTTATCTAGGTCAGCAGCATCCATCACTTCAGTAATAATTCCCAGCCCACTCGCTGCACGCGCTGCTGCCAAAAGTTCAAGCGCACTTTCACCATGTCCTTGAAAAGCGTAAGGCGATGTTCTTGGTTTGTATGCACCACCACGCAAAAACTTGGCGCCTGCCGCTTTTACACGTAACGCCACATCAATAATCATTTCCTCGTTTTCAACCGAACAAGGCCCCGCAACTACCGATATTGGATGATTTTCACCAATAATAACGGCACCATCAGGAGTATTAACTATTACTTCTGATGCCTCACCGTGACGATATTCCCGACTCGCACGTTTATAAGGTTGCTCAACCCGCAACACCTGTTCTATCCAAGGACTGACTTCTTGTATTTGTAAAGGGTCTAACTCAACAGTTTCACCAACCAAACCAATTACAATTTTGTGTTTACCAACAATTTTTTCGGGTGTCAGTCCCCAAGTCGTTAGTTCCTCATTAATGCGGTTTATTTCCGCTTCTGGGGAACCCATTTTCATAACTACAATCATGGTTATTTTCCCTGATTTAATAAATTTTTTACTAAGAAACCGGGTTTCGACGCATTCATTGTCGCAGACAAATTGTCATTGTCATAACAGATTTCAACGACGAAACCCGGTTTCTAGGATTTTATATCTATCGAAAATTATTGTAGAGACGTGATTAATCACGTCTCTACTACTCAGCACTCATTACTCAGCACTATGAAATTACACCTTTTTTTGCCTAGTTGCGCGCCAACCCTCCACCATTCGTCCCCAGTTGGTACTAAATTCGCTAAACCCAAATAAAGTTCCAGGATGTTCAGTGTCCCACGAAGCTGAAAGAACACCATAGGTAATACCCAACACTCCTAGACCAAATAAGCCCATATTGACCAACAAAACCGCGATGGGGGGCAGTTTGATATGAGCGTATGCAGAAAGCAAGTAGCTAACAACTAAACTGGCAATACCCAAAAATGTGGGAATACCAGAAAATGCCGCTACACGCTTGACCATGCGGTCACTAACTACTTTTGGAATAGCCATCTCCTCTTTTTTATAAGGAGCTTTTCTATTTTCTTTTTTCTCAGATTGCTTTACAACAGCTTGTTTAACAGGTTGTTCTTTCTGTCCACTTGCTTTTTTGTTAGCTTTCTTTGGTTTGCTTTTCGGTTCAAATGGCAAGTTGTTACGTTCTGGTTCGGCACTCATAGGCGTTCATTTTATACTCTATCCACGGATACCCAGACGAGCAATTAAAGCTTGGTAACGTTCGCGGTCTTCTTGCATGATATATGATAGAAGGCGCTTGCGTTGACCGATTAACTTCAACAAACCACGACGGGATGAATGGTCTTTTTTATTACCTTGCAAGTGTTCTGATAGACGCATTATGCGTGCCGTCAGCATTGCTACTTGAACATCAGAAGACCCAGTATCGGTTTCGTGTACTTGGTACTGTGTAATGATTTCTTGTTTTCGCTGTTGCGTCAGAGCCATGATTGAATATTTTTAAATTGACAGTTTTGAGCTAATGCAGCAGTTTCTAATATTATCACAATGTATTGGCTTCGGGAAAAACAAACCCAAAAATCGGCGCCGACAACAAATTTATCTGTTACATCCGTTACATTTGTTGCCAAGTGTTAACCTAAATTTATCATCCAGCAAGTATATTGTTCATAAGTAAGTTTAAATACGAAGTATAAACGTGCCACTTTTACGCACGTACTAAGAACCGTAAAGTTATGAGAATTCTAGTAGTAGAGGATGACGAACTTATTGTTCAATCGCTTGTTGCTACGCTCACTCAGTCGCATCATACGGTTGATACCACGTCTGACGGAGTATCAGGTTTGGAATTTACTCAAGTTTGTAATTATGACTTGATTGTTCTTGATGTGATGCTTCCCAAACTCGACGGTATTAGCTTGTGTCGTCAAATTCGCGCTAGTGGTACTAGTGTCCCGATTATTCTTTTGACTGCTCAAGACAGCAGCAATAATAAAATAATTGGTTTAGATGCTGGGGCTGATGACTATATCACAAAACCATTTAATTTACAAGAGTTAACGGCTCGCATCCGCGCGCTTCTGCGTCGAGGCAATACGTTAGTACGAACTTACCTAGAGTGGGAAAATCTACGATTAGACCCGTCAAGCTGTGAAGTTACCTATAACGACCAATCAATACGTCTAACTCCCAAAGAGTATAGTTTACTTGAACTATTTCTTCGTAACCCTGCACGCACGTTTAGTAGTGGCGCCATTATTGACCATTTGTGGTCACTCGAAGAAACACCTGGAGAAGATACGGTGCGAGCGCATATGAAAGGATTACGCCAAAAACTTCGTTTATCAGGAGTTACAAATGACCCCATCGAAAATGTTTATGGCATTGGTTATCGTTTAAAATCTCTGTTGGACGAAAAAAAGAAAAAGCCAAAGTCAAAAAAACCTCTTCAAAATACCACTTCTAGCAAAACTACAATATCAAATCCCCCATCCATCAAGCAGAGCCAACAAATTTCTGCAATTTGGCAACGCTCACAAGAAAAGTTAAGTAACCGAGTCACTAGCATCGAATTGGCAGTAGCAGCTTTACTTCAAGGTGTACTAGACTCGGAGATGATTAATAACGCTTATCAAGATGCTCACAAGCTGGCTGGTTCTTTGGGTATGTTTGGCTTTGAGTTTGCTTCGCGTTTGTCAAGTGAAATCGAACAATTGTTACAAGTTGTAACATCATTATCTCACAAGCAAAAACTACATTTATCAGAATTAGTTGTAAGCTTACGCCAAGAGTTACAGCAAGCCTCTACAATCAATTTAGGCGCCGAGGTTAAAGATAAATCATTACAAGGGCATTTAAATAACTTTACAGAACTAACAACTACGCTTCAACAATCGCAAAGTAGCGCACGGGTACTAATTGTTGATGATGATATGCATATACTGGAAACCCTTTCAGAGATATTAAAGCCTTGGGGATTAGAAATTACCACATTAGATAACCCACTTCAATTTTGGGATACTCTAATCGCCACAGCACCAGATTTACTCGTGTTAGACGTAGAAATGCCATTTATTAGTGGTATCGAACTGTGTCAGCAACTACGAAACGACCCGATACACAGTGGTTTACCAGTCCTATTTCTCACCGCTCATTCAAGTTCAGATATTATGCTGCGAATATTTGCAGCAGGCGCCGATGATTATGTTAAAAAACCTGTAGTTGGTCCCGAAATAGTCGCGCGTATCCTCAACCGTATCGAACGAACTCGTCTGCTGCGAAACTTTGCCCAAATTGACCCTTTAACCGGACTTGCCAACCGCCAAAAGTCAATCGGCGAAATTAATCAACTCCTCAAAGAAGCCGAACGTCACAACCAAGCTTTATACTTAGTTGCCCTTCAAATCAATAATCTCCAACAAATCAACGATAAACATAATCATTCTATCGGCGACCAGGTATTATCTTTAACAGCTAAAGTACTTAAACAAACATTTAATCAACAAGTTGTTTGCCGCTGGGCTGGTGCGGAATTTATATTGTGTTTGTATAAAACACCACTTGAAGATAGTAAAAATTTAATATTCAACTGTATAAGGGACATTAAGGAAAAAGTATTAAATATTAATAAAAGTCAAGAAGTAGAGGTATCTATTAATATGGGTATATCTCAGTATTCGCAAGACAGCACAAACTTAGAGGCGCTGTACCATATGGCAACATCCCGATGCAAAGGGTAAAAGCAATGAGAAATAGAAGTGCGAGAAAAAAAGTTAAAGAGCGAAAACTGTGGCTATCGATTTTGGTAGGCGCCTGTGTATTTATTCTGAATTTATTACTATGGCAGGGTTTATTATTTCAAGAACAACTGCAAATCAAAAGAAATGTTGAAATAGTGACAGTAGATATAGGCGAAGATATTACTTCTGAAATTAAAACTCGAACTCATGCGCTTGAGCGAATGGCAGAACGTTGGGAGTTACGGGGTGGAACTCCTAGACATCAGTGGGAAGACGATGCAACAAATTATTTACGCGATTATAAGGGATACCAAGCACTTGAATGGGTAGATAATTTAGGTTTTATACGTTGGATAGTTCCCCAAAAAGGTAATGAAGGAGTAGAAAACCGCGCTTTGGTGTTTGAATCAAATCGTCAAATTGCCATGAACACAGCAAAAAAAACTGGTAATCCAACTATGACGCGCGTAGTTTCTTTGTTTCAAGGTGGTAAAGGCTTTTTGATTTGTATACCTTTATTCTTAAAGAATGATACTCAAAAAAATACTCAAGTCGGCGCCTCTGAACAAAATTTTGATGGGTTCATTGTTGGTGTCGTTCGACCTCAACCTTTTTTGGATGCGATTATCAATAAAAATTTGATGCAGGAGTACGCAATTGCAATTTTCGACAAAGACCAAGAATTTTACACCAACGAACTTTATCAGAACCTCAGTAAAGAATTTATTAATAAATGGAGCTTTTACATTGAAGTAAATTTAAATGGTGTAAATTGGCGCCTGCGCGTGGTCCCAACTTCATCGCTCCTCGCCCGACAGCATTCTCCTCTAACTGATATGATTTTAGTTGGCGGTTCGCTAGCTGCAATTTTAATTGCTGTAGTAGTATATATGACTTTTAATTTACGTATATATGCTAATAAAGTAGAACAAACTAATCTGAATCTATCCCATGAAATTACTGAAAGGCAAAAGGTAGAAGCATCGCTACAGCAATCTACCGCACAACTGGAAGATTTGTATAATAATGCACCTTGTGGTTATCATTCTCTAGACAAAGACGGTAGATTTATTCAAATAAATAATACCGAACTTAATTGGTTAGGCTGTAAACGTGAAGAAGTAATTGGTCAAAAAATCACTGATTATTTTACTACTGAGAATGCGCTCGATTTTGAAAATAGTTTTTCATTACTAAAACAGCGTGGTTTTCAAAGAGATTTAGAACTGCTATTAGTTCGGAAAGATGGCACAAAAATGCCCGTTCTGGTCAGCGCGAGTGCTGTTAAAGATGCAGCAGGTAACTTTATAATGAGTCGAAGTACGCTTTTTGATATCAGTGAGCGTAAACAAACGCAAGACGCACTTTTAGAAAGTGAAGAGCGTTTTCGCGGTGCATTTGCAAATGCATCAACTGGAATGGCATTAGTTTCACTCCAAGGTAAGTGGTTACAAGTCAATCAGTCATTATGTCAAATGATTGGTTATTCTGAGGAAGAATTACTGGCAACAACGTTTCAAGCAATTACATATCCAGATGACTTGGATACTGATTTGAGCTATGTTCATCAAATGCTCAAAGGTGAAATTTCTACTTATCAGCTGTCGAAACGTTATTTTCACAAGCTTGGAAACATAGTATGGGTTTTACTAAGCGTCTCGCTAGTTTGGGATACAACAGGAAAACCATTATATTTTGTCAGTCAAATTCAAGATGTCACAGACCGTAAACGTGCAGAAGTTAAGTTACGTAATCTTAGCAATGCGTTAGAAAGTGCCGTTGAAGGTATTGCTCAAATCGATACACGTGGATTTTATGTTGGCGCCAATCACGCATATGCAGAAATGCTGGGCTATGAACAAGAAGAAATAATTGGTAGGGAATGGCAAGTAAGCGTCCATCCAGAAGACTTAGAAAAAGTTACATATGCTTACCAAGAAATGCTTAATAAAGGTAAGTCAGAAGTCGAAGCTAGGGGATTACGTAAAGATGGTTCGATTTTTGACAGACAAATAGTGATGGTTAAAGACTGTAACCAAGAAAAATTAATTGGTTATTACTGTTTTGTTAAAGATATTAGCGACCGTCGCGAGGTCGAACGTCTTAAAGATGAGTTTGTTTCGGTGGTCAGTCATGAGTTACGCACACCTCTAACGTCTATTCGCGGTTCTTTGGGTTTGGTGGCAAATGGTGTTTTACAATCTCAACCCGAAAAAGCGCAACGAATGTTAGAAATTGCCGTAAATAACAGCGATAGATTAATTCGTCTCATCAACGATATTCTCGATATTGAACGTATCGAATCGGGTAAAGTGATGATGAACAAGCAAATTTGCGATGCTACTTTACTCATGACTCAATCGACAGAAGTAATGCAAGCAATGGCAGAAAAAGCTGGGGTAAGTATAACACTTAATTCTGTTTCAGCAAGATTGTGGGCAGATGCTGACCGGATAATTCAGACTTTCACCAATTTACTTAGCAACGCGATTAAATTTTCACCCCCAGGTAGTACAATTTCGTTTACTGCCAAAGTTGGTAACGAGCAAACAGAGAATATCACCTACATTATTTTTGAAGTTAAAGACCAAGGACGCGGTATACCCGAAGACAAGTTAGAAGCAGTTTTTGGGCGTTTTCAACAGGTTGATGCTTCGGATTCTCGCAAAAAAGGAGGTACAGGTTTAGGGTTGGCAATTTGTCGTAGTATTGTGCAACACCATGATGGAAATATTTGGGTAGAAAGCGTATTATCCCAAGGCAGTAGTTTTTATGTGTCCTTACCTGTATTAGTGGCGCCGAAACCGACTATTTTATCTAATGATAGAAATACTCCGACAGTGCTTGTGTGTGATGATGATTATTCAGCTCGAACAGTTATACAAACAATGCTGGAAGAAGGAGGTTATCAAACAATAACGGCAGCATCGGGTTTAGAAGCGATTGAAATTGCCAAACAGTCATTGCCTGATGCGATTTTTCTCAACCTAATGATGCCAGGAATGAATGGTTGGGAAGCTTTGACTATATTAAAACAACAGCCAGAAACCCAAGATATTCCTGTAATTATACTTAGTGGTTTTATGCCAGATGCGAAATTAGCTACAAACCATCCAGAAGTAAACGATTGGATAGTCAAACCACCCAATGAAAGAAACCTGTTTGAAGCACTCGAACGTGCGTTATCAAAATCTGATGATAATTTAAATGATAATTTGAAAGTTTTGATAGTAGAAGACGATATCGACTTAGCGCAGGTTCTAATTGCGATGTTCGAGCGTTATGGTATAGAGACTCACCATGCTCGTAATGGACGCGAAGCTATTCAGTTGAGTCAATCTTTAACACCTTATTTATTAGTCCTTGATATTGGACTGCCCGACGTTGATGGGTTTGCAGTTGTGGACTGGTTGCGACATCATAACCATTTGCATCAAGTACCCTTAGTCGTATACAGTGCTATAGATTTAACTGAAGCTGACTGCGCGAGGTTAAATTTAGGGCAAACTTTATTTTTAACCAAAGCGCGTGTTACTCCCGAAGAGTTTGAACAGCGTGCTATCGGATTACTCAATTGTATAGTTTCTGGTAAAAAGGAAGGGCGCCGTAATGGCAAAGCGCATTCTCATCATTGATGACGAAGATGATATTCGCGAAGTTGCTCAACTAACCCTAGAAGCGGTTGGTGGGTTCGAGGTCTTAACCGCAGAATCTGGGAAAGAAGGAATTATAAAAGCAGAAACAGAACAACCTGATGCCATCCTTCTTGATGTCATGATGCCAGAAATGGACGGTATCACAACTTTCAAACAGTTGCAAGCAAACTCTCTGACTAGTAACATCCCCGTTATTTTACTTACAGCTAAAGTGCAAGCAAGTGACCAGCGTCGATTTGCAGAACTGGGCATTACCGGAATGGTTCCAAAACCCTTTGACCCCATGACTCTCACCGACCAAGTAGCGGAGGTATTAGGTTGGCAGTACTAAAAACCCTAGAAACCAGGTTTCTAGGTTTCTGGTTATCTTTATTCACAGCTTCTTCACTTTTATGCCTTAGTCTAAAAATATACCAGGTTGAGCAGGTGAATTTTAAAAAATTTATTATTAGCATAGCCTGATTTGAAATCAAACGAAATTAGCTGTTTATTGTGTGTTCTTATTACGCTTAGTTTGATGTAATTCCCTATTATGGCTCTTTTATAGTGTTCTCATTTCTTGTTGGCTAAATATTCTCCTTCTTTATATCTAAGGTATTCTACTTTGTGGTTTCACAAGGTTAATGTATCTTAGATATTTTTAGTCTCTATCTATATAAACAGCACATGTTAAAATACAGCAACTTCAACACCATTACTAACACATTTAATTCAGCTGCATTTTCATACGCATCTAGGGAAATAATGGCAGTGAAAGTTAAACATATTTTAATTATTGATGACGAAGAAGATATTCGGGAAGTTGTAGAATTGACGCTTCAAACAATGGGTGGTTGGCAAGTTTTTACTGCTGCTTCGGGAATTGAAGGTTTGGCAGTAGCAAAGACAGAACAACCAGATGCCATACTTTTAGATATGATGATGCCTGACCTAGATGGTATGGGTACTTTAGCTATTTTACGAGCAACTCCAGAAACGCAGCATATTCCAGTTATTTTAATTACGGCAAAAGGAAAAAATGTTGACCGAGATAAGTTAGCTGAATTAGAAGTAAAAGCTATTATTGCCAAACCTTTTGACCCCATGACTTTAGTTGAGCAAGTATCTCAAAAATTAGGTTGGAGCAATATCTAAAAAAACTAAGTAATAAAAGTCACCTTCACTGCTTCTTCACTTTTTCCCTGTAATTTAGAAACTGAAGGTACTAATTAACGAGATTAATCAATAACAAGTCTTTGGTTAGCTCTACGAACGGTATTTCATATCACCAGAATTGTACTACATGGGAGATTATGAGTCTCTTATTGTCTCCCATTATTTTTTTATCAATCACTTAATTATTGGGACGCTAAGTTATGTATAATCAAGATTTAGAGCAAGAGTTTAAAGATTTCGATACAGCAGTTAATTTACTTGTTAGTGTTTTAAAGCTTCAAGATAAAGATTTAGCCAAAATTTGCGAAGAAGCGTTAAGTCATTTACTTGGCAGCGAGGAAGCAACGCACATGCTCAATGCAGCAATGTTCCAACTTGCAGAAACTGCTCCCGAAACTTGTTATTGGACTTGGCATAATTTTCCAGAATTACAAGTATGTCTAGACTTAAAAGAGCATGTTTGTATGTTTGTTGCTCAAAAATTAATCAAAAAAGGTTTTATTTTAGGTAAAGATTTCAGTACAAATATACATGGTGAAATTTTAGTTAGTCGGGAAACTAAAATTTCTATAATGCTTGACTCTGTTCCATCAGAATGGAAGTTTATCAAATCGGTGTTGCAAATTGCTGAGTAATATTTCTAGTTTAAGTTTTCTATTTTATTGTTCCTATTTTCATTTTCTAAATTTCGTAACATAACTTTGCGTGTAGTGGCTTAAATGTGGTGAAGATGTGACTTTATATTGTTAATTTTACTTGAATTTTGATTTTCTCTAGATTATAAGGGGTTAGAGGTTAAAGGTAAATTTTATCTCTAACTTTTTTATTTAAAACATTGCTATTCAATATGGTACGAACTCGTTTTTTCGTAACATTCGCCGTACCATAGTTAGTATGAAGCGGTTACCAATGATTTTTGAGTTGTGAATTTCCGATTTTATTTAATATAACTTGAGTTAAATATTGCTGCTGATTATTTTTTATTCTCTTCTCTTTGTAAACTCTAGTGGTGTCTCTATGGTAAAAAAAATTATATGCACTGCACAGGCTTTCCGGCCTGTGCTACAATTTGTCAAAGTTAATTAATGAAAACTTTTGCTTCGTATGGCTTTAACTCTGTTATCAAAACATTTTGATTTTCTTCAGAGCTTGCTTCAACGTTGCAATCTGCCATAAAATCTTGCCATGTGCCAGTATCGGGGAAGTTAGTAATTTTATACTCGCTAAAGTTTTGGTCTGAAAAGTTTAGTATTACTACCAGGCGCCCTCCCTGGTCATTCCAACGCACATAACCTAGCACTTTTCTATCAGGGTTTTCATGGAAGAATTCGATATTATCAGATTGTAGAATCGAATTATTGACTCGTAAGTGAATCAATTTTTTGTAGTATTCAAATAAATCTTTGTTTTCCTGGCGTTCTAATAATGCCCAAGCTATCTTTTTGGGCTGGGTAACAGTTTGACTCTTACGCTTGTGTTCTCCAAACTCTTCTCCCATCCACAACATTGGCACACCCATTGCCGTTATTAATAATACTGCTGCTAACTTGGCACGTGTAAATGCTGCTTCATCAAAAATGCCTCTATCCCCTAATTCCCGAAAAAGATGTTCTCGGTCGTGGGTTGCCAAATAATTTATGACGTTCACTGTGCTATCATACCCTTGTCTTCTAGGGTCTAACACTTGTTTGAGATTTTCTAAATCAAACTCTTCACCACAAATAGTAGGTACGGCAAAATAACGAAAACTTTCATGCCAGCACGCATCTAATGGACCATCTGGCTTTGTTACATCACTTGTATCGGGAATGTGTTCGGCAATATTATAAAACGGTTTCGGCGCCCCGTGAACTGTATAATTTTTCTTTGCTTGAGTGGCTAACCAATTCAAAAATTCAAAGTCAGCTAACTGTCGCACCGCATCAAAGCGAATTCCATCTATATGATATTCTTCTACCCAATATTTTACGATATCACCAACATATTTCCATGCTGGCTTGACATCTAACTTTTCATCGTAATTGCTGTAATTAAACTCTGGACCCCAGTAATTATCAGGGTCTTCTGGATAGTGCATGTGTTCGTAATACCAGTAATTACGGTCGATTAACATTAATGGACATTCTTCATCGGTATGGTTATAAATTCCATCCATTAATACACGAATACCACGTTTGTGACACTCATCAATAAACCGTTTTAAATCTTCTGTAGAACCATAGCTTGATTCAGTCGCGAAAAAGTGACGTACTTTATAACCCCAACTATAATCACCAGGGTACTCATTTACAGGCATTAATTCAATTGCATTAATACCTAGTTCTTTAAGGTAATCTAATTTCTCAATGGCATCTACATATTTACCACGTCTATGCTCGTCAACTTCTCCACCTGTAAAATCTGCGACGTGCATTTCATATACTACTAACTCATGATTTTGAGGTAACGGTTGGTCATCGTACTGCCAAACATAAGTATCTACAATTCTTTCACCGTCTTTAATTCTAACTATACCGACAGTACGCTCATCATCAACATCTGTAGCATAAGGGTCAATAACATCAATCCATTCATCTGGTTTAAAGTTTGGACTTTTGGTTTGTACTCTAAATTTATATTGATAAGTGCCGTCTTCTATATTTACTTGAACCCTGAAATAACCATCTTCTCCTTTTTGCATGGGTGTTTCTTTCCATTCAGAAAAAGACCCAATTAAAGCTGCCCCATTGATGCGAGGAGCGAAAAGACTGAATTCGATTGAGCTTGCCATGTATCTTAATATGAGTGCAAATAATATTATATATTCTTAGAATTATTAAAAATTTGATTCCTTCTATGGGTAGATGTAGGGGTATAAAAAAAGGAGGAGTAGGGTTAACTACTTCTCCAGTTGATGCATCTACTAAACTTTTTAGTATTTATAATTTATTTAATTCACACTTGCAGCTAATTCATTACCTTCGTTATTTACCACAGAACGACCATCTAAAATTGGCTTGTGAGTTTTGAGGTCAAATTTATAACCGTGCGGTAATATATGAAGACGGGCGCCGCAAAATGCAAGAGGTTCATCGCGAAGTACTTCATCTACGTTGTTGTGGACTAATTCGTTTTCATCCACTACAGTGATAACACCTTCACCTACTACTTCCATTTTGTCACCTGTTATTACCATTGCGGTATTTTCATCGATGCCAAAACCTAATACTGCTGGTTGTTGGGCAAGTGCTGATATTAGGCGCCCTAAACGTCCGCGTTGTGAGAAGTGCTGGTCAATTACAACACCAGGTAAAAATCCCATACCGGGGCCAAGGTCTACAATATTTATACGAGGATTAGTTTCTGAGTCTCCCTCAACAATCATTATATCAGGCATTACCGCCGCGCCTGCACTCGTTCCTCCTACTACTATTCCTTCGGCATAACGTTTATGAATTGCAGCATCAAGGTCTGTATCTTTAAGAATACTAGTAATACGTGCTTGGTCACCACCTGTGAAAAATATACCTGTAGCTTCTTCAACAGCTTTTAATGCAGTAGATGAAGAAGCATCTTCGCGCGTTTCAGTATCAATAATGCGAGCTTGTTCGGCGCCAAGACGTTCAAAAATACGAATATAATTTTCGCCAACTTCTCTTGGTAATTCTGTCGCTGCGGTCATAATGACAATTTTAGCTTTTGTACCTCCAGCACGCCGCACAAATTCGCGAAGAATAATACAATCTCCTTCCTTATCTTCTGCTCCTCCAATAATGACTAGTTGACGTTGAATTTCGTTTGCCACAGCATTGCTCCTGATAAATATTGATAATGCTTAATAAAATTGTTAAAAACTTTGGTTGACGACTACAGTTTGGCGCCTCGCCATTATATTGTCACAGATTGATGATATTTTGTTCTCATTCCAACGGCACATTATTTGATTAAGTTTCATACAAACAGCAAACCCGGATTTCAAATTACCGGGTTTCACTTATCTAATTAAATTTTATGAATTTTATCACATTAATTCCTCAGCATCCCCATTACCTTCTAATAAAGCGTTTAAAAATGACTTGGCATGTTCTAATGTCAGATGTCTTGGCTTTCCCTCAATAACAATTTGATACTCCGATACATCTGGACCATCACCATATCCGGAAATCAGTTTGCGATGAAAAGCTTCCTCAGCAAGCTGTCTGACTTCATTTCTGAGGCTAGCTTCTGTTGCATTCATACGCTGTGTCCCAACTTTTTTGTAGTATTTTAAAATTTTAACAGAAATACGTGTATAATAAAACCTCTCAATAGATATAAATTTTAACAAACCCGTTAGAGATGTAAAAACTTGATACTCACATTAATTTAAGCGGGTTATTATTGTGAAGGAAGGGTGTTTTGCCAAGGGTTTATACAATGATTCAAGATAATACCACCGAAGCAATTCGTGTTAACGCGCGTAAGACTGATGTTTTTGATATTTTCAACTTTCACAATTACGCTGGACCAAACCCTTATCTAGAGACAGGGGCACTTGTATTCGATTTTGCTTTGACTGACGACCGAGAAGTGCTTGCTTTGGAAGATTACGTCAAAGCTATATCCGAACGCTACCCTGAGTTACGTGACGAAGAATATTCTTCGCACGCTCATCTGTTTGCACGTACAGCTTCTGAAGTGGCAAAACTAGATATGGATTTGCACCTCAACGGTTGGAGTATTAGAGAAGACGGAAATCACCATAAAATTGCGATTCAATCACTATACACACGTACTACCCGTGGAGTGATTTATTTTGTTTGGGATTGGTTTGAAGCAATTACCCGAGATAGCGATGTCGCTTTTGAAGAACAGTTGACGACACTGCAAAATCGTTTTCGTTCTTCTGTTTACGGTGGTCCGACTGTTTATGCTTTGCTGCGAACTGCTGATAAAAAAGGTATCCCAGCTTTTTATCTATGGGAAGAAGGGTTAATGCAATATGGTTTTGGTAAAAACCATGTTCGAGGTGTGGCAACAACTTTCGATGGTGATAGCCATTTAGATTCTGACTTTACCACTCGTAAAGACGACTGCAAAGCGTTTTTAAAGACTTTAGGATTCCCCGTTCCCCAAGGTGACATTATTGTTAGCGAACGCGAAGCGTTATCTGTTGCGCGTGAAATTGGTTATCCTATTGCCATAAAACCTGTAGTAGGTCACAAAGGTATTGGTGTAACAGCAGATGTTCAGGGGCCAAAAGAGCTTGAGGCAGCATACGAACGTGCGCTCAAAGCAATACCCGAAGACCAACCAACTCGAATAATCGTTGAAAAAAGTATAAAGGGAAGTGATTTTCGTTTATTGTGCGTCAACGGTAGGTTTGTTGCTGCTGTTGAACGTCGTCCTGCTTCGGTTATTGGTGATGGTTACTCAACAATAGACGAGTTGATTCAAAAAGAAAACCAAAGACCTGCACGTCGTGACACTCCTACTTCACCGATGAGTAAAATTCAATGCGACGAAGCAATGGAGCTTTACTTAGAAGAACAAGAGTTATCATTAGCTAGTGTCATTGAAAAGGGTAAGCGCGTTTTTCTACGTAAAGTAGCGAATCTTTCAGCCGGAGGAGTCAGTATTGATGCCACACCCACAATGCACCCTGATAATATTATCTTGGCGCAGGATATAGCCCAGCATTTCCGTTTAACTTGTTTGGGTATTGATGTTATTTCTGAAAATTTAGGCAAATCTTGGAAAGAAGGCAACTTTGCCATTTTAGAAATTAATGCGGCGCCTGGTGTTATGATGCATCTCAACCCAGCGGTAGGTGACAGCGTTGATGTACCTTCTCATATTTTGGAAACATTCTTTAGCTCAAGGGATGATGCCAGAATACCAATTATTACGTTTAATAAAGTTTCAATTCATGATTTGCAAGAGACTATCGACCATATTCTCTCACAACATCCTGACTGGACAATCGGCGCCGTTTGTCAAGATGCGGTGTTTGTAAATCGTTCGCGAAAGGTTTCAAACGCAGATTACAACACGAATGTTCAAAGCTTACTGCGGAATCCCAAGCTAGATTTACTCATCGTTGAATACAACGATGAGATTTTAGAACGCGACGGTATGTTTTATTACGGTAGCAATATGGTTGTTTTAGATAATCCTACTGAGACCGAAATGATGCTATCGCGTGATATTCTAGATGGCTCCCCATTAGTCGTGAAAAAAGGTGACAGTATTATGCTGCACCGCAAAGGACTAATTGAAGAGTATTCGCTAGGAGAAGATGAACCGTTTACACGGGTTTATTTGAAGGAAATTGGTACTATTGTGTAAATTTGCAACGGATGTAACGGATGTAACGGATAGTTGATTCGTATAATATCGAACTATTTATCCGTTACATCTGTTTTATCCGTTGCCATTATTGCCAAACGAAGACTTTGGCTTCGTATGGTCCCAAATCGGTCATAATTCCATCATCACCAGCTTCAACGTCGTAATTAGCTGTCCACTCGTGCCAAGTACCAGCTGATGGAAAACCAGGTACATGGTATCCAGCGAGGAAGTTTTCAGAGAAATTAACTACAACAACCACTCGTGAACCTTCATCGTTCCAACGACTAAAAGCAAACACTTTTGCCTCTGGATTTTCGTGGATAAAGTCAATATTTTCTGTATATAGCGCGTGATTATTTTTACGTAAATTAATCAAGCCCTTAAAATACTCAAACAAACTACGATTTAAATCATTTCCGAGCAGTGTCCAATCGATTTTCGATGCATCAGGTGTTTTTGGTTTATATTCGCCAAACTCTTCACCCATCCATATTAATGGTACACCGACAGCAGTCATTAAAAGTGCGGCGCCTAGCTTAACCCGTCGAAATGCTTCTTCATCAAAAATCTGACGATTTCCTAACTCAACCATCAAATGGTCATGGTCGTGGTTGCTCAGGTAGTTTACTACATTTGTGGCGCCCATAAAACCTTGACGCTTACAGTCGATAACATCTTTGAGTTGTTCTAAGTCAAATTTGTCACCACAAACATGTTCTTTTATACAGTGATAGAAACTATCATGCCAGCAAGCATCCATTGGACCATCAATATTGGTAATACTGGTAGTTTCAGGAATGTGTTCCGCAATATTATAAAACGGTTTGGCGCCAGCAGCGTTTTTAGCTTCTTGCACAATCCAATGCATGAAATCATAGTTAGCTATTTGCCGTGCAGCATCGTAACGAATACCATCAAGATGAAACTCACTAACCCAATATCTTACTGTCTCCCCAATAAACTTACGTGCAGGATAAGTCTCTAATTTTTCGTCGTAAAACTCATAGTTAAACTCTGGACCCCAGTTGTTGTCAGGGTCACGTGGTTCGTGATGATACCAAAAATCATGGTCGATTTGTGTTAATGGACTCCCTGCTTCTGAGTGATTATAAATACCATCGAGAATTACCCGAATACCTCTAGCATGACACTCATCAACAAAGCGTTTCAATTCTGCCGTTGAACCATAACTTGACTCGGTAGCAAAAAAGAAGCGTGGGTTATAACCCCAGCTATATTCACCTGGATATTCTTTGACTGGCATCAACTCTATTGCATTAATTCCTAGTTCGGTAATATAATCTAACTTCTCTATTGCGTGCTTATACTGTCCGCGTGGGTTAGGGTCATCTTCACCACCAGAAAAATCAGCAATATGCATTTCGTATATTACTAACTCATGGTCGGGAGGCAATGGTTTATCGTCGTGCTGCCAAACGTAAGTATCAAGAATTCGTTCTCCATCCTTTATTTTGACGACACCGTTATCTTGTCCTGTAGACTCATCGATATCCGTTGCATAAGGGTCGGTTACGTCAACCCATTGGTCTTCTTCAAAGAACCAAGACTTTGACTGAACCCGAAATTTATATTGATACTCCCCGTCTTTTAATTCTACTTTTGTGCGGAAATAACCATCATCCCCTTTTTCCATCTCAATTGGTTCCCAATTTGAAAACGAACCAATTAAAGCGGCGCCTTTGTTATAAGGTGCAAATAGATTAAATTCAATGGATGCCATAACAGAAATACTATTATATAATTGTAAACGATAAGCTAGGGTATAAATAAACACTTGCTAGGCTATTAAACCGTTAAACAACGGGAATAAAATAGCAATAATAGGCAAATTGAATGTTTATTTAATTACCCATAATTATTAATAGTATTTTCAGCTTTCGAGTGGGGATTTGCCTATCTCGCTGTAGAAAGAATTAAATTATGGTTGCCTCTATCTAGAGAAAAAAACAGGGTAGATGTGTGTAAAAAAGTTTAAATATTCATAACCAGCACGATTAATATTGAATACCATTAATTTGCATGTAACTTAGCAACCAATTAGCAGCAGTAGCTCTGCGTGTTTGTTTAGGTCCAAATTCACCGATTTTATAACCTTTGAATCCCAGCTTTTCTTTAAGTAACTGTTTATTCTGTTGAGGAATTGAACGAGTTAGCTTCATTGCTGCGGGACGACTATCAAAAAAATCTGGAGGTTCTGGAAAATCTTGGCGCCATTCTTCGGCATATGTAGGTTCCCAGCGACTTGATGCCTCATTGTATCTATAGCCTAAGTAATACCAAAGTAACTGGTTAACAGTAGCCTCATCGACTGTTTCATTTAGAATTGCCCAAAGTGTTTCGGTATTAAGAGGTGGTAAATCATTCATACAATTCAAACTTATTAGAGGATTATAAACACAAATATTTACATCCAAAGGGAGAGTTGTAATTGATGGCTTGGATGCAAACTACATTTAGAAGCATTGCATTAATAGTGCTTTATTTGAATAAATTTTCAATTTTATTTAACTAAAACAGGAATATTATGGGACTAGGCGATTTTTTTAGAAAAGCTGTTGGACGTGAAACCCGCGAACGTGACGATTATCAAGACGAACGTTCGTACCGTCGTCGTGATGATGAGCGTGAAGATAATCAAGACGAACGTTACTACCGTGATAGAGACTACGATAACGAACGCGCGTCTAACTATCGTGATAGAGATAATGACCGTGATTATCGTGATTCTGATTATCGTCGTGAAAGAGATGATGACGATGATGATGATGATGAAGAGTATGGCCGCAGGTCAAAACGGCGCCATGATGATGATGATGATTAGCAACGGATGCAACGGATGTAACGGATAAGTTTTATAATACATGCGTTACATTTGTTTTATCCGTTGCCAAAGTAGCCCTATGTCAAGTTCTTCATTACCAACAGATATAACGTGCGCTCATGTGTATATCTCTGGACGGGTTCAAGGAGTTGGTTATCGTTACTCAACAGTTGAAACAGCAACACAATTAGGGTTAAAAGGTTGGGTACGTAACTTACCAGATAAGCGCGTTGAAGCAGTATTTGAAGGTAAACGTGAGATTGTAGAACAAATGATTCGCTGGTGTCATTCAGGACCACCAGCGGCACTTGTTGAAACGGTTAAAGTTGAGTATTTGGCGCCTGAAGGTTTTGAGAGATTTGAAGTCAAACGCTCTTAAAGATTGGTGCGGTCGGTTAGAATTTCATACCCGGTTTCAGTAACTAATACGGTATGCTCGAATTGTGCTGAGAGCGAGTTATCTACTGTTACTGCTGTCCAACGGTCTGCTAAGGTACGTGTAATTTTAGAACCGGCATTTAAAATTGGCTCTATTGCTAATGTCATACCCGCACGGAGTTTGACGTTGGGCATTTCGCGAGTGCGATAGTTAAATACCGCAGGTTCCTCGTGTAAATTGCGTCCAACTCCATGTCCAGTAAAATCTTCTACTACACTAAAACCATTCATTTTTACATGGTCTTCGATGGCGCCTGCTAAATCAAGTAAAGTTTTCCCCGCTTTTACTTGCTCGATACCTTTGTATAAAGCTTCTTCAGCAACGCGAATTAACTTGGCTGCTTGTGGTGTTACTTCTTCAACGGCAATCGTTATACATGAGTCACCATGATAGCCTTCGTAATAGGCGCCTGTGTCAACTTTTAAAACGTCTCCAGCACGAATAATTTTTTTAGTGCTAGGGATACCATGTACAACTTCATTGTTTATACTCGAACAAATTGAAGCTGGGAAACCATGATAACCCTTGAAACTGGGGGTTGCACCCATTTCGCGAATCCGCTTTTCTGCATGAGCATCCAAGTCTGCTGTCGTCATTCCTGGTTTGACCAGTTCAGAAATTTCTTTAAGTACAGTCGCCACAATTTTGGCAGATTGCCGCATAATCTCAATTTCACGCGGTGATTTAATTTCAATACCTCGACGTTGGCGTTTCGGAGCGGTTCTAACTGGTTGAGAAAGCAGATTGCTTAAAATGTTCATGATTACCAATAACTATCTTTTCTTTGCCACAGAAACTTTTTCAGTAAAATTCTGTAGTTAAGCAACAATATCATCTGTACTTAACTTAACTTATTTTGGGTGCTAATGTTTTGTGTGCTTGCAAGATGACTTAATTTGACTGTATACCTTGCGTTGCTACAGCAGGACCAGCAGTGACGACGACAATTTTATCTGGATGCAGTAACTCGCGTGCAGCTTGGTTAACTTGAGAAAGACCCACCTGATTGATTTTTTCGGTAAAATTACGTAATTCCTCTACATCTAACCCATAAACTTGATTCATCAAAATTTGGTGTACCAATTCTTCAGGATTTGCTAAAGACACAATATAGTTACTAACTACGGTGCGTTTTGCAGTTTCAACTTCCTGTTCGGTTACACCAAGCTTGTGAATATCTTGAAGTAATTGACGTGTACTAGCAATAGCTTTCGCTGTGTCCTGGGGGCTGGTTTGCATTTCTATTAAAAATGTGCCAGAGTTTTTACCAGCTAGAAAATTACTAAAAATACCGTAAGTTAACCCTTGACGGTCACGTAATTCGGCGCCTAAGCGACTCGATAAAGTATCACCACCCAAAATTTGATTTAAAACCAGCGCAGAATAATAACGTGGGTCATTACGATTTATTGCAGTATTACCCATGTAAGTAATTGCTTGGGCTTTACCTGGTAACACCGAATTGACGCGAATAACGTTATCAGGCATTGATACACTTGGATATAGTAATGTTTCTGCTTTGCCATCAACTGACCAGTCACCTAACTCAGTTTTAAGACGTGATTTTACTTCTGCTGGGTTAAAATCTCCAACTAAAGCCAATACCATTGCATCAGGACGATAATACTTAGCTTTAAAATCAATTACATCTTTACGAGTAATTCGCCGTAAACTTTGCTTTGTAGGAAATTTGTGCAGTGGATGGGGTTTTGGATAGATGGATTGTACAAATGTTCTTCTCGCTACTTCTGATGGGTCATCTAAATCTTGTTCTAAGGCACTCAAAGCATGTTTACGACTTAATTCGAGTTCTCGGTTTGGGAAAGTTGGATTTTTAATTACATCAGCTAAGGTATGAAGCAGTACAGATAAATCTTCTGCCAAGCTATCACCTTCAATGCGTACACCTTCGCGTGAGGGGTTAAAATCTAAAGAAGCTCCACGTTCTTCTAAAGCTTTGGCAAGTTCTAATACGTCTTTGGTTTTAGTGCCACTAAGTAAATTATCGGCAACTAACTCAGAAAGTCCGGCTTTGTTGTCACAGTCAAATTCTGAGCCTGCTTTAATATAGCCGCTTAGTGTCACCGTTGGAGTGCTTTTATCGGGCAACATCAATACTCGTAAGCCATTTGGAAACACTACTAGTTCTGGTACACTTTGTAAAGTCTCTGACGGCGCCTCAAACTGGGGTAAATATTTCAACACATCAGCTTTATCTAAAACACCACCACTTGACGAGGTAAAACTTTCGTGAGTTTGGTTTAAATTAATTTTATTATTACTACTACTATTATTCTTGGTACTTACTGGCGCCTGGGTAGGTAAAAAGTAACCAAAGGTTCGTGACTCAATATTAAGATAATGTTTAGCGACACGCTGTACATCCTGTGCTGTCACCTTGCGTACAGCATCCAAGTAATTATTCATAAATAGATGATTACCTGTGACGACCTCATCATTACCCAACTGCATCGCTTGACTAGTAATATCGCGATTACCCAAAATTACAGAAGACTCAAACTGTGCTTTTGCGCGTTTTAACTCCGACTCGTCAACACCGTCTTTTGTCAATTTACTAATTACTTTTGTAACTATTGAATCAATTTTTTTTAAATCTTGCTTAGGAGTAGCCAATACAGTAATCTCATACCAACCAAAGTCTTTGAGACTTGCAACCGAAGCATCAATATCAGTTGCGATACCTGAATCAACCAACGCTTGATAAAATCTGGAATTTCTACCATCTGACAATATATAGTCCATTACATCTAACGCAGGTGCATCTGGATGTTTTATATCTGGCAGGGGATAAACACTTTGCAATATTGATGCGGCACCTGGTTCTTTTAGAATAATAGGGCCTGTAGAGACGCGTAAACCGTAATGCGGAGCATTTCCCGTAGGGTAGGTTTTCCCGGAGGGATAAATCGCGTCTCTACGTATATTTTTTTTATACTCATCACTCAGCACTTTCTTCTCAGTACTGTTATTAAATATTCTTTTAACGTCAGCGATGGCTGATTCGGTTTGAAAATCACCAACAATAACTAAAATGGCGTTATCTGGTCTATAAAATTCCTTATAGTACTTTTGAACTTTATCAACTGTAAATTTTTCAACATCAGATTTTGTACCCCCTACCGATAGTCCATAAGGATGGTCAGGGAATGCAGCGTGCATTATAGCATGGCTTAGACGGTATTCGGGACTATTTTCATAACCTTGTAATTCAGAAATGACAACTCGTTTTTCGCTTGCGAGTGCAGGAGCATCAATGAGAGAGTTGTGCATTCTATCTGCTTCTAATTCGAGCAAAG
The DNA here is from genome assembly GCF_001904745.1 of Calothrix sp. HK-06. Lineage (GTDB taxonomy): Bacteria > Cyanobacteriota > Cyanobacteriia > Cyanobacteriales > Nostocaceae > Dulcicalothrix. Next base: position 176,395 of record NZ_MRCD01000001.1, read on the forward strand.
CGTTTAACTTTGTACGTTCAACAGTGTTGTAGTAAGCTGTTTGGTCATAACTTGTAAAAGCGTTAGAGTCGCTACCGAGCGTACTAAATAATCTTCCAAATTGAATTGGGCGCCGGACAGTACCTTTAAACATCATATGCTCAAGTTGGTGAGCAATACCATTGACACCGTGTTCTTCGTTTCGGGAACCAATTTTATACCAAACTTGCACCGTTACGACTGGAGCGGTGTGAACTTCTTTCGTTATTACAGTAAGACCATTTTCTAATACTATTTTACGTGCATCTTCATTCATTGATTGTTTCTGTAAATTATTTATATTTAAACTTTTAAAGTTAAATGTTATTTCTTTACGTGTATATACTTGATTAGATATTTGATTAGACGCAGCATTTGATTTGCCACTAACAGAATAATTGTTTAGTAGCACAACCACAATCAACCAAAGACTTAATAGTAGCAGTGGAAAACGATATTGGTATAATTTATAAAACACGAACATGCATCTTACTATATTATCTGTAAACTCAACTACAGATTTTTTTATGACTATAGTATAATCCTAAAGAGTGATTATGTCGCCTTGGCAACATTACAGATAAGATTATTCTAAAGACAGATGAACAAACGAAATACGGTTAAATTCGAGTTTATCGCGATATTTAGCCCATTAACACCTATCTAACAAAATTATAATAACAAACTTAATAACAGTGAAAACACGCAAGTAAAGTTATCTTTATCACTTGAATCTAGTCAAATTTACTGGAAATTTGCCTTTGAAAGAACACGAATAAATTCCAAAGGCAAACCATCTGCATCGGCAATAAAAGTAACTTCGTAGATGCTGCTGCCTATTTGCTGCTGTGTTGGTTCTAAAAGGACTTTAAATGGTAATAGTCCATCAGGATAACTTTGAGAAGGTACAGCAAAGCGTTCTTGTAACGAAGCCAACCAACTGGGCAAATCAGGCGCCAATTCAGTTAAATCGAATGAGAGATGATAATACCCTACATAGTGTTCGTCTGCAAATGCATCTGGAGCAGGATTTGGTTCAGGAATTTGAATTAATTCAATTCTGCTACCTAATCCTTCCATCCAACAAGCCAATGTGTAACCAGTAGTAAAGCGTTCAGCAATAGAAAAGCCCAACTGCTCGTAGAAAGCAATAGCGCGATGAATATTTGCTGTCCGAATCGAAGCGTGGTGCATAAGAGTTAAAAGTGCTGAGTGCTGAGTTAGAAATCAGGAGTTAGGAGTTAGGAGTTAGCAGGGGAAATGCTCAAGTTGCTTATACTTTCAGAAGTTATTAAGTTAACTCATAACTTATTACTCAGCACTTAGCACTCTTAACTTATTCAAACAATCGGAAATATGGATACCTAACAGGAACTCCTGGTTCTTTTTCTAAATCAAAATTAATAACTTCCCAACAAGGTTCAGTATCTGGGTCGGGGCTAAACTCAACGGGTAAACCGTAAAGTCGCGCTGATGCTCCCTCTGACTGTCCAGAACGCCAGGGAGTACTTCGCTCTAAATACCCACCCATTAATTCCTGATAACGTCGGGCGATAATAACTCGTGTTGCCCGATAACCTTGTGTATAAAGTTTATCTAAGGCTTCATGAATTTCAAAACGAATTCCATCTGGGTGCGTGTGCTGGCGATACCATTCGTTGTTCCATCGGCGCCAGTGTCGTCCTGACTGGAGATGGATAAGTTCTCCTGTTTTGGGGTTGGCTTCAAATGCACCATGTCGAGGGCACAAATAGGTGTCAGTAAGTGTCAGTGCCGGAATAGTTTGACGGCAATGAGGACACTGAATTTCGGGACCAAATATTGGGTACTGCAAAGCTGAGTTCATCATGAAGTGCATTTAAACATATTTTTTTATCACCAGTAATCACCAGCATTGAATAACACTAGTTATATTTTTAACTTACTACATAAGCATAATCACCAATATAAAAGTAATTAACTGGGGTGGAAGAAGTTGCGAACGTAACACACATATAGCATTTCATGGTTTTGGTTCGTCAGTTTTTAGCTTTAAGTTTAGATTTACAAATAAAAACTGTAATCTGATACTTATAACTAATTCTTCCCACTTGGCTGTCAGCACTTTCGTTCCTTAATTTACCTATATTCTATCGTGTCAACATCTTCCTACTGGTCTTTAAGCGACATTTCTCAAGCTTCTTTCGTTGCTCCCAGCGCTTCGGTTATTGGTTCTGTAACAGTGAAAGCGGGTGCAAGCATTTGGTACTCTGCCGTAGTGCGGGGAGATGTCGAGCGAATTGAAATTGGCGAATGTACGAACATTCAGGACGGAGCCATTTTACATGGTGACCCAGGAAAGCCAACGATATTAGAAGACTATGTTACCGTTGGGCATCGTGCGGTAGTTCACTCAGCTTATATTGAGCGGGGCTGTTTGATTGGCATTGGCGCCATTGTTTTGGATGGTGTAAGGGTGGGAGCGGGCAGTATTATCGGTGCTGGTGCTGTTGTAACAAAAAATGTACCACCGCAGTCACTCGTTATGGGAGTTCCCGGAAAAGTCGTGCGGGAGGTTTCTTCTTCTGAAGCAGCAGAATTAATCGAACATGCCGAACGTTACAAAAAGTTAGCTTTGGTACATGCAGGTAAAGGAATAGACTTGGATTTTAGGAAATTGTAAATATTCTTTACATAAAACCGAGGAAGAATTTGAAAAATTTACCATTTTAGCTAAAAATAAAATGAGAAGAATTGACAAAACTTAAATCTTTAACTTAAAAGAGGGGACTTGATAATGGATATCGATTATCGTGTAGCAGTAGTGTTGGCGCCTATCGCAGTTGCAGCAGGTTGGGCAGCATTCAACATCGGAGCAGCTGCACTAAGACAAATTCAAACCTTTTTGAACAGAGAAGCATAAATTACCGCTCCCAAGGAAACGATACCTCGGAAGCGATACCCTTGAGGGTATCGCTATATCAGCAAAGCCTGCCTATGCAGGCTACATATACCACGTATATTAAAGCCTGCGTAGGCAGGCTTTGTTTGTATAGCCCCAAGCTTTTGCTTGAGGGCTTGAGGTAATTCATTATAAATTGTGAACATTGACGCCATAATCAAACCATTTCAACGCTTTGGGGTACATCTAGGACTCCAAAGAATACATAAGCTTTTAGAGAACTTAGGAAATCCTCACCTGCAAGTTCCATTTATTCACGTAGCGGGAACTAACGGTAAAGGTTCAGTTTGTGCTTACCTGTCTTCGGTTCTTACAGAAGCAGGTTATCGAACAGGACGCTATACTTCTCCTCATCTTGTTGATTGGACAGAGCGTATTACCCTAAACCAAGAACCAATATCAAAGCGAGATTTATCTAGTGTGATACTTCAAGTACAAGCCAAAATTGACCCGAATGAAGAATCACCCACACAGTTTGAAGTAATTACCGCAGCCGCTTGGTTATATTTTGCCCAGCAAAACGTTGATATTGCCATTATTGAAGTCGGGTTAGGAGGGCGCCTAGATGCAACTAATGTTAGTTCTCAACCATTGGTATCTATAATTACATCTATAAGTAGAGAACATTGGCAGCAGCTTGGCCCGACTGTTGCTGACATCGCGCGCGAAAAAGCAGGAATTATCAAAGCTGGTTGTCCTGTAGTAGTGGGACAATTACCGTTTGATGCCAAAGAAGTAGTGCTGAAGCGCGCTCAAAAACTAGATTGTCCTACTTATGTACTGCAACCCGCTTTGCAGCTACATGAAGGATGGGCACAATATTCATCAATCTTTGAGTCAAAACCAATTAAATATCCTTTGCCATTAGCAGGACAAATTCAGCTATTTAATTCTGCCCTTGCATTAGCCGCATTAGAAATTTTACAAAAACAAGGCTGGCAAATTACAGAAGGTGCCATTATTCAAGGAATGGCTTTAACAAAATGGCCAGGTCGAATGCAGTGGACTCAGTGGCAATATAACAACACAACCTATAAATTGCTGCTTGATGGCGCCCATAATCCAGCTGCTGCTGTAGTATTACGTAATTACATAGATTCGCTAAATGTCAAATCAGTGAGTTGGGTAATGGGGATGCTTTCGACCAAAGAACACGACGAAGTATTTAAAGCATTATTACGACCGAATGACCTATTATATATAGTGCCAGTACCTGACCATAGTTCAGCACAACCTGAAGAGTTAGCACAACTTGCTAATCAAATTTGCCCATTAAAAAGTTGCCAAACTTATACAAATTTACAATCAGCACTTAATGCTGCTTTTGCCTTACCTGAACTAAATTATTTTGACTTCGATAATTTTACAGATAAGGCGCCGAAAGATTTAGTAGTTCTGTGCGGTTCGCTGTATTTAATTGGTTACTTTTTAGGAATGCCCGAATAAACGAAAATGAATAAACCAGTAAATGCGCTACCTGTTCGTTTAACTTTACTATTTGTTAGTACGCTTACGGTTATGGCAGGCGCCACTATTGCCCCATCGTTACCTGCGATGCGGCAATTTTTTGTTTCGGTTAATAATGCTGATTTTCTTGTGAGGTTAGTTTTAACGGCACCTGCTTTATTTATTGCTCTTGGCGCCCCTGTTGTTGGTGTACTAATTGATAACTTTGGACGCAAGCCATTATTAACAGTTGCTTTAGCAATATATGGTATAGCTGGAAGTTCTGGGTCGTGGATAGATTCTTTAGGATTTATTTTAGTTGGACGTGCGCTACTGGGAATGAGTGTGGCAGGTGTGATGGTAACAGCTACTGCTTTAATTGCTGACTATTATGTAGGCGCCGCACGGGGACAGTTTTTGGGTTTACAAGCTGCGTTTATGGCATTGGGAGGAGTTGTATTTCTGACTTTCGGTGGCTTTTTGGCTGATGTTAATTGGCGCCTGCCGTTTTTAATTTATTTGGTTGCTTTAGTTTTAATTCCCTGTGTTGTTTTTCTATTGCCTGAGCCGATAAAAAATAATTCTGGTGATATTACAAGTGAAGAAATTATAACAAAGTTACCGATAGCTGTAATAGCTACTACTTATATTGCAGCATTTTTATCACAAATAGTGTTTTATATGACACCAGTGCAATTGCCGTTTTATCTTAAAGATTTAGTGAATGCAAATGCGTCTCAGAGTGGATTAGCAATTGCTTTTGCCACGTTTTTTTCGGCGGTAACTTCATTACTTTATCAACGTATAAAATCACGTTTTATTTTTTTAAGTATTTATGCAATCGCTTTTCTAAATATTGCTGTTGGATATGGGTTTATTAGTTTGGCAAAAAGTTTTCCTGTTGTGATGGGTGGGTTAGCAATTACGGGTTTGGGGCTTGGAGCGCTGATGCCGAATATGAATTTTTGCCTTACTTCTATAATACCTCGGATGGCGCGGGGACGAGTTTTAGGTGGGTTGACGACTAGCTTTTTTCTGGGACAATTTTGTTCTCCTTTGATTAGTCAACCTTTAAGTTTAAAAGTTGGGTTGAGTGCAACTTATGGCGCGGGAGCTGTGATGATGTTGGTGATGAGTTTGATTACTGTGGTTATGTTGGTGCGGTGGAAGTAATTTATTTAATGTTGTAGGTTATAAAATTTTGTGGGATGGGCTTTTTCTTGCCCCGTCCTTTGAAATCGGTTATTCGAGTTTTTGCGTTGAGTTTGAGAAACCGGGTTTCTTTTTCTTTGGTTGAAGATTGTTTTGTTTAGTGTGAAAGAAACCCGGTTTCTGGGTTTTAAGTTTGTTGACTATTCCATTCTTTTTCGGCATCAGCGATTGCTTGGTCTACGGTTTTTTCATTTAGCATTGCTGCTTGGAGATTGTCGTAGATTGCTTTTTGTAGAACGTTGAAGTTCTTTAATGTTGGTGTTAGTACTTCTGCTTGTTGTAGTTGGGTGGCACTGACTGTGCGTGCTTTATCGTAGGTTTCAGCATTTGCTGGTACTTCTTTAAAGTAGCTGTCAGCTAGAGCTTTTACGGTTGAGGGTAAGACGTTGGCTGCTTTGGCAAAAGCTAATTGGTTTTGGTCGTTGGTTAGATATAGGGCAAATTTTACTGCTGCGTCAGGTTTTTTGGTGTCGCGGGGGATAACAACGTTCATGACTGCGACGTTTTTCTTGCCTGTTTCACCTGTAAGCTGAGGTGCTATGGAACTTGCTTGAGCTATTTTAGGCGCATTTTGGGCAATTGTTTTAAGAAATTCTGGGCCAGAAGTTAACATTGCTGTTTCTCCTGACTGGTACAAATTTATGCCGTGTCGGTGTCCTTTCGTAAGTGCTTCTTTGGGAAGACTGCCGTTTTTATACAAGTCTACCCAGTACTGAAATGCTGCTTTGCCTTGGGGGCTGTTAAAGGCTGCTTTGTTCGATGCATCTAGCAAGTTTACTCCCATTTGTACGAAAGACTCAAGTACTTCCCCTGAATCTTGTGGGACAAATGTTACAAAAAAGGCATACTTACCTGTTTTGTCTTTAATTTGTTTAGCAACTTGTGCGAGTTCAGTATATGTACTGGGCACTTTTGCTATCTCTGCCTGTTTTAATAAATCAGTGTTATAAATGGTTAACCGAGTCGTGAGGTACCAGGGTATACCGAAACTCTTGCCGTTTAACGTACTCGCTTTCCATATGTTGGGAAGATAGGAGGAACGAACATCAGCAGGAATCTTCGCGTCTAAGTCTAACCAAGCGTTTCGTCCAGCTAATTGCGATGCGAAGCCAGGATTTAGATTCACCACATCAGGTGGCGTTTTCGCGGAAACAGCTGTTAAGATTTTGTTCTCCATTCCATCCCAAGGTATATCTACCCAGTTAACCTTTATACCTTGATTTTGCGATTCAAAACTCGTAATCAAGTTTTGAAAGTAGTCGTTAAACTTTGGTTTCAACGACATAGTCCAAAACTCGATTTTGGCGCCGCTTTCTGAGGTTTGGCTTGTGGTATTGGAGGTGTTGCCTGTACTACAACTGACAATCCAGGTTGTCAATAAGCCAAGTAAGGCACACACTGTTAGTTTTTTAAACTTTTGGACAGGAATCATTGTAAGAGATGGTTTTTGGGTTAATAAGGGTAAAAGACGAATACAGAATTGCGGTGATTATAGGTTAAATAAATTAATTCGTAAGTGGGTATGTGTAACTAAATCATTATTTGAAAGCAAAGAAACCTAAGAAACCGGGTTTCTGTTCCGAGATTTTTGGTTTTTATGTAGACCTTTACAAAGAAACCCGGTTTCTGAATAGTTCGTACTTTAATCATAAAAATATTTCATAGTTCTTCAGTTCTGCGGTCAAAACTGTGCTTAAACGCTTTAACAGTCCATTTGGGAAATCTAATAAAGGGGTGGGCATCGAGCTGGCGCCACAACGGGTTAATATTGCCCGCATTCGCAAACAGCGTCAAGGTCTAAAACTAGATGCTTTAGCATCGGTTCCTGTTCCCGAAGGTGTCTTCGTTGATGGTCAAATTGCCGACCCACCAGCGATGGCACAAATTATCCAGCAGGCACTTGCCGAAAGTAAAATCAAAGTTTCTAAAGTAGCAACTGCCGTACCTGGTCGTGATTCTATTGTGCGTCTAATACCTGTGCCAGCAGAGTTAGACGATAAAGAACTGCGAGAAATGGTGCTTAACCACGAAGCAGGGTTGTATTTGCCATATCCTCGTGAAGAAGCTGATGTAGATTATCAGAAACTTGGTTACTTTGTCGATGAAGATGGCATTGAAAAAGTTCAGGTGTTACTTGTAGCAACGCGCAAGGATGTTACTGATACGTATATCAGGACATTTGAGCAGGCAGGGTTACAAGTCGATGTTCTAGAGATAAGCAGTTTTGCGCTGATTCGGACGATTCGTGAACAATTACGGCAATTTGGTCCACAGGAAGCAGCTGTGTTAGTTGATATTGAGTTCGACAGCACGGAAATTGCCATTATTGTCAACGGTGTACCGCAGTTCTCGCGAACAGTACCAATTGGTACGTATCAGATGCAAATGGCGTTATCACGTGCGATGAATTTACCAGCATCGCGCGATATGGAACTCTTACAAGGGATGACAATTCCTTCGAGCGGAATGGATGGTGGTAAAACTGGGCAAACCGCTGTTAACCCTGGTATGGCAGCGATGATGAGGGTTTTAGGAGAACTTACCGATGAATTGCGTCGTTCGATAGATTTCTACTTGAATCAAAGTGAAAACCTAGAAGTCGCGCAAATATTGCTCGCAGGACCTGGTGGTGGACTAGCACAGATGGATGAGTTCTTCACTCAACGCTTGAGTTTGCCTACTACCCAAATTGACCCAGTTGGCGCCAATTCTCTTGCTATCGACGATGAAAAATACCCAACAATGCAACGTCCTGGACTAGGGATAGTTCTTGGTCTTGGAATGAGGGAGGTATAAGCAAATGTACAGTTTAGATATTAATTTTCTCAAAGACCGGGCGCCAACTCCAAAGAATGATGGCACCAGAATCAAGAAAGCTCCCATGTCACCAGGAGATTTAACTCCTTTGTACATAGGTGGAGCAGTTGCAGCTTTTAGCCTAGCGATAGTTGGAACTGGATGGTGGATTTTACAAGGACAGAATGAGCAGTTACAGCAAAATATTGCCAAATTAGACCAAGAGAACCAACAATTAGAAGCTCAAATTGGGAATATTAATAAAATCAGACAAGAAATCACTCAAGTTAAGAGTGAAACCCAAGCTCTGGTGACAGTATTCGACCAAATTCGTCCTTGGTCTGCCATACTCCAGGATGTTCGAGAGCGTATTCCTGCCTCAGTACAGTTGGAAAACGTTAAACATATTGCGGCTTCCTCGGCGCCTGCGGCAGCATCAACACCTCCAGCAGCAGGACAAACACAAAGCCAAGCAGGAGCAATCGAACTAGGAGGATTTGCGCGTTCTTTTGCTGATGTCAATGACTTTTTGGTGACATTACAACAATCGCGATTCTTAAAAGCTAAAGAAGTGCGAATCACGAATGCCGAGTTAGCAGAAGCTCCAACACCTCCAGGTGGACTCCCCCAAGGAGCAAAGCTACCAAAGGTAGTGAAATACACTATCCAATCTAGTCTGAGTGATGTTCCAGCATCCGAACTAATGCGCGAATTAGAACAAAAAGGTACAGTTGGACTAGTGGCTCGTATTCGTAGTTTGCAACAAACAGGAGCGCTTCAGCGATGACTTATAGTGAAGATTTAGATTTTGAAGGTGGTGGGTTTGAAGAAGCCGCTCCTCCGTATCCCGTCGTTTTTGGTATAACTTTTACACCAAAAATCGGCGGTATCTTAATCGGGTTGCTAGGACTTGGTGGAGCAGCTTTTGTAGTTATGAACATGGTTTTACCAAGTTGGGAAACATTCCAACAGCAGCAAACCAAGCAAACCGACTTACAAGGTCAAATTCAGCAGAAAAAAGACAGCATCAAACAAATTGACAGTGTAAAAAAAGAACTAGCTCAAGCTAAAGTTCAGCAAACACAGGTATTAGGCTTATTTGCCAACGAAAATACCTTAGACACACTGCTAATTGATTTGAACCGACTAGTAGAATCAGGTAACGATTTGCTACCAGGAAACGCCGTCAAAGCCAAAATGCGGAAATACACACCCGACGCTCAAAAGACTGAAATCATTAACGATGGAACTTTTGGTCCATTAGTCAACGGCAAATTAAAACGTAGCAAAATAAACATTGAGTTTACGGGTACATACGATCAAACCCAGTCAATTCTTCGCAATATCGAGCGATTACAGCCATTATTGCTAGTTAAAGACTACGACTCAAAACTCAACCAAGAAGTAGCTAACGACGCACTAGGAAAACCAATCCGAATGATTGGCCCAGTCCAAATTTCTACAAACTTCCAACTACAAGCGCTAATGCCACTCACACCCGAAGAAACAGCAGCAGCGCAAGCAAAACCAGCACCCGCAGAGGCGCCGAAACAGTAGAGACGCGATTAATCGCGTCTGTACAGGAGTTAGGAGTTGTAACGTCCCTCTATTTCTATATACGTAAAAAAAACACGCGAACAGGTTCAATTCAAATAATGGCAGCAATGTGAAATTTTGATTCAAATCTAACGCCCCACAAAACTAAACAAACTTTTACTTTATTTTCAGTGAGGAATGAACGTGAAACTTCACGGTAATATAAATAGTGCTTTCGTCCTTGGCGCCACTGCTGCAATCTTCGCAGCACAGCCAGTTTTCGCGCAAACCACGCAAGTAACCCGCGTAAAACTAAACCCCGTTGATTCAGGAGTCAACCTAGTATTAGAAGCATCTTCTGGAGAACGCGCCCAAGTATTTACAACCAAACGCGGCAACACCCTAGTAGCCGACATAATTAACACCCAATTACGTTTACCAGAAGGTAACAACTTTCGTCAAGATAATCCTGCCCCTGGTATTGCCTCAGTAGCAATTAACCAACTCGATGCCAACAGCGTTCGCGTCGTAGTTACAGGTAGCAATGGAACTCCAGGCACCCAACCAGTAGCACGCAGTCGCGACGGTTTAACCCTCAGTTTCACACCTGGCGACGGAACAGTAGCAGCAACACCTCCCACAGTACCCACAGCACCACTGGCGCCACCTGCTGGCATTAGCAACGCTCAAACCGCACCCACAACAGGCCCCGGTCAACCTTCCAACGTTGCACCGCCATTCTTACCACGTGCAGTGGCGCCACCAGTAGGAGACATTGCAATTTCCGCAATAGACGCATCACCCAGCGTAATTGATTTAGGAACACAAGAACGAGTACCTCGCTTAGTACTACGCGATGCACCAGTTCGTGAAGTCCTATCATTACTTGCGCGCGCAGCCAACATGAACTTGGCATACTCATCAGTAGACCCAACCGCAGCAGCAGGTGGACAACCAGCAGCTTCGGGACCTGGAGAAGGACTCAAAGTATCGCTCGACATTCAAAACGAACCCGTACAAGACGTATTTAATTATGTTTTACGCTTAAGCGGACTAGAAGCAAACCGCAGTGGACGTACAATCTTCGTAGGTCCCAGACTGCCAAACTCTAGCCGCGATACAGTAATGCGGAACTTACGACTTAACCAAGTAACAGTCGATGTAGCATTGAACTTCTTAGTTGGTTTAGGCGCCGAAAGTGCCATTAGCAGAGAGCGTCAAGTTACCAGCGTTAGTGCAGTACCTGTAGGACAAGGCGCCAACCCTGTAACTCAGACTCAAACCACTACAGAAACAAGAGTTGAACGTTTATCATTAGAAGACTCTAAATACTCTTCACCTTTACTTCGAGGTTTACAAGCACTAGGAGACCAACGTACTAACTCTCTAACTTTAATTGGTACGCCAAAGCAAGTTGAATTAGCAATGGCACAGTTAAGTCAGCTGGATGTGAGGCGGCGCCAAGTGGCAGTCAACGTCAAAATTGTTGACGTTAACTTGTCAGGAATAAAGGATTTTAACACCAGTTTCTCTTTTGGTATTGGGAACAATTTCTTCACTAGTGATGGTGGTTCTGCAAATTTAAACTTTGGCGGTTCCAGACCTGCAACCAGCGCTGAAGCAAGCGGTAGTTTAACTAGCACACCAACAATTGCTAACCCATACGCTGGTTCTGCACCATTACTTGATGCAAATGGTACTTTTACAGTACCTAATGGAGGTTCAGGTTTAAGAGTTCTTCAGGATGGTCGAGTTGTAACTGACATACCAGGGAACGCAACATTTCTTAATCCAATTTCTCCAACAACTAATTCACCTACAACTCCTGGTTTAACAAACTTTACACCTGGTACACCAGATACAGTGACTATTACTACTGACCCTACTACCGGAAGGCAAACAGCTGCTTTTGCTGAAGGTACTCGTGCTACCTCCCAGTTCGGATTACCATCACTATATCAATTTCCCAAACGTTTTCTTGCTTCGATACAGGCACAGGTACAAAACCGCAATGCGAAGATTTTGACGGATCCAACCTTAATTGTTCAAGAAGGTCAAACAGCAAATGTAAACTTGACACAGCAAGTTGTTGGTAACTTTAAGCGTGAAATATCGCGAGGTGATGGTACTTCGACTGAAACAATCACCGTTGAGAAAGAAAATGTCGGTTTAACTGTAGCGGTTAAAGTAGACCGGATTGATGACAACGGCTTTGTTTCTTTGTCAGTTGCTCCAAATGTTCGGGCGCCTCAAGCTTCAGAAAATATAAATTTAAGTAACGGTAGTAGTAACAGAATTTTCTTAGTTTCTGAACGCTCTTTAAATTCTGGCTTAGTTCGTTTACGTGATGGACAAACACTGATTCTTAGCGGTATTATTCAAGACCAAGACAGAACAACTGTGTCAAAACTTCCTATTTTGGGAGATATTCCAATTCTTGGTTCACTGTTTAGAAGAACAAACCGAGAAAATACACGTAACGAGGTAATTGTTTTATTAACACCTCAAGTTCTCGATGACTCTGAACGTTCTTCCTACGGTTACAACTACAACCCCAGTCCTGAAGTACGGCAAATGCTCGAACGTCGCGGTTTACAGGTACCAAGAAAGTAGTTCACATTTGTAAAATTTGATTAAATTCTGTAGAGACGCGACATGTCGCGTCTCTACATTCGTGCGTATTATAAAATTACACAAAATAGTAAACTGTAGCAGGAAATCATTTTTACTTAGGCTGGGTGTGTCCAATTCTGAACTTCGCAGACAAATAACTGCTATTGCTAGCCATTTTCCACTCTTTAAATGCGTAGAATGCGCTGTAGCTATTAAAATATTCTTAGTTGAGCTAGGAATTCAAGGTAAACAAATCAAAATCTATACAGGCAGTACAGAAGAACCGTATTGTAATATTTATCATGAGGTTCTCCAAGAAAACATCTCAACTAATGGGCGCCATGAAGCTATAGCTGTATGTATAAATGGTGAAGAAGTTATTTTTGATAACATTCACCCTCAAGGGATAGCAAGAATTGATTGGCTTAATAACTTATACTGTCCCATAATAGATATAGGTGGAGATTTCATAATTACTGAGATTGATTTTTAATTAGGAGATAAGAACATGAGCAATCTTTACGAACTCATCTCAAAAATTCAAAAAAGACCTTCTATGTATCTGGGTAAACCAGCAATTAGTAATCTCCGCTCTTGTATAGCTGGTTATATCCTTGCTCGTCGCGAATTAGGAATTACTCAAACTGAGCAGGAAAAACATTTTACCGAATTTCAATCATGGGTTAAAGAAAAGTTTGATGTTACTTCTAGTCAATCTTGGGACAAGATAATCCTTTTTTACTCTGAAGATGAACGTAAGGCATTAGAGCGTTTTTTTGAGTTATTTCAAGAATATTTAGAATATAACCATTTTCAATCCGAATCATTTAATTCAGCTTCAGAGTCTTTAATAAAATCGTGAATGAATATGGTATGTAAGCCTATTTAATAAGCTTTTCTAGCGCCAGCATCCCATTAGAATACAAATAAACTATCTTGTGGGGTGGGTATCCCTGCCCGCCCTTTATATCAAGACGATCAAGATGCCCATTTCACTTGCCATATTTTTCTCTGTACTTGTGAATGGCATCTTTAAGTTTTCCTTTCAAGTGAGGTGGATTTTGCATTACAGAAATAAACAAATCTCTATCTCTATTTTACAGAACTAGCTTTTCATGAGTAACTATTGGAATTACATTATGTTATAGAAACAAGTTTATATCTACTTGAAAAAAATTAGAAAGCGCCTTTGCCTGAAAGTTGGAAATATTACGTTTTTTCTCAATTATTTCTAAAACAGCTTCTTTTGAGCCAATTATTTCAATTAGTGCTTCTGGTTTTAATGAGCGTGCTTCCATGAGGTGTAGCAACATTGAGTTACCTGTACCTTTCGGTATTGGGTAATGATTTTCTTCAAATTTTTCAATAAGGGTGACTAGTAATTGTAAAAGTGTTTCTTCTTCTGGTGTACGATTGATACGATGCTCTAAATCTTGGGCTAAAGCAATTGCTTCATCATTTTGTTTTTCTGTTGTGATGGTTTGTGGTTGGTTTTTAGTCATATAGTTAGTGGTCGGGACGGGCAAGGATGCCCGTTCCACAAGAGTTAACTTACATTTTATCAACACTTAGTAGAGACGCGATTAATCGCGTCTCTATTTGCCGAATCCTTGACCGCGTGTTGTGGAAGGTATTTTTAGGCAGTTTTCAATTTGTTTGAGTAGTGTTTCTTTGTCTAGGTTTTGACCTATTAGGACTACTTGATTTTTCTTGGCGCCTTTCCATTCGTCGTCATCCATTGTGAAACGTTTGCCGCATAAGTGGAATATGTGGCGTTTAGGACTTTCTTCAAACCACATTATTCCTTTGGCACGGAATACGTTTGTGGGTAGTTGGTTATCTAGAAAGTATTGGAATTTTCTAATTACGAAGGGTTTATCGCTTTGAAATGAAATTGATGTAAAGCCATCGTTTTCTAAGTGGTCGGAGTGGTGATGGTGGTGTTCGTGGTCGTGACTGTGGTCGTGACCGCAGGTTGAGTGGTCATGGTCGTGTTCGTGGTCATGCCCGCAAGCTGAGTGATCGTGGTCGTGTTCGTCGTGGTGTTCGTGATGTTCGTGGTCGTGTTCTTGATGGTCATGGTTGTCGGTTTCAAAATATTTATCTGACTCGAATAAACCGACGCTGAGTATTAACCCTAGGGGTACCTGGGAGTTTTTGGTGCGGATGATACGGGCGCCTTCTTTGACTTCGTTGATTTTTCTTTCTAAGTCTGTTAATTCGGTTTCTGTTACTAAGTCGGTTTTGTTAAGTAATATTACGTCACCGTAGGCAATTTGACTGTGTGCTGCTTCAGAATTAAATAAATCTAAGCTGTAATTTGCTGCGTCAACTACGGTGATAATTGAGTCTAAGCGAGTTAAATCGCGTAGTTCGGTGCCGAGGAAGGTTAGTGCAACTGGTAGTGGGTCGGCGAGTCCGGTTGTTTCTACTACCAAATAATCGATATTAGATTCACGTTCAAGAACTTTGTAGACAGCATCGACTAAATCGCTGTTAATGGTGCAGCAAATACAACCGTTGCTTAATTCCACCATGTTCTCGTCGGTGGAGACTACTAATTCGTTATCAATACCAATTTCGCCAAATTCGTTTACTAGCACAGCAGTCTTCAAACCCTGCTGATTTGTCAAAATGTGATTAAGTAATGTTGTTTTACCGCTACCTAGAAAACCAGTAATAATTGTTACTGGTAATCCTTGTTTGGCTGCGTCCATTGTTTGAGATTCAGAGGTAAGCGTTTGCATAATGTGATACAAAAAAATTCAATCTAGATAAATGTGTAGCCTAAATTGTACTGAAAACATTAGCATAGAGATGCTAGGACATCTTCGTCCTAATGACTAAACATATTATTGCTCATTCTTTTGAGACCCATAAATCGCTATGACCCTAACCGTTTACAATACACTCACCCGGCGCCAGGAACCTTTTGAGACTGTTGAACCAGGTTTGGTTAAAATGTATTGCTGCGGAGTGACAGTGTATGACTACTGCCACTTGGGTCATGCGCGTTCGTACATCGTTTGGGATGTACTTCGTCGTTATCTCCAATGGCGTGGGTATCAAGTACGCTACATTCAAAATTTTACTGATATTGACGATAAAATTCTCAATCGTGCGCGCGAACAAGGTTCGACGATGGAGGCAGTATCGAATCGCTTTATCGATGCCTACTTCGAGGATATCCGCCGTTTGAACGTGATGGACGCGGATTTTTACCCCCGTGCAACCGAACATATTCCAGAAATTGAAGCTTTGATTAAGAATCTTGAAGAGCAAGATTTGGCTTATGCCGCAGGTGGTGATGTTTACTACCGAGTTCACAGTTTCCATACTTATGGAAAGTTATCAGGACGTAACCTCGAACAAATGCAAGCAGGTGCCAGTGGTAGGGTAGACGTAGAAGACCCAGAAAGTCAGAAAAAACAATATCCACTTGATTTTGCGTTGTGGAAAGCAGCTAAACCTGGTGAACCAAGTTGGGACTCACCGTGGGGTAAAGGGCGCCCAGGATGGCATATCGAATGTTCAGCGATGATTCGAGCGCAATTTGGTGAAACAATTGATATTCATAGCGGTGGTGGAGATTTAGTATTTCCGCACCACGAAAATGAAATAGCTCAGTCAGAAGGCGCCACACACAAACCATTAGCAAACTATTGGATGCACAATGGCATGGTGGTTGTAGATGGCAAAAAAATGTCGAAGTCGCTAGGTAACTTTATAACCATCCGCGAACTGCTAGATGGCAAATGGGCAAAGTACCCACAACCCATCGACCCAATGGCGATAAGATTATTTGTTTTGCAGGCACATTACCGCAAACCATTAGATTTTACCGAAGAAGCAATTGCAGGCGCCGTCAATAGTTGGAATACTTTGAAAGAAGGGTTACTATTTGGCGAACAGTTTGGCGAAAAGCTTGATTTTACAAATGATGGAAATCAACTTGATAAAAGTTTAATTCAACGCTTTGAAGAATGTGGGGATGATGACCTTAATTTTTCAGGTAGCTTGGCTGTGCTTTTTGAACTAGCGAAAAAGTTGAATCGTGAAGGTAATGTTCTAGTACATGGGGGTAAAATCGAAACTCCTACCGCAGAACTACAGATAGCTTGGCATACATTAGTTACACTCGCGCACGTTCTCTGTTTAGAAGCCAAGTTAGAAGTTGACGAAACAAGTAGTACTGGCTTAAGCGATGCGGACATTGATAAATTAATCAAACAACGCACCGAAGCAAGGTCAAACAAAAACTTCGCCGAAAGCGACCGCATCCGCAACGAGCTACAAGCACAAGGTATCACCTTAATTGATACCAAAGAAGGTACAACCTGGCATCGGATGTAACCCATGTAACGGATGTAACAGAAAGTTTATCCGTTACATCCGTTCATAATCAGTTGCCAAATTCTGCTACTTTTGATAAAAGCACTTATGTTATTACTTATGGAAATAAGTAGGCGCCAAAAATAGTTATTTACTTAAATTAATAAAATTTATATGTTAACTGAACTAACGAAAGCAGTAAATGATATAGATATTGCCGCTGATTGGGTCGGTATTCGAGCAGTAAAAGATACATCTGCTACGCGGAATATTCGTGATGGGATACCACAGCGCAACGGCAAATCAACCACTCTTGGAGCAATGGTTGAAGTTTTAGTTGATGGCTGTATTGGTTATGCTGCAACAAATTCGTTACAACATGATGCTTTACAATTAGCGGCAGAAACTGCATATAAACAAGCTCGTTCAGCACAACAATGGTCGGTATATAAATTTGCACCTACAACCGCGCGTCCAAAGGTGGTAGGTGAATATGTTTCTCCTTATACACAGCCGTTTGATGCAATCGGTTCTGGAGAAATCAATGATATACTCGTCCGCACCTGCAAAACTCTCAAGGTTAGCGACAAAATAGTTCAAACTGTTGCAGAAGTTGTAACCACCGACCGAGAAACTTGGTTTGTCAGCAGTAACGGTTCGGAAGTATATCAAAAATTTCTATTTATTAGTACGTATTATGGTACAACTGCTCAAGATAGTGGAGTAGTTCAACAGCGTACTAATAACGGTTGGCAAGCACATACATATCAAGGTGGATTAGAACGTTTCCAAGATGATAAACTTTGGCATCGTGTACAGCGTATTGGTGAGGAAGCTATTGAATTACTCACAGCCGATGAGTGTCCTGATATTCGCACGAATTTGGTTTTGGCGCCTGACCAAATGATGCTACAAATTCACGAAAGTGTTGGGCATCCTTTAGAAATTGACCGAATATTAGGGGATGAGCGCAACTACGCAGGTGGTAGTTTTGTTAAGAAGAGCGATTTTGGTAATTTGGTGTATGGTTCTGAGTTGATGAATATCACCTTTGACCCAACTGTTCCAGGTGAAATAGCTAGCTACGCTTTTGATGATACAGGCGCCGTTGCTACACGAGAGTATTTAATTAAGGAAGGAGTACTGCAACGAGGTGTAGGCAGTTTAGAAAGTCAAGCACGGGCAGGTATTCCAGGTGTTGCTTGCGCGCGCGCGTGTTCGTGGAACCGTCCAGCAATTGACCGCATGGCAAATTTGAATCTGGAACCGGGTGAAGGTACATTTGATGATGTTATCAAAGATATCGAACATGGCGTTTACATGGAATCGAACCGTTCTTGGTCGATAGACGACCGTCGCTATAAATTCCAGTTTGGCTGCGAGTATGCCAAGCTCATTGAAAACGGGAAATTAACCAAAACGCTTCGTAATCCTAACTATCGCGCGACTACTCCGGAATTTTGGGGAAGTTTAGTTAAGGTAGGTGGCGCCCCAACTTGGGAAATGTATGGTACTCCATTTTGCGGCAAAGGTGAACCAAATCAGGCAATATGGGTAGGACATGGCTCTCCTGTTTGTGTGTTTGCTAATGTTGAAGTCTTTGGTGGAGGCGCATAGAAACTTATACTTTGTGCCGTAAGGTGGGCACTGCCCACCCTACTACAATAATTCCTA
This sequence comes from Calothrix sp. HK-06, assembly GCF_001904745.1. Lineage (GTDB taxonomy): Bacteria > Cyanobacteriota > Cyanobacteriia > Cyanobacteriales > Nostocaceae > Dulcicalothrix. Next base: position 194,963 of record NZ_MRCD01000001.1, read on the forward strand.
ATTCTTAATTAAATTAACCCATGAGTATATCGGAACTATCTACTTTAGAAACAAGCTTTAATAAGTTAGTTGAAACACTAATAGTCAAGAAATTAGAGAGCGAAGCATTCACTGTTAAATTAAGCAGTGAGCGCAGTCAATTTACTCGTTTTAATAATGCAAAAGTTCGCCAAACTGGTAGTGTTGCTGATGGCTATATTCAACTTACTTTAATGGATAATCAGCGCACTTGCTATCGTCACTTTCCCTTTACTGGAAATTGGGAAATTGATTGGCAAACTGCATATACTGCTTTATTAGAATTGCGTGAAGAATTACCTTATTTACCAATTGACCCTTATTTAGTCTTGCCGTCAGGAAATAATACTAGTAGCGAAGTTAATACTGGTAAGCTATTAGAATTAGATGCTGTTGTATCAACCATATTGGCGCCTGTTTCAGAATTAGATTTTACAGGTATTTATGCAGGTGGTATAGTTATTAAGGGATATGCTGATTCTTGCGGACAAAAACACTGGTTTGTCACAGATTCGTTTACATTAGACTACTCTATTTTTAGTTCGGAAGGACAAGCAGTAAAAGGGTTTTACGCAGGCAGCAAATGGGATAATAATGGTTATATTGCCAAAATAAAGGATGCGAAAAAACAGTTAAAATTGCTCGCGCATCCAGTAAAAGAATTACCAAGAGGAGAATATAGAACGTATTTTGCTCCCGCAGCAGTTTCCGATTTAATATCAATGCTGTCATGGGGTGGAGTTAGCGAAGCGGATATTCAACAGGGACATAGTTCTTTAGCTTTATTATGGCGTGGCGAAAAGCAACTTTCTCCATTATTCAATCTTAAAGAAAACTTTCAGCTTGGCTTAGTACCACGATTTAATGAGTTAGGTGAAATGGCAGCACCTGAACTACACGTTATCGAAAAAGGTACTTTGGCTTCGACACTTGTAAATTCCCGTACTGCTAAAGAATATGACAAAGTAGCTAACGGCGCCAATAGTAACGAGTCGTTACGTTCCCCAGAAATATGTCCTGGAAATCTTAGTTTCGATGATATTCTTACTCAGTTAAATACAGGTTTATATGTGTCTAATTTGCATTATCTAAATTGGAGTGACTTACCTACTGGTCGAATTACTGGAATGACTCGCTATGCTTGCTTTTGGGTAGAAAATGGCGAAATTGTGGCGCCTATCGAGAATTTGCGCTTTGATGAGACTCTGTATAAATTTTGGGGTGAAAATTTAGTTGATTTTACTAACTTCCAAGAATTTATTCCCGAAGTTGGTACTTATGACTCGCGACAATTAGGGGGTAATATGGCGCCGGGAATGTTGGTAGATAATTTTACTTATACTTTGTAATGATCCCCCCAACCCCTCGTTTCACACAAATTGGTTGGTAGAGACGCGATTAAATCGCGTCTCTACATGGTCGCGTCTCTACATGCTCTGAAATGACACATTCACTGCCGAAGGCAAATTATTAATTGAGCGGTTAGATAAACCATTCGCCAACGGTATTGTGTAAGGGGCATTACTTTTTAGTTTTACAAATTTTCAAGAAACTTCTCGTCTGAAATACCTGCTTGGTTCAAAATATTTCTAAGTGTTCCAATAGCTACTGTTTTACGATGTAAAGGTACAACACAACCTATTTCATTTATTACTTATTGATTATCATGAATAATTTGCTTTTAGAGTACCTCTCGTACTAATTGGGAAGCATTAGGGTCAATGTCTGATGATGATATTAACCATGATGACATTGCACCATTGACTTCGGAATTTTTTAATAAGGTTATATTAAGAATTCCTGTTGCTCAAGCAAAAAATAAGCGTGCAGCTTGACCCTGATGTAATGGCTTGGTTTGAAGCACAGCGCGGAGAATACAAAGCAACTATAAACTCTATATTACGTCGCCATATTCAAAATGATGCTGACAAGAAAAGTGCCTAAAATTTATTGGCGCCAATAACCCAAAAAAATGATACTATTGTTCTTAAATGAATACTAATTGGGAGGGTTTATTGTGACCTTTATAAATCCTAAAACTGATTTTGCTTTTAAAAAAATCTTTGGTTCTAAACAAAGTAAAGATATTCTAATTGGTTTTCTGAATGCGATTTTGTATCAAGAGAAACCAGTGATTTTAGATTTAGAAATTATTGACCCTTACCAGGCGCCGCGCATCAAGGGTATGAAAGATTCATACTTAGACGTAAAAGCAACTATCACAGGAAATAAAACCGTTATTATTGAGATGCAGGTTTTAAATGTGTTGGGTTTTGAGAAGCGGGTGCTATATAATGCAGCTAAAGCCTTTTCAATTCAGCTTAGACTTGGTGAGGACTATACACTATTAAATCCAGTGATAGCCTTGACTATTACTGATTTTGACATGTTTGAAGGATATAATAAAGTTATATCTCGCTACCGATTAAAAGAAAAAGACGATTTAACAGATTATAGCGATGATATTGAACTAGTATTCGTCGAGTTACCCAAATTCAACAAACAACTTTCCGAATTAGAAACGTTATCAGATAAATGGCTGTACTTCCTGAAAGCAGCAAACACACTCACGTCAGTTCCACCTACTATGGAAGAAGTTCCAGAAATAAATCATGCGTTTGAAGTTGCAAGAGAAAGTAAATTAACCAGAAAGGAGCTAGATGTGCTAGAAAAACGAGAAATGTTTCTTCACGACAGCAAAAATGCAATTTTAAAAGCACAACAGGACGGTGAAGCGAAGGGTCGAAAACAAGGTAGAGCAGAAGGTAGAGAGGAAGGAGCAAAAGAAAAAGCACTTGCTATCGCACGTTCTCTGCTTGGTGTTTTAGATGTACAAACAATTAGCCAAACTACGGGGTTAAGTGTCGCAGAAATTGAACAATTACAAAAATAAATATCGTAAAGAACAACTAAGAAACATTCCTTACATTTTTATTACCCAAAATATTTTCGCCTTGCTCCCAGATTATCCTACATTCTTACATTCTTGTGGGATGGGCATCCCTGCCCGTCCCAATTTATTTTCTCTAATTCAAAGGATTATACTCCTTTTTCAAATTATCTAACATTTTACGCTCATTACGAGTTAACTCATTTGCCAAAGTATCACCTAATTTTTGTAACTTTTGGTAAATCAAATCATGCTCAAAAGCTTCTATACTTTCTCGAATTTCCTCATATAGCTCTTGAAAGGTAAACTCGCTTGCTAAAGCCAAGGCAATTTGTTCTCGGTCTTTACCAAGTGACTGACCTTTGAATTTATATTCTCCTTGATGTTGAGATACTATTCCTAAAGCAATTGCTAAAAGTAAGCTAGAAGAAGCTATTATCAATTCCCTATTTGAACCTATTTCATCTGGAATTAAATCAGGAATATTATCTTCGTTTGAGTTAAGTTGTTCGCTTTGCGTGCGCTCGTAGCAGTCTCGGTAAAATTCTATTTGACTGAGAAAATAAGCTGGAAAACCTAGCGAACGAGTCAAAACACACAATTTTTGCTCGTCTTCAGCTACTAAAGCTGTCAAAGTCCGGTATGAACGACTGCAAAGTCCAAGAATTTGTTCTTTGTCTTTAGCACTAACCCAAAGTGTTGTCTCGCGTTGGGAAGTTGGGTTTAAGTTGGCATCGATGTCTTGAAGTCGCAGTAATAAGTTAGCACTATCATGAAGCTGGTTTAAGCGTAATGAAGCAGTATTCGGTGCCATTAAATGTGATGATAGCAAAACTTCTCTAATTGAAACATTACTTAATTGCCCGAACTGTTTCTGAGTAAAGGATGTCAGTTGGTGTTCAAATGTTGCGGACATTTTCCATGACTGAGAACGACTTACGCATTCTTGAGTGAATGTTTTAGTTGGTGATGACTCAATAAAATTTTGGTAATAGTTATCAATGTCTTTATCTGTTACAACTGCAAGTCTGGTTTCGGAAAATTTTGTTGTAGCTCGTTTGCGCTGTTGAAGCAAATTATTATATATTTCAGCAAATGTATCAAGGGTTTGACGTAAAGAATCAGCTTTTTGTTTAGCTGTTTTTATTAAATAATTTAATGTTTCAACACGAAGGTTTTGGACGTAAAAGTCATATTCTAATTTTAATTGGTCATTATAATTACGACGTAATTCTACGGCAGTTGCCTTCAAACTGCTTTCTAGTCGTTTAATTTGTTTCTGAGTTTTTTGAATTCGGTCGCGAATATTAGTACTATACTGAAGCCAAACAATACCTAAGTATGTTAAAATTGCCACTGCGGTCCAAAGTAAGCAGTTAACTAAGTTTTCGCCAATTTTTTGTAGTAGTCCCCACAGTATAGATTGGTTGAAAATTCCGATAAAAATGAAGAAACCGAATAAGCTGATGACGAAAAATATAGGATAAATAACTAAATGCTGGTTACGGAAACGGCTTTCTTCAGCTAACAATTCAGTCAGTTTATCTGTAATTGTTTCGAGTTGATTTTCAGTGACAGTAAGATGCTTTTGAGTGGCAAGAATTGCTGCTTCGGCTTCTTGACGAGCTTGCTTGCGTGCAGCAACGCGGATTTGGTTGGCAGATTCAATTTCTGCATTTGCGGCTTTTTGATACTCTTCTGTAGCTGCTCTTAGCTGTTCTAAGATTGTTTGTAGTTGCTGTAGTTCCTGATGATTTCCTTCGCTTATATTATCTTGCAATTGTTGCTGTCGTAATTTCAATGACAGTACTTCGTTCAACAGCTTTTTAGTGGCTTCGTTATCGATTACTACCTGTAATTTTGTATCAAAAAATGCTTCGGTTCCGCGCAGTTCTGTGACTAAATTATGAGATTGGTCGCGCGCTTCATCGGTTTGTAGTTCTAAATATAAATAAGTCATTCTATTTAATAACATTACTGCTTCATGCAAACCGCTCTCGTTTGCATCAGCGTAGCGATTAATGGTATTGTCTAAGAAATTTGTTAATGTTGCTTGCACTTGTTTGCAAGAATTTTCCAGCGCGCGCTTATATGATAGTAGCTCTTTGTTCTGAAATTGCCGATAAGCACGTTGCAATTCCATCCCATACTCGTTTGCCATACCAGTTCGGATGTCAAGACGTGGGTTAAAGTCTTGCCAAACTGGTTTGCCGTTATCTCGTTCTAATTCTAAAAAAGCATTGCTGAACTCTTCGCTAAGTACAAATTCTTTTGCATCTAATAACCATTTACGCTTATTTTCTGGTGTAAATTCTGGTTTCGGTAAAAACTGCTCAACTATAATATCGGCACCTAGACTAGCACTTAAGCGGTTAATAACTGTTTCTCCTGGAAAAAACAGTTCCCCATAACCAAAAGCACTGTAAGCTGGCATTTTTCCCCGGACTTTTTGGGCGCCAATTAATAAACCGCTTGTTTCTGCTTCTACAGTGAGAAAACCTGCGAAAGCATCAGCATAGCTACATAAATTATCTTTGAGTGCCCCAATTCGCTCGTCAATAAGCCAGCAGTTATCAAAAGGTGGTGCTTTCTGACTACCTGCAACTACCACTCCAGTGGTCATTTTGTAATCTAACTCTTTGAGCAACCCATATGTCGCACTATAATCAACAGTTGTGACGTTGCTAAATAATCCTGGTAATAACAATAAAGCTTCTAAGCTGTGAGGTACGTCTGTAAAATATTTGCTGTACAACCAGCGAATCAAACGTACTAGCTCGAAAACTACTGCCCTCGCTTTATGATTACTAGCTGACAGCATCAAATATATTCGATGTGCGTTGCTAATTTCCATTCCTTGGCGTTTAGCAGCAATAGCTTCAGGAGATTGAGTTGCTGATTTGAGTACTTCGATAAGTTCAGTTTGGAGTTTACCAGCAGATTGGGTGAACTGGGTACGGATTTGAGAGACAGAATTATTGGGAGTTTGAGTCAGTTCAAAACTCATATCAGCATATGCTTCTAATTCTGAATTAAAGTTAAAAGCTTGTCCGTCCCAAGTTAGGGTGTAAGTTTGAATTAGGCTGCTTTGGGGAGTGTTTGATTTTTGTAGTTGCCGCTTTATCGCTGTAGCAAAAGCGGCACTGTAAGGGTCGAGTGCTAGTAAGATAGTTGGCTTTGGCATAGGAAAAAATGAACCACAAAGGTCACAAAGGGCACAAAGGTAAGAGGGTTTTTGCGTAAGGAGCGGTTAGATAATTACATCCAAGTCTTCTAGATATGCTTCTATTTCTTGAATTTCCATTTCTACTTGTTCTTTTACTTGGGAGTCAACCTGACCATTCTTTAAAAGCTGGTTAAGGTGATTAATATAGTTAGATAAAGTAGATTTAGCTTTGTCTTCGTCTTGATGGGTAATATTCTCAATTTTGTTTGCTATTTCTTTAACTAAAAGTAAATTAGTTTTGAAGGCTTTAAATGCTGATTTGCGATTGTCTCCTAAAAGCAATACTCCATCCTCTAGTTTTCGCGCTTGCTCTGTATGAACAAAGTATTTTCTAGTTTTATTGACTATTAATTTGTACATGTCAGGCGCCAGTGCTATTGCAAACCAGCGTAATGCTCCTCCGTCATCTTCCGGTGGTATTAAATTGGGTAAATTTCCCCAGTTACGGTGTAGGTGTTTGAAGACTTTATTCGGGTCAAGATAAGCTGCTTCCATATCCTTAATTCCGTTGAAGGCAAATAAGGGAACACCTACTTCAACTCGAAACAAAGTAACTTTATTTGGTTCACCTGTGGGGACAAAAGATGGGTTGTCTCTTCCTTTGGGTAAACGGTTAGAAAGTGGTGGACTGCTGAAAACAGTATTATTACTTCCAACTCCGTAGTAATAAAATTCTGTGATTATATGCTGCTGTTGAGTGGGAATTTCCGTTTCTTCATACTGCCATAGAGGAACTGCTAGTTTACCAAGTTGTTCTAAATCTTGGGCTACATCTTCTGGGTTACTATCTGCTAGAACTTCCTCTACAGTCATGCTAGTTAGTGGGTGGTAAGCTTCATTCAAAAATGCCAAAATTTCTGCTTTGACTTCTTCTGCTTTTTTCTCCGACCAATTAGTTAAACTTAGAGACTGTTCTCGATACCAACGAATGAAGTCTTCACCGCTGATTTTAGGACGTTTCGATTGCAAATTCACGCGCGCGATTGTGTGAATAAACGGATTGTCGCTGGTTGTTTGACGGTTGACTTCGTGATAACTCTGTTCTATATCTCGGTAAACTTTATCTAGGTTGCTGTGAATACGCTGGCACTTGTCTTTAATTTCCTCAATCTTAGCTCGTAGGGCGCCGTAAAGTTCTGCTGCTTTGTCACACCGCTTCCAGTGTAAGTAAATCTTCCACTTTTGGTCAACACGCTCTTTGTATCTCTGACAAGCAGCTTGAATGTTATTCTTATTTGAGAAAAAACCTTCAGCAGCTTCTTTTATCTTGTCTTCTTGCTGCTCTAACTTTAAAGCATTGAAACTGGTTTGTGCTTCTTGTGACTTGCGTTGTACACTCTGCTGCAATTCATCAAGTATAGGGTAAAGCTCGGTCAAAAATTTCAAAGTGTAAATTACACCGTTTGGACGATTTATTGCCCGTTCCCACCAAACTTCTATAGCAGTAGTAGTAGTTTGTACCAAGCGATAAGAATTTGTTGCAAGTTCTTTCGCTGTGCGTTGCTCCATTTGGTCTGACTGCCGCTTATAAAGTTCTTTAATCGTGGGTAATGCTGTACGGTCATAACGCATTTCGCCAATTCTGAAATCTGGTTTTATCTGTCCCCCACGCTCGCTTTCTATCAAAGCATTTAGAACATTGCTAGCTTCTGCTAAGTTAGAGTCTTGCAAGAAACGCGCGATTTCACTTTCTAAATCAATAGCTAGTGTAGGCGCCATCAACTCGTTTTTAAGCAAGTTTTGAGCATCTTCTAGTTTCATCCGCCCATACTGTTGTACTGGCAGAGTCAACGTAGCAAAGCCAAAGCTACAGTAATTTATCTTGCGTCCTCGAACTTTTTCGCCAGTTGCTAAGTAAGCGCGAATATTATCGGCAACGTTAGCAGCATCTAAACCAATTTGAGAACCAATTTGGATATATAACCCATCAGCAACCAAATTCTGTAAATCATCAGGACGACTAACTACAGTACCCTTTTTATTAACGCCGTCAATTAAGAATACCGCATCAAATGGAGGACGGTCGGCTTTTACTTTTGTAATACCATAATCTATTTCAATTGCGTTCAAAGGTGACAAACCCCAACAGTGTTCAATTTCTTTAAGGGCGCCATAAGCATTTGACTTGACCATATGAGTTTGCGGCAGATTCGCAAACACTCTAGGTAAAATGAATACTCCTGTAACGTTGGAAAAACTATTTAAATATTGTCGTGCTAAGAATGCCACATCTAAAAACGTGCCACTACCAGTTCCACCAGCCAAACTGCCAACGATAAATATTTCTACTCCATCGCGGTTGGAAACTTGAAAGTTATCTGAAAATGCTTGTCTGCTGCTGCGAATACCTCGTACAGTGTTAATTGCTTGACCGATAAGACTACTAATATCATTAACTTTTGCAAATAATGCTAAACGTCCGCGAGCGCGAATTTGTCCAGCGCCGTTAATAATGCCATATGCAGGAATTTCTCTAGGCCACCATTCATCAATGTGGTCGTTGCGTCCCCCTAGTAAAGAAACAGGGTTTGCAACAGATATCGCATAAAGCTCATTGGGTTCTAAAACAACCTTGTTACCATCTGGGGATTTTTCCCGTTCTTGAATATTCTCGGTAGTATCAAAAGAAAGAAAACGAATAATTTCTGGTACAGACCCATATACATCTATAAAGCGCTTTTTGAGCTTAAGTACAACTTCATAACCTGTACCACCTAAGCCAATAACAACAGTAGGACGAAAAACAACAGTAGGACGTGACATTTAATATCCTCTTATATTAATTAATAATTGAATAATTAATAAACATCTTCCCCGGTGCTAAGTTCAAAGGGGCGTTGATGTTCAATCCAGTTAAATTGCAGTTTTACTTTACCAATTTCGATAACATCGTCATCGTAAAGCTCATATGTAGTTACTTCCTTAGTCTTGACACAAATTACACCTTTCAAACACCGTAGCTCTATCTTTTTTTTGCCAGCTTCCCAGACTACCACTAACTCAGCATCAGAATTAGTTGCAACAACCTCTGGTATCAAATCACTCAATAGTATTCTTGTTGTGTGGAGACGAGTCAAACTAATCTCTTCGTCTTCTGAAGATTTTGGTATTGGTTCCAGTACGAAGATAGCTCCTTCTAAATATTTACGGTTACGAATATCTTGGAGTAATTCAATTGGTGTTTTACGCTGAATCAAACAAGTTATTGTTAAAGTAATTAGCAACACCAGCAGTAATAAAAGGAACCACAGAACTATTTTTCGCCACAGTGGCATAAAAATATGTACTTGAGCTTTTGTACTAGTGGGACTTGCAATTGGGTTGTCAGGGGTCAATACTACTGTGAAGTTACGGGCGCCTTCAAAACTGCTATCATTAGCTTCTAACTGCACAGGAATTTTTGTCTCTCCTGCTTGTAAAGATATAGATGTTATTGAATCTGGCACAGAAACATCTTTAGTACCATCTATCTGTAATTTTGCGGTTCCAGATGTATTGCTTTTGACTAGTAAAGTTTGAGTTGCTGTTGTTTTACCTGTTTCGACTGAGCCAAAATCTAGAGAAGCTGGTTGGACAAAGAGTTCTGATTTGATGGTTACAGGAAGATCAACTTTTATAGGCGCCACAGAAGAGTTTACAGGATTCAAAACTAAACGTAAGTTACTGGCACCTGCCTGTATGTTTGCTGGAATTTGCAAACGGACGGGAATAGGTGTTGGTTGATTAGCTTCTAGGTTGATTGTGCTACCAGGTGAAATCAAGCGAATGCCACCTTGCGATGCTTCAAGTTGCAAATTTACCTCAACGTTTACATTACTAATGCCAGTTATATTAAACGGTTCAGTAGTTGTTCCAGGTAATACTGGTTTTAAATTAGTAGTGGGTAAATTTACATCTAGTTTGGGTTGAACTAGTACTGGTCGAATATTTTGAGCCAGTTGGTTTAGCTGTACTCCTCCAGGGTCGCGTAATACCCTTCCCTTTCCACACAGCGCTGGGTTATTGGCAAAGTCATTAAGCTGCTTTTCGTGTTCCTTTAACCCAAGAGACACAAAAAATATGTAAGGTTTACATTGCTGCTGACGTAAAAATTGAGCATTACTAGGGATAGGAACAGGATTTGGAATACCCTGCACTTGTTCTTGCCCATCAGTTAAAAACACTATACTGACACTACGACCGAGAGCATCTGGACGCGCGTTTAACATAGCAGAATGTTGCAGTGCTGTTTGTACTGCTTTACCTGTATGTGTACGCATACCATTTGCTTCAAGTGTCTGGATTATTTGTTTGAGCTTGCCTCGGTCTTGATTGCTCGTAATTTGAGCATTTTCAGTTTGCAAGGTAACATCTCTATCAAAAGTATAGATAGTGACGGTATCACCTATCTGAGCCGTATTAATAAATTCAGTAATAGAATTTTTAACTTGCCCAAAAATGTTTTTTGTACCATTGACACCACGCATTGAAGCAGAAGTATCTACCACCACAATCCAGTCAATTCCACCTTTTGGAGTCGCTTGAGCTTTTGCGGCGCCTAAGTAAGAAATTAGCATTAGAGCAAAAGCAATAATGCCCGGTATTGACCCATATTTAACCAAATGCTTTAAGTATTTGACACCCAATTTAACATCCATAGAGCGCTCCAGGCATTTTCAAACTGCAATGTTGACAGCAAAAATTAATATCGAAGATTAATTATTTCGATAAATCTGCTCTCGATATGCAGTGAAAAATGTTTTATTATGCTGATTTTTTAAACGTAATCGGAATCTTTTTGATAATCAGCCAATAACTTTTGACCTTTATCGCCAAGCTTTGCAACCAAAGCCTCAATTTGCTGTACAGCAAGTTTAGAGGGTTTAGTATGCCCGTTTTCCCAACGGTTTACAGTAGGAAATGTAACGCCAAGAACAACCGCGAACTCTTCTTGTGTCAATCCCATAGAAAGCCTAAGCTCGTAAATAAATTTGCCGATTTTAGGCTGATTAACTGATATTTTATTTTGAATTGCCATTCAACTTAATATCACATGAAATAATTGGTTTTAACAAGTGATTTATTAAACTATATAATAACTGCTATATTTCGGAATGTCACGTTTTTTCAGACTAGAGTAGTTTTACTGATACAACAAAATTTAATGCATTTACTAAATAAGTAGATACACATAAAATAAATTAAAAGAAAGATTATTATTTATTCTCTATCTGTAAAACACCAACCTTGTTCTTGAATAATTTGTTGGATGTCAGCTTCGAGAGCTTGAAAAGCAGACAAAGCTCGCAATGGGGAAAAATCATCAATAAGCTCTGATACTCTATGAACTCGCTCGTGTACAGAAAATTGTTTTAACCTGCGACCTGTTAAACCACTAGCTTCGTATAGAAGTCCATGAAGAATTTCTTTAGGGTCTGGTAATTGTTCAAGTTTATTAATATTTGGTAATCGTAACCGTTGATTACCACGAGGATTTCCTGCTGCAATAGCACTCAAAAATCTAATAGCGTCGAATAAGTTAGATTTTCCTACACCGTCGGCGCCTGCAACACAAGTAAATCCTCCGAAGCGCACATCTACATCGACAAGATTCTTAAAACCAGATACTTTTAACCATGTCAGCATAATATTTTCGCATCGAGCTACACTATTGTACCAGAGCGCGTTAGAAGCTAACTTTCTGTCGTTTAATTCCCCCAACCCCCCTTAATTAAGGGGGGCTTTAACTTATCTATTTATGTGTCAGTCGAATAAATATCAAATCTAAATTCATTTCTTGCCACACCACAGGAATTTCTTCAAAAATTTCTCTTTGGAAGTCAGTTTTATCAATTAGGTTATAAATCGTGTTTAAGCTACAAAAGTTATTTTCTACAGCTAGTAAAATACTTCCTCCAATAGCCAATCTTGAATTTACCTCTGACAAAAATTTTTGCAATGATTGATAATCAGGGTCGAAGCCAGCTTTAAAACGTATGTCTTCTATGTCTCCAGGATTTTCTGATAACCAAGGAATATTCCAAACGATAATATCAAATTCACTGGATGGAACATTATCGAATAAGTCGCTATGGTAAATATCGCATTTTGTTTCCCACCATAAGGCATTGGCTTGAGCATTTAAAACTGCCATCGGAGAAATATCGGCGCCACTCGCGACCACTCCGGGCAATTGAGCTACACTTAAAATAGCTCCACCAGTACCGATGCCCATTTCAAATACTCGGCACTGATGATTTGTTTCTAAAAATTGTCTAACTAGCTTGCTGGTAACTTTTGCAAGTTCTAGCGTATTTATATCTGGTGGAAAAACAGTAGGTAATGTAATAATTTTTTTATTGCCAAACTCCATTATTCCACAGGGAGTTTCTTTTAAATATTCTCTGGCTATTATTGGTAATGGTAAATCTAAGCTAATCATTGTTGTCAATTATTTAAAAGCGAATATTATAACCAGACTACTTATAAATATTATGACATGCCTCAGTATTTTCGACTAAAGCTAAATTCGCTTGAATAAAACAAATTGTTGTAAGCCACTATAAATTGAGATGTCATTATAGCATATTAAATTTGAAGCTATGTTAAGTATTAACCAGCAAATAACCGCCTAATTGTGAATTTTGAGATAATGCTGTCCTGTACTGAACCAGTTCACAATTTTGCGTAGGGTATGATATAAAGTGTACTTGAGCATAAACTGGTTATTTTTTTACTATCAAAAGAATAAAACGACAAGTGTTATAAACTCGAATTTTTTGGGAATAATAATCACATAAGTTGAATAAGTCAAAAATATTAGCTTCCTTGGGGTTTTATGGCGGGTGCGAACATTTATCTTCCTGGCTATCAAATTGGCGAACGAATCTATGCGGGTTCGAGGACGCTTGTTTGTCGTGCGATTCGTTTGGCGGATGGAAAAAGTGCAATCGTAAAGCTGATGCGGAATGAATATCCCAGCTTTAGCGAACTGATTCAGTTTCGCAACCAATTTATAATTTCCCAGAATTTAAATATTGATGGAGTCGTTCAGCCATTATCATTGGAGACGTATAAGAACTTTTACGTGCTGGTAATGGAAGATTTTGGTGGAATTCCTCTTGGAGAATATTTTCGCCAATTTGACGAGTTAGCGCTGAGTGAGTTTTTTGATGCAGGTATACAAATTGCCCAAGCGCTTGATGCTCTGCATAAAAAGCGTATTATTCACAAAGATATTAAGCCTGCGAATATTTTAATCAATCCTCACACCAAACAAGTTAAATTAATCGACTTCAGCATTGCTTCGCTATTACCGCGAGAAACCCAGCAACTCAAAAATCCGAATGTTTTAGAGGGAACTCTTACGTATATTTCCCCAGAACAAACTGGAAGAATGAATCGCGGCATTGATTACCGTACAGATTTTTACTCGTTGGGTGCAACATTTTATGAGTTGTTGACACAACAAATTCCCTTCACAACGACCGATCCGATGGAGTTGATACATTGCCATATTGCTAAACTTCCTCCTACGGTCACCAGTATTAACCTAAAAATTCCTCAACAACTTTCAGATATTGTTGCCAAACTCATGGCAAAAAATGCTGAAGAACGCTATCAAAGTGCGTTAGGGTTAAAATATGACCTTGAATTTTGCCAGCAGTCTTGGAATTCACACGGAAGTATACCAAGCTTTGAATTGGGACAGTACGATTTATGCGACCGATTTATCATACCTGAAAAACTATATGGTCGTGAAGTTGAAATCAATCAGTTATTATCAGCTTTTGAGCGGATTAGCAATGGTAGCAGTGAGGTAATGTTACTAGCTGGATTTTCAGGGATTGGCAAAACCGCAGTTGTCAATGAAGTTCACAAACCAATTGTCCGGCAGCGCGGCTATTTTATTCGAGGCAAGTACGATCAATTTCAGCGTCATATTCCATTTTCCTCCTTTGTACAAGCATTCCGCGACTTGATGGGACAGTTGTTAAGCGAGAGCAATACTTCACTCGAATATTGGAAAAAAAATATTTTGCAGGTATTGGGGGAAAACGCTCAAGTTATAGTTGATGTAATACCCGAACTCGAAGCAATAATTGGCAAACAACCACAAGCTGTTGAACTTGAGGGGAGTGCAGTCCAAAACCGTTTTAATTTACTTTTTCAAAACTTCATCAAAATTTTTGCTACATCGGAACACCCGCTAGTTATCTTTTTAGATGATTTACAATGGGCTGACTCAGCATCGCTCAAATTAATGCAGTTACTGGCTGCCCAAAGTAATACTGAGTATATGTTGATAATTGGTGCCTACCGCGATAACGAAGTTTCGGCGGCACACCCACTAATGTTGACACTGGCACAAATTCGCTCGTTGGGTGCAACAGTTAATCAAATTGCAATCGCACCGTTAGAACTTACAAATATTAACGACTTAGTTGCTGACACGCTCAATTGTTCGCGTCAGCTTGCATTACCACTGGCTGAATTAGTATATCAAAAAACTAAAGGAAATCCATTTTTCTGTACGCAGTTTATAAAAGTATTATACGAAGAAAAATTAATTACGTTTAATTTTGAGTCTCGCTATTGGGAGTGTAATATTTCTACGGTTCGAGAACAGGCACTAACTGACGATGTTCTTGAGTTAATGGCACAAGTACTAAAAAAACTTCCCATATCAACACAAATTGTACTGCAATTTGCAGCATGTATTGGTAACGAATTTGACTTAAATAGTTTGGCTATAGTTTCAGAAAAATTACATTTACAAACTGCTACAGATCTATGGCAGGCACTGCAAGAAGAACTGATTATACCTAAAAATGAGACTTATAAATTTTTCCACTCAAATACATCTACTTTAGAATCGGGTAAATCTGTAATTGATTCTACTCAAATCAATATTAAATATAAATTTCTACACGACCGAGTTCAACAAGCTGCATACGCTTTAATTCCAGAAGCTGAGAAGCAGGCAATCCACTTTAAAATTGGCAAGTTATTACTTAAAAATATATCAGATAGTGAACGTGAAGAGAAGATTTTTGATATCGTGAATCATCTTAACACAGGTATCAGTTTTATTCAGGAGCCAGAACGTCAAGAAATTATAGAATTAAATTTATTTGCCGCGAAAAAAGCTAAGGCTGCAACTGCATATTTAGCAGCGCAAGAATATATAAATATGAGTTTAGGCTTACTTCCAGTAGATTGCTGGGAATCACAATACGATTTAGCATTTTTATTATATAGAGAAAAAATTGAGATTGAATATTTGAATGGCAATTTTGATATTAGTGAGAATCTGATTTTTAAACTTTTACCGCGATTAAAGTTTAATTATGAAAAAGGTGATATCTTAAATATATTAATAGTTCAGCATACTTTAAACTACAAGTATATAGAAGGTATCAAAGTTGGTAGAGATGCATTAAAACTTCTAGATATTGATTTACCTGAAGATAATTTTTACGAAGAATTACAAGCAGAATATAATGAGGTAAATCGCTTATTAGCGCAGCGAAATATTACTAGCCTTATTGATTTACCGTTAATGGAATCGCAGGATAAAATTGTTGCGGCAAGATTATTGATGAATTTAGACGCTATTGCTTATATTGGGATGCCACAACTTTTCCCAATTGTTGCTTTAAAGCTAGTCAAGCTATCGCTACAACATGGTAATACACCAGAGTCTGCTCGCGGGTTCTCAGATTATGGGGTTTTACTTGGTGCAATATTCCAAGACTATAAATCTGGATACGAATTTGGAATGCTGGCAATAAATTTAAGTGATTTTTTCAATACTCCAGCCTTGAAATGTCGTACTTATTTTATGTTCGCAAGCTTTATCAATCATTGGTACAAGCATATTCGTTTTTCTAATTCGATCAATGACGATGCTTACCGTTTTGGGTTGGAATCTGGAGAGTTTCAAAATTCTGGCTACTCGTTATGGGGAAAAACGTTAAATCTATTTTGTCAAGGTGCAAATTTAACTGATATTTTAGCAAATTTTTCTGGTTTTATAGATTTTTCGGAAAAAACGCATAATGTATCAACAACAGACGCATTAGTTAGTATTGAGTTGGTAGCTCGCAATCTGTCTGGGTTAACAGCTAATTCTGATGATTTCTCAAGTGATAATAGTAGTGAAATAGAGTATACAAATCGATGTGAGTCGCGTAAAAGTTTCCTTGGACTTTGTAGTTATAAAATTATGAAGTCACAAGTATTATATATGTACGGTGACTGGGATAGGTCGTACCAATACGCGATTGAAGCAAAAGAAACTATTCAGTATGTAATGGGATTTTTCTGCATTGCAGTCCATAATTTTTATTACTCGCTAGCTTTAGTTAGAAAGTATGAAATGGAAAGCGATAATGATGCAAAAACCGAATATTACCAACAAATTCAGCAAAATCAAACCCAAATGAAAACTTGGGCGGATAGCTGCCCAGAGAACTTTTTACACAAGTATTTATTAGTCCAAGCTGAAATGTTGCGGGTTGCAGGTGATAATTTCAAAGCTATGGAAATGTACGATAGGGCAATCAATCTAGCTAAAGAAAATCAATACCTTCAAGAAGAAGCACTAGCTTGCGAACTTGCCGCCAAGTTTTACCTAAGTTGGGATAAACCAAAGATTGCTCAAGTTTATCTAACTGACAGTTATTATGCTTATGCACGATGGGGCGCGAAAGTTAAAATTCATCATCTAGAACAGCATTACCCACAACTGCTAACATTAATATTGGAACCTCAAACAATTGAAGTAAAAACAAGCGAAACAATAATATTAAATGCAACACAAACGAAAACTAACAGTAGCGCTTCAGTCGCTTCGGTATTTGACTTAGCAAGTATAATTAAAGCGTCTCAAGCAATTTCGAGCGAAATTGAAATAGAGCGCTTACTTGCTGTATTAATGCAATTGGTGTTAGAAAATGCTGGTGCAAGCAAGAGCGTACTAGTGTTACTGAAAAACGAACAGATGTTTGTCGAAGCATCTGCAACAATTACTCTAAACGAAGAAATCACTACGAATATTTATTCGCTCCCCGTTGAAAAAAGTGATTTAATACCTTTATCTGTACTCAATTATGTCAAAAATTCGGCAAAATTCTTATTGGTTAACGATATTAGCAGGCACGTGAATTGGTTTTCAGATGCTTATATTCAAAGCGAACAGCCTAAAAGTGTATTGTGTTTGCCTATAAATCGTCAAGGTGAGTTGATTGGGTTACTGTATCTGGAAAATAAAAGCGTTGTAGGTGCGTTTACAAGCGATCGCATCGAATTATTGCAATTGATTTGCTCGCAAGCTGCTATTTCGATTGAAAATGCCCAACTTTATGAACGCTCTCAACTTTATGCTAAACAGATCGAATCTTCGCTTTTTGACTTGCAAGTAACGAAGCAGCAACTCGAAACATCCTTTGCAGAGCTTAAACAAATGCAACTTCAACTCGTACAAAGCGAGAAAATGTCCGCATTAGGTGGTTTAGTTGCAGGAATTGCTCACGAAATCAACAACCCAATAGGTTGTATAACAGGAAATATTGAACCTGCAGAACAATATGTTGAAGATTTGTTTGAAATTATTAATTTATACCAACACGAACATACCCAACCAAGTGCAAAACTATGCAAGAAAGTTAAAGCAGCAGACTTAGAATACATCCGCGAAGATTTGCCTAAATTATTAATTTCAATGAGGCAAAGTATTGACCGTATCTACGATATTAGCGTTAGTTTGAGAACTTTCTCGCGTTCGGATAACCATAAACCGATTGTTTGTAATATTCATGAATGTCTTGACAGCACTTTATTAATTCTCAGACATAGGCTCAAGGCATCAGAATCTCGACCGCAAATCGAAGTCATTAAAAATTATAGCGATGTACCAGAATTTGCATGTTATCCTGGACAGTTGAATCAGGTATTTATGAACCTGCTTGCGAATGCTATCGATGCTCTGGATGAATCGAATGTTGGGCTGAGTTACCAGCAAATTCAAGCTAGTCACAATTGTATTACAGTTGCAACTAGTATTACTACAGATAAGCAATCAGTTTTAATTAGTATTCGAGATAATGGTTTGGGAATGACGGAAGAAGTTAAAGCTCAGATATTTGAACACTTATTTACAACAAAACCCGTCGGTAAAGGGACAGGATTAGGACTTGCCATTGCACGACAAATTATTGTCGATAAACATGGTGGCTCAATTCAGGTTAACTCTTCACCCCAACAAGGCGCCGAGTTCGTCATTCAATTACCATTTCGTACCAAGTAATAATAGTTAAGCGTTGAGGTGACAACTTTTTTCCGTAGTATTACGGTAATAAGTTATATATCCACTTGCCGCTTGCAGCGAAGTAATGTTGATAAATTTATAATTATACAGCAACTAACTGCATTATCTTCAAGATTAATTTAAATCAAATTAGGTAGTTTCTAGCTTATCAATTTGACTGTTTAAGTGGTTTAGTGTATATAAACAGCGCTATAAATCACATTTCAACTGTCATCATAATTTCCGCGTGCTAGCTAAAAGTTCATATTTTAGATTTTATTGCTAGCACTTTGAACTGAACTCTTGGTATAGGTATTTGAAAGCATTAGAGGCATCTACCAACTCACAAGTTAAACCAAGTTAATTATCTTTTTATGAAGATTTTTATAAAAATTTATGCATCCTAACATTTCAACACCAATTTTAAGCTACATGAAACAGCTAGAAAGCCAAGGACTAACTAATATAGAAGAGTTGTGTGATCATTTATATGAGCATTATCTTCGACAAGTAAATCAAGGCTTATATTCTAACGGTAGGTATACACAAGCAGGCAGTAATGTTACAGCGAAAGTTCAATCCGCTCTAACCACTTCAAGTCCCAAAGCTTTGTTGGAAAAAAATCAGGAGCAAGAGTCGCAAGAGTGTATATTATGGTGCGTTAATCATTACCTAGGGTTGAATCGTAATCAAAACGTTATTGATAAAGTTTGTGCATCTGTACAGAAATATGGTACTGGTAGTGGAACATCCGCTTTATCTGGTGGAATGTCTACTTTACATAAACAAGTCGAAATTAAATTGCAACAACTTGTAGGGAAAGAAAGTGTTTTATTATTCCCGACTGGTTTTACTACTAACCTTGGTTGCCTTTCAGCTTTACCTGGAAAAAAGGACTTAATTATATTTGACCGTGAATGTCACGCATCAATTATTGATGGAGTAAAATTATCCGGCAAAAAGTGGGTCACATTTAAACATAATAACTTGCGTGATTTAGAGCAAAAAGTAAGCAAGTACAAAGGTGAATATCAAAATATATTTGTGGTTGTTGAATCTGCTTATTCAATGAGTGGGGACTTGGCGCCGTTACAAGGAATAGTCGATCTTAAGCAAAAATATAAATTTTTAGTTTATGTTGATGAAGCACACACTTTTGGAATATACGGTAAAAATGGCGCTGGCTACTGTTCGCATTTAGGAATTGTTGAAGAAATTGATTTTATCGCCGCAACGCTATCAAAAGCAACAGCATCAATTGGCGGATTTGTGGCGCTGAAATCAAAGTATGTTCCATTACTTCATTGGCGTGCTACCACATATACATTTCAAGCGTGTTTAACACCAGGAGATGCAGCAGCGATTCTAGCTTCTCTCGAAGAAATGGAAAATGACCCAAGCTTAATTGAATCACTGCATAAAAATAATCAATACATGCGGCGGCGTTTAAAAAGTGCAGGATTTGATTTAGGCACTTCTGCGAGTCCGATTATACCTATATTCATTTCCGACGTAGAAAAGCTGCAAGCTTTCAATAAAGAGTTATACTCTCGCGGTATTTTCTCTGTTTCTATTTTCTATCCAGTTGTAAAACCTCACGAAGGAAGAATTCGTTTTGTGGTAAGTGCAGCACACACCATAGAACAAATCGATACTACTGTGAACATACTCCAAGAACTAGGTTTAAAGTATGGTGTGATTAAACAGGCAATGGTTGCTGCGTAATAATACATAAGATTAAAAAGGGGAAAAGGGTAGAAACATTATTTGTCCTTTTCCCTTTTTACTATTTTTTCTTGGGTGGTAATCTCGATGCATTGAGTGAGGAGCGCCCATTACGAATGATACGTGTCATTTCATTTAAATCTTGCTCGATGTGTTCGAGAACACTATCAGCATAATCATCGGCGCCTTGTTCTATTTGTTGAGCTTCTGCCATAGCTTCGGCTCGCATTTGTTCTATTTCTTGTTGACATTGACGACGTTTTAGGTCAATTTCTTCGAGAGTTTGCTGCATTAATAATTCACACTCTTGCTGAACTTTCCGCTTTAACTCTAAAGCTTCGTGTTCTGCCTGCCGAATAATATCACTTTCTTCTAAAATTTGCGCGCGCTTGGTTTGAGCAGCATCGACAATACGCTGTCCATACTCTTCTGCTTCGAGCAAAATTTCCTCTCTTTGCTGGGTTATCACCATTGCTTCGTTAAACGCTGCTGGTAACGTCGAACGAATATAATCAAGTAGGTCAAACAGTTTTTCCTCATCTACTACGGTACGTTTAGTAAATGGAATCCGGAAACCAGCAATAATCATTTCCTCAAAATGGTCGAGTGATTGCTGAATATTTAAACATCCATCTCCGTCTGGTTGTGAATTTCCAACAGTGTGTCCATTGGAGGATTCGTGAGGGATGGGATGTTTTCCGTTATGCTCTGGTTCGATTGGTATTTGTGGGCGTAGCATTGGTATATATCTAGGGCAACGTGCGGAGGAACAAGGTGATTGACAGAGCCACCAAACTTTGCAATCTCTTTAACCACACTACTACTTAAAAAACTATATTCATTTGATGTTGCTAAAAAAACAGTCTCAATTTGGGTCGAGAGCGTTTTGTTGGTATGTGCCATCTGAAGTTCTACTTCAAAATCAGAAATCGCACGCAATCCCCGCAGTAGTACTCCCGCTCTTCTCATTTGGGCATAGTTTACAGTTAGCCCATCAAAGCTATCAGCTTCAACGTTTGGTAGATGCTTGGTTGATTTACGAATTTGTTCAATTCGCTCTTGCACTGTAAAAAGAGGTGTTTTGTTCGGGTTACGCAGCACAGCTACAATAACCTGTTCAAACAGCTTCGCACCACGCTGGATGATATCGAGGTGCCCCAGTGTTACGGGGTCAAAACTTCCGGGATAAATGGCAATCACAGTTGCAGGCGCCTTTAATTGCTGGAGTGATAATTATACCTAAAGTTTGTTGATTTTGACTCAGGAACTCATGTAAATTTAATCACTCTTCGTATAGCTTGAGATTTCTGCGTCAAGCATTGGATTTCTCGTTAATTACGTAGAATTAGGGACAATTGGTAGTACAAGATATGAAGGCGCCTTTTGGTCAAGCCATTGTTTCATCAACCCAGAACCCAGTCTTTCAGACTCTTGAGGTGAGTTTTACAAAGGTTGGCGATAAATTCATCATAAAATTTCATATCTGCTACACCTGATACTAAGTGTTGAAAGCCTTCTGACTGTTCAAAGAACTTAGTTTGCTTGGCATAGTGGGATTCTATTAAATTACGTGTCAACATAGTTTAATATGTTTTGTAACCCGACAATGATTAATTATACTTAAACTAATGTATATGTTGTTGGGTTGCGCTTCACTTGACCCAACCTACGAACTACAATCTAACCTGTAGAGACCGAATTAATTCGGTCTCTACGACTTTTAACTCCTGCACGGGCGGGTTTACATATATCCTGGTTAATAATAAAAAATTTCGTGAACTCGCCCTTATGCTATTAGATTTTCTGATTGCCCCTTTGGCGTTATTTACTTCCCCAGGTCCGATTGTATTTCAAATTGGATGGATTACGATTCGCTGGTATGGTTTGTTAATTGCTTCTGCGGTGCTTATTGGTGTTACGCTGTCGCAATATTTAGCGAAGCGTCGCAAGGTAAACCCCGACTTACTCAATGATTTGTCAATTTGGCTAGTGGTTGGTGCCATTCCAGCCGCGCGTTTATATTATGTAATATTCGAGTGGTCAGAATACGCTAAACATCTTGAGCGTATTTTTGCTATATGGCAGGGTGGTATTGCTATTCACGGAGCAATTTTAGGTGGAACGGTTGCTGCACTTATTTTCTGTAAGCTAAAACAAGTCTCGTTTTGGCAAATGGCTGATTTAGTGGCGCCATCACTTATTTTGGGACAGGCAATAGGACGTTGGGGAAACTTCTTTAACTCTGAAGCTTTTGGTAGTCCTACTAATTTACCTTGGAAACTGTATATTCCACCCTCCAGGCGCCCCGTAGGATTTACTAATGTTGAATATTTTCACCCTACGTTTCTTTACGAGTCACTATGGAACTTAGGAGTATTCGCTATTTTATTAACTTTATTCTTTAGGGGGTTGCAGGGTAAACCAAGGTTAAAAGTTGGTACATTATTTCTAACGTATTTGCCAGCATACAGCTTAGGTCGCTTGTGGATAGAAGGACTGCGAACCGACAGTTTAATGCTGGGTCCATTACGAATGGCGCAAGTTATTAGCTTGATAGGAATTGCTATGGGGTTAGCCGGATTATGGTGGCTTTATATTAAAAATCGTCCTTTACCTGATGTTGTCTCAAATGTTGATGAGGTAATAGAAAACAGGGAGTAAGAGCGGTTGGGGCTGTTCCCTAAAAATAAAAAATGCCCCAGAGTTTTTTTCTCTAGGGCTTAACCAGGGTGCATCTACCAATCACTTCTACTATATATAGGGTCATCATCCGGAAAGGTACTGAGAATTTCTCAATTTTTTTTTCTAAAACTTCTATCTTTACAAAAATATGCGCGAATCTACGCTAGATATATGTAACAAAAATAATAATAAATACCAAAAAAATACTGTATATATTATTGGTGCCGGACCAGGAGACCCAGAACTGTTAACGATTAGAGCTAAAAATCTCTTAGAACATGCTGATGTTGTTTTATTTGCAGACTCTTTAGTTCCATTTTCTATCCTGCAATTTTGTCGAGAGGATGCAGAAATGATTCCTACCGCGCGTCAAAGTTTGGAAGAGATTATCGAAGTGATGGTTGATAGAGTAAATTCGCAAAAGTTAGTAGTACGCGCACACTCTGGAGACCCCAGTTTGTACAGTGCTATTCACGAACAAATGCAGCTTTTAGCTGAAGCTCATATTAATTTTGAAATTGTACCGGGTATTAGTGCTTTTCAAGCTGCTGCTGCAAAGTTGAAAGCTGAGTTAACGGTACCTGGTTTGGTACAGACTATTATTTTGACGCGCGTTAGTGGGCGAACAGAGGTACCATCATCTGAGGAGTTGGGTTCGTTGGCAGCGCATCAAGCTTCTTTGTGTTTATATTTGAGTGCGCGTCATGTGGAAGATGCTCAGGTTAAGTTGCTTAAATATTATTCTGCTGATACGCCTGTGGGTATTTGCTATCGGTTGGGATGGGATGATGAGAAAATAAGGGTTGTTCCTTTGGAGCAGATGGCTAGTTGTACGCGCGAGGAGAATTTAATTCGCACGACTTTATATATTATTAGTGCTGCGCTTGGTTCGCTTAATGCGCGTTCTCGTCTTTACCATCCT
Organism: Calothrix sp. HK-06; assembly: GCF_001904745.1. Classification (GTDB taxonomy): domain Bacteria; phylum Cyanobacteriota; class Cyanobacteriia; order Cyanobacteriales; family Nostocaceae; genus Dulcicalothrix. The sequence continues at coordinate 218,715 of NZ_MRCD01000001.1, forward strand.
GAATATAATCGCTTGTTTCGCACATAAAATCTATTCATATACGAAATAAAATCAATTATGCCTTTAATCAAAATTCAAACATCAATTCCGGCGCCTGAAAAATCTGAAGTTGAAATAATGCTCAAAGGTTTATCGGCAAAGTTGGCGAAGCATACGGGGAAACCTGAGTCTTATGTGATGACTTCTTTTGAGCCTGATGTACCAATGACGTTTGCGGGAAATACTGAACCTGCTTGTTATATAGAAGTTAAGAGTGTGGGCGCCATGAAAAGCGAGCAAACACAGGCAATGAGTCAAGATTTTTGTCAAGAAATTAACCAAGCTTTAGGTGTGCCGAAAAACCGTATATATATAGAGTTTGCTGATGCGAAGGGCTATATGTGGGGCTGGAATGGCTCGACATTTGGTTAATAATATGATTTTCGTTGTGTTGTTGTAGAGACTAAACATGTTTAGTCTCTACATGTTTGTTTTGTTACTAAATTGGGAATCCTGAAGTGGAAGGGATATGAAACTTTAGGATTAATGTATGTACGGATTAGTCAACAAAGGTATTCAAGAACTTGTTTGTAGCCGTTTTGGTGAAGAAACTTGGCACCAAATAAAGCAAAAAGCAGAAATTGCAACAGATACTTTTTTGAGTATGGAAGCTTATCCAGATGATTTAACGTATCGCTTAGTTGTTGCAGCTAGTCAAGTGTTAGATATATCTACTGCGTCTGTAATGGAAGCTTTTGGTGAGTTCTGGGTAAGTTATACCGGCAAAGAAGGTTATGGTGAGATGATGGATATGGGTGGTGACACGCTACCGGAATTTTTGGAAAACTTGGATGAACTGCACGCACGTATTGGGATAAATTTCCCTAAACTTGTACCTCCTTCGTTTGATTGTTACGAAGTTGAGGAAAATCAACTTGAATTACATTATCATTCTAGTCGCGAAGGGTTGGCGCCGATGGTTACAGGACTAGTTAAGGGTTTGGGGCAAAAATTTGATACTGAGGTTAAGGTTACTCAAACTACTAGTCGTGAGCAAGGTTCGGAACACGACACTTTTGTAATTGAGTACAAGCCTAACTAGTACTATTAAAAACATGATTGTTCGAGCCTTTAGCTTGGCGCCAGAATTGTTTGCGCGCAGCTTTCCTTTTCATATTATTTTAGACTGCGAATGCAAAATTTTGCAGGTTGGAGAGGTGTTGCTGCGTATTCATCCAGAGAATTTAATTGGCTGCTTTCTTGACCAACATTTCAAAATTATACGTCCTGCTATAAAGGGGGCGCCTGATTTTGCTACAATTAGCAAACAGTCGCGTTCATTATTTTTGCTAGAATCATTACATAATGGAATACAGCTAAAAGGGCAAATGATTCCTGACCAAGAACAGGGTGTAATTTTTTTTCTATGTTCGGTTTGGGTTACAGAAACAAATGCACTTGCTAAATTTGGTCTAAAGCTAAAATATTTTGCAATTCACGACCCAATTATTGATTTTTTATTTTTATTACAAGGTCAAAATACAGCTTTAGAAGATGCAAAAAAGCTTACTATTGAATTAACCCAAAAACAAGAGGAATTACAACAAGCACTTACAGTTCAAGAAGTATTAGCGCAGACTGCTGAAGCGCAAGCACAAAAATTAGAACAGTGTCTATTAGAATTACAGCGAACTCAATCACAGCTAATTCAAACTGAGAAAATGTCAAGTCTAGGTCAACTAGTAGCTGGAATTGCCCATGAAATTAATAATCCAGTTAACTTTATTCAAGGTAATGTTAATTATATAGAAGAGTATATCCAATCTTTACTTAGTTTGCTTTATTTATATCAAAAATATTTTCCATTACATCCAGAAATTGAAGAATTTACAGAAGAATTAGATTTAGAATATATAATTCAGGATTTATTCAAAATTTTGTCTTCAATGAAATTAGGAGCTATGAGAATACGCGATATTGTTTTATCACTAAGAACTTTTTCACGTCTTGATGAAGCTGAGATGAAACCTGTTGATATTCATCAAGCCCTAGATAGCACATTATTAATTTTATCACATAAATTTCAAAAGCAATTAAATTATTCTGGTATAGAGATAATTAAAGATTATGGTAATTTACCATTAGTTGAATGCTATGCTTCTGAGATAAATCAGGTATTTTTCAATATCCTTACTAATGCGATTGACATCTTACAAAATAATATAACTTTAGATTCAGCAAAAATTATTATTAAGACTTGTTTAGATTGTAATTTAGTTTGCGTAAGTATAAAAGATAATGGAGTTGGAATCGATGAGAAATTGCGCTCGAAAGTATTTGACCCATTTTTTACGACTAAACCAGTAGGTCAAGGGACAGGTTTAGGATTATCTATTTGTTATCAAATCGTCGTCGATAAACATCACGGTCAGCTTGATTGTATTTCAATACCTGGGCACGGGGCAGAGTTTATCATCAAAATTCCTTTGCGCCAAAGTATTCAAGCAAACCACGTTCATTGTGTGCAAAAAGTTCTACCATAGGATATGCAACGTGTTAACTAGTGATTTGTTATGTCTGTCTCGCTAAAAGGTTCTACCCAAGAACAACCACGAAGTACTATATCTATTCCACCATTACTCGGCGCCAATGTGGACGAGTTGACGAGTTGGGTGGTTCAAGAGGGGCAACCTGCATTTCGTGGTAAGCAGTTGCATGACTGGATTTATAATAAAGGTGTGCGAACGCTAGCTGATATTTCAGCGTTTCCTAAACAATGGCGTGCAGAACTAGCTAATATTCCCATTGGACGTTCGACAGAACATTTCCGTTCGGTTGCTTCGGATGGGACAATAAAATATTTACTGCGACTTGATGATGGGCAAATAGTTGAAACGGTTGGTATCCCTTCTGATAAACGTCTCACAGTGTGCGTATCGACTCAAGTCGGTTGTCCTATGGCGTGTGACTTCTGTGCTACAGGTAAAGGTGGGTTTAAGCGTAACCTTACACGTGCAGAAATTATAGACCAAGTTTTAACGGTACAACAAGATTTTCAGCGCCGCGTTAGCAATATAGTATTTATGGGGATGGGTGAACCGCTATTAAATATAGATAATGTTTTAGGCGCCATTCATTCTATAAATAAAGATATTGGGATTGGACAGCGTAATCTTACAGTATCAACAGTTGGTATTCGTAACCGTATTCGCCAATTTGCCCAAAACAATCTGCAAGTTACTTTAGCAGTAAGTTTACATGCTCCTAATCAAGAACTACGTACACAATTAATTCCTAGTGCCCATTCTTACCCTATTGAAGATTTACTTGCTGAGTGCCGTGAATATGTAGAAATAACTGGGCGCCGAGCTACGTTTGAATATATATTACTTGCGGAAGTGAATGATTTGCCTGAACACGCATTGGAATTATCAAGGCGCCTGCGCGGTTTCCAAAGCCATGTAAATTTAATACCCTATAATCCGATTAGCGAAGTAGATTATCAACGTCCGAAAACTGAACGTATTAATAATTTTGTTAAGGTTCTCAAAGATAAGCATATTGCTGTGAGTGTTCGTTATTCGCGAGGTTTGGAAGCTGATGCTGCTTGTGGGCAGTTGCGGGTTAATAAGGTTGGTTAAATATTAATATAATTGTGTTTGGGACGGGCAGGATGCCCGTTCCACAAGATAATTTTGTTTAATTAGGCTTAAAAATTAAGGTTGTGTCATTTCTAATAGTCCTTGTTGGCGTGAGATAACTGGTGTGTAACCGAGTTCGCGTCGTGCTTTTGTATCATCTACGGTAACTTCAGAACCTATCATAGATAAGGCTGTTCGAGTGACTGGAGGTGAACCTTTGAGGTTTAATAAATTCCAAGCAGTCTCTAAACTCCATGCAAATTTCCAAACTAACCAATGCGGTATGCTAAGTCTTCCTGGCTTAACTCCTTGAGTTCTGACTAGCTCTGTAATAAAGCTGCGGAACTCTGCAGGTTCACCGTCGGTAATAAAGTAAATTTCACCTCCCTTTCCTCGCTCTGCTACACAAATAAGTCCTTCACACAAGTTTTTGACGTGGCAGGTAGAAATAAGATAGCGACCTCCAGATATCCAAGCAAAGTCACCATTACGCATAGCTTTGACAAAGCGTGCCATTAATGTTGTGTCTCCTTTTCCCCAGACAAAACGAGGACGAACTACCATTGTTGTGAGTTCATTTGAATTTGCTTCAACAACCTTTTTCTCTGCAATTGCTTTGGTGAGTGCGTAATAACCTAATTGTTTTGCTGGAAGAGGGTGAGTTTCAGTCGCATTGATGATTGGTTTTCCTCCTATCAAAACAGCGTCGGTGCTTACATAAACAAGGCGCCGTACACCTGTTGCTCTTGCTGCTGCAATGATTTGCTCTGTTCCATTGATATTAACTTTCTGAAAATCTTCTAAAACTCCCCAATCATCTACCTTTGCAGCTGCGTGAAAGACTACTGCACATCCTGACATTCCAGACTTCAGTGCTTCTAAGTCATTGATATCCCCGCTTATGGGAGTGGCGCCGCAATCTCTTAAAATAGGAATTTCTGATTCCCATTTGACGAGCGCGCGTACTTCAATACCTTGTTGAACAAGATTTGTAATTAGGTTACGTCCAACAAATCCAGAACCACCAGTTACAAAAACACGCATTATTTTATCTCCTAAAATTTAGTATGCTTACTTTTTGGGACTTACTTTTTACAATTTATTGCCACCGACTTACATGAAAGTTATTTCACGGTTATTGCTCCCCAATGCAATTAGCCGTAAAATCAATTTAAATTCTAGAAACCCGGAATACACGTTGAAATGTTGTAATCAAAATGAATATTTGGCGTAGAAACCGGGTTTCTATATTTGAGTAGTAGGAAATTATTCCTATATAACAACAGCTAGAATTTTGTATGAAGTTAAAGTCTATCTCAACATTACTTATTACAACCGCAGCTATTATTACAATTGCATAATTAATACATGTACAAATACAACAAAGTAATTGTCAATCGTCTGGAAATAGCCTTTTCCAGGCGTTGGCTATACTAAAAATTACTGAGTATTACTTTGAATCTTGTATTTGATTGAAAAATATGACGCAAAACTCCAAATTAACATCCCGTTTTGAAGCTGCATTAGTATATGCAACCCAACTTCATGCCACTCAAGTACGTAAAGGTAGCGGTATTCCTTATATCAGTCATTTATTGAGTGTGGCAGCATTGGTACTAGAAGACGGGGGTGATGAAGATGAAGCTATCGGCGCCTTGCTTCATGATGCAGTTGAAGACCAAGGAGGCGCCAAAACTCGTGAAGAAATTCGTCTTCGTTTTGGTGATAAAGTAGTAGATATCGTGGATGGATGTACAGATGCGGAAGTAATACCAAAACCACCTTGGTTTGAACGCAAACAAAAATATATTGATAACTTACGGTATGCTTCACAATCGGTGAGACGAGTCTCGCTTGCAGATAAATTACACAATGCACGTTCAATATTAGCAGATTGGTATAAAACAGGGGAAGCGGTTTGGAGTAAATTTAAAGGTGGCAAAGAAGGAACGCTTTGGTACTACAGCAGTTTGCTAACTATTTATAAAGAAGCTCAACCAGGTTTTTTAACTGATGAACTAGAGAGAGTAGTGACGCAGTTAGAAGAGACTAGTGGTGTGTGTAATTAGAAAGAATGCAATGAGTTCAAATTGATAGATGTTCACAAATTTTGGTTTAATTCAATAAATTAACTAATACTTTTGATGTATATGTTTAATATATAAATATCACTACAGGCAGAGGATTAAGCTTGATATTTTTAGTCAAATAGAATGCGAGTTTAGTCAATTTTAACTGATTTTTTCACAGCAGTACACGCATAGGAAATTTAGACATGTTTTTTCATAAGAAAGACCCGATTCATACTGTAAAGATTGATGAACCAAATCCTCGTTTTGCTCAATTACTTTTAGAGCAATTTGGTGGCGCCACTGGAGAATTAACAGCAGCTTTGCAATATTGGACACAATCGTTCCACTGCGAAAATGCAGGAATTCGGGATATGCTGCAAGATATTGCATTAGAAGAGTTTGGACATTTAGAAATGGTGGGCAGAATGATTGAAGCTCATACTAAGAATGTTGACCAAACCGAAGCATATAAAAGTACTCTATTTGCGGTGCGCGGTGTGGGACCTCATTTGCTAGATAGTCAAGGTAATACTTGGACTGCCAGCTACGTTAACGAAGGTGGTGATGTAGTGCGTGATTTACGAGCTAACATTGCCGCTGAAGCTGGCGCCCGTCAAACTTATGAAGAGTTGATTAAGCTATCTACCGATGAAGGTAGTAAGAAAACATTAGTACATTTGTTGACACGAGAAATTTCTCACACGCAGATGTTTATGAAGGCACTAGATTCTTTAGGTAAGCTAACTGACCCAATGTTTGGTAATATTCAACCTGATAATACAGTTGATATTTACTATAATTTGTCTTCTGGGAGTCAGGAAAATGGTGTAAACCAAGATGAACGCGGTCCTTGGAACTCTGAGCCAACATTTAAGTACATCGCTGACCCAATTCAGGCTGGTTCGTAAGTTTTTCCAATAACTTGCAATTGTGGAATGGGCATCTTTGCCTGTTCCGTATTTAAGGGCGGGCAAGGATGCTCACCCCTTCAGCAAAATTTTACTAAGTGCTAATTGGTGGGGTTCCAGATGAATTCACCTTGCTTATTGATATAACCGGCGCCACCACGGGCGTACACTAAAGCTAATTCATCTGTGAATGCGAGTGCTAAATCAAATTGCGGTGGAATAACCATTTTTCCGGTTTTGTCAATGAAGCCATATTTATTGTTGACTTTCACTGCTGCTAACCCTTGCGAGAAATTTGTGGTTTTATCATATTGTGCAGGAACTACCATTTCACCCTTCGCATTGACAAAACCCCATTTTTGCCCAACTTGAACTGCTGCTAAACCTTCGGTAAATTCCCAAGCATCGTTGAACAGAGGTTTTATAACATATTTACCTGATTGGTTAATATATCCGTATTTATCGTTTACTTGAACTGCTGCTAAACCTTCGGTAAATCTCAAAGTGCTTTCAAACTCAGGTTGAATGACTATTTGACCATCAACATTAATATATCCCCACTTATTACCTACTTGCACAGCAGCTAGTCCTTCGTTAAAATGCAAAGCTGCTTCAAACTCCGGTTTAATTACTGTTTTACCTGTGTAATCAATATATCCCCATTTATCGTCTATTTGTACTGCTGCCATTCCATTTCTAAAAGCTAAGGCGCCATCATATTGCGGTTGAATTACAACTTTTCCTTCAGAGTTAATAAATCCGTATTTATCTTTAATTAAAACTAATGCTACACCGTTTGCAAAAGCATATGACAAACGGTATTTTGGCGAAATTACTTTTTTACCTTTCGTATCTATATAACCATATTGTTCGCCAACTTTTACTTGTGCTAACCCATCAATAAAACCCCAAGCTAAATCATACTGTGGAGGGATGACTATTTTTCCATTTTGATTAATAAAACCGTATTTACCATTCTGGACAATACGATATAGTGGGGATGAAGTTTGATTATTTCTTGATAAGTAATTGGTTTTATTTTCATAGTTACTTTTGAGTGTCAATGCTGTTACTTGCTGGTCGTAGCAGCTAACATTTATGGCGCCGAAAACAGCCATATATATTGATAATGCCTTAATTTGCTTCATAATTAATTAAACCAGTCCAGAGATACTAACAGATTGATTATGCTTCTCAACTGTGACATGATGTGTAAAAAATTTGTTTCTCGCGGAAGAAAATTGGCAACGGATTATTAACGGATGTAACGGACGATTAATTCGTGAAAAGAGGCGCTTGACGGTACTGACTATGGTACCTTTCTACTAGTAGTTACTAACTATAGTGTAAAATTAAGATACTCCCAAACACACATAAGGTATGTCAGCAAAAGATAAATTTCACGAAGTTGTGAAGTTAGCATTAGAAAAGGATGGGTGGACTATTACAGATGACCCTTTGTATATTAATGTTGGAACAGTGCAGATGCGAATTGATTTGGGAGCAGAGAAGTTACTTGCAGCCGAAAAGGAGGGAGAAAAAATTGCTGTTGAAATCAAGAGTTTTCTAAAAGCATCAGCTATCACTGATTTTCATGTTGCTCTTGGACAGTTTCTTAACTATCGCACTGGTCTTAGAGAAAAAGACCCAGAACGTAAGTTGTATTTGGCTGTAGATACAATGACTTATGATGATTTTTTTACACTTCCGTTTCCACAACTTCAAATCCAAGAATATAAATTAAAGATTGTAATTTATGATACTGATACTGAGGAGATTGTGAGATGGATAAGTTAGAGAGATATAGAGAATATGTTCAAGAATTTCTGGTAACACAAGGTAGTTATAAGCCTTCTTACGGAGATGTGGAAGTAGAGCAAGTTTTCGATACTGTGCGTGACCATTATCAAATTGTCCATGTTGGCTGGGAAAATAAGCGGCGTGTATATGGCTGTTCGATACACATAGATATCAAAAATGAAAAGATTTGGATTCAATGGAATGGAACAGAAATAGATATTGCTGATGAACTAGTTGCTATGGGAGTGCCAAAGCAAGATATTGTGATTGGTTTTCATTCTCCTTTTAAACGGCAGTTTACAGATTATGCTGTGGGTTAGCAGCCTTTGTTGGAAGTCTGATCGAATGCACAGGCGAAGAAGGCCTGTGCTACGTAATTTTATTACAAATCGTTTTTGGGAATTTCTTGATGTGACTCGATGACTAGCTGCATTGTCTCTATTGCTAAATCACGCAAGTCTTGATTGAGAAAAATGGTACCTTTGGCGCCGAATGAGCGGTCAAATATTGCTACGTTACGAGGATTACCGTTTATGACTCCTTGCATAAATTTGATTAGCGCAAAGTTCACAGAGTCCAGAAATCTCGAATTGTTCTCTGGTACCATACACGCAATACCTTCACGCGAGAAAGGACGGTCGGGTACTATCTTAAAAGCATCATGATTTTTCTGCAATTGCAGCCACCCTTCAGAGAGAATGCCATCCGATGCAAAAGCGTCTATTTTTCCTTGTTGCAATGCTGTGTATGCTTCGTCACGACTTTTGAAGTTTACAAGCTGTGCTTTAGGTTGCACTTTACGAATTACCTGTTCGTTTGTAGTTTGCGGCAACACTCCAACCCGCTTACCTAACAATGACTCAGGCGTACCCAGTGTGCTATCTTTTTTTAGTAGTAGCTGTGTACCTGTGACGGCATAACTGACGGAAAAATCTACTAGCTTGTCACGTTCCCAGGTAAAGCTGCTAGCGTCGCACACTATATCGACTTTACGAGTTTGAATTTGGGGGATTCGCTGTGCAGGAGTAAGTTTAACTAGTTTGAGTTGAATTTTCTTGCCTAGTTGTTTTTCCAATTGTTCCTTAACGATTACCAGCATGTCTATTGAGTAACCCACTGACTGCCCTTTACTATCTATATAGGCAAAGGGAATTGCGTCTTTGCTAGTACCTGCTGTTAATACTCCTGTGCGCTTAACTCTTTCCATGACTGTTTCTGCTTGTGCTGGACTCGCTACAACAGTACCGCTAACCAGACTCAGTAATGTAACGGCGCCAAGAAATAGGTATTTATGTTTATGCATCCGTGTCAATGACATACTATATGCCTGTTTTTTGTTGATGATGCATTAAAATACCGCATTTTTACTCGTTTAGTACATCGCAATCTGATACAGATTATCTAGGGTCGCTCGTGAAGGCGCCTATTTCTCTTTGGTAGTCCATCGCTTTACATATCAAGGAAACTATTGATTGATTATGCTTTTATCAATGCACTTGCTAATACTTTTTACTGATATTTACTTATTACATGTAAATCGATTTATAAGATGTTTTAAAACTATACAGTGTTTATTCTCTTGTAGATGTATGTTACCAAAGAAAATCAATTTAATTGTTTTTATTTCAGATTTTCATAACTTTTTCTCTTTACTTTCACATAAAAGTAATTACAATAGAGAGTTAACAGCGGTATGAAGCATCAATAACTATTTTTAGCTCAACTGACAGGAGAGTTGCTACACAATTGGAATAGTTAGTGTTGCATGACCTAAGTGCTAGCTAAAATTAGTCTAATTATCATTTATATGCTTCTGTATGTGTAAATATACAGAGACATTTGTTGTGTAGAACTAAATTATCTAGATAAATATTATTACGTTAATTTTCTTGAGGATGTCTGAAAAATACTCGGCTAGTAATATAGATTGTTGTAATCTCCTAAAGTTCCCATTAAAAAGGGAATTGCGTATTAAATCTCATAGTCCCCCTTGTCGGGAGTATCGCAATTGCTGCGTAGATTTTAAGTGAAAAAAAGTAGAACAGACAATTTTGGCTTGAAAAAAATCTTAAAAGATTAAAGAAACCTGGTTTCTACGCAAAATTGTTGTTGTAATTCGGATATATCGATAAAGAAACCCGGTTTCTGGTGTGAGAGTGAGTATCAGGTTGCCGTTCCCTATTGCCAATTCCCTCAAGTATCAATAATCTAAAATAGACATGCAAAATTCTAAACTGCGTACCTTGGTGACAGATAGCAATTCTCAGTGGCTAACTGCTCCGGCTGAATTATCCTTGTTGCAAGACGAGATTCATGTTTGGCGAATGGAGCTTGACCAGCCAGAGTCTAAGTTGAAACAATTTGGCAAGCTTCTTTCTGAAGACGAACTCGCGCGCGCTGAACGTTTGTACTTTCAACAGCACCGACAACGTTTTACAGTTGGTCGCGGTATGTTGCGAACCATATTAAGCCGTTATTTAAATGTCACACCACAAGAAATACAGTTTGCTTATGAAGCATTTGGTAAGCCAGTACTAGCAGAACCATTTAAAGACAGTCAAATTTGGTTTAATTTATCCCATTGTCAAGGGATGGCGCTGTGTGCAGTATCTCTTAACCGACCAATTGGGATAGATTTAGAGTATATTCGACCAGTAACTGATGTTTTAGTACTTGCCCAACAATTTTTCTCAGCTTCGGAGTTCGCGGTGATGAAGTCGCTTCCTCCTAACCAAAAGCAAGAAGTATTTTTCCGTTACTGGACTTGTAAAGAAGCGTATCTTAAAGCTACTGGCGCCGGTATTTCCCAGTTACAACAAATTGAAGTTTTGCTCACTCCCAACGAAGCAAAAATCAACAATGCTTCAGATTGGAGTTTATTAGAATTAGTGCCCGCGCGCGGTTCCGTTGCTGCTATCGCTGTACCTGGCGCCAAGGGTCATCTAAAGCGCTGGTTGTATAATTAGGAGTTTATAAAAATAAGTTAGCCTACTGCAATTGTGGAATGGGCATCTAAGAGTGGAATGGGCATCCTTGCCTGTTCCATATATTTAGGGCTGCCCACCCCACAAAAAAATTCTGTCCCTTTTACCTTAATCCTTGCGCGCGTAAAAATGTATCCAACCAATCTTTATCTGTTTTAGACAAGCCAGGTATAGGTTCTTGATGATAGTCAATGACTAAATCGTAGCTCGCACGGTCGTATAACTCGTTTAATATATTTTGTAAATCAAGAAACGGCTCTACATCTCCTGTACGTAAAGGTAGTAAAAAAGATGGAATAGAGTTTTGTATATTAAACGCATATAAATCAGCTTGAGGACGGCGTTCACTACGACTAACTAAAATCCGATAATGGCTTTTTATGGTAGTTTCCATAATTGGTAACGGAACTCCACCCCGTAATAAGTCTATCTCCACTAAATGCGTATTACTACTTAATACTCGCTGTCGTTTAGTTTCATAACTTGTACGTCCCTCACCTGACCGTTTATTTTTTGGAGATAAAATTTCAATTGTGGTGACAACTTCTTTTGTTTCGACTCGTTTTACTTCTAAATATCTTTCCTTAATTTCTTCAGTAATAGGAAGCGTAACATTCGTTGGTTGAACTGCGGGTGTTGCTACGGTAGCATTAGTTGTATTGGCGCCCGTAGTTTGGCGTTGAATTGAAACATCTGGAATACCTACAAGAATCCTATCATTAGGCGTTGATTCATAAATGCGCTCTTCAACTGCCACAAAGTACTTTGGACGTAATAGCGGTGAAAGAATATCCGCTATAGCTACAATTAGGCGCCCATGTACCCCCGACCACAAATCAGGAGTTTCAAGGTAAGGATTCATCCCTGGAAATGGTGAAGGCATAGCAGTAACCAGAATTACTATAAATATAGTAACGAATTACCCGCTTCAAAAAATCATGGTAACTCCTAAATCTACGCACTTTCGTTCTAAAAAGGATAGTAAAGCAGTTAAAGTTGCTCAAAGACTAGTTTTTATACTCTCTAGCTTCACAATTTCACTTATCCCTTCAGCTATATTTGCTGGTTCAAGTCGTCAAACTTTAGATGGTGGGACAGTAATTATAACCTGTAACAATAACACTGGAAGGTCACAAGCTCAATTTCAATGAATCTCGTCTGTTGGAACCATTAGAACTCTTGATTTTGATTTAAGATTTAACAATGGTGAAAACATAAATGTAACAATACCTACCCAGATAAGTTTCTTACAATCCCTAAAGACACAAATCGATTAGAAGACCTTGATTTAATAGGCGGGTTTTATCAAGACTTGCGGCAAAACTTTAGTACTAAAATACCAGGATTGAAAGTTTATTTTGTGCAATACCCAGCACCTGTATTTTTACCAATTCCCCCAGTCTCAATTCTCGTTTCCCAGGCTAAAAGTTTACCCTATGAAGATTTGCGGGCAGGAATTTTTCAAGCTACTGAGACTTTAGCCTCATGTAATTAAGCTCTAAATACAGAACTAAAAAAGCGGGCATTATTTATATATACCCGCTTCAATCTAATTCTATGCAGTAATTGCCTGAGATTGCATTTGTGATATTTCTAAAACTCTCAATAGCTATTGCGTAGCGACGTTACATATAACGTCTCTACGCGGGTTGTTTTTGAATGAATTTTAAGCCAAGCTTAAGAAACCAGATTGAATTAAGTAAGTTGCGTAAGTCATAAATAACCTTGAGTCAACTGGCGCACAAGTTATTGAACTGTCTGCAAGTGCTTTTTGTGTTGCTTCGCAGCTAATTATTGGTCGGTTTTGTTTTAAGTATAAATCGGGGATGGTAAGTTGTTTTTCTGACCAGCGCTCAAGTAGAAATGGTCGTAGTGTATATAGGGGATTGTCGGGAGAGGTTATGTTTAGTAGCTGGTTTTGCCATTCTTGGTAAGGAACGAATTTGATGGGAATACCAAATTGGCTAATCCAGTTTACCAAGTCTTTTAACGGCGCCGGTTCAGGATGTTGTAAGTTAAATGCTTTACCAAGTGATTCTTTTTGCAGTGAGAGATAAACGATAGCTTTACTTACATAGTCTACAGGAGACATATCCATCATGTAATCGACATCTGGGAAACATCCCATTTGGATACAACCTTTTGCCATTAAATTAATAAAGTCGTCTATGTTGCCGACACCTGTTTGGCTATGTCCTGCAATTAATGGGGGACGATGGATAGTTACGGGAAGTCCACGATCGCGCGCGACTTTGACGAGTTTTTCTGCTACCCATTTAGTTTGTGAATACCCAAGGAAAATACCTGAATATTCGTTAAATTCATCGTCTTCTTTGACGACTTTACCAGCGTAGAAAGGAGATTCAAAGACTGCAACACTTGAAACATAGTGCAGTGGTTTGGTTTTTATTATGCTTGCCAAGCGTATGACTTCTTGAGTACCAAGTACGTTGGCTGTTTTTAGCGCTGAATATGGATATACATAATTGAGTGTTGCTGCACTGTGGTAAACAGCATCCATGTTTGCAGCGAGCATTTCAAACCCTTCTCGGCTAATTCCTAGTAGCGGTTGTGATAGGTCTCCCAGAATGGGTGTAATTCTGCTGTCAAAGTCTTCTAACCAGATTGCATATTTTTGTAAATTTTGTTTGATTTTATTCCTTCCTGCTGATTCATCTGCCGCGCGCACTAAGCAGTAAACGTCAGCATCTGTTTGTGTTAATAATTCATAAATTAAAAAGGCGCCTAAAAAGCCAGTACCACCTGTTAAAAATACGTTGTCTGGGTAGGATATAAAATCACTAATGTAAGGTGAAGCTGGATAAATACGTGGGTCTAGTACTACTTCTGCTTGTAAATCTACAGTTACGCTTTGTGTTGCACTACTTGAATCTTCAGTATTTTCTTGGCAATCTTCAGCTAAACGCTCTGCTAAGGCTTCAATTGTTGGGTAGTGCCATAATAATACGGGTGATATTTCTACACCAAACACTTCTTGTGCTTGTGTAACTAATATCATGGCGCGGGATGAGTCTAAACCATAATTTTCTAAAGGTAGCTGTACATCAATTGTATTTGGCGCCACTGATAGCAACTCAGCAAGTTTCGACACCATCCATTCTTGAATACCTTCTGCGGTAAACAACTTGTTGGGAGTAACCATTTATTTGCCTCTGTTTAAAATGTTTTTTTGTTTTGTAGAGACGTGATTAATCCCTGCGGGAAATCCTCCGGATTACACGTCTCTACACGGATATTTAATCTAAGGTGGAATTGACTGGATAGTATTGAGTGTAGGAGTCGTGGAGTTGTAGACCTTGTAGTTTTAGGCTTTGGATACGGTATAAGTAGCCTGCTCCTATCATGATATGGTTGGCTATATCGACTACATGGCGGTTTTTGACTTCTTCTAAGTAAGAACCTCTTACCCAGTCGTTGAACCCACCCATTGCGGGACCACACCAAATTTGATAGTCTGCTTCGCGTCCTTTTTCTCCTGAGTTTGACCAGCGTGAGGATAACCCTAAGTACCAACGGAATATCAATGCCATTTTAAATTTGGGATTGTTTACTGCTTTGGCTAGTTTCTCTGGGTTACGTTGTGTTAAGTATGTAACTGTTCCTTCCCAAACTTCGGCGATACTTTTGCGGAAGACTTGCTTTTCTAGTTTTTCACGTTCGGCAAGGGGAATTTCTTCGATTGAGTTATAAGCTCTATATAGTTCATAAAGCTTTTGCGCGCGCATGGGAAACATTGTGCCGCGTTTGAGTACTTGTAGTTTGACGCCCATTTCAAACATGTCTGCTGCTGGCGCCATCATTACGTCTGCCATTTCTGCTTGTGCGAGTAGTTTTTTTGTATACTCACAACTACCTGATTCTACGCATGATTGATTGATGGAACCTGTGACAATGTAAGCGGCGCCCATCATAAAACCTGCTAGTGCTGATTGGGGATTAGCAATTCCACCAGCTACTCCAATACGAATTGGTTGTTTGTAGTTATACTGCGCTTGAATTTCGTCGCGTAAAGCTAACATTGAAGGCAGTAAACATACTAAAGGTCTATTATCTGTATGACCACCTGAGTCTGCTTCGACGGTGATGTCATCTGCAACAGGTACTTTTTCGGCGAGTAATGCTTGATGCTCGGTAATTAAGCCTTGTTCTACTAGCTGTTTGAGTATACGTTGAGGTGCAGGTTGCAAAAATTTGCTTGCTACTTCTCGACGTGAAACTTTGGCTATGATTTTGTTTTTGATTTCAATTTCGTTATTAGTATTTAATCCTAATCCGGCTGCACGATAATGAACTATATTAGGAGTTAAATCTAGAAATGCTGAAGCTTCAATAGTGCGTACACCGTATTTGAGGTATAACTCTACAGCGCGACGTTCAATAGAAGGTTCGTTAGGACTATGAATTAAATTAAATGCGTAAGGACCATTTGGTAATGCGGTTTGAATGGTGTTAATAGCTGCTTCTAGTCGGTCGGGAGTTAAACCCCCGGCGCCGAATGAGGCTAGTATTTTGGCTTTACCTAATGCTATTATCATTTCTTCTGATGCAATACCACCTGCCATTGCACCAGTGCTATAAGCATATTTGACACCGTGAAATGATAGAAAGTTGGGGTCTCCTAGGTTTGATGTGGTAGTAGGCGCCACTACTGCAAGTAATTCTACTGTTTGATCAGTGTTGTCTGTGGCGTAAGTGTAGCCATCATTTGTAACGCCTATTTTCCCCTCATGTCTAATAATATAACAAGGTTGATTTAAGCTTGAGAGTTTATTTCTAATGCTTTGAGGGTCGAACGATACGCACGAAAGTGAACCTTTCCATGTTTGGTTTTGATAAAAGGAAAAGGCGTGAAAGTTTAAGCCGTTATCGTGTAAATTTGTGACTGTCTCTACAGTTTTCACGTATGTATTCCTTTGAGGTATTCAAATTGACGCAGAGGGAGAGAAAGCTTGGGAGTGTGGGAGTGTGAGAGTGTGGAAGTGTTTTTTCTCACCCTCTCACTCTCTATTCTTTTAATAAATTTTGAGCGCAAGCAATTTGTAATTCGATGATTTCGCTCATTTGCTTGCTAAATTGTTGTCTGGATTGTAAGAAGGCTGCGTGATTTTTGCTAAGGCTGAAGTTGTTTGTATTGAGCTTGGATAAGTGCTGCGACATGCGCTGTGTTGTAATGTTAGAAGTTAGAGTTATTTGCTCTATTTTCTCTATGGTAATGGGTTGGTTATAAGATGGTTCTGGAGCTTGTTTGCTTGCTTCAGATAACTTTTCAAATTCTATTGTGGGAGTGGAATTTAAACTGTTATTCGTAACCTTTTCCATTATGAATTCCTTTTGTGTTATTTGAGGCAATTTTGGAGGTTGGTTAGTGATGGGGTAATTTTGGAATTTTTGACGGTTTTGTGGGTCAAGAATTTTTTCGATGATGTTTTGTCCACCTGTGGTGACGGTTTTCATGGTGACTTTATTGGTTTTGGTGGTTTCTTGGCTGTAGAGGGGTTCTAGGTTGAGTTGAACTTGATGGGAGAGTAGTTTTGCTAATGCTCTAACTATGGAGGTGTGGTCATCTACTCCCCGACGGTTTAAGGGAATGGTGATGTGCGGTTTATTTTCTAATATCTTGTCTATCCAGCGTGAGCATACATTCCCTGAACCTGTTTCTAAGAAGATTTTGGCGCCGTTATTATAGACTTGGTTAACAAGACGGGGAAAATCAAGTGGTTCGCACAAACATTTGCCAATACTTTGAGCGATTGTATCGGTGTTTAATGCTATTTCTTGGTAGCTGGCACTTGAATAGAATTTTACATTTGGTAATTGTTGCGCTGGTAGAGTGTTGAGTTTGACGATTTCTGAATACTCCGAACGCATTGCTTCGTTGTGAATGGCATGGTTAAATGGCGCCTTAAATGCGTTACAACCAAGTGCTTTGATGGTGCGTTCTATGGCTTGGGTGTCACCTGCTATGACAACTTCTTCGGGTGTATTAATTTGTGTTAAATAAACGCGCGGTTCATTTTTGAGGTATTCGCGCACTTTATTCGGGTCTGCCATTAATAGGTAAGTACTCCAGAAACTGTCATCATTCGCTTGGTGTACTGTGGGCATTCCCCAATATTCACGCACGGCATTTTTGGCGCCTGATACTCTATCACTAAATAATGATGAAGTGTGAAAAGCGTTGATGCCTTTGCTAAAGTCACTCCATACTCCAGAAGATGACATCATACTTGTTTCACCCAAGCTATAACCAAATACATGCTTTGGTTTCACCTGAAATTCGTCGCACATAATTGTTGTCATTAAGCGCGCGAACCCCATATCTGTCTCGAAAATAGCTAGTGAGTCTTCGAGAAATTGCTTTTCGAGGGTTTCTAGTTGACGGGTGGTAAGTTTGTTAAGACTACGTGGAAAGACTAGTTGAGCAATATCAGCTACGAGACTATAAAGACTTTTGATTACTTTGTCTTCGTGAACATGAGGAAATAAACGGAATAAATTGCGACTAATGCCAATGTAGGAATTAATTGCAGCCGGGTAAATATAAGCTACTTCACCGTGTTTACCGAGTGGTTTAGGAGTAAAATAACTACCTAGAGGCGTTTGCCAATCTTCCCCGGATTCAAATGCTTTTTTAAGCCCTGTAAGTGCGTTGTCTATTTCTTTGCTTACTTCTACTTGGTTACGTCCAACTATTGCAAGAGTGTAGTCTGGGTTGTTGCTGGTTTTAAAGGTTGTGAAAGTTTGACTAGCAAGTTTTGCGAGATTGATGGAATTATTGCCAATTTCGTTTTGGAGATGATTGAGTTTTTCAAGTAAGTCGCTTGAATTACTTGCTGCAATTGGAAATAAGTAAAATGGCGTTTGTTCTAAATACTTACTTGGACGCTCTACTTGTTCGGGTTCTTCAGATAAGATTACGTGAGCATAAGTACCATCTATGCCAATACTATTAACGGCAGCAACTCGCTTTTTGACATCTTTGTTTAAAAACCAAGGACGTGATTCGGGAGCTACGTAAAAAGGACTTCCTTGCCATATAGCTTGATTTTTCACACCCGTCCATTTGGGTGTTCCAGGAATGTATCTATGATATAGACATAATGCTGTTTTGATTAAGCTGGCAATTCCCGATGCTACAAATGTATGACCAATATTAGATTTGACGCTTCCTAAAGCACAGTTTAATCCATGCTTACCACGATACGCTTGTAGTAACCCGGCAATTTCTGCTTCGTCTTCTTGTGCTACACCACTACCGTAAACTTCTACATACTCAACTTCGTTTGGTTGAACGTTAGCTATTTGTAGTGCTTGCTGTGAGACTTTGTGTACTTGTGCTGCATCTGGAGTAGTGAGACGCTTGTCTAAAATATCTGTTGTGGTGGTGTGCTGTTGGCAAAGACTAACTGCATCAATTACTGCATAAGTACGATGTTTTTCTTTACTATCATGACGCATTAGTACCACGGCGCCTGCACCTTCACCGATATTCCAACCGTTGGCTTTTTGGTCGTAGCTTAGAGTATTTGCACCTGTGTTAATTGGCGCCATCTTGCTTCTTAACAATACATGCTCTAAACCACCAGCTAAATCAACTGCTCCTACCAATACTGCATCAACTTCCCCAGTTGTTAATAAATGCTGGGCAATCTCTAATACTTTGAACGTGGAATTTTCACCCGCAGTTATAGTAAAAGTTGGGCCCGTAAAATCCCACATAGCACTAATTCGACTTGCCATGATGTTAGATATGTAACTAACATGCTCGCTGATTTCAACTCTGTGGTGAACTGCGTCTTTAACAACTGTTTCAAGCTCATTAACTGTATCTTTATGTAAGCAAATTTCACTTGCTGCTAAACCATCTTTAACTTGCCAGTCTAAATTCCACCTTTGCTGCAACTGATGCACAGAATATTCGGTTTCCGTGGCAATTAACACCGCAACATTGGCGCCTTCAGAGATTTTCGCATCTTGTAACGCTCGGTCAGCGACTTTCAACAGTAATAATTGCTGCGGATTCAATTTTGCTAATTCATTCGGTGGTATTTTATACCCTAATGTATCAACATCAAAATTCTGAATATATGCTCCCTGTGGTGCTTTGCCATCAGTTAAACCATATTGAGACAACAAATCATGTTGCTGTTCGATACCATGCCAACGCAATGCAGGCAAAGGAACAAACTGCTGCGTACAGTCATAGATACTGCGGTCAAATGCATCTAAACCATTACAATTACCGAAAATGCCATCCATTCCCACAATTGCCATCTTCGTAAGCTGAAGTGGTTCAGAAGAATTTGCTGGATGTGTAGTCATTCCTTGTTCGAGAATGATATGGGCATTTGTACCGCCAAACCCAAATGCACTAATTGCCGCACGCTTAATATTTGCTTTACTCGACCAATTAGTAGCGCTACGAACAACATTTTTGGCAGAAATGACGTTATTTGCTGTTCCCGTCGGTTCTTTAACATTAATAGTGGCAGGAATGACACCTTTGGACATACTCAAAAGTACCTTAGCCAAACTAGGAGCTGCTGCTGCTGTTAAAAGGTGTCCAATATTAGCTTTCACCGAACCTACAAGCGGTGAAGCTTGATGCTTGCCGAAAAAAGTTTCAACTGAATTAAACTCTGTTGTGTCACCAAGTAAAGTACCTGTAGCATGACACTCCATATAATCAATATCGCGTGGGTTTAAATCCGCTTCACGATATGCACGCTCGAAAGCTAAAACTTGACCTTTGGAATTTGGACTTAAAAGATGTTTACCGCGTCCATCATTAGATAAACCATTTCCAGCAATAACCGCATAAATTCTGTCACCATCCCTAACAGCATCACTATAGCGTTTGAGTACAAACATTCCAGAGCCTTCAGCAGTAATCAACCCGCGCGATGATTTATCAAGCGGACGACTAATATCATTATTTTCGGGATAACCTTGAATAGTCGAAAACAACATCCTGATAAATAGTGGGTCAGCAGCGCTAATACCGCCAGCCAGCATCATATCTGCTTTATGCGTCCATAGATAATGCGATGCTAACCGTATCGAATATAAAGGTGAAGAACAAGCTGCGTCTATACTCATATGAATATTCGATAAAGATAGCGCTTGGGCGATCACAGCCGCTGGCAAACCCGATATCATGGCATTATGAGTTGAGGCGCCACCGTTACCAAGTGAAGGTAAATCGAAGTCTGTTTTTAGCAACTCACCAACAGCGGGTGCCAAAATTTGCTTATAAATAGGAGCAAACAAACGATTGGAATACTTCGTAGGTAAAGAAAGAGTGCCTAATATGACCCCGCACTTTGCGAGTATTTCAGAATTATTTAAATAACCACTATCTCGGAGTGCTTGTTGTGCGACATAAAGCGACCATTGAAAAGTGTTGTCGAGACTGTCAAGAAAAGCTGGAGGAAGTTTGTAACCTTTGCTATCAAACTTAAAATCGCGAATAAAGGCGCCTCGTAATGAGTAAAATTTATCAGGATTACCTTTTACTGAGTCATAAAATATACTTGGCTCTACACCAATTTCTTCAGCAGTAATTGTTGAAGTAGAGTCTTTTTGCTCAATTAAATTATGCCAAAACTCATCGGGGTTTTTGGCATCAGGAAATAGGCACGAGTATCCGACAATAGCAATTTTTTCCATTGTTCAAAAGTTTTGAAGATAAATATAACTAATACAGAGAGAAGATTGGCAACGGATGTAACGGATGTAACGGATGTAACGGATGGATAATTGCATGCGTTACATCCCTTCGGGTTCGCCAGTCCGCTCCGGCGCTCAACCCGCCTATGCGGCTGGACTCACCGTTGTATCCGTTGCAAGCTTTACCCTAACAATTTAGGCAAAATAATTCCTTTTGTTCCTAGCAATCGCAGGAATACTTTACCATTAGCATCATGAATGATAAAATCGGCACTTATTCCTGTTGCTGTTTTTTGCTTAACTTCGCAGGAGACGTAATATAGTTGATTAACAGGAATTTCTGCAAACTGTTCAAATCTTTCCATTTGACCTGGTAAACAGATTTGATTATGGTAGTGATATAACCATATCCATAAGGGATGTGTACTCAAGTCAGTTGCATAAGGATTAAGCCAATCAATTGGAAATTGACCAGCAACTTCGCTGCTAATAGGTTTCCATAGACATTCAGCGGTAATTTTTTCAGGGGAGATGTTTAGTATACGTTGGATTTCTTGGAAAGTGGCGCCATGAAATAACGATGATGGGTCTTGCTGGTAAAATTGTTTACCACGCAATGTAATTATATTGTCTTCCTCAGAGTTAAAGTTATTATAGATAGGAGATTCTGGAAGTTCACGAACTAACTTAATTGCTGCACTAAAGTGATAGTTAAGTTTACCATTTGGGAGTTCGCTGACAATTTGGGCTTGTAGATTAACTTCTTGTCCGTCTACTTTGCTAATTTCTTTTAATTCTACAATATGTTCGGGCGCCATAGCTGGGTTAAAAGTAATACCCTTTAGCACCTTGAAATTAGAGTCATTAAAAAATATATATCCTGGGTAAAGCTCCTTACAAACGTTAGAAATCCAAGATACAGCACAAGTTGCAGGTAAAACTAAATTACCAGAAATAGTATGGTCGAGTAGAAAAGGATTAGCTTCAGCTAGTAGACGACGACGTACTTTATAACTGCGTAACTCTGTACCAAGAGGTACAGGAGGTAAAATCATTGGATTACCAATAACCACCTGAGTACTATCGTGATAAATGGGGTTAAGTTCATTAACCAACATTTGGGTGCCTGCGTCTACAGGGATAATATCAATACCTCGACGTGCGAACTCTTTTTTTAACTCCGGTGTCACCATACCGCTATCCCAACCACCCCAGTTAATAGCGACAACATGACATTCAGGATTTTGCTGCTTAACTAAATGAGCAGACTTATTGAGAATTTCATTTGCAATAGCGTAATCAGACTGTCCGATATTTCCGTAAAAACCCGTCACTGACGAAAACAACACCAAATGCTGTAACTGACTTGCAGGAATACTATTAAGAAGATTTTCTAAACCTTGAACTTTAGCAGTATAAACCTTCTCAAAATCCTCGCTAGTCTTTTTCTCAATCAACTTATCAGCCAAATTACCCGCACCGTGAATAATACCAGTAACAGCACCAACCCTAGCTGCTGCTTGCGGAATCTTCGCTTTCAAAGCTGCAACATCAGTTACATCAACACTTAAATACTCAGCATTGCCACCAGCTTGTTTAATTGCAGCTAAAGTTTCCTTAATTTCGCGACTAGAAGCAATCTCATTATATGATTTCTGAATACTCATTGGAGTCGGTTTACCACCAGTGGCAATAAAATCCTCCATAATGCGCTTCTTCAAAACAGCTTCATCAAAACAACCCTTAGCAAAATCAGGTTCATTTTCAATTAACTCAGACCGACCCAACAAAATAAACTTACAACGATGCTGAATAGCCAACTTAATCACGCATTTAGCAGTAATACCCTTGGCGCCACCGCTAACAACAAAAACAGAAGAAGGATTTACCTGAACAAGTGTTGTCATATTTAAAAGAGTTATGAGTTACGAGTTAGTAGGGTGGGCAGTGCCCACCTTACGATATAGAATCTTTCTTTGTGTACTATCTTCTTAAATCATCAAATGAATCACTACGGGGAGTTCTATCATAAACAGGACTACGACGAGGAGAATTTCTAAGGGACAGCGAAAGTAAAACGAAAAATGCTATTATAATGACAGCAATAACAGGCGTTAAATTACTATCACTTTTACTTTGCCGACTAGTTGATTGATTAGTTGATTGATTAGTTTTTTGATTACTTTGCTGAGTACTTTGTTGATTATTCGGCGCCCCCAATCGAAAATCACCTAAATCTTTCTTATCCAGCGCCAAATTAATAAAACCCCCATAAGATTTATACCCAGAAGCTTCGATAAAAATCTCAGCGCGTACATTTTTAGATTTATCAGGACTAACCTGAAATTTATAAATTCCTTCCAAATCTGTGTAAGAAGTCAGAGAAATATCATCAGTTCTTAGAGAAACTTTGGCGCCGCGAATTGGAGCTTCTTTTCGATAATCGATAACTCGACCAATGTAATTGATTACATTTTTCTTAGACATGTCACACACCGGAAGGGAAAATTGTAGAGACCGAATAAAATCTTAGAAACCGGGTTTCTTAATCGATAACTTGTGATAAATACAACGATTTGTCTGCGACAATGAATGCGTAGAAACCCGGTTTCTTTGCTCCCAGATTTATTTAGCAATTAACGTTACGCGACCCTGACTACCATAAGCGACTTCAGTCAGATAACGATTTGGGTCATGCAGTTCAGCAATAATGCAACGTGCGGATGTATCAGCATCTAGTTGAGGACTAAGGTCAATTGCTCTACAAAAAACATTTGCCCATTCCCAAATCATTGTTTTGGTTAGCCCAAATAAACCCGAACCAACGGCGCCAAAGTTTACTTGGTTAGTTAGTCCAAATGCTCCATCAAGACGGACAACGGTGCAAAAACAAGCGCGTTCAAGTTGTGCTGCTTCTGTAAGTGATTTCTTCAAATATTTAGCTATGAAGAAAATATGCTTAACGATTGCTTTTTCTCGTTGACTGTAGAAAACACCTTGGGTATTACTAGCTTGAAAGAGTGGGTGAATATGAATAAAGGCGCCAACAGAACCGTATGTAGTTGAGATTTCGTGCAGCTTTTGTTGTAAGTGCAATTCGCAAACGTCTGTGAGCATTACTCTTTCGATACCTTCTGGTAAAACCGATTTTTCGGGGACGAGTGTGGGAGGAAGGTTTAAGACTACAACCTTCCATCCCTTCTCGTTTAAGCTTTGAGCAACTTTTGCTGTTGTTGATGAACCATCATCAGTAATTACAGCTACATACCCCTGTGGTAAATTAAAATCTAACCAGTCTGGTTCGTTTAACTTTTTGAGTTGAGCGGGTAGCCGTTTAATACCTGTATCTATAATGGCATTAACGACATTCCCAGCATCAACTACATCAGCTACATCGGTTCGTCGGTCAATCGTATCAAACTGATACTTTTTTTTTTCACTTCCAGATAGCTTCTGGAGATACTCAACTATTTGACCTATCGTTCGGAGTTCCGCCATTTCCTCCATGTTACTTGGTTTGGGCAAGTCGGGTAATTGTTCTTGTAAGGCGCCCATTATTTCTACACGTTTAATCGAGTCAATCCCTAGGTCAGCTTCCATATCCATGTCGAGTTCGAGCATTTCTATGGGATAACCTGTTTTTTCACTTGTAATGGCAAGTAATGTTTGGTCGAGATTTTCAAACTCAGATTTTGTGCTTGGTATTGTTTCTAGTTCTAAAGTTGGAACTACAACTTCTTGGATGGTTGTTCGAGTTTGAATTAAAACGTTACTTGGCGCCGTAGTTACAACTTCTGAGACAGTAGGTGTTGCTACAGAGGTAATATCTGCGGTGGTTTGCACTTCGACTTTAGCAACTTCTACTGATGCTGTTTTGGAAGAATTAGATTGTAAGTATTCGACGATTTGACCTATGGTACGTTTTTCGCTCAGTTCTTCGAGGTTTGGTTGAGGTAGTTCGGGATACGCTTCTTGTAAGGCGCCCATTATTTCTACCCGTTTGATAGAATCAATGCCTAGGTCAGCTTCCATATCCATGTCGAGTTCGAGCATTTCTATGGGATAACCTGTTTTTTCACTCGTAATAGTTAGTAATTTGTTGCTTAGGTTTGATAAGTCAGGTGTAGCTGCTACAGTCCGAGGGGCTGAAGAAAGCTGCTCTACTACCTGATTAATAATTACTGGTTCTTCTTTTGGTTGTACTGGTGGTGTTGGAATTTCGGGAATAGTTACTTTTGGTGCAACTGGTTCTACTATTTTAGTTACAGGTGCGACAGGAGTTTCGATGCGGGCAACTTCTGGTATTGTTGAAGGCGCCAATACAGGTTGAACTTTGGCGGAGCTTATCTGTTTAACATCACCTTCTACAACAGACGCATATTCTTGCTGGATGAGTTGGAAGAAGTTTTTGGTATGCTCAACTTGATGTTGAAGGTACTGTTCGTGAATACGTAGGGTTTCACTTTGCTGTGAGTGGAACTGCATCATGCTTCGCTCTAAGCTTTCCATGATGACAGGTTTCATTTCTGGGTTTGGGTTGGAAGTTGACGGAGCAAACAATGCGTTTTGTTGTTGCATCAGTTGGAAGAAGGTTTGTGCATATTCCTTCTGATGGTTCAAGTACAGTCCGTGAACTTGTAAATTTTCACTTTGGTTTTGTTGGAATTGTGCTAGGACATATTCTAAGCTTTCCAAAACCCGTTGGTAATAAGCAAGGTTGTTTGCTGTTGGTTGCATTGGTAATAAGCTTACCTCTTTAGCGACGGGTGGTGTTGGTTGTGATGGCTCTTGTTTTGGTTGTGGAATGGGGGATGAGGCGCCATTATTAGTAATGGGTTCTATTTGTGGTTTGTGGTGATGCCCATTGGTTTCGGGTAAGGAAATTTCTGTTATTGCCATACTCTTTGTGTCGATAGTTGCTGGTTTAGGAAGTGATACTTGATGTTTGTCTTGTAGTGCTTCGATACGAGTTTTTTGGGTTTTCTCTGATAAGTAGTTAACACCGTTGATGCGAATGTTTAAAGCTTTGTTGGTTTCGGTTGTTAACTGTTTTGGAATTTGATATGGGTCGAGGTCTTTGAGAGGCATTCCTGCTACGCGCAATTGTACGGCAGCTTCGCGTAGAGTTCGGTAACTATTTTTTTGAGGTGAAGCGTTGAGTGCAATAGCTAGGTGAGGACGGTTGCCAAGAATATCTTTAACAAGATTGGTAAGAATTTTCTTGGGACCAAATTCAACGAAGCAGTAACCACCAGCTTGATAGATATTTTCGATTTCTTGTTTAAAGAGTACCGAGTTGGCAAGGTGGGTTTCTAATAGACGTTGAATTGTCTTTGGTTCGTTTGAGTAAATATTACCAGTGACGTTGCTGTAAACTGGAATTTTGGGAGTTTGGAAGTTTACAGATTTTAGTGCTATTGCAAATGCTTTCTGTGCGAAGGCTATTTGCGATGTGTGGAATGCCGCTGATACTGGTAGTAATATTGCACTGTAACCTTGGTCTTGCAAAGCTTGTCTAACTTTGCCTATTTCTGCCGTTGGTCCTGCTAGTACAATTTGATTTTGAGAGTTGTAATTAGCAATGCTTACGTGTGGATGTTGTTTAAGTATTGCTTCGACTTTAGATAATTCTTCTCTCACAGCTAGCATGGCGCCTGCATCGTAGTCAGGGTCTTGTGGTGGCGACATTGCCCGACCGCGCGCTTTGACTAAGAAGCAGTAATCTTCATCGCTAAATACACCTGCTGCCCATAAAGCTGTTAACTCACCAAAGCTATGTCCAGCAGTAAAGTCAGATTTAAAGCCCGCTTCGGTGAGAATTTTATACATCCCCGCACTTAACATCCCAATTGCTGGTTGAGTATATTCGGTGCGTTGCAGTGTAGCAATTTGAGTTTCCTTCTCTGTAGCATCAAATACAGGATGAGGAAAAACGATTTCCGACAGTGGTTGACAGTTGTCTTTTAGTAATAAACTATCCATGTAGCCATAAAGACGCTGCATTTCAGGGAAGTTCATTACTAGTTCGCGTCCCATCTCTAAGTATTGCGAACCCTGTCCAGAAAACAGTGCTACAACCTTACCGTTTAATTCCATCCCTGTTGCACGGTAGTAAATACCTTGGGGATGTTCCCATGCTGGTGTTGCTTTGGAACGTAGTAAATCTACAGTTTGTTGTAATAACTTAATTGCTTCCGTGCATGACTCAGCAACAAATCCAACTCGTGCCGCATTTAGAGGAATTTCTTTGGTTTTACATTCCTCAATTAGTTCGAGATAATTATTTTCTCCAGCTTCTGATTGTAATTTAGTTAATACTTCTTCGCATTGTGTAAGTAACTGTGCTGGGTTGGGCGCCGAAAGTAATATTTCTGCTGGTGTTGTATGAATACGGAAAGGAGATACAGCAGGTATATTTTCAGGTGTTTTTGAGGCGCCTGTATATTCTTCAAGAACAACGTGATAGTTAGTACCACCAAATCCAAACGAACTTACACCCGCGCGCCGAGGAGGTGTACCTTCTGCGCGTACCCAAGGACGAGTTTCAGCGTTAAGGTAAAATGGCGAATTTTTGATATTTAATTTGGGGTTCGGTTCGGTGATGTTAATTGTAGGTGGCAATACTTTGTGGTGCAGTGCTAATGCTGTTTTGATTAAACTCGCGGCGCCTGCTGCTGCTTTAGTATGTCCAATTTGTGATTTAACGCTACCAATGGCAATATATTGTTTTCTGGTATTGTCTTCGCCGAAGAAGTCGCGTAAAGAGCCGAATTCCGTCGGGTCTCCTGCCATTGTTCCTGTACCATGTGCTTCAATTAAACTAACGGTAGCAGGGTTAAAACCAGCATCATCATACGCGCGTTGTAGTGCTTTGACTTGTCCTTCTTTGCGAGGTGCATAAATACTCTTATAGCGTCCATCACTCGAAGTACCAATGCCTTTAATTACCGCGTAAATTTTATCACCGTCGCGCTCGGCATCTGCCAGACGCTTGAGAACGTACATCCCAATACCTTCGCCCAGCATCATTCCGTCTGATTTTGCATCAAAGGGTCTAACATTATCGCTAGGTGAAACTGCTGGAGTTTTGCTAAACGAAATGTAAGCCATGATGGAGTTGTCGGTATCTACCCCACCTGTGAGCATCATATCGCTACGCCCTTCGGTTAATTCGCTAATCGCCATTTTGAGGGCGCCGAACGAACTCGCACAAGCAGCGTCAACAACGCAGTTAATACCACCAAAGTTAAGACGGTTAGCAATACGTCCAGCTACAACGTTTGCTAACATTCCTGGAAAAGCGTTTTCATCCCACTTGATGTAAGAACTTTTAAACTTCTCGATGATTTTTTGCGTATCTTCTTCAGATAACCCGCTACTTTTGAGTACCCTTTCCCATACAGGATATTCCAAACGCGCAGCGAGCGGTGTGGCAAGTTGTTTACTTTGAACCACTAGAACCTATAAAAATAGTAGAATCCTGAAATTGTGATTATTCAAGACTATGCAGGATTTATCAAGGGCACTAGGTTACTGTCGGGTAAGTACTCAGAGGCAACATACAGAAGGGCACGGGCTAGAACGCTACATCGACAGGCTTAAGCAGTATGGATTGAGTGATGAACAAATATACTGGGACATTGAAAGCGGTGCCAGTGAGAAGCGCAAAGGCTACAACCAAGTGTTAGGCCTTGTTAGGGCTAAGAAAGTTGATAAATTGATTGTGCCTTGTTTTGATAGGTTTACCCGTTCGGCTCTTGGTTGGGAAGTTGCTTGTAAGGAATTACAGGATTTTGGGGTTGAGTTAATTTTCCTTGATGGTGGTAGCTTAGACCTTGAAACACCAGAGGGGTTATTTACTAGCAGGATATTAGCCGCTATGGCTGCACAGTTACGCGATAAGAACAAGTACAACGCGATTGCAGGCGCAAGATATTTTAGAGAGAAGCGCAAAATATATAAGGCTATATTCGGCTTTGTAAAAGATGCTGATACGGTAGCCCCCAACCTTAAAGAATATAGAAATACGGGCAAGTCTTACGCGAGTGTAGCCAAACAAGCCATTAGGATGTTTATGGACACTGGTGAAATAGCTAAAACTATTCGCAAACTAGTTGATGAGTATGGAGTAGAGCGGCTAGGTAAACATAATTACGACGACTTCCCGCGTGACATTTCATCGTTTAGACGCTGGCTACAAAATCCGCAGCTTTGTGGTCAAATTTGTTATTACCCTCACGATAACCAAAAACGATTGGTACTTGAGTCAGAGCATGAGGGGTTAATAACAGTAGATCAACATAATGAGATACTACGCATGTTATCAATGCGTCCTAAAATCAGGCATACCAACACAAATAATCCATTAACAGGGTTAACTTTTTGCGGTGTATGTGGTTTAAAAATGATAATGCACTCTAATACATTGGGAGAGAAGCGCTACGAACATTTGCGCTGCACTGGGCATTACAACAAGCCAGGGCATCCAAAGATTTGTAATGTTAACAAGTATTTTTCTTTAGATGCAGCAATTACAGCGTGTATTCGAGCTTTACAGCAACGAGCGAAAAAAATAGGTGATGGCTATGCACAAGAAGTAGGTGAAGCTAAACTTCCTAGCGAAGTACTCGATTTGCAACAGCAAATTATCGAACTAAGGCGCCGTAATGACCCCGACCTAGAAAGCGCGATTACTGCCAAAGAGCAACGACTAGAAAGTTTAATTAGAACCTCTGATTTAAATTATGTGGCAGATGCTACTAGAAACGAGATACTAAAAACAATTGCCAGTGATGCCGACTTCTGGCAAGGCGCCAGTAAAGAACATCTAGCTACGATTTTTCAGGAACTAGTCTCTGATGTAGTTTGTTCGGTTATTGAAGGCGAACAAGTGTTTCTAGCATCATTCAAAATTTGATTTCTCTTTTCTTCGGGCAATGATGCCAAGTATCTCTCAGCCATTGCCCATAAAACGTCTGATAACTTTCTGCTGAATTTCATAATCCCTTGTGTAGCGCTGTTTTCAAGATTATTTGATTACCTAAATATTTCTGTTCGCCACTAACTCAAGAACCATCAGCTACTAGTTCTAGTTTGCGCGCGCTAGCACGTCGATAAAATCTGCATCGGATAAGCAGGCTTATCTAGCGGCTTTATCTGCCATTTTGGGCGACCGTTACCACCAACAACTTTATACAAGGTGTTTGGACAATCTTTATATCGAACTGTCGAATTTAAATTTATAGATTTTGGTTTACTCGGTTGGCACACCTGTCACACCTAATCTAAAGGAGTATAGAAATACTGGTAAAACTCATGCTGCCCCCTGCCCTCTGCCTTTTTTCGTGCCATTCTTATTAAGTAAGGGGGGTTGGGGGGATTTAATTACTTGCAGCTTCATATTAAATTGGTATTAGGTCTGCATATAAATTTGTGGTCTCAAAATCTTTTCTGGAGATATCTATTAGTTGGCTTGAGTTTGACAGTCAAGCACGTTCGGTAAAAGTCTAAATCAAATCTTCACAAAAATTTAGGTATATTCAGCAAGCCAACAAACAAAGTCTCCGAGTTAGAAATAGATTATTGAAATTTGCAATCATCTAATTCAAGAGATAACAAAATTATGGCTACTAAAGTTTTTGGTTTTCTAGCTGCTGCAACCTTAGCAACCGTTGTTTCTAGCTTTGCAGGTGCTGCTAATGCTGCTTCTCTTTCTTATAGTGGTTCAACAGATTACGAGTTTACGAATATCAATGATGAACAAATTAGCATCCAAAAATTCAACTCTTCTCTAGGAAAACTTAAGGGTGTAAAAATTAACTTTACAGGTGATATGCAGGGGAATGCAGGCTTTGAAAATAGAAGTCCTAACGCTGCTGCCGTAACAGTCAACCTTGCTGGTATATTCGGCTTAAAACTGAATGGACAATCTTTGTTTACACTCAATCCCCTACAAGCAAACACTTATCAAGTTACAAAGTTTGACGGCAAGGTAGATGAAGGAGGTACATCTGGTAAAACCATTGAAGGTCTGACGGCGACACAATCTAGTACTCAAACTTTTACAGATAGCCAATTCTTACAGTCTTTCATTGGTGCTGGCAATGTGAACTTTTTGTTCTCAGCTATAGCTAACTCATCTGTGACAGGTTCTGGTAATATGAGATCTTATGTAGATACTCTTGCCAGAGCAAACGTTAGTGTGGTCTATGACTATGACCCTGCTAAGGTACCTGAACCATCTGCTGCAATTGGTATTGGTGTAATAGGAGGAATAGCTCTTTTATCAAAAAGCAAAAAGAAGTTGGCTAGCAATTCATAACCAATATAGGGTTCATATTTGATTTCTGGACAAAATTAGGTATATAGTGTGCATCTTTGATTAAATTAGATTCCCGACTTCTTAAAGAATTTGGGAATCTAAACATTAATTTAGGTGCATATGGCTCATTCCTTCCCTTGAGCGACACCAAGTATTACTCCTATGTTATCGCGGTTAAATTCACGGGATGCACTATAACCCGCGTCTTCCATCGCTTCTTTGGCTACTACCAAACTTAATAACTGCGAAACATCAGTAACTTCGAGGATATTTGGCGGAAGCCCAAATTCCATCGGGTTAAAATCAACATAAGGAATAAAACCACCGCGCTTACAATAAGTTTTGTCTTCTGTTGTGCGCGGATTCGGGTCATAATAATCTTCGACATTCCAATGTGAATCTGGAATATCAGTAATACAGTCAACTTTATTAATAATATTTTCCCAGTACTCGCGCAGAGTTCTTGCCTGTGGAAACAGACTAGCCATGCCGATAATAGCAATAGGATTATCTTGCAGCTTTCTGTTTAAATGTATCGGCGTAGTTTGAGCTGTCATCCTCTTTTTATCCTCAATAAACTTGAACAATACCTTTTCACAATTACTTATTTCCTCGTTCAACTGTGACAAGGCTGTATCTATCCAAGAAGCAGACATAGGCTAATCTTTGGTAGTGTTGATAAAAAAATTGGTAATGTCTGTTACCAACCAAAAACGAGCTATCTGTTCTTTACAGCAGCTATTTATTTGCAATGACCAAAGTTTTTCGCGTCAACAGAATCGTCATGTGTTAATGTTACTTACTAATAAGTAATAATTAATAAGTAAAAATTCCTAACTAATGACGACTAACTTTTAACGCTGTTTAAGTTCAATCTAACAGCAATTGTAATACCATTTGGTTGAAAAGTGACACAGATTTTTCTTGAAGAGTTGTCGAAGTATTCTACTTTATATTTACTACATAATAAATAATGATAATGTTACCCAATAACTAAGCGGACTAAAATAACTTGCACTAAGTAAATGATTTTGGAATAGTGATAAACTATTTACAATTGGCATTTTTTTGGCAAAGTTAAATAATGTCATATATCCCTAATATATTGGTGTACATCTATCTAGAATTCAAAATAGTAAAACTACTCCAGCACCTGTTACAAGCTTCAAACAAAATGATATTAATTACAAAGCGTATTAAATAACACTTTTTTGATATTGCGGTAACAAGTCAATTACACTAAGAAACCGGGTTTCTATGTAAAATCATTATTTTTTTGCAAGATTTGAATAAAGAAACCCGGTTTCTAGGATTCGGACGTGTTCATAATTACATTCTCTTCACTAAGAGCGCATATAGCTATATCTAGTTTTGAGCTTTACAATTACTTCAAACACTAACACATATATAAAATTTCGGATAAGAATTTTAGAAATTTTATAAAAATGTGTAATAGTTATTATGCGAATGTTAAGGATAATAAAGCTGTATATCTAGTAACTATTTATTGATATATATTTTGGGTTGTTCGGTTATATATAGACACAATTTGTAGGGTGGGCACCCTCCGGGTTCACCAGTTTGACGCGCATGGAAACCGAGACGCGCCAACTGGTTCACTGCCCACCTTACTGGGGTATCCATATTAAAGATGGGGGCGGGCATCCTTGCCCGCTCCCACAAGAAGGTTCACTCCACAAGAGCATTAATTGTGTTGTTGGGTTACAAGCTGGTTTTTTTGGCTTGTTTATTAGTGAATTTTTGCCAACGCGCGATTCCACGATTAATTAAGTCAGGACTTTCATCACCGACAAAGCAAATACGTCCTAACCTTTCACAAGCAATGAGTGTTTCACCATGTCCCATGAATGGAGATATCACAAAACTGTTGGGATTTGTGTACATGTTTAACAAATAACTAATAGCTGCTTCGATACCTTCGATACAAATTGTTGGTTCTGGCTTAGTAATTGTGTGATGAGAAAAAACACTTATATAAAGTTGATTAAGCACTAATTCATATTGGAAAGGCATTTTGTTGTTACGACAAAAATTATTAATGTGTCCTTGAGAACGTAATACTGCAACAACACGCGCTTCGTTGATAAGATAATCATGTTCCCAAAACGGTGATAGGGTGGCAATTGCCAGTGCTGCATCTGATGGTAATAGGTTAATAAACTGCTTGCCTGTAGTTTTGCCACGGTAAACTAAATGCTTGTGAAGCATCCATTTTTCACCTGTCTCTATACTGATTTCACGCTTGGTAATAATAGGTTTGATAATTGGTTTATCGTTTTTGCTGCTTGTGGTTGATTTGTTTGATACAGCTTCTTCGAGTGCTTGTAGCTGTAGTTCTTTTTGTTTGTCTCTAGCTTGTTTTGCTAGTTGAGCTTGATGTTCTGCTTCGGTTTTATCTCCTTTTGCCATTGCTTCTGAGAATGCTTTTTCTGCTATTTCGGCAGAATTACGCTCTGAAGCGGCAATTCTGGCTATTTTGAGTTGAACGGTACGACTTTTTTTGAACGGAGTCGTAACAATTTTTTGTTTGACATCGGGGTGAATATCTCTTGCGATTTGTTTACCTTGTTGAAAAGAGCGTTCGCTGTATCCAAACCCTCTGGCTAGTTCCAATGTTGTTCTGGTAGGTAGCGAAACCGTTTCACCACCTTTTTTCGTGTATTGGTTATCCCCTGGTTTGAAGCGTAGACCCATACGCTCAAGAATTCTATCGCGTTCTAACCAGAGTTCATACCGCTCTAAAGGTTCTAGTTCATTACGAATAAAATTCTCATCGATTTCTGCCAGTCGTGCTTGGTCTGCATCTTCATAACTTACGACTTTACACTCTACATGCTTATAAGAAAGCATCTTACAAGCTGTGAGTCGATGTAACCCCGCAATTAAATTAAAGTTTTGGTCAATTGTAATTGGGTTTAACAATCCGTTGGCTCGAATTGATTGCATCAACTCAACTACTTTGTCATCCTTAACTGGACGACGATTGGCGCCAACGTTTATTTGGTCGATTAATACTGCTAGCACTTTAGGCATAGTTCTTTTTCTTTCATAGTGCTAAGTTATGATTGACATGTTTTAGAAGCTAGAAACCTGGTTTTGTTTTCATATCTTGTAATAAAAACAACAATTTTGGTAGAAACCAGGTTTCTGTTCCTTACTCTGATACAGTATGTATATTTTGATGTTTAAATTCTACTGTACAGTTGTTTGCTGGTTAAATAACTGTATTAGCAGCAAATATAATTACTGCTTTTAATCAGAAATATTGGCAATTACAGCAAAAAATCTGTAATTAACGTAACGCTTTGTTAAGCTATTTCTGAATAAAGTAAACTAATGAGTATTAAATCAAGTGTTTACCATGATTTGTTGATTATCTCATGAAGCACATGGTTTTTACAATCAAGTATTTCATGATAACTTTATACTTGCAACAAGAAATGGTATACCAATAACATTTGCTTGGCATTTACTTTACATTTGCTTGACAATATTTAAATTGTTTGCAATATTTAAAAATAGGTTTATTAGCTTATTGCTATTAATGCTTTATTAATTGACGACAAGCCTCTACATTTGTAGTCATTTACAGCAAACCTCAATTATTTGTCTTGTGGGTCAGGTATCTTGCCTGACATTGTATATTCTCTAACACATAGCACAGGCAGGATGCCTGTGTCACATCAATAATTCTTTGCGTACTTTACATAGAGAACAATATGACTGTAGATAACGACAGCCAGTTTTACACGAAGCCTCGTTCTCGTGTTCCGATAATTTTAGCTATTTCTTTGGGAATTAGTGCGGCACTCATCTCTTTTTATGCAGTTACGCGGTACGTGATGTCGCAAGGTGAAAAACAGGTAGTCCGACCTGTTAAAACTACTCCTGCTAGAGTTGCTGTTACTGCACTAGGACGTATTGAACCATTAGGTGAAGTTAGAAAGTTGTCGGCGCCAAGTTCATTAAGTGGAGTGAGAGTTGAGAGAATTTTTGTAAAAGAAGGTGATGCTGTACGAGCAGGACAAGTTATTGGTTGGCTGGAAGGATATGCCAGAACATCAGCAGCATTTCAGCAAGCATTAGATAAAGTCGAAGTTGCGCGTGCCAAACTAGTTCAGACCTCTTCAGGCGCCAAAATTAGTGATGTGAATGCTCAAAAAGCCATAATTTCACGCTTACGGGCTACTATTAAGGGCGAAATTGCAACGACGCAAGCTACTATTGCCCGCTTACAAGCACAGTTAAATAATGCACGTACTGAGAATAATCGATACCAACAGCTATATCGACAAGGCGCCGTTTCTGCATCTGTAGCAGATGATAAACGATTACAATCACAAACTGTCACTCAACAAATTCGCGAAGCTCAAGCTAATCTAAATAGCACAACCAGTACACTTAACGACCAAATTAAGGAAGCAGAAGCAAAATTAGCAAGTCTTAACGAAGTACGTCCTGCTGATGTTCAACTAGCTATCGCTGAAGTTAAAAGCGCTACAAGTGCTGCAACTCAATCGAAAGCAGAACACGAATTAACTTACATCAAATCTCCTATTAGTGCCAAAGTTTTGAAAATTCACGCCAAAACAGGAGAAGTTATTGGTAGTGATGGAATTGCAGAAATTGGCACTATATCACAAATGTACGTATCAGCAGAAGTTTATCAAACTGACATTAAAAAAGTTCAGATAGGACAAAAAGCAAAAATTACTAGTACAGCATTCAACGGTGCAATTCAAGGAACCGTTAGCGAAATTGGTTTACAAGTAGAGCGTCAAAGTATTTTGAGCGTTAATCCTTCTGCTGATACAGACCGCAGAGTAGTTGAAGTAAAAATTCGGCTCGATAACCCTGTTGATAGTCAAAGAGTAGCAGGTTTAACTAACTTACAAGTCGATGTTGCCATTCAAATCTAAACAAACCCATCCAACAATAATCCAAAATCCCAACTCCTGTACGGGCGGGTTCACCTAAATTTTCCTTATTTACCAGGATATAGATAAACCCGCCCCTTCTAACTCCCAACTCCTAACTTCAAATAATGGTTTTTAAAACTCCTCTAGCTTGGCTACAGCTAATTCAGCAGAAAGGACGTTTCACCGTAGCTGTTGCGGGTATGGCATTTATTGTATTATTGATGTTCGTACAACTCGGTTTTCAAGACGCACTTTATTCGAGCGCTACCGCAGTTCATCAACGCTTACAAGGTGATTTATTCCTAGTTAGTTCTCAGTATAAAGCACTAACATCAAATCAAAGTTTTCCCCGCGCGCGTTTGTATCAAGCATTAGGATTTGATACCGTCGAATCTGTCAGTCCAATGTATTTGGAGTTTGCCAAATTTAGAAATGAAGTGACTGGGGAAAAATACCCAATATATGTTATAGGAGTAGAGCCAGGAAAATCCGTAATTAGCCTTCCTGAAGTTGAAGGTAATATGGATAAGTTAAAAATTCCTGATGTGATACTTTTTGACAGAGACTCGCGACCTTACTTTGGTGATATACCTCTTCAATTTAGCCAAGACAAAGCTAACCCAGTTGTAGTAGAAGTTTTTCCTTTCAATAACTCTACTGGCTATCGAGTTAGAGTTGGAGGTTTATTTAGCATTGGTCCTTCGTTCGGAGTTGATGGAAATTTAATTGTTAGCGACTCAACCTTTTTGAGAATTTTTGCTAGTCGTCCATCTGATAGAATTGATTTAGGTGTAATTACTCTAAAACCAGGCGCCGACCCTGAAAAAGCATTGAAAAACCTACGTCAAAACCTTCCTAGTGATGTCAGGGTTTTCACAAAACTTGGATTTAATAGCTACGAAAAGCAATATTGGGCTGCAAGAACACCTATAGGCTTTATTTTAAACCTAATGTTGACAATGGGTTCAGTAGTTGGGGTAGTAATAGTCTATCAAATTCTTTACAGCAATATTTCTAGCCAATTTGTTGCCTATGCGACTTTAAAAGCTATTGGTTACGAGAATAATTATTTATTAACGGTAGTTTTGCAGCAAGCAATAATCTTAGCTATTTTAGGTTATCTTCCAGGCTTCATATTTTCTCTAGGCTTATATGACTTTGCAATGGATACAACTAAATTACCAATAATGATGACCTTTCAAAATGCGGTAATTGTGTTCGTTTCCACAATCTTAATGTGTCTAATCTCTGGTATTTTAGCCATTAACAAACTACGTCTAGCTGACCCTGCCGATATCTTCTAACAACTCACTCTTCTTTATGAATCAAACCATACTTATCACTGGCATCAACGAATGTATTGGCCAGCGTGCAGCAGAACTCGCAATTCAGCGAGGAATGAAAGTCAAAGGATTTCAATTAACACCAGATAAAAATAAACAAAACCAACTAGGAATTGACGTAATTACTGGTGATATTAATGACTCAGCAATCCTTGAAAAAGCTTGTCAGGGTGTAGATATAGTTTTACACGCAGCCGAAATTACAAAAGAAGGAGGTAAGCTCAAAGACTTTCAGAAAGTGAACGTCGATGGTACCGTGACTTTAGCACGTGCAGCGAAAAAAGCTGGCGCCAAAACCTTTATTCACATGTCGAGCGTTTTAGTGTATGGGTTCGACTACTCGAATAACATCGCTGAAGACGGCAAATTGAAAGGTGACAATAACCCCTACTGCCAAACCAAAATCGAAGCAGAAGATGCCATTCTCAAATTTAACGACCTATCATTTGGGGTAGTTATCATTCGTGCAGGAGACGTATATGGCCCAGGTAGCATACCTTGGGTAGTTCGTCCCGTCACAATGATGCGTCAAAACATGTTCGCTTGCGTCAACGATGGCAAGGGTGTAATGAACCACGTATATATAGATAACCTTGTGGAAGCTGTATTTCTTGCCATTGAAAAACAACCATATGGCGAAATATTTAACATCACCGATGGAAGTGAAACCACCTGGAAAGAATATTTTACTCGTCTAGCTGCAACAGTAAACTTGGCGCCTCCATTTTCACTACCCAAAGACGAAATCAAACTATTCTTACAACTGCGTCACCAAGGACAAAAACTCTTTCGTAAAGAAGCTGACATCTTACCAGAGTCAGTAGACTTTATGACTCGTCCCTACGCTTACTCAATAGCCAAAGCGAAAAATCTGCTAAATTACCAACCCAAAATCAACCTCGACGAGGGTATGCAGCTAACCAAACAATGGTTACAACAGCAATAAGTTAAAAGTTATGAGTAATGAGTGCTGAGTAGAAAGCACTCATTACTCATAACTATCAAAGTTGAGTGGCGTCCCCTAAATTTCAAGGCGGGCTTTCTCTGCCCGCTCCACAAGAGAAAATGTTTTAATAAAAGTGTGATTAATTATGGATTTAAATAAAATTAAAGTGGTGATGTGTGCTGATTATCTTGGGACTGGCGCCGTTGAAGGTAGTACTACTGGTTTCCAACACATGGTCAATGACTGGATTAACCAATCAGCAAAAGATATTGATATTGAGTTAATAGTTTATTGTCTTGGTACAAAGACACAGCAATATCATCCATTTCCTAACGTTACCATTAAGCAAAGCAAACCTAATATTACTACTCGCGCACTTTTCCCATTATCTCCACCCAGTGTTTTCCCTTTCTTAGTTGATTTAATTCCAATCCATCCCAGTTTAATTCAAGATATTATTAAAGAAAACCCTGATATAATTCATACATTTGGAACTTTTACAGCTACTGAAACTTCCGGTTATATAGCTGCTAAAATCATGAAATATAAAGGTAAAAAAATAAAATTAGTCAATACAGTATTCACTGAAGTAGATACTTATTTTCCAAACTATCTTAAAAGTATTATTTTTGACTTTTATAAGCTTATAGATTCAAAATTTATATTAAAAATAATTATAGAAAGTGCGAGAGGTGGTATTTATGCATCAACCAAGTTAAAATACTTGAGTATAACATTCTTATTTAAGTTTTGGACTTACTTACAATCTGGTTTATCTGCATTTTTTTTCTTTCGATTATTTGAATTACTAGGAATACTGCAAGATTCAATAGTCAAAGCTGTAAAAATGATAGTCAAACTTATATTTCCTGATAAGTATAAGCAGTTAGAAGTAGAGATTGGTAAGTATGTAAACCATCTTAGACATTCAAGGTCGCATAATTTAATACAACTAACATACGATTTTATTAGAAGAGGCGATGAATATCCAAAAAGCCCATTAGCTGGTATTGGTGGTCTTCTAGCTAATATTTTAAGATTTTTTCTCAAACGACAGGTATCTCTTTTTGTTAACCGTTGTGATGCTGTGACTATTTCACGACCAGAGGATATAGCTAGATATTGTATCAAGGCGCCTGTTTGGGAGTTACCATTAGGATGTGATTTATCGCGGTTTAAGGTTTATCAACCATCTGTAGAGACTTTTGTCGAACGAGTCAACTACGCACGCGAATTAGAAATGCTTTCTAATAAAAGCGCTCTGGCATTAATTGATATTGCCACGAACCCAGAGAAAATATCTAAAAGATGTATTTTATACGTCGGTCGGTTAAGCGACGAGAAGAATATTTCGATTTTGATGGATGTTTATGAACAGTTGCTTCAATGTAAAGGCATGAAAGATAAAGTTCATTTTATCTTTATTGGCGCCGGATATGCTGCATCTGAGTTAGAAAAACGATTTGGAGACAGCGTAACAGTCACAGGACTAGTGCCAAATCATCTCTTACCAACGCTATATAACTTCGTTCGTTTGCGTCATGGTTTCTTTGTTAGCGCTTCAGACACAGAAACATATGGCATTACACACGAAGAAGCAGCAGCTTGTGGAGTTCCATTAGTCGCGATGGAAAAAGGAACTAGAAGACATTTTTACTGTCCAGGAGACAGAATTGGCAACTTCAAGATTGAAAAAGACGAACAAATAGCCAGAACAATCGAAGATTTAATTGTAAACGCTACTAATAACTTCACTGTTGCCCTCAACGGTTTGTGTATTCCTGATTATTCTGAAGAGAGAGGTTTATCAACTCTATTCACAAATAAT
The DNA here is from genome assembly GCF_001904745.1 of Calothrix sp. HK-06. Lineage (GTDB taxonomy): Bacteria > Cyanobacteriota > Cyanobacteriia > Cyanobacteriales > Nostocaceae > Dulcicalothrix. The sequence goes on from NZ_MRCD01000001.1 coordinate 259,167, forward strand.
ACAGTTATGGAATCCGTACAAAAATCTTTACTGTGTGCAATGTATTGTATGGCAGTATTACCAGAATCTACCTCAGCAAAAATGTCCGAACATGCATCTAAATTAGCACAACTAGGTCAATTTGGCTCAGAAGGGACATGGCAGTTACTACGTTATATATATCTCAATGATTGGAAATCATTCTACACCTCATATAACAAGAAGCAGCACTCATACTTTTAGTATTTGTAAGGTGGGCATTGCCCGCCTTACTATTCAAAAAATAGTAAATTGATAACAGAAATATTAGATTAGTTAAATTATAATTTTGAGAGCATTTTAAGTTTGCAAAGGTTATGAATATGAAAATAATTATATGGAGTATTTATTCGTTAGTCACCATAGCAGCGTTTAACATGACTAATATTGCGAATGCTTTGGAAACTCCAACGCTAACAGTAGTAGTAAATGGAGTACGTCAACACAAAAGTCGTGTTTGTTTGCGAGTTTTTTCTAACGAACAAGGATTTCCTTTAGATAAAAAAGGTGAGGTGCAAAGTGGTTGTATACCAATTACAGGCAACGTCGTGAAAAAACAGTTCCACGGTTTAAAACCAGGAAAATACGCTGTAGCTGTAATAGACGATGAAAATGGAGACGCTAAACTTCATACAGATTGGTTAGGTATCCCTACAGAAGGATTTGGTATTTCTCGTAACCCAACCATATCAGTTACAACAGGTATACCAAAATTTAAAGATGCTAGCTTTTTACTTGATAAAAGCACAACCATCAATATTAAAATGAAGTATTCGCTAGATTAGGCAACGGATGAGCGCATGTAACGGATGATTTATTTAGAGTAAGCAAGTTAGGTGGGTATTGCCCACCTAAAATTATGGGAAAGTTTTGGTTAGTTGGCGGCGATAGTATGGTCGTCAGTGACGAACTTACAACCATACGACTTTCTACTATATTTATGTCAATCTAGTAAGTAAATGTTCTCCTACACGCAAAGCATTTGCCATAATAGTTAATGATGGGTTTATTGCAGTACTCGATGGGAAAAAGCTGCTATCTACAACATACAAATTATCAATATCATGCGTGCGACAATTAATATCGAGTACTGAAGTTTGAGGGTCTTCCCCAAATCTACATGTACCACATTGATGCCCGACTTCTTTTATAGACATTTTCTCGGCATGATATATAGATATTTGTCTTGATTTATATCTGTCTTCAATCGATTTTAAGACTTCAACCCAGCGTTTCATCAAACGGTTAAATGCTTTGTTATTATTACTGGTATAGTTCAAACGTATTTTGCCATTTTTAAGATAAACACGATTTTTAGAATCAGGTAAGTCTTCTGTCATGAGTAACCAAGGGACACAATGATTTGCAATTTTCTCTGCTACAAAGCGAGGTAGAAATGAAGCATTCGCAAGTACTCTTTCTTTATGAATGTTACCTAGCATCTGTACACTACCCATTGGGTACGGAAAATCTTGCTCACCCCAGTAAAAATCATTGAATCCTATTGTTTTTTGAAATACTGTCGGATTTGCTTGTGTTGATAATGCTAAAACGACTCCAAATTTATGCGCCATGTAATTTCGTCCAACCAAACCTGAGCTATTCGCTAACCCGTTGGGGTGTTGGTGGTTAGCAGATTTTAACAGCAAAATCGCACTATTAACGGCGCCGCAAGCAAGTACAACTATATTGGCTGAGTAATATCTTGGCTCTCCGGAAACTTCTGCATTAACACCAGTTACTTCTCTCCCGGAGGCACTAGTATGTAAGTGTGTAACTTTTGCACAAGTTATTAAAGTTACATTTGAATGTTTCATTGCTGGACGCATACAGTTAATATCCGCGTCAGCTTTGGCGTTGAGAAAACACGGAAAACCATCGCATGTATCACAGCGAATACAAGCACTTAGTAGCGAATTGGTTTGATTAAGTTTGATTGATAGGGGTAAATAAAAAGGATGAAAGTTTTTATCTTTTAAACCTTCATAGATAGCTTGAATATGAGGTTCATGGGTAATCGCAGGAAAGGGGTAAGCTTCTTGTAATGGTTCAGTTGGGTCTAAACCGCGCTGTCCATGTACTTCATAGAGTTTTTCTGCAATAGTATAATAAGGCGCCAAATCACGATATTTTAATATCCACTCTGGGGAAACACCATCGTGGTGAGTAACTTGCTCAAAATCTTTTTCACGGAATCTAAATAAGGCGCCACCGTAAAACTTGGTATTCCCACCAACATAATAATGTGCATTGGTGTTTATAGGTTTACCATGTTTATCATACCAAATATCACCGTTACGATAAGTAGCTGCTTGTAAAACTTGTTGCGGATTCCAGTTTGCTTTTTCTCTCGGTAAAAAATCACCACGTTCGAGTACTAAAATTTTTTTACCACTTGGCGCCAGTTGATATGCTAAAGTAGCTCCACCGGCGCCTGTACCAACAATAATTACATCATAATGATTATTGTTCATATGCTTTTTAACCTTTAGTTCCCATCCGGTTAGTAGCACATGTTTGATTGAGTTTAGTTAAACCAATCCATCTATAAAGTCTGTCACCAAAATCAGGAACAAGCTGTATATACGCAAAAAGTATTTTAGTCAAAAAGCCGTCAAGCATGACTTCACCATAATTTTTTTCAATTGCGTGTAATATTGCATTTGCTACATCGGTTGGCTCAGAAACGCGCGCCATTTTTGGCGCAGATAAACCGAATGCTAAAAACATTCCCGCATTCGTATATCCAGGACAAACTACTGTTGCACGAACATTGCTACCCGCTAGTTCTTGACGTAAAGAATCTGTCCACATAATTAACCCTGCTTTAGTCGCTGAGTAAATGCTGTTATATGGCGCCCCCTTTTTTCCCGAACCTGAAGATATATTGACTACATGACCGCTATCGTTCGCTATCATTCCAGGTAGTAATAACCGCGTTAATTCCATTCCAGCCATTAAATTGGTTGTTAAAATCGAGCGAATATCATCTAAGCAATAATTCTGAAATGCAGAGTATTTTTCGATAGCAGCATTATTAATCAAAATATCGACTCTCCCGACAGTTTGAGTAATTTGCTCGATTAAGTTAGGTAATTCTTCGAGTTTACTAATATCAAATGGAAAACTAGTTGCTTTACCACCATTTAGTTTTATCTCTGTAACTACTTTTGAGAGTGCAGCTTCTGAACGCGCTACGCAGATGACATTAGCTCCTTGTTTGGCTAATGCACACGCTATATATATACCAATACCTCCAGAGGCGCCTGTCAATAGTACGTTTTTTCCAGCGATGTTTGTCATAATTATTAGTCTTACTGAAGCAAGAAGTAATGAAAATTTGGAGTTATTTAGCTGAATTTAATAGCTAATTTAACTTATAGAATTATTATTTCTGTGGTGAAATATACTTTATTCTACCAATCAAATCTAAACAAACTCTAAACAGTTAATCGCTAACTATATAAGTTTTGTAAAATATAAATATTGTTGCTAATAATTCAATTATTTTTTAGTTAACAATTAATATATCAGTAGGGTGGAATGTTACTTAATTAAGAGTTGTAGGTTGGGTGAAGGCTTTGCGTTCACGTAGTGTCCGGCAGGGAAACCCAACTAGTGGTAAGAAAATTTCTTGGGCTCGGTTCCTCCACCCAACCTACGTTATATTTATACACGGAAAAATTGTTGATATATGAATAACGTTAATACTATGAGTAAGCGACCACTTAGAATTGCAATAATTACCAGTTTGTATGCTCCTTTTTTATCAGGAGTTTCAATTGGTGTACACCATCGAGTTCATTGGTTACTTAAGCAAGGACACAGTGTTTTTCTTATACATCCAGAGTGTAATGATAAATATCCCCAAAAGTTATCTAAGCGCTCTATGCCGGGACTCGATGATGTAAAATCTTTCCCTAATTTTTCACATTATGCTTTTCCTACTCAACCACTGATATTTTATAAATCACTTCCCCAACCATTAAATTATCGGTATTGGAGTGATACGGAGTTATTAAAAGAATTTAAACCTGATGTTGTAGTAATTGAAGAAGCTGCACAGTTACGAGGATTTTATTCATTATATCTTCAAGGCTACGGTCGTCCTATCGGCGCCGAATATGGTAAGTTAACGGGTACACCAACAGTTTCATTATTCCATACTGATATCGTTGCTTATATCAAATATTACTTAGGTGATAAATTCTTTAACTTAGTGCGCCCAATTCTACCAATAACTATCAAGAAATTTAGCGAAGTTTATGATTATAATCTGTTTCCTTCGCGCGAACAGTTAGCTCGCTACCAAGAATTTAAATCACAGCGTAGCGAATATGTACCTTATCAAGGTGTTGACTGTCAAAAGTTTCAACCTGCAAATATTGCTCACGACCCTATACCCGACGATAAACGACCCACATTATTATTCGTCGGTAGAATTACCGCAGAAAAGAACGTCACCCAACTGATTGAAGCATTTCCATACATAGCTGCAAAAATTCCCGATGTTCATTTGGTAATAATTGGTAGTGGTCCACTAGACGAAGAAGTTCGCACCCTAGCACAGAACTACGATGGTATTACTATTTGGGGTGAATCATACGGCGCCGAATTACTGGGATGGTATGCACGCGCGGATGTATTCGTCAACCCATCAACTACCGAAAACTTCTGTACCTCCAATAACGAAGCACTCGCATCGGGAACACCTATTGTTCTAGCAAAAGCTCCTTCAACATCCGAACAAGTAACCCCAGGAGTCAATGGTTTTCTTGCAGAAGCAAATGACCCTATAGACTTTGCCAACAAAGTCATTACTATTATCTCTAACCCAGAGTTGAAAGCACAAATGAAACAACAAGCACGCGAGTCTGTACTCAAATTTGACTGGCCAGCTTGTATGCAAAAATTTGAAGATAAACTCTACGAAATCCTCAAGTAGGTTGGGGAGCCACCTCCGTGCAGAGAGAAGTTGGCGGTGCCGGCTTCCGGAGCGCCAAACTTCGGGAGGTTCCCCCCGCCCTTGGAGAGTGGCGTTGGAAGGACGGAACCCAACACATTATCTACATTGATAATGTTGGGTTTCCCTGCGGGACACTACGTGAACGCTAACGCTCCACCCAACCTACATATTAATTCGTAGGAATTTTTTGAATTTGCTCTGTAAAGTAACCATCTTCGTATTGTAGCTGTCGGGCAATTTTGAGTCCTTCTTCAAATGCACTCCGAGCTTGAGGAAACTGCTTACGCTGCAAATGCATTTGTCCAATTTGATCGTAAGCAGTCATCATTCCATAAAAGTTACCAGCAAGTTCTTCGCTTTGGAGTAAAATTTGGCTCGTTTGCAGTGCTTCATCGATTTGCCCTTGCGAGCGGTATAATGCTACTAACTTTTGTAACGCTTCACCCGCACGCACGAATTGCTCTTGTTCCCAAGCGATGGTGTAAGCTTGTTGGTAATTTTGAAATGCATTCTCTAATTGACTAGGGTCTTGTTTCGCTAAAGCTTCATAACTATTAGCTATAGCCATCTTTAATGTCGGTAGTTCTGCTAAATTATTATCTTTCGTGTAAATTGCTGCCAGTTTGTTGCGAACAGTAACTGACTGCTGCGGTAGTCTCGCTTGGTCATATATATAAGCAAGCTGTTCTAGGTATGTTATTTCATTGGTTCGGTCATTTCTAGTTGAAGCTAAACTTAATAATTGCTCATAAGTCGCTGCTGCTTGAGGATAATCAAACCAACTCATGTGAATTGACGCAATTGTAGTTAAAGTTTCTACTTCTGCTGTAGTATTTTGCTGTTGTCGCACTTGTGTTAATACTTGGTTATAAACTTCAATTGCGAGTTTAGGCGCCCGTACACTTTGGTAAGCTTGACCTAGCGCTCCTAGCACTTCTAAGTCAGTAACAGGTTGTAATTTCTTCGGTTTTTGAATCGACTGTAACCGTTGTGTAATATATTGCACTTGTGGACGGTCATTTTCTCGCCAAGCAATTTCACCAACTCTAGATAGTGCTTGCACTTCTGCTAAATTTCCTAAATATCGACGTAAACGTAACTCTCGGTTCCAAGTATCAAAAGCTCCCTCTTTATCTCCTGCTTGCAGTTTGGCAGTAGCTTCTTGGTTAAGATTATTTAGTGCTGCTTCTAACTGCTGTTGTTCACTAGGAGTTAAAGGTTGTTGGTCGAGCTTGCGTGCAGGTAGTAATGGGTCAGAAACTTTGATTTCCAAAGGATTTGGAGGAAACTTATCAGGTGACTGCGGTTTTTTAGTTTGTGCCAGTACAGAAGAAGTTGATATTAAAGATAAAGTTAAGGCAGCGATAATACTTAAACGACGCATAATTAGTTTCCCCTATTTTTAACTATATATAGTGAATGACGGCATTAATCTAAAAATTCTCCTGCCCTGGAAGTAGCCACAAGCTCTACAATAAAAGTAGCAATATGAATCAATTTTGACCTAATTAGATTATCCGAAACTGGTATAATGACACATTCTACAGATGTTGCATCTTTAGCGCGCTTGATGGCAGCGGACTTTAGCAACCAAGAACAAGCTTACGAAAACCCGCCTTTTTTTGCTCACATCCGTGTATGCATCCGCCCTTTGCCCCAAGAAATTTTATCTGGGGTAGGATTATTTCTTGAACAAGCTTATCATTTTGCGCTAAATCAACCTTACCGAATGCGGGTAATGAAGTTGATACCATCTGATAACCATATTCAGATCGAACACTATACCCTTAAAAACGAAGAAAAATATTACGGCGCCTCGCGCGAACCAGAACGTTTACAATCACTAACACAAGACGAACTGGTAAAAATGCCCGGTTGCAACATGATAGTTGAGTGGACAGGTACAAGCTTTAAAGGCAAAGTCGAACCAGGCAAAGGTTGTGTAGTCGAACGTGACGGCAAAAAAACCTATCTAGACAACGAATTTGAAATTAGCGAAAAAGAATTTTTCAGTCTAGACCGAGGACGAGACTTTGAAACCAACGAACACGCATGGGGTTCCATCGCAGGCGCCTTTCACTTCGTGCGTTGGACTAACTTTGCGGATGAAATAAAAATCTAAGCAGAAAGTGCGCTCGTTCTAAGTGCTGACTATTCTTGTGCAACGGGCTTTCTATTGCCCCGTCCTAAAAGTAAGGTGGGCACTGCCCACCCTACAATTGAGATAAGTATATACAAAGCATTAAAACTAATTTTTTGTAAAACTTTTAACCTTCGCAGCAGTTTCTTCCGGCTTACCAGAAAAAGGAAAAACTAAAATACTCTTAATCTTATTATTATCAACCAACTCTTTCAAACGACTAAACTGGTAATCAGTAATTGCCACACCAGCATAATTTTCAGCATAATTTAATTCTTGTTTAAAATTAGCATCATTGTAAGCTTGGATAAAAACTCTATCAACCTTCCAAGCGAGCCAGTCAGCCGCAAAATAACGTTTAGCCCAATAAGGGTTATGATGACAAATATCAAAACTAACTTTCGGGTTAGCTTTTTTCATATCACCTATCATTTGCTGCACAAATTTAGTTAAAAAAGCAGTGCGGTCAAGCTTACCAGGTAATTCAGCGTGATAACCTAAATAATCATCCCATTGAACAGCATCAATCGTTGGATACTTTTGGACAAATTCTACTGAAATTTTCTTAAATAAATTAGCAACCTCTGGAACCTCTACATCTAAAACATAATGCTCAATTCCAGCATAAGTTCTATCCACTCCAGGCACAATCCATTTTTTAGAAATTGCTAAATCAAAGATAGGGCTATTTTTATCTATTTTAATACCCTTTTCAAAATAAGCATGAACCTGCATCCCTTGTTTATGCGCCTCATCAATCATCCAATCCAACCATTTATCTTGGAATTGATTTGGACAACTTTTAAATCCAAAGGTTTGCTGCATCACTTCACTATTATACATCGTGCAGCCATTACCCCACACTCCATGAATAAGCGTATTAATACCTTGCGAGCGATAATAACGAACTCGTCCACGAATAGTTTCTTCGTCAGCATTATTAGTAACTTGATACCTGCTTAAATAAATTCCTCTAATAACTTTTTTATCCCAAGGAGTCTGAGGTAATGCTGCTTGCGGTTTAGTTGTTGGTGTAATAGTAGCTTGTGGTTCTGCTGTTGGTGTAATAGTTGGCGCCGCTTGTTGTGTTTGTGGAAGCTTTGCAATTGGTTCATAAGCGCTAGGCGCCTCCTTTATAATAGGAGTACTCGTTTGCTGCCTAATTGGCAAAAAACTGGTTACATAATTAACCATCTTATTAAAATTACCTAGATGTATAAACCACCAGTAACAACCACCTAAAAACAATAAAATAACCGAAATTGGAATACTTGCACACCCACATCCACTTTCTTTTTTATCTGGCATATTAATTAAAAGTATAGTTTTTTCTTTGTATTGAAAATTAAACTTATTACAACATTCTCTTTCATCCTGTGTATCATTAATAACAAATTTATTACGGTGAATTAGCACCCAGTCGTAGGTTGGGGAGTCACCTCCCTTCGGGTTCGCCAATGAAAGCGGGACGGAAACCGACACCGCCTGGACTCACCGTGCGCGGGTTCCCCACGTTGAGGAGAGTGACGTTGGAGGAACGGAACCCAACATAAAACTTTAGCAAAAGTTGAGTTACGTTCCTTCACTTAAACTACAATCAAACTATTACGGTTTACGGCGCCTTTTATAGTTAACCAATATTTTTAATCTTGCTTACCCCACCAGTAATAGTTCACAAAAGCATATTTGGCTTTAGTTCCTTTGCAGCAACCCATTTTTTTTGTTCTCTACCCAAAATCGGTGGTGCATGGTCAAATAGATTGTTTCCCTGTCAGTAGCGATATTAACTAAACGCACGGTCTTGTTGAGCAGGAGCGCAATTATTGTTTTATAGAGCATAGCCTGCCTCAACTCATCGAATGCTATCACTTTTGTATTGATGGTAAGCAACTCAATTGGAACCAGTCCATCGCTAACATCCTTGATAAAAAGTATTACTACTGCGGTACTGAGTGGCAAAATGTAAAAAATAAGCTATTAGAATTAAGTATTGGTAAAAGCGACCCTACAGAAATGAAATCGTAATTTTCATTTAACCAGTAGTACTGGCGCCAAAACTCAATTATCAACGGTACTACTTGTTAGCTTAACCAGTAGTACTATCTAAATTACGCATAAACCGTATATTAGTTTGTTATAAATATAACTAGTTCTTTCAGTCCTTTTAAGAGGACTTTTGCTATTAGCATTGGGTTTGCAACCCGATGCGGGTAGGAACGTATTAGCAAAATCTAAAATGACTGAGTTAATTTATAACATTATATTTTACCACAGAGACTTCTAGAACACAGAGAGGGGAGTATAAGCATATGATTGGGAATAAGAGTGTTAAAATCCAAATAATTTTTAGTTAATATTCATACACAACTATATGAGTGATACTATACTATCGGTTCGCAACCTGCGTGTTGAGTTTCCAGGGGATGGTAGAACCGTCAAAGCTGTTGATAATATATCGTTTGACCTGCGTCGTGGCGAAACTCTCGGCATTGTAGGAGAATCTGGAAGCGGCAAGTCTGTTACTTCGTTTGCTGTCATGGGTTTGTTACAGTCTCCGGGACGGGTAACTAACGGTGAAATTTTGTTTTCTGCCCAGCCAAATACCCCACCTGTTAATTTGGTGGAACTACCTGCGAAGCAAATGCAGCTTTACCGGGGTGGTGATATTGCGATGATTTTCCAAGAACCGATGAGTTCACTTAACCCTGTATTTACTATTGGGTATCAACTTATTGAAGCTATTTTACGTCACCAAAATATTTCTGCTGGGGAAGCAAAACAAAAAGCTATCGCTGGTTTGCAAGAGGTTAAGCTTCTTCCTAGCGATGAGCAGTTACGTGAGCAGTATTTGGACACAGCAAAACAAGCTGGTTCATCTGTGGAACCTCAAAAAATTTCTGAGCTAGTTAACCTGCACAAAGATTCAATGCTTCAACGTTATCCCCATCAACTTTCGGGGGGACAACTGCAACGGGTGATGATAGCGATGGCTATTTCTTGTAACCCGTTATTACTAATTGCTGATGAACCTACTACTGCGCTTGATGTTACTGTACAAGCAACAATTATTGATTTGCTACGCGAGTTACAACAAACGCGCGATATGGCGTTGATTTTTATTACTCACGATTTAGGCTTAATATCAGAAGTTGCTGATAAGATCGCTGTAATGTATAAAGGTAATGTCGTTGAGCAAGGCGCCTCTAATCAAATTTTTAATAATCCTCAGCATCCATATACTAAAGGATTAGTTGCGTGTCGTCCAACACTTAATAGCCGTCCTGTGAAGCTTCTTACCGTTTCTGATTATATGAGCGTTGAAGAAACACCAACAGGAGAAATGCTTATTCAAGGTAAATCACCCTCGGAACCTATTGAAATTAGTTTTGAAGAAATTAATCGGCGCCTAGATAACCTTGACAAAGAACCAGCACTCGTACAAATCAAAAATCTGAAAGTCGGTTTTCCTATAAAAGGAGTATTTGGTGCTACTAAACGCTACTTCTGGGCGGTAAATGATGTATCGTTTGATATCAAACACGGCGAAACCTTGGGACTTGTGGGTGAGTCGGGATGTGGAAAAAGTACGCTCGCTCGTACATTGTTAAGACTTATTGAACCAACTACTGGGCAAATTATCTTTGAAAATAATAATATAACTCAACTCAAAGGTGAAGAATTACAAAAATTACGGCGCCAGATGCAAATTGTATTCCAAAATCCATTTAGTGCCCTCGACCCACGCATGAAAGTTGGGGAAGCAATAATGGAGCCTTTGGTAATTCACAGCATTGGTAAAAGCAAAAAAGAACAACGCGAACGTGCAGCGTATCTTCTCGAACGAGTCGGACTTAGTGCTGACGCAATGAACCGCTACCCACACCAATTTTCTGGAGGACAACGGCAACGGGTTTGTATCGCACGTGCTCTAGCTTTAAATCCTAAATTTATTATTTGCGACGAGTCAGTGTCCGCACTCGATGTATCTGTACAAGCACAGGTACTAAACTTGCTTAAAGAACTGCAAGAAGAATTTGGTTTGACTTATATATTTATTTCTCACGATTTGAGCGTAGTCAAATTTATGAGTGATAGAATTATGGTCATGAACCGTGGTCAAATCGTTGAAGAAGGCAGAGCCGAAGAAATTTACCGCGAACCAAAACAAGAATACACGCAAAAGCTCATTGCATCAATTCCTACAGGTAGCGCTGAAAGAATTAAGCAACGCCAAGCCTCATAAAATAAATCTCTTGTGCAAAAATCTTGTGGAACGGGCATCCTGCCCGTCCAACTTAGATTAAAATCAAAAGTTATTTTTATGACTAATTTATGCTGATGACATAATATTTATAGCTTTACAGGCACTTGTGACACCGTAGATGGTGCTATAGTAGTGTCATGTCTACCAGTTCTTTATTTCGTGTCGTTATAGACACCAATGTTGTGTTTGAGGGTTTAACAAAGCTCAAATTATTTAAAGATAACTAAAGTAAACATACTATGATTGACTTAAAGATTGAAATTCCAGATTCTTTGTATAGACAAATAAAAATTTTAGCGACAAAAGAATAAATTGTAAATTTAGATATTTCACTTACGTTCAGCATAACAATTTAAAATAAAATAATGTTTGCCAAAATTAGAGATACGGAAATATTCTTTGATATTGAAGGGTGTAGTGTAGTAGTTGAAAATAACCGTACTTATACTAAACCTACTGCTTTTTTAATACACGGTGGTCCCGGCGCCGACCATACTGGTTACAAGCCGACTTTTTCAGCTTTAACACGTAGATTGCAATTAGTTTATTTTGACCACCGTGGACAAGGACGTTCTCAACGCGGCGCCAAGGAAACCTACACTCTCGATAATAATGTCGAGGATATGGAAGCTTTGCGTCAATATTTGGGACTTGACAAAATTGTCGTTATCGGCACTTCGTATGGTGGTATGGTTGGGCTATCGTATGCTGTACGATATCCACAAAATGTCTCGCATCTTATTATCATTGTCAGCACTGCGAGTTATAAATTCTTGGAACGGGCAAAGCAAATTTTAGCCGAACGTGGAACTGAAGCACAAAATCTGATTGCCCAGCGACTTTGGGATGGTAATTTTGAGAATGAAGAACAATTGCGCGATTACTTTAAAATTCTGGCGCCGATGTATTCGCTGAAACATGACCCAAATACCTCTGTAAAGGTTTGGGATAATAAAATTCTCTCAATAGATGCAATTAATGAAGCATTTGGTGGATTTCTACGAACTTACGATGTGCGTGACCAATTATACAAGATTACCGCACCTACATTGGTAATAGGTGGGCGCCATGATTGGATATGCGCTCCTGAATTTTCAGAAGAAATTGCTTCATGTATTAAAAACGCTGACTTGAGAATTTTTGAGAATAGTAGCCATTTAATCCGTGCAGATGAACCAGAAGCTTTAATGGATGCAATAAATGGATTTTTGGTTTACAAAAGTTAAAACCATAACTTAACATTTGATTTATAATATAATCATTTTCACTTTTCTTTACATACTTATGATTATAATATGCCCCGACACATATAAAATTTGAC
>NZ_MRCD01000010.1 GCF_001904745.1 Calothrix sp. HK-06
CATCAAAAAATATTACTTTATCGTTGTGTAGTGCTTCTCTAGTGGGTAATCTTACTTGTTCCTTCGTAAAATCAAAGTAGTCAAAAATATCTTCACTTAATTCATATAAAACTTCATATAATAGTTTTTGACTTTTACCTTCTAACGATAAAAGTACAAACTCAAAGTTATCTAAACATACAAAATTAAGAACCTGAGATAAAACAGAAGTCTTACCAATTCGTCGCTGACCATGCAGCAAAATAACCTGTACTTTCTGATTTAAATTATCCTTAATAAAATTAAACAATTCTTCACGCCCAAAAAAGAATTCTGGTTCATAAATTGGGCGCCCAATTATGTAAGGATTTTCTGAATACTGAGTAGCAGATAACACCATCAGCAATACCTCCCCTACTTTGATTTTAGCAGCAAATGTAACTAAGCGGGGGCACCAAAAAACTGTTTGATAACAGCAATAACTACAGATTGAACAATATCTTTATTTTGCCATAACCAGCGAATAGCTTGCTGTGTTTTTTGTGCTTGTTCACGACTCATCAAATTAAGAAAAATTCTCTCACGTGCTAATAGTTTTTCTTCGTTGCTATTTTGAATCTCTTGAATAACCCACCACTCCATCATCGAAGAAGTAAAACTATAAACAGTTTTGCCTTCAGAAACTGTATGCTGAATCACACCTCGTTCTTCCAAGTCAACAAGTTCTCGACTGCGCTGACTAAAAACAAGGTCAACATCACCCAAACCGTAACGAGTATTTCTATTTAAACGACCTTGTAAATTACAAAGTGCGATTAACATCAATAAAATTTGTTCTTCATCAGTAGAAAATCTCCAAGTATCCCGAAAATACTGCTCTGTAGCGCTTTCAAAGTCTCGTGTAAAAATATCAATATTAGGAGTTTGTCCAGCTTCAAGGGTTTCATACAGCAAATAACCAGCATTTTGCAGTAAAGCTGGGTGTCCATCAATAATCTTTAAAACACCTTCTCTAAATAAACCAGAAATTTGAACGAACAACTGGGTACTAACTTCATCAGTCGTTAACGGTCGCAGCAGTCGAAATAAATAATGATTATACCAGGGAGAACCACCGGGTGTGATAGTGGGACCAAGTTCATTGAGGCGCCGAAAAGTAGTAACAACAGTAGAGAGGTATCTACCTTCGTTGCTATGAACCGCCAAGTCACGAAACTCGCTTAAAAAAGTCAGCATTTCCACTTCGGTATACTGGTCATTAGTACGCAACGCCGCATCGTAATCATCGAGTAGCAGTAATAAAAACTTATCTTGCTGTCCAATTTTTTTGAGAATACGTCGTAAATCTCCTTTTTCTACTTGCTGATCGTCCAATATTTGGTCAATATCGGCTCGTAAAGCTTCATTCGCATCATCGTATAAACGATTTAGAATTTCTCGCCAAAACTCTGAAGGAGTAAACGGACTAATACCAGCACAGCTAAGTGAAACGATAAATGCTTTTGATATGTCCTTTCCTCGTCTCTTCCAAATTTCAGGCGCCGCTAGGTATCTTAGCAAAGAGGATTTTCCCATACCAGGACTACCATATATTGCTAAATGCGCGCGTTTGGAAATTTGGTCAAATGCTGTTGTAATTTCTGACGCGCGTCCAAAAAAATACTCTAAAGGCACTGGACCACCGACATAGTAAGGGTTTGGCATGTTTATGTGGAGGGAAGGAAATTTGTTACATATATTTTAGATGAAAAATTTTGTAGGTTGGGTGGAGCGCCGCGCAACCCAACATCTTTTATTGATTAACACATTTTAAAATTAAACCGCAAACTACGCAAAGGAAGAGTAAATGCATAATTTCAAAAATCAGACATAAGTTTCATTGTTACTCTTTCGGCTATCTATACAAACATGAGACTTATAATTAGAATTACAGGACTAGTATTAATGCTTATAGGTATTAAAGTATTAGCAGGCAGCGTCATTTTATCTGGGCACTTAATTCAAAGCTTACCCGTAATTATTCTTACTATATGTGGAGTGTGGACATTAACTTACGCGCGGCAATATCGTAAATACGGCTGGTTGTTCATTGGTGGTGGCGCCACTTACGCTATTGCAAGCGGTACAATTTTCATTACTCCCATTTCATTAATATCATTTGCATTATCTTTTTTTGCAGCTAGCGCTGGTTATACTATGTTATCTACTGGTAAAGTAAAATTTCAAATATTGCCATGACAAGAAAAATTAATAAACAAAATGCCGAGCATTACCTTTGGGGTAATAATTGTCACGGTTGGCACCTTGTAAAACAACCTGAACTAAGCGTTATTCAAGAAGAAATGCCACCACACACATCAGAAGTACGGCATTATCATAAACACTCTCAGCAATTTTTCTTTATTTTATCAGGAGAAGCAACAATAGAAGTAGATGGTCGGCGCCAAGTGTTACAAGCACATGAAGGATTAGAAATTTCACCAGGTCAAGCGCATCAAGTATTTAATGAGTCACAGCAAAATCTTGAATTTATAGTAGTTTCTCAACCACCAAGTCATGAAGACAGAACTTTGTGTGATTGAAGCAAAAGTTTTCCTTGATTCTTTCTTTGCGTTCTTTGTGTCCTTTGCGGTTCGTTGTACAAACGTTAGTTCTACTTTAAAGTGGTTTTAACACGGTGCTTAAAGTTATCCAGCAATTACTGTTCAGATAATCTTGCATAGCTACCTCTTCATCAAAATTGTGGGGTAAAAGTCTTCCTTCATAAACGAGTTTGACTTCGCTTTGCTGAAATGACCAAGGAGATACTGCTATATGATTACAATTGCCTTCTTTTTCTAGCAAGGTTAATTCGAGTGTAGTTTCTCCGTCACTTGTTGGAACTTTTGCTACTTGCTCTTTCCCAGTAAATCCTTGGCATAAAATTATTGACAGACTATCCCAGGTTGCTACGAGTTGTTGGTTGCGCTTGATAATGGACGGCACCGCATATTGTGCAAAATATTCATCTTGATTAAGAATATAGATAAGTTGCTCTTGAAATGCTGCCTCTTGATTAAGAAAATCCTGCACAATAGTTGTTGCTTCTTTTGAGTTTCGCCAGTTACTAAACCTTTCATACAACCCTGTACCATGCAACGAGACGAGTAACGCTGCGTATCTCCCAAACGGAAGTGCAAGCTGTTTTGCACTCGACCACATATCTATATGTACTTGTGTTGGCAACTGTGTAAATTTATGAGGATAGCCAGTTTCAGGGTTTAGCGTTGGCTTTTGCTCCCATTTAACCCAACCAATATCATGTAGAGAGGCGCCTAGACAAACTTCATCAAAAGGAACAAAGTTACCAAATTGTTCATTACCCCAAGCGCGCGCTAGTTCTCCCGCAATAATAGCGTGATGCGGTTGAGTAATACAAACTAAGCCTTGTTCTGTAAAGCGATGCAACATGAGAAAAACCTAACTACTTCTCACTTTTAAGATAAATGTAAGGAGAAAGTGAGTTTTATAGCTGAAGGAAGAGAAAATATCTAGCAATAAATGATTCTAACTTTCGTCGTATCGTAATTTAATATACATTTAAAGTTCTTCTTTTGTTAATTCAAATTTAAATATTTAGCCAGTTAAAGATTTGTTCGACGGTTAGAGATAGGTCAATATTACTAATAATGGGGAGTATATCTGTTCTTTCTAGGAGTTCAACACGTTGGTTAGGATGTACAGCTAAAATTCCAGCTTCATCTGGAAGAATTAACCACCCAAGTTCTGTACCATTTTTACTGCAATGTAGCAGGTTACGGAGAACTTTAGTTTGGCTTTGCTCTGGTGAGAGAATTTCTATTGCCCAGTCAGGATGGCTATCAAAGCGGTTGGCAATTCTTCCAGACTCAGTTCGGGGTATGCGTTCCCATCGAAATACAGCAACATCAGGAACTACGGTGGCGCCACCAAATGTACAGCGCAGTTCAGGTAATGCTAAAGCAATCTTTTGAGGTTCCGCAACTTCGTTAATAGTAGAAACAAGTTTACCTTGAAGTCGGCTGTGTTCTCCTTGTGGCATGGGTTTTTGACTAATTTGTCCATTAATGTACTCAGAAGCCGGTTCAGTTTCGGATAATTGCAGGAATTCTTCTAAAGTTATGGGTTTAACTACCGTAGCCATGATTGTTTTTCGCTCCCGTGTCTTATATCAATTTTACTTATGAGGAGAGAATTTATTCTATTATGTTCGATACTTTACCGTAGGCAGATGGCGGCCGACATAACCAATAATTACTTTTCCTGGTTTTTCTGCAAAGAAATGAATGCGCCAGTTACAAAATCGTAATTTAACATGGCGCTCAAATAAACGCCTCTGCCCGTCAGGACAAGTAAAAGTTCTTTCTCTAGCATACTGATTTAAGGTTGACTCGCTTTCTCCTGACTCATCAAGTGAGTAATTTTTTAAACTAAAAGCTCCTGTTTGCCATGTACTGTAACATTCTTGAATTGTAAATAACGTGTCAACAACTGCTTGTAACTCTAATTGCCCATTTAAAATACTTTGTAGTTGTCTAGCTACAGAATCACAAAAATCTAGATTCGGAAAAAATTCTTCTCTCCTATCCCAAAGTTCTAAACCGTTATAAATGGCTCTACGAATACTTTCTTGAATCCAGTTTATATGATTTTGTATATGTTGACGACGACTAGCGTGAATAATGTCTACACTTTCACTGATAATATCTCCATCCTCATCCATACACGAAAATTTAACTTGTAGATAGCTGGCATCCCAGCAATCATTAGATAGTAAACTTACAGGAATAGAATTGCTAACTAGTGCAAAGCCTAACCCTATTGCTTGCATTTCTTGATAGTAAACATCGGACAAATCAAAATTGTTCTTAATATCCTCTATCGCGTCAACCCAAACAGGAGCTTTTGCTGTGAGAGTTCTAAAATAGCTGCGTTCTTCTCTGCTTACTTCATTATCATTACGCCAAGAAGCAATAGGGTAATTTGGCGCAATCTCAATTATGTTGATATCATTTTGTGTACGTAGAACTCGATTTACACCACTAGTTGTTGCTTGACGCAAAGTGCTAATTAACTCAGACATTAATCTTCGTGCGCTCGGAATATCAGCAGCAGGAGTCAACAGAGATAGCTCATTAAGTACCATCTCTAAGTCCATTTTGCTCTCCTGCTGGTTCTAATAAAGTCTCCAAGCTTTTATCCCATTCATCAAAGAAACCGTCTGGCCATCGGTCAATTCTACCATTTCTATCAATATGCGGCGACACTACGTTTGTAAAAGTTTGTCCTTTTTTCTCTT
The DNA here is from genome assembly GCF_001904745.1 of Calothrix sp. HK-06. Lineage (GTDB taxonomy): Bacteria > Cyanobacteriota > Cyanobacteriia > Cyanobacteriales > Nostocaceae > Dulcicalothrix. The sequence goes on from NZ_MRCD01000010.1 coordinate 5,297, forward strand.
GACGCTGGAAATAATGTAATTGAACATCATTAGGTTTTAGCTTGCCACCATGAACCGCCAAACGAATACCGTTTAAAACATGGTCACTGTGAGTTTCTACAACTACTTGAATACCACTACTAGCTGCGAGAGCTATTAATTCTCCCATTTTTTTTTGTCCTCTAGGATGAAGGTGAGATTCTGGATTTTCAAGCAAAACTAATGTACCAGGAGGAGGTGCAAGTAGTGCAACAATAATAGGTAATGTATAGGAAATTCCAAAGCCAACATTGGTTGCGCGATATTTGTTACTAATATCGTTTCCCATTGCAAATGAGTACTGGACGCTAATTAAATCAATATCTGTATTTGAGGTAATATAAATCCTTGTACCTGGACTTATTTCACCCATCCATGCTTCCACTTGATCTTTTAATTCAGGTGATTTTGCGTTTGGATGGCGTAATTGCCTTAACATATCTTGACTAGGACGCTCAAAAGTGTAATTCAATCTTTGATTATTTATTTTTTGAAGTCCGACAGTGTTGATATGACAGTTTCCAAACAAACTCAAAAAATGTGCTGTATAATCACCTGCTGTTCCAAGCTGAAAATGTTGACGAACCATTTCATCAGCCATTTCATATACATTTATTGGACCAATTCTTTCTGCTTGAAGGTAGTGAAAGTAATCTCCAAAAAGGCAAAATTCATGTATTTCCGAGGTATTTGGAACGCTTTCGCTTCGCAAAACATCGGCTTTTTGGTCATAAGCAAAACGCCACTTCCACATTGTTTCTTCTTTATATAGCTTAACAGAAAGCTCAAAGCTAATAAATTCTTCCTCGGCGCCTTCAAAAAGTGCATCTTGGGCTGTTCCTATACGAACTAAATCACCATTCAGAGCTAAATGCCCATGTTGTAAAACTCTCTGCTGATATGATTGCCTTAACAATAATAATGATTGTAATACTGATGATTTTCCCATTCCGTTAAGTCCAGATAATAACGTTAGCGGACGAAACTCAAGTAACTGCTCTTTAAAAGGTTTAAAATTTTGTAATTTTAATGAATGTATCATACTAATACTGATTTAATTATTTGTTCAATATCGTTTATTCTACGTAATGCATCCTTTATATTACCAGTAATTCTATAGACTGAATCATCAAACTTTTCTTTATCAGTTAAATCTTTTATTTTGCTGATTAAATAATCTCGTCGAAGCTTTAGAAGCTCTACTTCTTTATGATTCAATTTATACAAATTAATTGACCAAGCTTCAAACAAAGCTTTATTGATTGGATTCCTTGTAGATTTAGTACTGTATATTTTACGGAAAGCATCCCTACCAAAAATTTCTATAGCTATTTTCATAACAGACAAAAAATTATTTTGAAATAAATTAACCTCCTTATCTGACATTGAATTAATTTTGTGTATTGCTTCGTCTAGTAGTTTTTTTATACTTTTGATATTTAACTCCGCAATATTTGGATAAATCATAAAAGCTAAAATTCTTAATATACACTCACGGTCTAACATTTTATAAGTACTTATTCCATTATCGGTAGCATCTTTAAATTCTACTGAGTTTGCTAAAGTTTCTAATAATTTTGTCGCTTTGCCTTGATTTAGTGCATGACGTATTTCTTGTGCTGATAATGCTGAGGCAGTTGTGTTTATACGCTCAAATAGCGCTTTGCTAAACTCTTTCGGCGTACCTTTTTCTACTAGTACTACTGTAAGTTCTGTTTCTTCTAGGCGCCTCTGATAATTACGTGGTAATTCATTATATGTCTTCCCATTGAATTGTGTAAATGACTGTAAGCCTGTTAGTCTAAGGTTTTTGTCTATTATAAATTCCTTAAAAGTATTAAATCTTTGTAGACCATCTATTACGACCCACTTATCACTACTTGCATCAATATAAAATGTAGGTATGGGGATGCGAATCAATACAGATTCAATTAATCGACTTTTGGCAATATTATTCCATACTAATTTGCGTTGAAACTCTGGTTGAAGCTCAATTTCATCAAATTCTATTTTTTTTAAAATAGAGCTAATTGTAAATTGCCTAGTATCAACTCTAATTTGAGTAGGGTCAAAAGGTTCGTTTATTTCTTCTTCATCTAGTTCAATATCTTCTAACGCCATATCCTCTTCTAAATCTTTTGTATCAAGTTCCTTAAAACTAGTCACAGCACTGTCTCCCCTAGCAATGTTATCTTATAAAAAAAATCATTTACTCAAATAAACTAATTTATATTAATATTCCCTTACTTTCATTTCTTCCCTTTGTGTACGACCGTGGTTCGTTACATAGGCATCATTTTTTACGAATCATTTACAACTGCCATGTTATTTAAATGATATCAATAAAAAAGCAGCCATAATCAAATAGCTGCCATAATTAAAATAATGTTACTTACCTTACTTAACTGCTGTAACCCCAGCCATATCTAAGATTGGTGCAATTAAGTCTTCGCGTTTAACTGCCATCATATGCACGCCTTGGCAGAGTTGCCGCGCGATTTGCACTTGTTCAGCAGCAATTTTCATTCCCTCTTCTAAGGGGTCTTTGGCTTGCGCTAATCTATCGATAATATACTGCGGTATATTTACACCTGGTACTGCTCGGTTGATGAATTCGGCATTTTTAGCTGATTTCAACAGGAATATTCCGGCAAGTATGGGTTTATTACACCCAGCGGCTATGGTGTCCATGAATTTTTCCAATATGTCGAAATCGGTGATTAGCTGACTTTGGAAAAATTGGGCGCCTGCTTCTACTTTTTTCTCAAACCGACTTTGTAACCCCGACCAACTTTTACATTGCGGGTCAACTGCGGCGCCTACGAATAAATCTAACGCCCCATCGGTCAGGGGTTTATCGTTATAATCTATGCCCAAATTAAGTTTCTGGATAACTTGCAACAACCGCACTGCTTCGAGGTCGAAAACGGCTTTACAGTCGGGGTGGTCGCCTGCTTTTACAGGGTCGCCTGTTAAAGCTAGGATATTTTGAATTCCTAATGCATGGGCGCCCATCAAATCAGCTTGTAAACCAATACGGTTTTTGTCCCGACACGCTAATTGGCATATCGGCTCGATACCGTTTTGAAGTAAAATCGCTGACGCCACTAGCGAAGACATACGTAACACAGCTCGGCTACCATCGGTGATATTGACGGCATGAACCCTCCCCTTAAGGGTCGCCGCCATTTGGAGCATGTGTTGCGGATTACCTCCTTTCGGTGGGCAAACCTCTGCTGTTACTAAGAACTCGCCGTTCCTAGCAGCAGCACGAAATGAACTGACTTTAACTGGAGTAATTGGTGTTAGTGTATCAAGCATAACAATGAGCATTTTCACTCTAAGTACAGCTGTAACACAACTTTACCCCATGTGGAAAGCTCATTGTGGCAGAGAATACCCCATTGCTGTTTTTACGTCTTTTAATGTTTGATTTGCAACTTCCTCAGCTTTTTGGCGCCCTTCATGCAGTACCGACTCCAAATAACCTTTATCTGCCATGACTTCAGCGTATTTGTCTTGAACTGGTTTCAGGGCATTTATGGTTGTTTCGGTTAGCAACTTCTTAAAATCTCCCCATCCCATATCCGCACATTCTGCCGCTACGTCTTCCTTTTCCTTACCCGATAACAACATGTATATTGTCAGCAAATTCTGACATTCGGGACGCGCTGGGTCATCGAACACAATACCGCGTATTGGGTCAGTTTTACAGCGTTTAATTTTCTTTGTAATTTCATCGGGTGAGTCAAGCAAGTTAATACGACTACCTTCAGCAGGGTCTGACTTCGACATTTTTTTAGTGCCGTCAGTGAGACTCATTATACGGGCGCCGTCTTTACGAATCATTGGTTCGGGAGACTTTAATACCTTTTTGCCCTTACCAAATAGATGGTTGAAACGGTCTGTAATATCGCGCGTTAATTCAAGATGTTGCTTTTGGTCTTCACCCACAGGTACTTTATCAGCGTTGTACAGTAATATATCCGCTGCCATCAATACAGGATAGTCGAGCAACCCAACACCAACGTTTTCCCCTTGCTTAACAGCTTTCTCCTTAAACTGAATCATATCTGTAAGCCAGTTCATTGGGGTAATACAGTTAAGTAGCCAAGCTAGTTCGCTGTGGGCAGAAACATGCGACTGTACGAAAATATTTGAGTACTGTAAATCTATACCACAAGCCAAATATAACGCCGCAATAGTATATGTATCGCTTGCCAGCGTTGCCGGGTTGTGCGGTGCAGTAATAGCGTGCAAGTCCACCACGCAAAAATAATTATCGAACTGGTCTTGAATTTCCACCCAATTACGAATGGCGCCGAAATAGTTACCTAGATGCAAGTTACCAGTTGGTTGAACTCCAGAGAGAATACGTTGCCTGCCCATAGCCTTTAGTTTAGTAATTTAGCTATTATAAAAAGTCATTTGTAACGTTGCCGTTACAAAGCAAATATAATTTTGACATTATCTGGTGCCATTACCAACAAAAGCCCTCTATTATCCGTCCACTGACTTAGAGAATATTTTACAAGTTATATTTAATACACAATCCTAGATTTAATCCCCCTGCCCTTGATAAGGGGGGAAAAATAAGGGAGTTTTAGCCCCCCTTATTAAGGCAAATTATGTCTGGGTTTATTATGGGCTTTGATAATGAACGTCCAGGTGCAGGTCAGCGTATCAGTGAATTTATTGAGGAAACAGGTATTCCCCAAGGGCAGTTTAGCTTACTGCAAGCTTTGCAAAATACTGCAATGTGGAATCGTTTACAGCAAGAAGGGCGCCTCGTTGATGGGTTAGGAACATTTCACCAAGGTGCAATAATGAACTTTGTACCGACACGTCCCGTGGAAGAAATTACCGAAGAGTACATAGATGCTTTTTGGAACATTTACGAACCAATGCCTTATTTAAAACGTACATTCCGTCACTTTATGATGATGAACGGTTGACGAGGTAAAACTAACCGTCCTATCACTTGGCATGAAATTCGATTATTTAGCGCTATTTGCTGGCGCCAAGGTTTTGTACGTTCGACAAGGTTATTGTACTGGTGGCAATTGTTACAAATTGTAATTTCTAAGCCTCGTCTTGTTTACGATTACTTAACAGTATTAGGTGTCGGTGAACACTTCTTTAACTACCGCTATGAAGTGAGAATACAATTATGGCAAAAACTCGCAACCCTTAAACAGGTGCAGAAAGAAACCTATGCGCTGGAAGTTGTTAGTTAAACTAAATTTTTGGCTTTGGGCAATTCTGATTTTAATTACTGATGTTGGGTATAAAACTAGCAACGGATTTTAAGCGGATGTAACGGATAGTTCCTCCATTCTAAGCAAATCTTGTTCATAACATATAACTTATCCGTTCTATCCGTTGCAAATCTGCTACTTGGGCAACTTAATATATTCACATTTTGGATAAAATTCTTCTATATCTGTAGGCGTAAACACTAATCTCCAGCTATCTACATTGCCAATTTCAATACAATCATCAACATCCGCAATACTATCTTCAATAACAACAGTATCATCATGATGGCGCTGTTTTAGTTTCAAACAAAGTTGTTTTTTAGCCTTTAGCTGTGCTTCTTTTTTACTACTTGCTACATAAAACCCTGACTGATGTACCTCTCCGAAAAAGCTAGGCTCATAGGCGCCGAAGTTGATAAAATACAGCTTCAAATCACTTTCATTACTTGATGCATTCGCAGGTAACACATCTATTTGATAACCATCTACATAATTTAATTCAACCCAAGCATCGACATGCAAACCTTTGCGAATACCAAACCACTTTTTCTCTAGTATCGGGAATGTTGAGTGTAAGTCGGCGCCGACTGCAAACACAACATCATGCACCTCAATATTACAACCCTCGGCATGACCACCTAGGTATACAGCAAATAGCTTGTTGGATGTCATTTTTCTGATTCCCTAATATATTGAGGTAGCTCTTGCCCCACGAGACACAAACTCATATAATAGTATATATGTATTAAAATGTAAATTCTTGCAATACCAATAATATGCCCATTTTATCGGCGCCTTGGTAGCAAAATTACCAATAAAAATTTGCGCGAAACCCTTGATTTTTCAAGCTTTTTAGGGAATGAATCAGCCCTGCGCCTTATTAAGGGGGGTTGGGGGGATCTAAACTAATCACATCACAGACTCATAAGCCTTATTTAATTCTTCTGCGGAATGTGCAAGCGCGTGTTGTTCTTCTTGATTTAATGGTATATACAATTTGCGCTCAATACCTTTTTTACCAATAATGCAAGGAAGACCCAAAACTACTTCATCACCTATTTTATATTCGGCATCTGCTTTTACTGACACAGTAAATACTTTTTTCTCGTTGCGCAGAACAGTATCAACTAGTTGAGCAGCTACAGTTGAGATACCATAGCTAGTACCACCTTTACGCTCGCTAATTGCATACGCGCGCTTACGGGTGTTATCAATATATTCAGCTTTAATTTTATCTAAAGATGTACCTTGGGGAAGCGGAAATTTTTCTAAAGGAATGGCGCCTATCTGGGCGTTTGACCAAACTATTAATGAAGTATTTCCATGTTCACCAATAACATATACATTAGCATCTTGCTTACTAACATTAAGTAGCTTACCAAGCTGGTAACATACTCGTGCAGTATCTAAAACTGTTCCTGAACCAATTATTAAATTTTCTGGTCGGTTTGAAGCTTTAATGGCAATGCGTGTTAGTATATCAACTGGATTGCTAATGATAATTAAAACAGCATTCGGCGCCACTCGGTCGAGTTCTTTAATCGTCGAGCTAATAATATCGGCATTATCTTTTAATAACTCTAAGCGACTTTGACCTTCTTTTGTTGGCGCTCCAATTGTAATAACAATAACATCAGAATCGCTAAAATCTTCGTATTTATCTGTAGGTAATATATCGCATTCTTCGAGTAAGGGAATAGCATCTTCAATATCCCATGCTTCGCCTTCTGCCTTATCTAAAGTACGATTATGTAGTACAACCGATACACATACACCCATCATAATCAAAGCATTTGCAACTGCGGCGCCTACACGACCAGCACCGACGACACCAACTTTGGATACCTTGCTATTCATATAAAAGCGAAGCTGTTTAATATTTTCTTTTAAAGAATAATTGAATAAGAGTGAATTTATATGTATCTGTAGTTTGAAATTTCCTTAGTTATAGGGTAAAAATTAAAAGAACAGTAAATCTATTATTCTTTGCAAGATAATTTTTAACTTTATATGCGCGAGTTATATCCCCAGAGAGAACCCTTAAACGAAGGTAAATTAAAAGTCTCTGATTTACACACAATTCATTATGAGGAATCAGGTAATCTTCAAGGTAAACCAGTAGTACTCTTACATGGTGGGCCAGGTGGTGGGTGTCCCCCATACTACCGTCAGTTCTTTAACCCAGAGAAATGGCGCCTAATAATGTTCGACCAGCGAGGGTGCGGTAAAAGTACACCTCATGCTGAACTACGAGAAAATACAACTTGGGAATTAGTAAGTGATATTGAAAAGCTACGCAAACACTTAAATATAGATAAATGGGTAGTTTTTGGTGGCAGTTGGGGAAGTACATTGTCACTAGCTTACAGCCAAACCCATCCCGAACGCTGTAAAGGGTTAATATTACGTGGTATTTTCATGCTGCGGAAAAAAGAAATTGACTGGTTTTATCAAGAAGGCGCCAGTAATATTTTTCCTGATGCATGGGAAGAATATCTAAAACCTATCCCACCAGAAGAAAGAAACGATATGCTGACGGCATATTATAAGCGCTTAACGAGCGATGACATGAAAGTAAGACTCGAAGCAGCGCACGCATGGTCAATATGGGAAGCAAGTACGAGCAGACTATTTCTAGATAAAGGCTTAATGCAAATTTTCGGTGAAAGTCAATTTGCCGATGCCTTCGCGCGTATCGAATGTCATTACTTTATAAATAAAGGCTTTTTTGAACACGACGACCAATTACTTAGAAATGTAGACCGCATTTGTAACATTCCTGCTGTAATTGTCCAAGGTAGATATGATGTAGTGTGCCCAATGATATCAGCATGGGAATTACATAAAGCATGGCAAGAAGCTGAATTAATTGTAGTACCCGATGCTGGACACTCAATGAGCGAACCTGGAATTACCAGCGCTTTAATTGGCGCCACAGACAAATTTAGCGAACTTTAATTTGTAGTATATATATAATCGTAGGGTGCGTTACCTTACATCTTGCAGCATTCTCAAGAACCCCAAAGAAACCGGGCTTCTTTACAATAAATTAGGGGTTTCTAGCGAAATCATTGTCAAGAAGCCCGGTTTCTAAGCAGGCGTGCATTCCGGTAAGTTACGGCACGCCAAGCCAGCAGCAAAACGAGTAAGCTTCAGCCGTAATGTACCATCAACCAATTAAACAAACAGAGAATTCTTAAAATGAAAGACGCAAATAAAAAGCAAAAACCTAATCCGTTAGATATAGAAACTTACGACACTTGTATTTTAAGTGATATAGACCGAGATTTATTTCTATCTCTAATCGAAAAGCCTCCAGAACCAAATGAAGCTTTAAAATTAGCTATAGCAAGATTTAAAAATGAGTACAAAGGTGAGTAAAGAGCGAAATTTGACACTTTAGCACTAATAGTTAGTTTATTCTCCTCTGCGTTCTCTGTGCCTCTGTGGTAAAAAATATATGTAAGGCATAGCCATACTTACTTATTATAAATACCCACGAATTATACTAATCGCTAGCTAGTGATTTTTGTTTTTGAACTCTTAATAGACCATATTATACCAGGACCAACTTTGATAACCATTTGGTCAGGAGTGAAAACTTCCCAGTAAGGGAAATCAGTATCTTCTTTATCAGGGAACAATATTAAATCACATTTATTCCCAAAACTAACAGTCAAAATTAGATTTGGATAGCTAATTTTAACGTTAGTTATAGTATTTTCTTTTATAATATTTATTTTGTTTTTAATTACCTCCGGGTCATCGTCGGAAGATACTACAACTTTGTCTGAATAATCAAGCTGCCATCGCGTAGCTCTTGTACCTAATATCCACGCTCCTTTTTCCTTACCTGCCATTGATTTTTGCGAGTAAGGTATTTTTTCTCCAATATGAAGAGTTAATTCATCTCCATAGCTTAAATTAGCCTTCCAACAGGTTTCTCCAATTAATCCATTCATTATTTGGAGAAGCTGATTTAAATCGCTAGGTTGAATTATATCTTTGACTTGAGTTTCTATCATATTTTATCTACTTCACTTAATATTATCCTAATCCTAAAAATTCACGAGCTTTTTGCCTAAGTTCTTGGTAACTAAAGTCCCCACGCTCATTTTTTGTTCCACCATTCCCAGACTCTTTTTCTTCCTCAATAAAATCGCCAAAGTCTCTTCTCTCCTCCTCTGTCATATCAAATTCACGAGCAACAGCTTCTAACTGCTGAATATCTTTTTTACCCAAATATGCTCTCCTAGAAATTTAGAAGTCATAACAAAACCAAAAATTAAAGTCAGCTATAGCAATAATCCAATGTTAAATTTTTTACTCTTCTTCGACAATTCCAAACTCCAGACGTAAGTCTTCTACTGTTCTTGATTTGAAGGTCTGTGCTTTCGCGCGTTCAATAGCGGCAACTAAACGTGATGCATTTTCAGGTGACTGAAATAAATAGTCAGTTTCAATAATACTGTTTAGTTCTGCGGTTGGGATAACTGCAACGCTTTCGCCGCCTTCCTTCGTTACAACAACAGGTTTACGGGTTGAGAGTGCTTGCTCATAAATTTTATCAAAGTTGTTGCAAGCTTCGACACAGGTAGTTGAGTCAGGCATATATTTGTTCAAATTATCAAATTTTTCATCAGACACACGTTCATACCATAATAGTAGTCCTTTTTTAGAAGAGGAATGTTTTTCCCAAACTCTCTAAGCTTTTTTTGCTAATAACGCGCATATAAAATGTTATTTTACACCCTGCATCTTAATTACCAATAGTAATTAAAACAATTTTATATTTTTATATGTAATGTTGTATTATCATGATTAATGTTAAAAATATTATAGCAAGTAATGATAAGTAACGTTTAAAAATCAATTCTGTTTCTTGCAACAAGCTCTAACAAACTGACTTTTTACGTCATATGGAAAATCAGATGAAAAACCTAACCCCTAATAGAGTTCTTTAATAGATAATGACAGTACAATTGCTCCCCTCTCCTTGTAGGATACCGTTGGTCATTCAGGGGTAGGACTCCTCGTTACACACGCCCGCCGTCACCAAACGAAGGGTGCGGCTAATTGAAAGGAAGCCCCAGGCTTTTAGCCTGTGGGCGTTTGTGGGCGTGTGATCTAATGATGGGCGCCACCCCCGAATACCCAGCAGCATCCTTGTAGGAGAGGGGTCGGGGGAGAGGTTTTTAACATCCTGTGAACAGTCAGCTAATAAGAAGGGCGGGCAAGGATGCCCACCCCACAAGAGTATTATTCAATACATGCATATGTAGAGACGCAATTAATCGCGTCTCTACAATGTATTGTTACTCTGCCCAAACGATTAATCTGGGTTCGTAAGCGCTTGATAGATACTCGTGTTTTGGTAGTACGCGCAGCGACAAGCCTTGTAAGCCGGATGTATTGTATACAATCTCAGCAGTATAAGTACTTAAATCATGTTCGTCTGTGCCTTTATATTCCATTACAACAGGTTCGCCGTTGACGATTTCACCGTTGGCATCGATGGCGCCTTGGTATAATTCAACTTGTACGTCGTCTTTTTTCAAGCTCGCCAAATCAACTTTTGCTGTGACATTAACATTTTGGTTAACTAAAATATCAGTTCCAGAAGATACGTTAATATCTTTAATTTTGATATTGAACCAACTAGTTCTTAGTTTGTCTTTCCAATCTGCAAGTTCTTTAGCTGGAGCGTAATTATTTGCTGTGAGATTGTAATAACGGTCGCTAGCTGGGAAATAAGCACGTTGTGCATATTCTCCTACCATCCGTGCGGTGTTGAAGAAAGGACAATTCAAACGAATTGCATCTTTCATTTTTGCTACCCAATGTCTTGGTAATGCGTCAGCATCACGGTCGTAGAACAATGGTACAACTTCTTTCTCTAACAAATCGTAGAGCGCATTTGCTTCGATTTCGTCTTGGTAGTTGGGGTCATCGTACATTTCACCATGTCCAATAGCCCAACCTGTGCGTACATAGTCTGCTTCGTCCCACCAACCATCAAGAACGCTCAAATTTGGTAAGCCGTTCATTGCAGCTTTCATACCGCTTGTTCCGGAAGCTTCGCGTGGGCGCCTTGGTGTATTTAACCAGATATCGCAACCTGCTACCATCAACCTTGATATATATATATCATAGTTAGGCACAAAGACGATTTGTTTTTGTAAGCCTTCTTCTTCAATAAAGTGGTTGATATCGCGGATAAGTTCTTTACCTGGGATATCTTTGGGGTGTGCTTTACCAGAAATTACAAATTGTACTTTGCGGTCTTTGTTCGCCAAGATTATCTTTCTGATGCGCTCGATATCGCTCATCCACAGTGTCGCACGTTTATAAGTGGCAAAACGACGAGCAAAACCAATTGTAAATACTTTCGGGTCGAGAACTTCTTGTGCTTGGGCAATTTCTGATGGTGAGGCGCCTCTATCACGGAGGTGTTTAACCAAACGGTCACGTACATAAAGTACCATATCCAAGCGACAACGTTCATGGTTACGCCACAATTCCTCATCAGGTATGGCGTCCATACGTTCCCATAACGGACTATCTACACCTGCCGATGACCAGTTTGGTCCTAAATAACGGTCGTATAGTTCTTGTGTTGATTTTGCTACACAGCTACGAGCATGTACACCGTTGGTAATGGCGCCAATAGGTACTTCATCAACAGGTACACCCTGCCATAACCCTTTAAACATCTGACGTGAGACAACCCCGTGTAACTGCGCTACACCGTTCGAGAAAGTTGCCATCTTTAACGCCAGTACCGCCATACTAAACGGCGATGATAAATCACCTGTGTTATCTCGTCCTAAACCAAGAAATTGCTCTTTGTTCATTCCGAAAATATCAGCGTAATACCCCAGGTAATACAACATTTTATCTGGCGAGAACAAATCTATTCCAGCAGGTACAGGGGTATGAGTAGTAAAGATATTCGAGGAAATTACAACTTGTCGCGCGGTTGAATAATTTAAACCTTCTTCTTGAATATACATGCGGATACGTTCTAATGCTGAAAACGCCGCATGTCCTTCGTTCATGTGGTACGAAGTTACTTTGTAACCCAAAGCTTTAAGCATCCGCACACCACCAATACCCAGCATGATTTCTTGGTGAATACGCATGTCTATATCACCACCATATAACTGGTCGGTAATATTGTGGTCGTAAGGATTATTTGGCTCAATATTAGTATCGAGCATGTAGAGTGGTACAGACCCTACCTGAACTCGCCACACGCGCGCATAAACCTTGCGTCCTGGATAATCTACCTCAATTCGTAACTCCGAACCATCCTCTTTGCGTTCGAGGTGTATCGGCATATTGTAAAAATCGTTGATGGGATAGCGCTCTTGCTGCCAACCATCAGCGTTGAGATACTGTGCGAAATATCCTTGCTGATAAAGTAAACCAACACCAACCAAAGGTAAACCTAAGTCACTTGCTGATTTGAGGTGATCCCCAGCCAAAACTCCTAAACCACCTGAATATACTGGTAAGCAGTCAGCCAAACCAAATTCAGCAGAAAAGTAAGCGTAACATTCCTTTGGTTTACCTGCACGCTGTTTTTGATACCAAGTTCGTTCTTTAAGATAATCTTCTAATTGTTGCGCTGCACGATCCATTTGCGCGAGGAAGCCTTCATCTTCCACTACTTCCGTTAAACGCGCTTGGTTAATTGTACCCAGCATCAAAACTGGGTTGTGACGACTACTTTCCCATAAATCGGGGTCTAGGCGCCGAAATAAGTCTTTTGCCTCGACGCTCCAATCCCAATGCAAGTTATATGCGAGTTTTCGCAATGGTTCGAGTCGAGATGGTAAAGAGGGTGATACGTTAAAAGTCCGAATGGGCTGCATAGAGGGATGCCTACTCTAATATCTAGCTATGGGTATTGTTCACTGTCTTAACCCAATGTTGCTTACTATTTATACTATCTTTGTGAAATTTTAATGACTTTGTAAACTTATATTAACTCTTTGAATTTTCGCCTTAAACTAGCTAATTATCGCTTATTGATTATATTTTGCCTATTTTCCGCCTATTTACTAAAGGAAAACTTAACGTTTGGCGCCTGTTTGACTACCTGTGATTTCCGAATTTTAATAACTTCTCTTGAATAAAATCAGCATATGTGTTAAAGGATAATAGATTGGAAAACCTGTAAGAATTCTGAAGGTGCCGAAAATTTGCGAATATATCAACCTGGTACTAAATCTTAGAAAGCACGTGATAGAGAAATTTATAACCTACGGTTATCTGTCCGGTGATGACCTTCGTGACGCACTAAATTAAATTCACGATTGTTACAGCGGGTCGTAACGTGGTAGGAGTATCCGGGTTTGAGGTCGCGTGGTTTACGGGGCATTATATATTGGTGGGTCAGGCGCCTTGCCGTTGCCTACATTTTTCGTAACAGCAGTCCAAGCCTACATGAGTCAAAAGTTTTTGGTTGATGTTGTAATTATTCGTAATCGTGAACCTCTCCCCAACCCCTCTCCGTCACGGAGAGGGGCAGAATAGCTATAGTTTTGAGCAGAACACTTTGCTATTTACCTTACATCCATTTATAAAAAATGATAGGTCGGGTAAAGATTCAAAAATCTAAAACTATATTTAAGGAAGTGCGTATTAATTCCCAATATTCATCTTCCAATACTCCCACTAAATCAAGAACTCGACTGTTGTTAAGACCCCGAATTTGTCCAACATCAAGATATCGGTCTTGGTCTAAACCGTTGCTAGGTGTAGCTTTTACATTTACAACATAGGGCACATTTTTAGTCCCTGGAAGCAATGGTATTACTACCGTTAAAAAGCTGTAGCGATTACCAACATCATTCTGAACAATCAAACAAGCACGAGTTTTTTTTGCTTCTTTACCTATTGTTGGTTCTAAGTCAACCCAACGTATTTCTCCACGCCGGTAAGTTAAATTACCATTTGGCATCACTCAATACCATCACCTACAGTTATATCCCACGCAGTAACTTCTTTTCGATAAGCTCCAGAAAGTGAATCTTGTATATATGCTTCCTTGAGCTTCTCTTGTAAACGTTGTTTTTTCAATTCTTTCAATACACTATTGATGAAAGCACTACGATTTCCTTGACTTTCGCTATCTAATGCCTGCTTATCTACAAAAGCAAGAACATCGTCATCAAGAGTTATTGTAACTTTTTTAACCATTTTTTCTAGATTATCATATTATCATACTATCCTATCATACTTTTGAAATAGAGCAAATTCTAACCATGCAGGTATTGTCATTATCACGAATGATATGGGTAGATTAGCATAGGATAATAGGACTCTAGAGGATGCCCGTTCCAAAATAAAATGCCTCAACTAAATCGGCGTTTTGGTGACATTTATACATCGATAATTGAACGAGTTCGTTTGCTGTCAACTGAACAATTAGAGGCATTAGGAGAAGCGTTACTAGATTTTTCTACCATAGCTGACCTAGAAGCTTGGTTAAATCAAGAACTTCAATAGGCTTATTAAAAATATTTGATTTTTCCGTAACAACCAAAACTCCAGGTGTATTCATAACTAGTTGTTTTAATAAAGCGCGGCGAAACTGAATTTTATATATGGTGCCGTTTTTAAAGCTAGTTTAAGATTTCCAGATTATTGCACCTCAATGGGGGATGTGTACTGCACATCTCCTTTTTCATATTTATGTAACTATATATACATGTAATCTAGACAAACTTTATTTTGTGATGTCAAGGTGTAAAGATTACTGATAATCAAAACTTGGCAGTATAAAAATGGATTTCATAAATCAAGTTAAGAAAACTACTACAGATGCTATCAATAGTGTTTCAGGCGCCGCGAATGAAATTAAGGTTGCTGTTGAGAAAACGACAGCGGGAGCAATAGCGTCAGTCTCGAATACAGTCCAACCAGGTATCGAAGCAATTCAAAACGCTGGAAAATCTATAAGTAATACTGCTTCTACAACAGTTGCATTTGCGACATCAGGTGTAGTTATTGGCGCCGCTCTCAAAGATTTACCTCAAACAGCGCAGCAATTATTAGCTGAGATGCCCAAAATTGCTAACAGGTTGAAATATCGAGCAGGTGTAAGGGTTGGGGAAGCACCCAGAAGTGATGCTGATGTAATGAAATTATTTAACAAAATACCAGGTACATCAAAGTTAGACGCCTCAGAAAGAGACATTCGTCAATTTTTATCTGACAAACATGGAAGCCATATTTATCCTCATTCCAAGGGAGGAAGCAATGGTGCCGATAATATAGTTTGGGAAATAGGCGCCGATAATATTCGTCGTGGCACCAATATAATCACACCAGGTGAACAAGCTTATATTCGTGTATACAATGCAGTTGACTCAATACTCAGGAATTCTACGACGATAGCTAAACTTGGTATTACAGCTACTGGCGCCGCAATGTTAACTCAAGCAATAGTCGTTGCTATATCTTACTCACTTGATTTGCAGCGTGGAGATATTACAGTTGAACAGTATAAAGACTTAATTCTTCAAGAAGTCATTAAGACTGGTATTGCAACTCCTATTTTCTTTCTAATTTTTGTGGTTGTCTTAGCACTTATCCCTGAACTAACTGTACTATTGTCGGCGCCTATCGTAGTTGCTGGGTTTAACGCTTTATTTGGCATGAGCATTGCTGTACCGATTGTGCAATCAGTTATTCGCCATATTGAAGCTGGAGGATTTGGAGAGGAAACAGCAAATCAATACAAAAAACTAAGTGTTTCTTGAAAAAACTCCAAAAAAATGTCCACACTTCTCTTGTGGGGTGGGCATCCTTGCCCACCTCAGCTTGGAACGGGCAGGGATGCCCATTCCACAATTACAAGTTATATAAGTAACACTGATGTATTTGATAACTAAATATAATTACAAATTACTTGTATTTGTTAAGCAATGTAAACTATATTAGAAACAAGCAAGCACATAGCTTGTATACATAATTCATTTTCTAACCGCACTTATAAAACCATGACCGCAACCTTACAACGTCGCGAAAGCGCCAATGTGTGGGAACAGTTCTGCCGTTGGATAGCTAGCACCGAAAACCGCCTTTACATTGGCTGGTTTGGCGTACTAATGATTCCTACCCTTTTGGCAGCAACCACCTGCTTCATCATTGCATTCGTAGCAGCACCCCCAGTTGACATCGACGGTATCCGCGAACCAGTAGCTGGTTCTTTGATGTACGGAAACAATATTATTTCCGGCGCCGTAGTTCCTTCTTCAAACGCAATTGGTCTTCACTTCTACCCCATTTGGGAAGCAGCTTCTTTAGATGAGTGGCTTTACAATGGTGGTCCTTACCAGTTGGTAGTATTCCACTTCCTGATTGGCGTATTCTGCTACATGGGTCGTGAGTGGGAACTTTCTTACCGCTTAGGTATGCGTCCTTGGATCTGTGTTGCTTACTCTGCACCAGTAGCAGCAGCAACCGCAGTATTCTTGATCTACCCAATCGGTCAAGGTTCATTCTCTGATGGTATGCCTTTGGGTATCAGCGGAACATTCAATTTCATGTTGGTATTCCAAGCTGAACACAACATCTTAATGCACCCCTTCCACCAATTAGGTGTAGCTGGTGTATTTGGTGGTAGCTTGTTCAGTGCTATGCACGGTTCATTAGTAACCTCTTCTTTAGTTCGTGAAACAACCGAAACCGAAAGCCAAAACTACGGTTACAAGTTCGGTCAAGAAGAAGAAACCTACAACATCGTTGCAGCACACGGTTACTTCGGTCGCTTAATCTTCCAATACGCTTCATTCAACAACAGCCGCAGCTTACACTTCTTCTTAGCTGCATGGCCAGTAGTTGGAATCTGGTTTACCTCTTTAGGTATCTCCACAATGGCATTCAACCTGAACGGTTTCAACTTCAACCAATCAGTAATTGATAGCCAAGGTCGCGTCATCAACACCTGGGCAGACATCATCAACCGCGCTAACTTAGGTATGGAAGTAATGCACGAGCGTAACGCTCACAACTTCCCACTCGACTTAGCTTCTGGCGAAGTTGCTCCCGTAGCATTAACCGCACCTGCTATTAACGGTTAACTTGCAAAATTGAATAACTAAAAAGCGTCTCCTTATGGGAGCGCTTTTTGCATGATACGGCGCCAACTAGAACACAAATACCCCAAACCGTAGAGACGTTACATGTAACGTCTCTACATTAATTCAATAAATTATCCGTTACATCCGTTTATATGCGTTGCCAGTGGCTCATATCACATTTCTAGATATTTTAATTACATTAAAATAACTTTTGTTTTAATAACTGAGATAAGAAATTAACATCAAAATTTGTAAACATTTATGTACATTTATAAACAAAGCTGTGCTAACTTTAAGTAGTGGGCGATACATTTCTATCCCCAGAAGCTTGTTCATAAGTTTCTGTCGAAAAAGTTTATAACTTAAGCTTTTCATCACTAGTAAATCTGTTAAGGAAAATTCTGCTATGCCATTTACCATCGATTCAGCCCGTAGTATATTTCCTAACACACTATCTGCTGATGCAGTACCAGCAACGATTGCAAGATTCGCGCAACTCAATGCAGAAGATCAACTAGCCTTGATTTGGTTTGCTTACTTAGAAATGGGTAAAACTATTACTATTGCAGCTCCTGGCGCCGCTAACATGCAGTTTGCAGAAGCTACTATGAACCAAATCCGTCAAATGGATTTTCGCGAGCAATCACAAGTAATGTGCGATTTGACAAATGGTGCTGATACCCCTATTTGTCGTACTTATGGTACTTGGTCTGCGAATATTAAGTTAGGTTTTTGGTACCAGCTTGGAAAATGGATGGAAGAAGGAATTGTAGCGCCAATTCCAGCAGGTTATCAGCTTTCTGCCAATGCGAGTGCTGTATTACAAGCAATCAGAAATTTGGAACCCGGACAACAAATTACAGTGCTACGTAATTTTGTAGTTGACATGGGATATGACCCTAACAAAATGGGTAATTATGAGCGGGTTTCTGAACCTGTTGTTCTTCCCAAAGAGTTATCACAACGAGTTAAAGTCACTATCGAAGGTGTTGATAATCCAACCGTGTTGAGCTATATGAACAACATGAATGCAAATGACTTTGATGCATTAATCGAGTTGTTTGAGCCAGACGGTGCTTTACAACCTCCTTTCCAAAGACCAATTGTTGGAAAAGAAGCTGTATTACGTTTCTTCCGTGAAGATTGTCAAAACCTCAAGTTGCTTCCAGAACGCGGTATTCTTGAACCTGCTGAAGATGGTTATACCCAAATTAAGGTTACTGGTAAAGTGCAAACTCCTTGGTTTGGCGCCGCTGTTGGAATGAATATGGCTTGGAGATTTTTGTTAAATCCCCAAGGTAAGATTTTCTTCGTTGCGATTGATTTGCTCGCTTCTCCCAAAGAGTTGTTAAACTTGGCTCGATAGATAAATACACATTGACATCAAATTTCCGATGATTAAGTGAGCGTTCTTGAAAATAGAGCGCTCTATTATTTTGAAATTACTAGCATAATCTGGTAATATAATTAGTATCACGTTTTCTTAACTACTTATAAAATATTGATTTAAATCAAAACAATCCCAATTTCGTGGTTGTTTAAATTTGCTGTCAATAATGAGTATTAACTAAAAACCTGATATAAGTCTAAAAATTTGCTTAACACATATATTTGAATTCTGACAATGCAAGCGACAGATACTCAGTGGTCTCAAACCGAACAGGAAGTAGCTAAAGCAGCCTTCGATAAAGCTTACGAACGAGAAATCAATGCTTTAGCCAAAGAAGTTCATAAAATAGCAGATGGAATCACGCAACTAGATGATATTTGGGTTTTGCACGATTTCTTAAGTGCAAGGCGCCACGATATTGATGGTAAATATGATTATAGATATTCAGTTCTCGTCTTTGTGTTTGCTAGATTGCTTAAAGAAGGCTGGCTGAATCTTGAAGAACTAGAAGGATTGGCGCCAGATAAACTCAAAAAGGTTAGTGCTTTGTCACGCATGTAGTATCCAAGACTATTATTTTGAGTTGCTTTTCATGACATTTAGTGACTAAATTTTTAATTGTGCTATTTCTAAGTAATTTTGCCCTTTCTTTCAAATTTAAATGAGAGTAAGCTCGATAGCATAACTAAAAATCTATGCTGAAAAGTTATAAACTCAATAGTTTTGGAATGAAACAACCGCCAATACCCGCTTCGGAGCCAGAAAGGCTTCAGGCACTTCAGCAATATCAAATTCTAGATACTGCTTCTGAGCAAGCATTTGATGACTTGACTAATTTAGCAGGCTATATTTGCGGTACTCCTATCGCTTTAATTAGTCTGGTTGATGCTAATCGACAATGGTTTAAATCTAAAGTTGGTTTAGAAGCGTCTGAAACTCCACGAGACTTAGCATTTTGCGCTCACACAATATGTACACCAGATAAAGTATTGATAGTGCCAAATGCTCTAGAAGACGAACGATTTGTTGCTAACCCTTTAGTAACATCTGAACCAAATATTCGATTTTATATGGGCGCCGCGCTTGTGACACCAGATAATTTTGCTCTTGGTACATTATGTGCTATTGACGTGGTGCCAAGAGTTATGACAGAAGAGCAAATCATCGCTTTACAAGCTTTAAGTCGTCAAGTTATTAGCCAGTTAGAACTACGAATTAATTTAATCAATTTAAAAAACAATATAATAGCGCGCGAAGAGATTGAGAAAAATTTACGCAATACCAACGGACAGTTGAACCAAACTTTAAAAAAATTGCGTCAAACTCAAGCTCAACTCATCCAAAGTGAAAAAATGTCTAGCTTGGGTCAGCTAGTTGCAGGTGTAGCTCACGAGATAAATAACCCTGTTAACTTTATTGAAGCAAATCTTAGTCACATGAAAAGTTATGTTAAAGACTTAGTTGATGTGTTAGCACTTTATCAATATCATTATCCTGATGCAAATCCAGAAATTCAAAAACAAATCAAAACAATAGATTTAGAATATCTGACTGAAGATTTACCCAAGATACTATCATCAATGGAAATGGGTACTGAGCGTATACAGAAAATTGTTTCGTCTTTACGTAACTTTTCACGATTAGATGAGGCTGAGAAAAAATCTGTCGATATTCATGAAGGAATGGATAATACACTGCTAATTTTACAACATAGACTCAAAGCTACAAAAAAACGTCCAGAAATTCAAATAATCCGAGATTACAGTAACATTCCTCTATTTGAATGTTACCCAGCACAGCTAAATCAGGTATTTATGAACATATTATCTAATGCTATTGATGCGATAGAATTCTGTTCAAAGCCTGAAGCTGGTAAAATTTGCATTAAAACTCAAGTAAATCAACAAAAATCTTTAGTTGTAAGAATTAGTGATAATGGTACAGGAATAAAGGACGATATACTCAAAAGTATATTTGACCCCTTTTTCACAACAAAACCAGTCGGGAAAGGTACTGGTTTAGGATTATCAATTAGTTATCAAATTGTAGTCCAAAAACATGGTGGTACCTTAAAATACAGAACTAAGTTAGGTCAGGGAACTGAGTTCTGAATTGAAATTCCTGCTTGTAGTTAAAAATAATAATTTTTTGTGCAATAACAAATAAAATTAAAATTTTAATAAAAATAATAAATTGTTTTATATTTTATTTAAAATGCGTTTTAAAATCAAAAGATTAATTACAATCTTTAATAAAATATCGAGTAGTTATCATCTTATTATCAAGATAAAGCGTCTATATTTAGACTAGTAAAAAATATGCTTGGTATTAATCTTTATCAAGGTGACGGCGCCGTTGATTAGGCGACCGTTAAAAATTATGCTAAAACTTTCGCTTATCTTAAAGCAACAGAAGGTGTTACCATTAAAGATGATATCTTTAGTTACAATATTAAGTAGTAAGTGATGGCGCCGTTACTTAAGCCAGAAAATCGGCGCCTGGTCAATATTTTTAAGACAATACTTTTGTACCTAATAGTGCGGGTAAAAATTACTATTAAGGATGAGTACTGGAAACAAGGTGAAGTACATCTCGCACAACGCTGTAACCGCTCAAGTCCCAAAGTAGATAAGCAAGAAAACCAATCATAGCTAAACGACCGTTCCAAAGTTCGGCTTGAGGAGTAATACCAATATCTCCCGCATTGCGGTCTTTGCCATTATATGCAAGTTCAGTTGCATCACTAGGATAACGTTCCATTGTTTATTCCTTTAACAATCTAATTACATGCTTATGTTACTTACTTAAGTATGCCAAACTATCTGTCTGTAGTTTCAAAGTACAAACTACCCTAAAGGATGATTTTTTCAAACCAACGGCGCCAAAAGCTACATTAAGCGATAATGGAACGAGCAAGGATGCCCATTCTACAAATGAGTTTTATATTTATACTGATACTCAATTTTTATTTTTTTACAAAATTAAGGTATTGATAATAAATTGATAAGTATTTATATCATGCAAAGTTGATTTTTAAATTATCTATCGTTGTACATATTGTTCTAAAAAGGTAGCAATTTTTGCATTTTTTATTTATAAAGTTTTTCATTATATTTTTAGTAGTCTAAACTTTGACTACCTTTCATAGACATGTGAAAGCTAATTAAAAGTGTATAAGCATAAAGAAAACAGATGAAAAATATATTTTTGTTTGGAATAGCTGGTTTGAGTTTAGCTGGAGTAGTATTTTGTTCTTCAGTTGCTTTAGCAGAAGAAACTATATGTGATGGGGACTTAGGTGCTGTTACTTTAGATAATGTAAAAGTACCTAGCGATAAAAGTTGTAACATGAATGGTACAACTGTAAAAGGTACTATCAAAGTAGAGTCGAATGGCAAGCTTACAGCTTCTGACATCAAAGTAAATGGTAATATTCAGGCTGAAAAGGCAGAAAACGTAACTGTTAATAACAATTCCAGAGTTGATGGTAGTATCCAGATTAAGCAATCCAAAGCTGCGAACATTACTCGTACACGCATTAGACAAGATTTGCAGTTTGAAAAAAATACAAATCAATTGGTTGCCAACGACAATATAATCACCGGAAATTTACAAGCATCTCAGAATACCGGGGGTGTAGAAATTAGACGCAACAAAATTAATGGTAATTTGCAATGTAAAGAAAATGCTCCTTCTCCCACTGGAGAAGATAATACAGTGCGAGGTAATAAAGAAGACCAGTGTTCAAGTTTGTAGATTACATTTGGTTAGTAGGGTGGGCACTGCCCACCATACAACGCCCCAAAATTAAGAGCATAATTTGCGGTCAGCTTCAGAAACTTTAGTATTATTCTGCAAGTAATCTCGCAATAATTCGCATCCTTTTGACATTAAATTTGCTGTTTGAGTATCAGCTAAGTCACGATAAACTATTTTACCTTTATTATTCCCTATCACTAATGTTTTACTATCAGGAGTAAAACTAATAGTTGAAAACGTCTCGTCTTCTGCGTTGATAACTAACTCTAATTTGCCTTTACTATTCCACAGTTTTATTTTATCTTCGCTCATAGTAGCGATAGTTTCAGCATTCGGACTAAAGCTGATACTCATGAATCCTTCACCATCACCATTCAGAGTTTGAATCAAATTCCAATTTTTATCCCATAATTTCACTGTGCTGTCTAGACTGGCTGTTGCTAATATATTATCTTTTGACCAGACCGCAGCATAAACGGGACGATTATGAGATGTAATATCCTTAATTAATTTACCGTCTTTATTCCATATTTTTACGGTGTTATCATCGCTTGCTGATGCGATATATTCACCATTTGGGCTAAAACTTACCCAGTTAACAGGTTCAGTATGTTTTAATAATTTAGCGATTAATTTACCGTCTTTGCTCCATAATCTTACTGATTTATCTCTACTTGCTGATGCTAATATTTCTCCATTATGCGTCCAATCAACACTTAATACTCCCTTGGCATGTCCCTCTAAAGTATTAATTAGCTTGCCGTCGCGACTCCATAATTTTACTTTTCTGTCACTCGATGCTGAAGCTATAGTTTGACCATTTGGGCTAAAACTAATATCCCAAACTGCACTTTTGTGCCCAGTTAAAGTATGTTGTAATTTACCATTTGCACTCCATATATTCACAGTCCCGTCTTCGCTAGAATCGGCAATTGCATCACCAGAGGGAGAGTAGCTTAACATCGTTATTGGTTTTTTGTGTGCTTCGATACTTTTTAAAGGTAAATATTGCCAACGCCACAGTCTAATTTTAGTGTCACGACTGGCTGAAGCTAAAGTTTTTCCATCACTGCTAAAGAAGACGCTAGTTACCCAATCATTATTTCCTTTCAAAGTTTCTAACGGTTGCTTTATGGGTTTATCTATTGCGTCAAGTTTCCACAGTTTTACTGTTTTATCCCAACCGGCTGAAGCTAAAGTTTTTCCATCTGGACTAAAAGCAACACTCATTGCTGCTTGTTTGTGTGCTTGTATTGCATTAAGTAATTTTCCATCGCGATTCCACAGCTTAACAGTCTCATCCAAACTTGCTGATGCCAACATATTACTATTCGGCGCCCAAGCTACAGCAAATACTGCATCGCTATGTCCAGATAAAGTTTGTAACAGCTTACCGTTTTGACTCCACAGCTTTATTGTGTTATCGTTTCCTGTCTGATTTTTTTCACTACTTGCTCCGGCCGAGGCAATCATACTACCATCTGGCGCCCAAGCTAAACTTGTAACGGGTGTAGTATGTCCTGACAAAGTGGCAAGTACTTTTCCTTGTTGATTCCATAATCTAATAATATTATCGGCGCCTCCTGATGCAATAGTTTGCCCCGACGGATTAAAAGTGACGCTATTTACTACTTCGTTATGTGGAAATGTTTTTAACAATTTACCGTCAATAGTCCACAATTTAACCGTTTTATCGGCACTTCCAGAAACTAGCATTTTACCATCAGGACTAAACGCTACACTATTAACACGCTTACTATGCCCTTTTAATACACGTAATTTTTTACCATTTGCCTGCCAAAGTCGAACTGTTCCATCACTACTTGCAGAAGCAATTAACTGATTATTAGGACTAAATACAACACTATTTACATCAGCTAAATGTCCTTCTAAACGGTTGATTTCGCGCACCCGCATTCCGTAAGTTGCTTGATAAAGCGCTGTTCTGACGATTTGCTTCGTTTCCTCATCAGGTAAAGGTACGTTATCAATTTTTCTACCTGCACGCAATCCTTCACGTAAAGCATCAATATCTTTACCCAAAGCAAATAAAGCTTCGCTCGATACACTTGCAGCAACGCTAGCGGTAATAACAGCTCTACGTCCAGTAGAAAAAGCTGTCCAAATAGAACCCATTAATAGTACAATACCGAGAGCTGAGGCAACAAGGGCATTTTTGAGTAAGCGATTTGTTTTTACTTGGTTGGTACGTAGTTTTTCGGTTTCAATAAGTTCTGCTTGTAACTTTTGCTGTTCAATTTCCGAAAGTAAACGTTCACGTTCAACACGACTAAATTCATCGCGTTTTCGGAGTTCCTTTAATTCACTTAGTAAATCAGAACCAGTAACTTGATATTCTGCGGGAATTTTACCTTGTTTGTTATGGCGAAGTGCGCTTTGTAAACGAGAAATTTCTTGTTCGTTAGTTTGTACTTGTGCGCGTAGTTGTTTAACTTGTTCTTGCAAGCTAAGTTCAGTTTGTTGAAGACTGCGAATTAAATCAACAAGGTAATCGTGAATTAACTGGTACCGTTCGGGGACATCAGGATAAAGCACTACTAGTCCTGAACGTACTAATATTTCTAAAACCAACTCTAATTTATCAACATCTTCTAATTCTGCAAGTTCTATTGCTAGTTCAGCGCGAGTTTTAAAAGGACGCTTATTATTTTCGTCTGTAAGTAAATATAATACTAAAAATGCAGCACGTTCATTTTCTTTACCGCAATCGCTGATTAATTCTGCTAAATATCTTTGAATTAATTTATTTGGACGAAATTGCTGATATTTAGCAAGGGTTAAAATTCGCTCATCTTGAAGTTGGGCGCCAACTACTTGCAGTTCAATTGGTCTTACCTCCCCCAATTCCGCAGATAAATCATCAACCAAAGCATCGATTAATTCAGGTTCAAGATGATATTGCGAACGCTGTGTTAATTCACGAATCACCGATGATGCATCTTGACACGAAAAGTTCTTTAATTGATAACGGATACTTTTATCTAAAATATTTTCGTTAACTGGTGCAATTTTTTCCAAATATTTAAACTCTAACAACTTGTGTAAGTAATCTTCACGTAAAGACAAAATTACTTTGACAAATGCCACATCCATAGAGTCGCACAAGAACTTGTCGAACTCAGCTAGCTGAACAGGTTTATTACAATCAGAGAAAAACTCTTCTACCTGGTCAAAAATTAATACTGTAATAATACGATTTTGAGCATTTTGTTGTAAGAGTTCTAAAACCCCATCGATTGTAATTGGTGTATTCGGGTAGGGTAAAATATCTTCTTCAAGTGCTGCTTTACGAATTGTAACAGGCGTTATTGAAGCAATAGCATTACTTAAAGCTCTCCCCAATTCTTGTATCCAATCTGTATATACTTGTAAAACTACGGGTACAGCAATTTGGTCGCCTATTGCCCTTTGTTGCAGTGCTGGCACCAACCCAGCTGTGACAATGGAACTTTTACCAACTCCACTATGACCATGTATAACCGTTAACTTTTGATCGGGACGGCTAATTCTGGCAATTAAATTTTGTACATCCCTTTGTCTACCAGAAGCGATAATTTCTAAAGCAACACTACCACTCGGCGCCGGAGAATTAACTATTGGGGTAGTTGCATGACGCTGCGGTTTTAACCGACCTGCTCCAATAAATGCGCGTAACCCATACTGTTGTTCTACCGAACGCCGCTTTTGGCGTATTACGAAAGCTTCAAGATACCGCCCCAGTTCAAAATACAACCCACGTAACCATCGCAATAAACGAATATATTTATATACTTCGTATCTATAATCACTATTTTCTAAAGCAACTTCTAAGTCTTTACTAGCTAACTCTATTTGTTCCAAAGCATTTTTCTGTTCACCTTGACGCTGTAATGCTTTCGCTAAAGTAAGACGATATATTTGTTCTTTTAATAAAGGAAACGAATTTGGCTGCGAATCATTATGTTTAGACGCTTCATCAAGTCGCAATAATGCTACACGCGCTTGTTTGCTAGCAATTACCCAATTTTCTCTAGCTATAGCAACCTGCGCTAAAAACCCAGAATCACAAGCAAGCTGAAAATGAGTACCATAATCATGATGTAAATTTTGTGACTTTAATGCTAGTTGTTGCAACTCATCCCATAATTTAACGTGTTGCAAAACATCGGCTAAAAGTCCTATAATTTGAGCCGTTAAATCTGGGCGCCGAGCCGCTTCAAAAACATCAAGGCACTGCTGTAAGTAACACTTAGCTTCTTGCCAGCGTTCTTGATGTTCTACATGTACCCGTTCAGCTAAACGGTAATAACTGAGTCCTAAATAGAAAAGTAATACTCCTTGACGAAGCAAGAATATTGAAGGAGGAACAGGAGGATAACTAAAAAGAGGAGCAGAGGGAGTAGGGAAGGCAGAAGAAGAAACCCAAAACTTTAAACTTTCCTGAAAATATTCAATAGCTAAATCAATACGGTTGCTGGCATAAAAATCTAACCCAGCAATAAATTGAACTGAAGCGTTTAGTTCCGGCTCTAGTTCAATACCACGATGCTGTAACTCTTTGATACAAGAGCGAAATTCGTAACTACTATAATCCCAAACTTGTCCAAGCGTGGTGTGAGGATGCTCACCTTCTGGAACACCATTAATATCTAAAATTTTGGCGAACAGCGAATTAGTTTTTGTCTTCAAAAAATCTTGCAACTCCTCAGTAGTCAGCTCGAAGCGAATAGGAGTTGCAGCCCAACTAGTAAAATCTGGTGCGAACCGCCGCAGTTTTCGCAGCAGTTCATCGTTAACCCAAAACACCATCGGAAAAGGATGGCGTTTACGGAATTCATCACGAATATGGTTGATGGTTCGCAGTAAATCATCGAGTTCTTCTACCGATTCCAAACCCAAAATCATTAAAGCTGAAGGTTGGTCACTTCCTATTTCGGAGTGAATTGTCGAATATAAACTAATCGCATTACTTTTTAGCGTTACCTTATGAATTCGATAACCATCACCAATTTGTTCTTCCAGGCGCCGCAGCATCTTTTGACGCAAAAAATTATAGTTGCAACCCACTAAACAGAGCGAAAACTGTCCACTTGAAAATGTGATTGCACGACGCAAACTATTAACAGCGCGCTCATTGGCTGCTATAACATTTTCTGAGTAAAAGGGCCTTTTTCCAACCATGACTTAAACTTCTGCGTTTCTGCTAAAACTGGGTTGACTGCAAACCAAGCACCTTCACAATCCCGGTACTCGAACACAAATAAACTGCGTAATAAAGTGTGGTATTCAATATCACCCTTGACTTTTTGTTCTTTGACAACCTGAAATATCAAATCCCACTCTTCTGAGTCAATAGGATTTGCGCGAAAATCACGATGGCGCCGAATCACCATTTCTACACAATCGTGGTCAAAAGGTGGGTCTTGTTCGCGTACACAAACAAATAGCAGTCCGAGTAAATCCCGAACATGACCGCCACTAATTAAACACAACCTATCGAGTGTTTCTTGGCTATCGAACACTTCTTTTATTAACCCCAGTCTATCAATTATAGGAATATCAGGAAAAGCACGCGCTAATACCATTTGCCGCATTAATGATAATCCGACACCATTAATTTCTCCTGTACGCTGTCTTACAGGTATCATTGGTAACACTTGAGGAGCAACACCACCACCCAAGCGCTGCTGAAGATGAACGCTATCGTTCGAGAAAGTTAAAGCCAAAGGAATTGTATAAACAACATGGCAATTTAGCTTACGAAGCTGTTCACCACGGTCGATAAATAGATGTTCAGGTAAAGAACGTCCCGAAGGTAAGGGTCGAATGTCCACCCGGTCGAGGTTATCGACGATAACAACGAGTCCTTTTTTGCCTTTTGCTTTCAACTCAGTAATCGCGCGTGCTAAAAGTTCCTGGTTAATCGAGTTTAAGATATTTTCGGTGCGTGGTTCTAAATAATCACGTAGTCGGCGCCGTAGATTCGGACTTTCTTTAGTTTTGGCAGTAATTTTTGCAATACCCACCGATAATTCACCTTGCAGTTCCAAATCGAGTGGTGTTTGCAAAAAATTAACGATTTCTCCAAACAGCTTGTTAAAATATCCGGGTTTCAGCCGAATATTGATAGCTTCGAGACTTTCGCTAACTTGACCTGCAATTGCTATCAAAATATCAGTCACATCCAAATCCACTACATCCAAAACTTGCGTGGATTCAAAATAGACGACATGAAAACCAGCTTGTTCCAATTCTGCCTTCAGGCGCCATAACTCGGTTGATTTACCGCAACCAATATGACCTGTAAATAGTTGGCAAGTAGGAGTATTAGGTGAAATCCGAGTGATAGTACGCCCTAAAGCTTCAATGATTTTACCACCCCGCACTTGTGCAAAATCAATATAGTAGCTTCGGTCTACAGCGTTTTCCATCATTAGCGGTCTGCTCGGATTGCACGCTTGATAAAATCTATCTAAATCTAAGAGCATAACCTATATAACTTACTAGTTGACAGATAATCGTTATAAACGAACAGCTAATTGTTAATGGCTAACAGAAAAAACTTAAAAGCGCAAGCCCCAAACACGATAGCGCATTAGTAATTAGCTTTGATGCATCCAATTTAAAAACCACAACTTCCAAACTTTAATTTTCGGATTTGTAATTAAAATGCTTTACAAACACACCTAACTTTGGTTTATTTATATTAGGTACATATTCTTTAATGTCTTATTTTTCCAGTTACACAAAATTAGGCAAATCTTAGAGTTGCCGCTTGGTCAATATAATATTTACTTCTCAAAAAATAGATTAACTACTCAAAAGAAAATATTAGATTTTAATTTTTTTAAAATATCCCCCTTATCTAATTTACTTAGCAAAAATCTATACTTTTAAAACTTAAAACTTAAAATATCAATCAAAAAATATTTATAGCAACCAGTCTAAGAGACCTAATTAAAGTTAGCTTAATTCAGTGATTAAGTATAATTGTTCTATAATAATAAACACAAACGAAAGCTCAGTTCGCTCTTTAATACTTTAAGCAAAGCATACAAGTAATGTTAAACTTTGGCTAAAAATAATTGTGTATCAATCTTTGCAGTTTCCTAGACGTAAACAGTCTTGAATTTTTTCGTCGCGTGCGGCAACTAAATAACTTGTAGACTGTGATTTATGGTTTTGCGGTATAAATACGTTAGCTGTTTGATAGGCGCCTTGGTTTAAAACCGATGACCTTAAAACAGCAGAACTGTCACCGACATTAGATAAAAATACAGGTAATACCATCATTCCGAGACAAGCAATTCGACTCATATAAAACCCCAGCAAAATAAATGAATATGCTGGTAGATGCGACGATGATAATTGTGATAAAAAGAACTGAGCATCGTATGTTTTGTGATTGACTTAATATACTAATATTCAGTTCCAGGTGCCGAATTCCAAGCTACAAATAAAAAATTTGAATTGTTACAATTCGACTTCCTACTCATTTATGCACACAAAACCTTAGCAAAACCGGATGAAATTCGAGGTTAGGCACAAAAAAAGTTCGTAGCGACTGCTGCAATATATACAATAGATACAATAGTTAATAGACTTCTGCCCAACGACTACCCACTCAGCTACTCGCGACTCATGACGACATCTAACGACGCAGCAACAACACCCGATATTGACCTCGAAGGGTACAATGACTCAGATAGCCCTGAAAACGAGTTACCTTACGAAGTCGAAATGTCGCTCTTCGACCATCTCGAAGAACTAAGACTACGAATTTTTTACTCGTTAATTGCAGTTGTCATATCAGCAGTTGGCTGTTTTATCGCTGTAAAACCGCTGGTCAAGCTTCTCGAAGTCCCTGCACACGGTATCAAATTTTTACAGTTGGCACCTGGAGAGTTTTTCTTTGTCTCCATCAAAGTCGCTGGATACAGTGGTTTAGTAATTGCCAGTCCCTTCATTCTCTATCAAATCGTTCAATTCGTTTTGCCTGGACTCACACGTAAAGAACGTCGTTTGCTGGCGCCTGTAGTTTTTGGTTCAAGTATACTATTTATTGGCGGGCTAGTATTCGCATACCTTTTATTAATTCCAGCAGCTTTAAACTTTTTTATTACCTACGGCGCCGATGTCGTCGAACAATCTTGGTCTATCGAAAAATATTTCGAGTTTATTTTATTACTTTTGTTTAGCACAGGGTTAGCGTTCCAAATCCCTATCGTGCAAATGCTGCTTGGCGCCTTAAATATCGTCTCATCAGCACAAATGTTAGCTGGGTGGCGTGCGGTAATTATGGGAGCAGTTGTTTTAGGCGCCGTTCTTACACCCTCTACCGACCCTTTAACACAAAGCTTATTGGCAGGTGCAGTATTAGTCTTATACTTCGGTGGCATTGCTTTTGTAAAATTAATCGGAAAATAATGTGGCACAGGCATCTTACCTGTGCAGTGCATGTATTTTTATTTACCACGCAGACGCAGGGTACGCAGAGGAGAGTAAGAAAATTCTTGGCAACGGATGATAAACGGATGTAACGGATAGTTAATTCTAAATATACTGCAAACAGGTAAAATCTTAGTTCATGTCATGCGCTCGGTACGTTAACGCAGTTTTCCGGCTTTCGGGCGCCTCTGAAAGATTTCGATGCTTGTTTAAAAGTAAAGCTCTAACTCCTAACTTGCACCAAGGATTATTTGTAAGTTAATAATACTCAGTAATCACTAAGCAGTGAATCTAAAATAACTCAAATATTTTTCCCTTTGTTTTAAAAGTACTTGTGACTAAAAATGGTAACATATTTTCGGTTCTACAAATCTTCCGATTATGCTATCCTCGAAGCCATGATGCCAGATAAACAAGAGGTTATTTATAAAGTAAATCTTGAAAAGCTAAAATTTAGGACGGCTTTGTTGTGGTGTAACCGAACATTCTAAGCACTATGTTGGGTTGTGCTGTCGCTACACCCAACCTACATAGGTTTAATATCTTTAATTTTTTATATAGAAGTATAAAATACTTTACTCTTGTTTAACTATTCAATTAACCACTCGGCTGCGCGCTCACCTAAATCAAGTGGTATACTAACAGCTTTACCCAAGCGTGGTTTTTCGCGCGTTTGTAGAATAAACGCTTGTACTTGCGATGTCCCACCCATCGCGTTTAAATAGTTCGCTACATCGTCTAAATGCGCTTGATACTCCCCTTCACTCAGTGGGAAAGAGGCTTGCTCTGCATACTTCCACATTATTTGAATAAATATTTTACCCTGTGTACGGCGAAATTGTACGTCGTATGAGTATCCCCACTTATCGATTAACATCTGACGCAGTTCTTGTCCTGTCATAGATATACCCCCCACAATAATTTTACAATTTGTGATGATGTTAATTTACGTAACTCAAGTATGATAAGAATATAAAGAAATGTAATGCTACCATAAAAGATGCTGGGATTATCTCGCTTCATGAGAGAGTTCGGCAGGGTGAAAGCGCGTTGCACTAGGGTTCCCTCGTGTTCGTGCTGCCATATGAAATTGTGGGTCATGGCATCTAGATAAGGCTGGAGTCTCAAGATAAAGTTAGAACTCAAGTCTATTTTGTTAAAAAAATAAACAAAGAACCTAAGATTATGGCTCAATTTTCTGAATCAGCTGATGTGCCTGATATGGGGCGACGCCAGTTCATGAACCTTTTAACGTTCGGAACTGTGACAGGAGTAGCGTTGGGAGCATTGTATCCCGTCATAAATTATTTTATTCCGCCAGCTAGTGGTGGTGGTGGTGGTGGCGCCACAGCAAAAGACGAATTGGGAAATGATGTTAGCGTTACTAAGTTTCTCGATAGCCATAATGTAGGCGACCGTGTTTTGGTTCAAGGACTCAAGGGAGACCCCACATATATTGTTGTTGAAAGCAAGGAAGCAATTACCGATTACGGTATCAACGCAGTGTGTACCCATTTGGGATGTGTTGTGCCTTGGAACGCAGCAGAAAATAAATTTAAGTGCCCTTGTCACGGTTCGCAGTATGATGCAACTGGTAAAGTAGTTCGTGGTCCGGCGCCAAGGTCTTTGGCACTAAGCCATGCCAGCACGCAAGATGACAAAATTGTCCTTACTTCTTGGACAGAAACCGACTTCCGCACTGGCGAAGAACCTTGGTGGGCTTAATCCCAAATATTTCCTAACCCTGAATCGCGAAAAACAATAGTCCTTATTGAGATGAGAAAAACTTGCACAACGATGCGGTTAAATGCCGCTTTTAGAGTAATGACAAAATCATTACTCGTTGTGATAGCAGCTGTGGGAATTATTTTCACCAGCGATATCGCATTACCCCAAGCCGCTGCTGCATACCCTTTCTGGGCGCAGCAAAC
This sequence comes from Calothrix sp. HK-06, assembly GCF_001904745.1. Classification (GTDB taxonomy): domain Bacteria; phylum Cyanobacteriota; class Cyanobacteriia; order Cyanobacteriales; family Nostocaceae; genus Dulcicalothrix. The sequence continues at coordinate 38,196 of NZ_MRCD01000010.1, forward strand.
TTACCCAGAAACCCCTCGTGAACCGACCGGACGGATTGTTTGCGCGAATTGTCACCTTGCTGCAAAACCAGCTGAAGTTGAAGTTCCTCAAGCTGTACTACCTGACACTGTATTTGAAGCGGTTGTTAAAATCCCTTACGATACAAACGTGCAGCAGGTTGGTGCAGATGGTTCCAAGGTTGGCTTAAACGTTGGCGCCGTATTAATGCTTCCTGATGGTTTTAAAATTGCACCCGAAGATCGTATTCCTGAAGAAATGAAGGAAAAACTCAACGGTGTATATTACCAACCTTATCGTGAAGATAAAGAAAATGTTGTTTTGGTAGGACCCTTACCAGGAGAACAGTATCAAGAAATTATATTCCCTGTTCTTTCTCCCGACCCAAGAAGCGACAAGAGTGTTCAGTTTGGTAAATACTCGGTTCACTTAGGCGCCAACCGTGGACGTGGACAAGTCTACCCTACAGGTGAAAAGAGCAACAATAATCAATACACCGCTCCTGCTGCTGGTACTATCAGCAAAATAACCAAGCAAGAGGACGAAGACGGTAACGTTAAGTATGCGGTTGATATTCAGAGCGAAGAAGGAAAAACAGTTACAGAACTAGTTCCTGCTGGTCCTGAGTTGATTGTATCGGAAGGACAAACTGTAAAATCTGGTGACGCGCTCACCAATAACCCTAACGTTGGTGGTTTCGGTCAGAAAGATACCGAAATCGTACTTCAAGATGCTACCCGTGTTGGCTGGTTAGTTGGATTTGTTTCTTTAACCATGCTCGCGCAAGTAATGCTGGTTTTGAAGAAGAAACAAGTAGAAAAAGTCCAAGCTGCCGAAATGAATTTCTAAATCTTGGTCAAATTTTTTCAAATCGAATCAATATTTTACTATCTAAGACAGGTTAAACAACCTGCCTTTTTTATTTGAATCTATTTTAATAGTAAGTAGGGCTATGCCCCACATACAATTTTCAAAAATTAATAACAAACAAAATATACAGGTTTGTGAGTGCGAATAAAATTTGTCATAATATCTCTTTCTTGAATAGTAGGTGTTGCAAAACAACCTGCCGTGCCACTATTAGAATTTTGCTTCAAAGCAGACGGGTCATAGTGAACACCAAGCTCTGAACGTCCGGTTGTAAAAGTGGGTGTCATTGATGACCATACACCACCAAACTCGCCATCTTTAAACTCTACAACTCCAGGAAAATCAAACTTGTAAACACCAAAAGGTAGAGGCGCCTGAGAACCAGCTACATGCGATGGTGTTTGGTTGTTTGCTCGACCAGATACCCCACGCACAGTGTTTATAACTCTACCGTTACTATCTATCAAACGAGCATTATATACTCTTAATCCATTAATATTTTCTGTTGTGCGATTAGCAACTATGCGGGCACCACGAATAACAGTTATAAAATCATTTGCAATCCAACGATTAGCTCCTATTTGTACCCATTTTCTAGAGCCTGCAAATACAGGTTCACTAATTACATTTACTTCCGTACCATTAATTAAAGAACCTACTGGTTCACCGTTCGCGCGGTTACGAACTGTTAAAGAATCACCATCTTTTGTAGAAATATATGCTGTGAAAGCCATTTTTTACTACCTTATAAATAATTTAAGTTATTAGATAATAAATACTTCAACTTATCAAAGAATAATTCCTGAAAATCGCAGCGTTTAAATTTCTGACTCTGTAAATGGCGCCTGCTAGAAACCAGGTTTCTAAGATTTTATGAGTGCGGTATACCGTACCGAATGTTGCGGTAAGCACACCAAAGCCAGAGTTGCAACTAATGTAACAAATCCTTTACATTAATTTACATAAGTTAATAAAAGTTGATGTAGGAGCTAGTGCGTTATGATGACCGTATTAATTTCATTATTTGTAGTGGGTTGGGTTGCAGCTTCGTTGATTGGTAGTTTGGCGTATTTTATGGGTGAGCAGAGCAAACCTATCCATGAGCGTAATTGGAATCCTGACTTTGATAAATTGGCTTATAGCATCACAGGTAAAGATGTTGATTACAGTGAGCGTATTCCTGCTTATGCGATGGATGCTTATGCTAGCCAAGTAGTTAAAGGTTAATTCTGAAAGCTTGTTTTTAATCAATATCAATAGAAAAAAGAACCTCTGTACTGAGAGGTTCTTTTTGTATCACTGCACAGGCATCCTTGCCTGTGCTACAAGAGAGTTGGTTTTTTGATTTTTTGCTCACGAATGGCTCCTGCTTGACAGTCACGTAACCATGCGTCAACAGCTTGACCAACTATACCATCACTACTATCGCGTGGTGGACTGGGAACTTGCTTATTTACTGGGAATGTCCCTGTTTGAGTAAACATCATGACTTTACGCCAACCTGTACTAGTTTTGGTTAGTAGTAGCCAGTGAAATTCTTGTAACTCTACAGCTTGCTTTGCTATATACCGTCGCTCTAACGTTGTAAAAAATATTTGTTCAACACCTTCAGAAAGAGTTTTTGCCGTATTTTCACTCGTAACATTTGGATTTAGTGGCAAAGGTTTAAATTCTGGTCTACCAGCAGTAAGCATGTAACTAAAAGTGTCGCCTCTGCGAGTCAGACGCCTAGCACGTTGAGCAGCACGATTTGCGTAGCTAGGCAAATCCCGCATTAAGTTAGTAGTAATTAATTCTAGACTTTGCTCTCGACACAAGCTCTCGCTTTTGTTAATACCCCAAACAGGCAACGAGGATACATTCGAGACAAATAGCCACAACCCACATACGAAGCACAAGCTATAACTTTTCCCGACTGTAAATATCATACCATTGCCACTTCATCGCATATCATTTTCCAGGCTAGCGCAGGTTCCTTGGCGGCTGTGATGGGACGACCGATGACAAGGAAACTGGCACCTGCTTGGAATGCTTTTTTGGGGGTAAAAGTGCGCTGTTGGTCACCTTTTTCCGCCCAATCCGGACGAACACCAGGACATACTAGCATCCAATCATCACCACATGTGTTACGTAGTTGTGCCACTTCTTGAGGTGAACACACGGCGCCATCCAAGCCCGCTTCTTTTGCCATTAATGCCATTTGTAAGGCATATTCGGGCAGTTCGAGAGGTATTCGCAGGTCAAAAGCTAATTGGCGCGAAGAAATGCTGGTAAGCAAGGTAATAGCAATTAATTTGGGAGGTTCAACGCCTGTAATTGCGGCGCCTTCTTTTACTGCTTCGGTTGCCTTCAATAGAGCATCACGTCCATTTGTAGCATGAACAGTCAGTAAATCTACGCCATAACGCCCAGCAGCACGACAGGCACCTGCAACAGTATTGGGGATATCATGAAATTTCAAATCAAGGAAAATTCGTTTTTGGCGAGATTTTAAAATTTCGAGAATTTGTGGGCCAGTGCTTGTAAAAAGCTCCAACCCAACCTTCCAAAAGCTAACATCGGGTAATTTATCAACAAGCGTGACAGCATCATCAATTGTAGATACATCCAAAGGAACAATTATTTTGTTTGACATATTGGTAGGGGCGGGCTAACAAATATCCTACAACGGAACAAAAATCGTTTGTGAACCCGCCCTTACGATAGGCGCCATATCATCCACAAACGCGATATATAGGAGAGACGTGATATATCCCTACGGGAAAACCTCCGGTTTACACGTCTCTACATTACGGTATCAGACGAATAAAATTTTTCTTTCCTAGCTGTAAAACTTTACCGTGTAACTCTTCGGGGTTTTGAAAAGTTGCTTCAGCATCAACAACCTTCTCGGAATCCAACTTTACCCCCCCTTCCTGAATCTTACGCCTACCCTCGCCCCCACTTTTACACAACCCACTTAAATTTAAAATAGAAGCTAACCGCGCAGGAAATTCGACTTTAGATAAAGAAAATTCTGGAATATCTCCTTGCTGACCAGCAGATTCTGCTGCTTTTTTGGCTTCGGCAGCAGCAACTTCACCGTGGTACTGTTTAACTACTTCCCAAGCTAGGAGTTTTTGCTTATCGCGCGCTTCAGGAGGCAAACTATCTAAAGGTAAATCTGTTAACAGTTCAAAATAAGATTCCAACAAATTATCAGGTGTTGCTTGAAGCTTTTGGTATTTATTATTCGGATGCTCTGATAAACCTATGTAATTATTCAGAGACTTCGACATTTTTTGTATGCCATCAGTGCCTATCAAAATCGGTGTTAATAAACCAAACTGAGGCTTCTGCCCAAAATGTCGCTGTAAATCACGCCCAACTGCAATGTTAAATTTTTGGTCAGTACCACCTAATTCAACATCTGATTCGACGGCAACAGAATCATAACCCTGCATTAACGGATACAGGAACTCATGAAGGAAAATAGGATTCTGTGCTTTATACCGAATGTCAAATCCTTCTTTCTCAAGCATTTGTCCTACAGTCATTGTAGAAAGTAACTCTAAAATTTTGGCTAAATCCAGTTTGGCTAGCCATTCCGAGTTATAACGGATTTCAAGACGGTTGGGTGTATCAAAATCTAATATGGGACGTACTTGGTCAAGATAAGTTTTGGCATTTTCACGCACTTCTTCAGTAGTTAATTGGCGCCTGACATCAGATTTACCTGTAGGGTCGCCAATACGAGCGGTAAAATCACCAATAATCAAAACTGCCGTATGTCCTGCATCCTGAAAAGCTCGTAATTTTCGCACAGGTATGCTATGACCTAAATGTATATCTGTGCCAGTAGCATCAATACCTAACTTTACTCGCAAAGGACGGTTAATTTTTGTTAACAAATCTTCAAGATTTTCAGTTTCGCTTGCCTTGTCGGTAGCATGTGGGAAAATTTCTACAGTACCACGATGCAACCACGAAAAATTATGCGCCATACTAGGAGTCTGTTGTAGAGTCTTTAGAGAAGACTGATTAGTTAAACTTTGCACTTCTTTATGTCAGGTTAATTACAGTCAATATAAATTTAACGCGCAGGTTTTGGAGCCAAACTAATATAATTACAAAAAATTGACCGCGAGCAAAGCCCTTTTGAAAATATACTTACATATACAAGTGAGGAAGTGAAATCCCGTGTCGTCTAGGACTTTTGAAGATAAAAACCCCCGAGGTCAGACTGCATCTGGTTTTGAGTTTATAAAGGGAGTTGGTCAGGTAACTGGCGGCACCTTACTCGCCATTACCATGCTGACAAGTTCGATTGTTGCTGGAGGGCTGGTAGGATTAGCGATTAGCTTCCGCAATCTCCCCGATGTCAGACAGCTACGCAATTTTTTCCCCTCGGAAACCACTTACTTCTATGATGTTAAGGGTAAACTCCTAGCGAGTATCCACGGGGAAGCAAACCGCGAAGTAGTACCTCTTGACCGCATTTCACCAAATATTAAGCGCGCGGTACTCGCGAGCGAAGACAGTGACTTTTATTTTCACCACGGTATTAACCCTAAAGGTGTTGGACGTGCCCTAGCTAGCAACCTCAGAGGTGGAGGTGTTCGCGAGGGTGGTTCGACGATTACGATGCAGTTGGTGAAAAATTTATTTTTATCGCGTCGTCGTGAATTTACCCGTAAAATCGCAGAAGCAGTACTAGCTATTCGTTTAGAGCAAATTCTCTCCAAAGACCAAATATTAGAAATGTACCTCAATCAAGTATATTGGGGTCATAATAATTATGGTGTACAAACCGCAGCGCGCAGTTATTTCAACAAAGCCGCTGAGAATTTGACTATAGCAGAATCAGCGATGATGGCTGCTTTAATTCAGGCGCCGGAAGAATATAGTCCCTTTGTTTCGATGAAAAAAGCGAAGGAACAGCAAGAAATTGTGCTAGGACGAATGCTCACATTGGGTTGGATAACTCAAGCCGAACACGACCAAGCAGTAAATGAAAAAATTAAACTAGGTAAAATTCGTTCGTTCCAAGGCAGCGCATTACCTTATGTAACAAACGCAGTATCAGCAGAACTAGCCAAAAAATTTGGACGTGAATCACTGCTCAAAGGCGGGATGCGCGTTCAAACAACCGTTGATTCGGAATTTCAACGCATGGCAGAAGAAACTGTTGCCAAGTGGCACGGAAGGCTTTTAGGTCAAGGTTTATATAAAAACCAAATGGCGTTAGTAGCAATAGACCCTAGAACGCACTTTATCAAAGCGCTAGTGGGTGGTGTTGACGCGAAAACTAGTGAATTTAACCGCGCGACACAAGCTTTACGTCAGCCAGGTTCATCGTTTAAACCATTCGTTTACTACACTGCTTTTGCAACTGGTAAATATACCCCAGACTCAACAGTGGTAGATGCCCCAGTTAGTTATCGTGATGGTGATGGTTGGTACTATCCAAGAAACTACGATGGTAGTTTCGGCGGTGCAATGTCAATTCGCCATGCGCTAGCGCAGTCACGCAACATTCCAGTTATTAAGATTGGTAAAGCGGTTGGTATGAACAAAGTCATTGAAACCTGCCGGACTTTGGGAATTATGAGTCCAATGGAACCTGTAACCTCTCTACCTTTAGGTGCTATAGGTGTAACACCATTGGAAATGGCTAGTGCTTATGCGACTTTCGCTAACTACGGTTGGCAATCTCCGTCAACCGTTATTATGCGTGTTACCGATAGTAGTGGTAATGTCATGCTTGATAATACGCCAAAACCACAGTTAGTACTTGACCCTTGGGCGAGTGCGTCAGTTATTGATGTAATGCGTTCGGTAATTAATGAGGGTACTGGTAAGGGTGCCGCAATTGGGCGCCCAGCAGCAGGTAAAACGGGTACAACATCTTCAGAAAAAGACATTTGGTTCGTAGGAACTGTACCGCAGCTAACAACAGCTGTTTGGGTTGGTCGAGACGACAACCGACAACTTGCTAGTGGTGCAACAGGTGGTGGAATGGTAACTCCTATCTGGGCTGATTTCATGCAACGCGCACTGAAAAATGTACCAGAACAAAACTTCAAGTCACCATCACAATTCCCACGTCCAAAATCTGAATAAAATACGCGGTAGTAGAGACGTGATTAATCCCTGCGGGAAATCCTGCGGATTACACGTCTCTACATTATTTTTGTTTTTCAAGTTCTGCTTTCATGCGTTGCAAGGTCATCTCCATTTGGTCAAACATCTGTTGTGGGGTAACACCAAACTGACCAAGCTGGGTTTTAAGCTGTTCCATTGTCATTTGTGCCATAAAGTCTTCGGATAGCTCAAAGCGCTTCATAAAGATTCTATAGCGCTCCATCATCGCTTCCATTTGTTCGATAAACAACTTTTTACCTTCACGGTCAAATTTACCGTAACCATTGCCAAGTTTAATCAAAGCTTGGTAATCATCAAACAGCAGCTTTGCTTCTTGTTGAATTATGTCAGAGTCAAAGAATCCCATGTTGCTCCCGGTTCGCTGGGTCACAACTCCCAGCAAGTTTCTATATTTTTATAACTTTTACCTCTATAATTTCATTCTAGTCTAGGCTGATAATCTGGTAAGCTATAGTTTTTGTACGGTTTTTTACCGCGATTCCAACACTTGACGTTAAAACCTGCCTTTGTAGGTATCCTGATGTCAAGAATTAGCTGAATGTAATAACGTTTATGAAAAACTTTTACAATATATAGTATACCTTTTTGTTAAAATCGCACTCAGAAACCGGGTTTCAACACAAAATCATTGTTTTCATTACAAGATATCAATAAAGAAACCCGGTTTCTATAACTTATTCATTAATGCGCGTCTATGTTTAAAAATCAGCATAAAAACCGCAGTATCGCTGCTGTATTAGCTTTTTCTGGAACGCTGACTATTTCAGGATTACACAAATTTTACCTTGGACAACCTTTGTGGGGTGTAATATATGTCCTCCTTTCCTGGACACCAATACCCAAAGTTGCCAGTGCCATTGAGGGAGTTTGGTTTTTAGCTCAAGATGAAGATACTTTTGACCGTAATTTTAACTTAGGTTCCACAGCCAGAATTTCTCAAGCTGCTGGTAAACAAGTTTCTTCCATTGCAGAAGCACTCCGTGAACTAGAAGCTTTACGTCAAGATGGCTTAATTACTGAGTACGAATTTGAACAAAAGCGGCGTCAGTTACTTGAGCATATTTAGCCATGCCATTTTCTTTTAATTCCAGACTGCAAAAACTACAAAATCAAATACTTAGTAATCCTTACTACCGTTTGCAGACAGTAGAAGAACTAACTGTAGCTGCACAACTTGGTATTCGGATTGATGCAAATCAAGCTACGGTAGACGATTGGTTAAGACTGCCAGGATTTTCTATTCATCAAGCGCGTACACTGGCAGAATTATCACGTTCTGGTGTTAAATATTACTGTATAGAAGATATTGCAGCGGCTTTGAGTATATCTCCTGCGCGTTTGGAAGCATTAAAACTAATACTTGATTTTAGTTATTACGATGAAGATGAATTAGAAATTTCTACTAAACAAATTAATCCAAATACAGCGACAATAGAAGCGCTGCTGAAAGTTCCATTTATTGAGTTGGCTTTGGCTGAGGCTGTAGTGGACAATAGGTTAGAGGGTGGACTGTATCGGGATATTGTTGACTTTCAAAGGCGCCTGAATTTACCAGGTGATGTATTGGCGCAGTTAATGTATTATTTGAGGTTTTAGGAAGATATTGGGCGGGCAGGGATGCCCGCTCCACAATTTCTCCACAATTCACAGTTTATTCAGAATTTAACAATTAGGTTAAATTAGGCCTGTGCGATTGAAAGGGAAAAATCTAAATACTGCGCGACCGATGACGTTTTTGCTGGGTAAAAATCCCCAATAGCGTGAGTCGTTACTGTCGTTGCGGTTGTCTCCCATGACAAAAAGCTGGTTAGGTGGGACTTGGGTTTGGTTAAATAGCTGTCTTGGGTCTTGCTGGATGTAATTATCTTTGAGGTAATCTTCTTGAAGGGGTGTACCGTTAACATAAACCCTATTTCTGGTAACTTGTATCGAGTCACCTGGTTGACCAATAATGCGTTTAATAAAAGCTTGGTCTTTGGGATATCCCCTTCGCTGTAACTCTGGTGGTGGGGTAAAAACAACAATATCGCCGAAATGGGGTGGATGAAAATGATAAGATACTTTTTCAACTACTAATCTATCACCCTTATGTAATGTCGGCACCATTGAATCTGAGGGTATATAGCGGGGTTCAGCAATATACGTGCGAATTAAAAAGGCTAAAATCAGCGCAATAACAACTAAAAAGATGTTCTCGCGAACGTTTCGCCAAACTTGGGCTGACGCTGAATTTTGTTTGACATCGCTTTCTTGAGCGCTTTCTTGAGAGGTCATATAGATAATTAAACCCAGTTATACATTTTCAGACTTGAACTTTGGCGCTTTGGAGCTTTAACGCTGATTATATATAAATATACCCGAACCGCGTAGACTTTATAATTTAAAAAATTTCTTTTTTTATTAATTATTCATTATTGGTAAATAAAATTTGTGTTATAAAATTTTCAGATTTGATTTAAAAAATTAAAAAATTATTTTGACTTGGATTTATATTTTTAGAAATTATATAACCTGTTGTAATGTGTTTTTAATGACACATAAAATTTGAGTTTATTGAAAATATGAATTATAAATACTTGCTCCAATAAAAATGCCTCCTTCCAATCCTTTTGTAGTAGGCGCCTTGCGTTGCAGAATTCGCGGAATTTTATTGGTAGGAAAGAGGAATGTCATCGCTTGCTTTAACTCCTCTACATCTTTAACTACCTGATTGATATCCACGACGCTATTCTGGATAATCATCTTTTCTACATAGTCTCGCATGTAATTTTCTATATCTTCTGTAATTGAGATTCCATGCTTTTTTAGCTTTGCTTTGTATCTATTTTTACTGTTTGTATATTTTGTGACAGCCAGTAGTTAACCTCACTCCACAATTCCTGCTCAATATAATTGCCTTCTTCACTATCACCACGCCGTAATGCAGCTACTATCCGCTCTTTTTTATCACTAATTACTGCACCGCGTGCAGGAGAAACTTGATTGTCATAATAAGTAGCATCTCGGCAATTTAGAATAAATTTAACTTCGTTACTGAGCAGCGCCATTTCTTAAGTTGCTCTCTCGGCGCCTGTTTGCATGGCTGAGATATCATTTTGATTGAGTGCGTTTCGTAACTGTAAAGAAATCATTTGCAAGCGTTCTTGCTGACTGGGATGAATTAAAACATAGATTTGTACTATAAAATTACATTCATAAGCCCAGTAAGAAGCTGTTTTACAGGTTTAATTTGTGGAATTAGATAATTTTTTATACATGCCACTGCACATCTGAAACAGATGTGCCACGTCAATTATCTATCTCAAAGATGATTGACTTTGAAGTTTTTTATACTATAAATTTGGATAATAAAATGAAAAAATATGAACTTAATTTCTTTGAAATGTTCATTAATTGGTGCATGTGCTTATTTTTACATATTCTCGACTCAAGCAACGGCGCAAATTGTCCCAGATAGTACATTGCCAAATAACTCAGAAGTCACATCTGGCTGCATCACTTGTAATATTACCGGTGGAACAAGAGCAGGTCAAAACTTGTTCCATAGCTTTGATAAATTCTCAATTCCTACTAATGGTGAAGCTTTTTTTGATAATGCAATAGACATTCAAAACATCATCAGTAGAGTAACAGGAAATTCAGTATCAAAAATTGATGGTTTACTTAAAACAAAAAATCCTACCAATTTCTTTTTGATAAATCCTTTGGGGATTATTTTTGGAGAAAATGCCAAATTGAATATTGGTGGGTCTTTTGTTGCAAGTACAGCCAACCAAGTTAAATTTGGAGATATAGGTTTTTTCAGTGCTACCAAACCCGAACAACCTACAGATCTATTAACTATTAATCCTTCTGCATTGGTTTTTACTCAAGGCCAAGCTGCGTTGATTCAAAATAATTCCCGAATTGAATCAGGATTGCCGCCTAGGGCTAATTTTAATAATACTGGTTTAAGAGTTGCCGATGGTAGAAGTTTAGTTTTAGTTGGTGGCGATATTAATATCAATAATGGTGGATTGAATGCGTATAGTGGAAGAGTTGAATTAGGCGCCTTTGCAGGAAATGGCGAAGTTGGAATAGATATTAACAGTCAAGATGTACGACTAAAGCCAAATAGCTTACCTCGTAGCAACATATCACTAACTAATAACTCTCGTATTGATGTACAAGGTGAAAATGCAGGTAATGCTACCATAACAGCGCGCGTGTTAAATATATCAAAAGGCACCCGTATCACCGCTGGTAGTGGCAGTTTAACTGGCAGCGAAGGCACTCAAGCTGGGAATATTAATTTAAATGCTACAGATAGTATTGTAATTGAAGATAGAGCTTCAGTTTCCAATGCTGTAGCATATAAGGCTGTTGGTAATGCAGGAAATATCAATATTAATACAGCAAATCTTAAGCTTATTAATGGTGGGCAAATTCTAACTGACACAGACGGAAGAGGCAACGGAGGAAAGGTAATTATTAATGCTGACAATGTTTCTTTAGATGGAAGAACAAGTGACGGTAGTGCGAGCGCTATTTTTACTAGGGTACTATCACAAGGAAAAGGAAATGCAGGAAGTATGACAATTAATACCGATAACTTTTCTGCTTCTGGAGGTGCTGGGTTATTTAGTTTTACGCTTGGACAGGGAGACGCTGGGGATGTAACAATAAATGCTCCATTAGGAACTGTCAGGTTTGAAGGTAGATTTGGTGATGATAATCCCACTGGCATTTATGCCACTGTCGGACAGCGAGGTATAGGAAATGGAGGTACCATCCGTATTATTGCCAAGGAACTTTTACTTCTGCCTGGTGCAAATAATTTTGGTGCAGAATTATTTGCGATTACAGCAGGACAAGGAAATGCGGGCAATATTATTATTAAAGCTAGTGACCGCGTTGTATTGGATAAATCTGGAGGTATTGAAACCGATGTACGTTCCAATGTTAATGGTAAAGATGGAAGTACTCGTCAAGGTGGGAATATTATTATTGAGACAAATCCGAATGGAAGTGTTTCTCTTGACAATAAGGGAATAATAATTTCCAGAAACGGAGGAACAGGAAATGCGGGGAATGTATCCATATCTACAGGCACATTTTCAGCTAAAAATGGCTCTTTTCTAAATGCTGAGACATCTGGCAGAGGGAATGGGGGTAGTATAACAATAAATGCTAGTCGCAGCGTTACTTTTGATAGCAAAAGTACTGTTCAAAGCAGTGTTCTACCAGGTAGTGTAGGAAATGCAGGAGATATACGCTTCACAACTGAAGCTTTTTTGCTTTCTAATTCATCTGCACTGGTTTCTGGGACACAGGGAAAAGGAGATGCAGGACAAGTTTTAATTAATGCTAGTCGTAACGCAGAATTTAGTAACAATAGTGGTATTTATGCCAATGTTGGCAAGCAAAGTAGTGGTAATGGTAATAATGTTAATATAAATACTAGTCCAGATGGTAGTGTTTATTTTGCTAATCAAGGTAGGGTTATTGTTGGTACTAATGGAGAAGGTTCTGCAGGCAACGTCAATATTATTACAGGTACGTTGTCTATTGATAAAGACTCATTGATAAATGCTCAAACTGATGGCAAAGGTAATGCTGGTATAATTAACATAGATGCTAATCGTGGTGTCTTTTTGGATGGAAAAAGTCTTATTATTGGCACGGTTTCGCGAAATGGTAGTGGTTCTGGAGGTAGTATTGACATTACTACCCAAGAACTTTTGTTAGCTAATAATTCACAGATGCTTGTTAATACTGTAGGGCAAGGTGAAGCGGGTAATATTCATATTAAGGCTAATTCTATAAAATTAAATAATAGCTCTGCTCTAAATGCCAATACTCAGAGTGTCAACACTAACCCTAATAAGCAACAAGCAACTATCACTATTAATTCTCAAGACTTAATTTTACGTCGTAACAGTAATATTACCACTAACGCTAATGGGGAAAACGTTATCGGTGGTAACATCAATATCGATGCTGATATCCTCGGAGTCTTTGAAAATAGTGGTGTTACTGCGAGTTCTGAAGATTTTCGTGGTGGTAATATCCAAATCAATACCCTAGGTTTTTTTATTAGCCCAAATAGTAATATCAATGCTAGAGGTAAAACTCCTGAATTAGCGGGGAATGTTGAAATTACAAATACTTTAGACCCTAGTAGAAGTTTATTTGAACTGCCTGAAAACTTAGTTGATGCATCTCAAAGAATTTCTACCGCTTGTACTCCAGGTAGTCGGAACTTTAAGAGTTCTTTTATTGCAACAGGACGTGGAGGTTTATCAGAAAGTCCTTTTGAACCATTACAAGATTTAAGACTTTTTTCTAATTGGGTAACATTGGCGCCATCAAAAACCGCGCAAACTTCCGCTGCTAATAATGTTGATAACACTCCAATTATAGAAGCGAGTTATTGGGTTGCAGATAGTAATGGTAACGTCGAATTAATGGCGCCTGCTTCCAAATTAAACAAGACTTTCGCAAAAATTTTGTCATGCTGAACGTAGTGTAAAGCGGAGCTTTTCCCGCAGGGTAGCATCTCAGAGATTTTACCCTACCATAAAGGAAAACTTCATAGTCCGGGATATTATTCTTTTTTAGATGTAATTACTTCAACCGGACGCAAAACTTTTTCACCGCAGCGAAATCCTTGACGTACAATTTTAGCGATACTTTGTTCGGGAATATCAGCTATTACTTCTTGCTCGACTACCCTACATAATGTATAATCCGGTGCCTTTCCTTCAATTCCTTCTGTTTCGATTTGCGAAACTTGACGCTTTGCCAGTATATTAAGAAATTTACGATAAACTGCTCCTACGTTTCTTGGCAAGCGTGCGATAAATTCAGGGTTAGAATTAGAAGTATCTAATAATTTAAGCAAATTTTCTAAAGCGTCTCCTACTTCCAACAATTCTAAAAATAAATCTTCGCTGGTTGCTGCTGCTTGAGTTTGTTGTTCGCGTAAAGATTGCTTAAGTAAAATATTTTCTCGTTTTAGAGTTCCAAGTTCTTGACTTAGCTCGGCACGTAGTTCTTGAGAAATAATAAAAGATTTGGATGTATTAAACACGAGTAACCTCTTTAGATAATAAGGATAAATAATTATTTGCCCAAGCTTTGATTTGAGCATTTGAATGATTTATTAATGACGAACAAAGATGAATCGCGCGCTGTTTCTGTCCAGTCATTTGGTAAGCTCTAATCAAATAAATTTGGGCTTGAGTGTAATCGTTACTGTTACGGTCACGTGCGCTTTGACAGTAATCTTCTAAAATTTTTACTGCTTTGGGATAACGTTTTTCTTGGCACGCAGTAATACCTTCGTTAAGCAATTCCGATAAAGGCATTGGCAAAGGTTCGCGTGCTAACATTTCTTCTTGATTGGCTTTAGTAATCGCATCATCTAAACCATCAAACTCTGATAATAATATTATTTCGGGTTCAGGTTGTTCTAAAGCTGATAAATCACTGTATTTAAGCCTTTTGATAGAAGGCAAAATTGGACGTAAATAATCGGCAATAATACGCTCTTCTGGCTTCATTAAGCTTTTTTGCGCTTTAGCAATAACCTCTACCGGATATTGCTTTCGCTTCATTGCCAAAGTTACTGCTTTATTAATTTCAACTTTAGATGCTGCGGGAGATACACCTAAAACATCATACGGATTAAAACTATTTGGGTTTAATTTGTTTGTCATATTTGTCATATTAATAACATATTCTTAAACTACGGTAAATTTCTCTAAACTCAGGAGCATCTGGACAAATTTCATAAGCCCAACGTCCTAGCTGTTGAACCATTTCATAATCGCTCGCATCACCTTTTTCAGCAGCATTAATTATAATTTGAATGAAAATTTCAGCTACTGCAAATCGTACACGTTCATTACGTGATTTTTTGGCTTTCTTTACTGCTTGATCATATAAGCCTCTCTTCATTAAATTATTAAATTGTTCAAATTCTTGTGCGAACTCTAATCTTTCGATTAAATCTAGTACGACAGGATTTTTATCGTCAATTATGCTAATTTTTTGAATTTGTTTTAATGCTTCTTTTTGTGATATTTGCTGATTCACTAGTTTCTCACGTAATTCTTCAGCTTTGTATTCAGCCAAATAGCTCTTTGCTAATTTACTACCAATAAGGTCATACCAAAATTGAGCAAATTTTAAATGTTCTTCAAATTCTGATATTACTTGTCGTTGTAACAAGCAAAGTCTATCTATTTCTTGAATCCAATCAGGAAATGCCTTAATTTCAGTTTTCGCTTGATTAAGATAAGTAGCTGCTTTTTGCCATTGTTGCTGTTGGAGATAGTGGCAACCTTCATGGTAAGCAACGAATGCTAAAGCAAACAATTCTATATTATTATTATTAGCTTTTAATGGCTTGATTTGTATTGCACGTGCTACATCACTCTCTAAACAAGCAGCAACAGATAAACCCCAAGGAGTGTATAGTGTTTGCAATATTCTTTCACTAGGATGTATATCCGTAACTAAAAAATTTTGCCATTTATTAAAAAAACGGCTGTAACAACCTGGTGTAATAAATAACTTCTTAACTTTCATTCCAATTTGGACAGGATTGCCCATCAAGCGTAAAGCTACTTTTTCTAAGCGATATTTATCGCGAAATTTTAAATACTGTTCTAATTGATTTGCCTGAAATTTATCAATAGTTTCTTCTAATCGTCGTTGTAATTCTAAAGATATTAATTCTAAATCGACTTTTTGATTTTCTAGCCAAGGAATATCGTGTAGTGTTAAATCTTGATTCAAGTTGGCTAATGCTGTGGGTAAAGCAATGATTAAGTCTTCAATTACACCAGTAGAAGCATCACTAAAAACTTGATAATAAGTAGCTATTAACCAATTGTGTAAATTAATTATATTTGGTGAGCTTTCCCAGAGTTTAATTGTTGTATCAGCAAGAGTATGCCAATGCTTATTTTGCCAAACTTTTGATTTTATTCGTGGTAAAATATGTTCATTAAGATTAACTTCTACCAAAGAGTCAGAGCCAAACTTTTGTAAATGTTCTTGACTCGAAGTTTGTGCTTGCTCTAAATTGTCATTTACTATAAATTCTTCTATCTGTTTTAAACTTAACAGCTTTTGTCGTTGCGAAATTACTTTAATATTTTCTTGCTGTCGTACTAGTTTATTAGTTTGTTGTAGATTTTGCCATTCGCGATGTGCTGTTTGTAATTGCCCTTGTTTCGCGTAAGCAAATCCCCGCAAATAACGACTTTGTTCGGTTTCAATATCGGTTAATTGCGATATGGCTATTGACCATTCTTCTGTTTTAATTGCTACAATACCTAAACGTATTTTACAGTCTGTGGAATTTGGTAAGAGTACTGCTGCTGATTTATATAATGTTGTTGCTTCAGTGAAATTACCTGCTTTTTCAGCTTGAAGGCCTAAACGATATTTTTCTTTACCTTTAACAGTACGCTGAAGTTTTTCGAGTAATGCGATACCGTCTTGACGCGGAAATTTATTTAAGGCAGCTTCTAAAAGCGCGATTGCACTCCTTAATCTACCTTCATTTGAGGCAATGTTTGCTTTTGTAAAAGCAGTGTAATAAATTTTTTCTTGTTTAACTTGAGTTTCACAAGCTGCTATTGATTGCTTTACAGATAAAGTTGGGTATAACTGTTCAGCTTGATTATAGATATTAATGGCGCCTTCAAAAAAACGTCTTTCTGCTTGTGTATCAGCTTCTTGTACTAATTTACGAAAATCCTCACGCTGCTTTAATTCTGTTTGACAGTTGCTAATGGTCTGTGATATTTGCTCATCGTGAAGAATTTTACCAGCACGCTTGCATAATTCTAAAGCGTCTAATAATATTTTAGTTTCGTGTGGATTGTTATTATCTTGCTGCAAAAGAGATTTGGCACCATTTAGTAACTCCGAAGCTTGTGTTACTTGTGCTTGCCATTTCTGCAAATCTTGATTAATCTTCTCTAAAGTATCACCTAATATATAAGAGCGCAGTAAACGTTCCCAAAATCCAGGTTGCTTAGACCATGCAGAAATCGCTTTTTGACTAATAAGTACTGCTTGCCGTAAATTTTTACTTTCAGCTAGTGTTCGTGCTTTTTGCGCCTGGAGTTTCGTCGCATCTGCTAATTTCCAAGCATCAACAACTCCTATGCCTAATACATTTTTACTAAAATTATGAAAAATTTGTAGAAAGCTCATCTTGCCTCCTTACAATTTGGTACTTTAAAAACCTCCTCCTTCTCAATATCGTTTTCTCGTCCTTTGAGTTGGGGATTCGCTTGTACCATCAGCTGCCAAGAGGCGCCTTGACCACACAATTTTTCTGTAATAATACTAAGATTGTCTCCACTCTTTACAGTATAAGTAGCTGGTTGTATTGCTTTAGGTGGTGTATTTAAAACAGCAGGAGTTGATGGAGTAGGAACAACTATCACTGGATTTGGAACATTGACTGTGGCATTGATAGACTGCGGTTGAATAAATAAAAAACTGCTTATAGTTCCAATTCCCAAACCAATAAGAAAAACAAACCCAATAACTGCAAATTGCCAAGCTTGAATTTTAGTCGGTGTGCTTGTTTCGACTTCAGAAAGCTGGGACAGTCTTTGAATTAAAGTCAAATCAGTATCGCAGTTCGGGCAACTATTACCTTCGATTTCTTTATAACCACATACCGGACACTCAAGCTTAATGCTCATCGCTTCAACCCCGTAACAATAGTATTGCTGGGTAATTCGCTGTCTATCCAGCGTTGAATATCAGGTTGTAATGAGTTCCAAAGTCGTTCAGCTTCGTGTTCATCACCTTTTTCCATTGCAGCAAGCATACGCATGAGTTTTTCAATCATCGCGTTTGCTTGAGTTGGGTCAACTCTTTTAGCTTGACGAATAGCAAACAAACACGCATCGATTAGTTTTACTTCATCAGGTAAATTCTCAAATTCTCTTCTAAGGTCTTGAGTTTTTGACTCCATCTTATAGAGATTATTCGAGGTAACGGCATCTTTTAACTCGGTGCAGTGCTTTTCAAGTCTTTCCTGCTGCTGTTGGGGAATCAAAAATCCGCAAAGCTCAACTATTTGCTCTGAGTCTTGAATCAAAGAATCTGCTTCTAAGCGTACGTTTGACATCGAGACTTGGAATTTTTCTAAATTTTTGACAGCACGCTCACGCAAATCAACTCTTTCTTCTCCAGTTATTGGTTCAATAATTTGGTTAGCTAGCTGTACAACGGGAATAGCCAAAGTAAGTGCATTCTCAACTCCCAATGCTGTTAAATTCTGGTCATTGAGACGCGCAATTGCCTCTTCAAGCTCTCGATAGATTTTCTCGTCGGAGCGACCACGCGAAAAAGTGCAGCTAACTTTGACCGAAGGGTCATTTTTCAGATGAGCAGTTATGCCTAAATCGCTGTTTTTCTCATCTAACTCCAAATAAACTTGAATTTCGGTTCCTGCTGGGTATTTTTGCTCTAAACCCAACCACATTTCCCCAATAATTTCGTCCTTTTTAACACCATCTGTTTTTTGCTTAACAAAGTCAGGACTAAAAAATCGAAAGTGAATCAAACGCTGTCCATCAACCACAGTCCGGAAAGTGTGTGAAGTAGTGACAGGTAAAATATCACCTCTATTAATAACCTTATGATTATCGTCAACTAACTCAATATAATAATCGCGTGACACAGTAGTAACTTTATCAGTCAGTCCCGCAGCAACAATTGCGGCGCCTTCAGCAACAGCGTACATTGGACGAGGATGCACTACAACTTTGTCGTTCCCAAACGCTGCTTTAACTTTATTTTGTACAAAAGGAATTTGTGAAGAACCACCGACCAAAAGTACTACATCCACCATATCCAATCTAGACTCAGCTTCTTCTAAAGCTTGACGGCAAATTGTAATCGAACGCTCCACCAAATCAGCAATGAGTTCCTCGAACAACTTGCGAGTAATTTCAACTTCAACAGGAACCGCAAGTCCTAACTCATCAACTAAAGGAGTAGAAGGATTAATTAAAGCTACAGTCGCACTACTTAACTCAAACTTCGCGCGTTCGACAGCCATTTTCAAATCAGCATTGAATCGCACTTTCTGATAATGGGGCATTTTGGCGATTAAAGCGTCAATATCACTAATTTTTTCAATATTAGCAACTTGCTCTTTCACATAATTGATAATTCGCGAGTCAATATCGTCTCCACCCAACCATAAATCTCCTGCTTTTCCTTGTTCAATAAAAGAAGTTCCAGCAGAAGTAATTAAAGAAGCGTCAAAAGTACCACCACCGAAGTCATAAACTAAAATAGTTTTGACATCTTCACTAGTTGGAGAAAAACCATAAGAAATAGCTGCTGCTGTTGGTTCTGGTAATAATTCCAAAGGAGTGATACCAGCTTTTAAAGCAGCTGTACGTGTAGCGTGACGTTGCTTGTCGTTGAAGTAAGCAGGGATAGTAATTACTGCTTGATTAATAACTTCTCCGACTTTGCCAATTTTTTCGTAGTAAAGTTGAGTATTTTTAACTACGTGCTTCAGAATTTCGGCAGAAATATCTTCTGGTTGATATTCTTTACCTCCCAACCATACAGCGATTCCGTTATCTGTTCCTTGGCATGGTTGAGAAATTTTATAACCAAACTTTGACTTTTGTTCTTGAACTGTTTTATCAGCAAAATCTCGACCTATTAAGCGTTTTATCGAGACAATTACATTTTCAGCATCAGCGCGTTGTTGATTGTAAGCTTTTTCACCAACACACAGATTATTTTGTTCGCAAGCGACTACTGAACGTGTTAATTTTCTGTCTGGAGGTGTGTTGTCATTAGCAGTTACAACTTCTACTTCTACTAGTTTAAATGCTGCTACTGAGTTGGTAGTTCCTAAGTCTATGCCTATTGCTTTACCCATTGTTATAAAAATGTATGTATAAAATATTATTTATAATTTGAACTAGACTATTGATAAGTATGAGAAATTTGACTTGTGTTGAATATACGGGCAAGGATGCCCGTTCCACAAGAGAAATTATTAATATCCAAATATACTTTTCAAATACTTTTCAAATACTTTTCAAATACTATTTATACATATTCACTACTGAATTAGTTCAGTAAAAATACTTGAAAACTGATGCGCGCAAAATCGCTGCAACTCTTGTCTCTGTAACGAATAACTATCCGTTACATCCGTTGTATCCGTTGCAAGCTTGACCTACAAAAAAAGTAGCACAGGCGCCAAGCCTATGCTACGTGAATTTTAATAATTAACGAGTAATTATGCTTCTACACCTGCTCCGGGTGTTAACAGTTCGCGACGTTCACCAGCACGAACGACGACGTTGTTGTTTTCATCGACATCAATGACGGCAACATCGCCATCTTTAATGCGACCGGAGAGAATTTCCTCAGCAAGGCTATCCTCTAACAAGCGCATAATCGCGCGACGTAAAGGTCTTGCACCGTAGCTGGGATTGTAACCTTCTTGGATAAGACGGTCTTTGAAGCGGTCGGTGATTTCCATCGTAATGCCTTTTTCGCCCAGGCGCCCGAAGACTTCCTTGAGCATGATTTCGGCAATTTCGGAAACTTCCTGCTTGTTCAACTGACGGAAGACGATAATTTCGTCGAGTCGGTTTAAGAACTCTGGACGGAAGTAGTTCTTCAGTTCTTCGTTAACTAAGAACTTAATACGGTTGTACTGGGATTCGCTAGCATCTTCTGCAAACTCGAAACCAATACCACCACCACCTTTTTCAATAACCTTAGAACCAATGTTCGAGGTCAAGATTAATAAGGTGTTCTTGAAGTCTACGGTACGTCCTTTCGCATCGGTAAGGCGCCCGTCTTCAAGAATTTGCAGCAGCATATTAAATACATCTGGGTGTGCTTTTTCGATTTCGTCGAAAAGTACCACGGTGTAAGGTCTACGGCGTACTGCTTCGGTTAACTGTCCACCTTCGTTGTATCCTACATAACCTGGAGGCGAACCGATGAGCTTAGAAACGGTGTGACGTTCCATGTACTCGGACATGTCAAGACGAATCATTGCTTCTTCTGAACCAAAGAAGTACGAAGCCAATGATTTCGCTAACTCGGTTTTACCAACACCAGTAGGACCAGAGAATACAAAGCTAGCAATTGGTCGGTTGGGGTTCTTCAAACCAACACGCGCACGTCGAATTGCTCTTGACACAGCTTTAACTGCATCTTCTTGACCAATAAGACGCTGGTGCAAGGTGTCTTCCATGTGCAACAGCTTCTCAGATTCTGACTCAGTAAGCTTGTTGACTGGTACACCCGTCCAAGATGCCACAATGTGAGCAATGTCTTCTTCGGTAACAACGGGTTCATCGCCACCTTCAGTCTTCGTGCCACTTACTTTGCTTTGAGCAATGGCGCGAATTTCGGCTTTGATTTCCATTTCCCGGTCGCGCAACTCACCTGCACGGTCGAAGTCTTGACCGCGTACTGCATCGTCTTTCTCTTTGAGAATTTGACGCAGTTCTTTATCAAGTTCTTTAGCTGCGGGGGGAAGTTGAGAATTAATTAAACGTACCCGTGAACCAGCTTCATCAACTAAGTCGATAGCTTTGTCGGGCAAATAACGGTCAGATATATAACGGTCAGATAATTTCGCTGCTGCTACCAAAGCTTCATCAGAAATTTTCAGCTTGTGGTGTTGCTCGTAGCGGTCACGTAAACCATATAAAATTTCAATGGTTTCATCTACTGACGGTTCACCCACCATTACTGGCTGGAAGCGACGTTCTAGGGCTGCATCGCGCTCGATGTGTTTACGGTACTCATCAAGAGTTGTAGCACCGATACACTGCAATTCTCCGCGTGCCAAAGCTGGCTTGAGGATATTTGCTGCGTCAATGGCGCCTTCTGCTGCACCAGCACCAATTAAGGTGTGAACCTCGTCGATTACTAATATTACATTTCCCGCTTGTCGAATCTCATCCATGATTTTCTTCAAGCGTTCTTCAAATTCACCTCGATATTTAGTTCCTGCTACAAGCAAACCAATATCAAGAGTGACTACACGTTTATCTTCTAAAATGTCAGGTACATCTTTAGTGGCAATACGTGTTGCCAAACCTTCAGCAATAGCAGTTTTACCTACGCCAGGTTCACCAATTAATACGGGGTTGTTCTTAGTCCGACGACCAAGAATCTGGATTACCCGCTCAATTTCCTTAGCGCGTCCCACAACAGGGTCAAGCTTACCGTCGATTGCCATTTGGGTCAAATTCGAGCCAAATTCATCCAACGTCGGGGTTTTGGTGCGGCTGGAAGGTCCACCTTGTGTCACCTCAGCGGTTTCGCCCAACATCCGAATCACTTGAGTGCGGACTTTCGATAAATCTACACCGAGGTTTTCTAGAACTCTAGCTGCTACACCTTCACCTTCGCGGATTAAGCCCAACAGCAGATGCTCGGTGCCAATATAGTTGTGCCCCAACTGGCGAGCCTCTTCTAAGGAGAGTTCTAAAACTCGTTTGGCGCGTGGCGTAAACGGAATTTCCACAGCGACAAAGCCCGAACCTCGACCTATGATTTTTTCTACTTCAATCCGAGCGTCTTTGAGATTGACACCCATCGATTTCAGTACTTTAGCTGCGACTCCGGTACCTTCGCCAATTAGACCCAGGAGGATCTGCTCAGTACCGACGAAATTATGCCCAAGACGGCGAGCCTCTTCTTGGGCAAGCATAATCACCTTAATGGCTTTTTCTGTGAAGCGTTCAAACATATTTTTCCCATCACCTGCGTCGTGCCGGTATGCTGATTTTAGCACAGCCAAATAAGTCGGGTGCCTGTATAAAGGTGTAGACAACCGAAATCGACGCGGCAAGTTTACAAGTTCCAATATGAACTTTTTTAACTTGTTTTACTGTTTATAACTACACTGATTGGCGTTGAGATGCTTCTGTAGGGCTTATTTTGGGCAAACTTGTGACCATGAGTGTTGAGATATGTCAATACGCCCCCAAGTGAAAATATTTAACATTTTCTTTATTCCTCGTCAAGTCGAATTTGAACTTTAAGCTACAATTTCCATGAGATTATCATCACATTTTCTAAAAATTTATTTTCACTCACTAAATATAAAGATTTATTAAATTAACGTTAAGCTTATTTAAAAAACTAAGAAACCTGGTTTCTAAGCAAAATTGTTGTTTTTATTACAATATTCAGCAAGAAACCAGGTTTCTAAAGGTTTATGGCACATTAATTTAAAAATGTCAAGTCCCATCCAGATTTATTTAGGCGCCTTTTAATGGTATCAAGCCAAGTATTAAGAGTTAGAGTGAATTGTGGCGCCTGGATATCGCCCAGCCAAAGAATTAAAGCATCTTCGTCATTGTCTTTATAGTATCGGCGGCGTCGCCCTGCTGTTTTGAAACCAAATTTTTGATATAAATTAATGGCGCCTACATTTGAAGGACGGACTTCGAGAGTGGCCCGCTCCAAACCATGTTCGTGAGCAGTCTTGAGAAGCGAAAATAGTACAGCTTGTCCCAAACCTTGGTTTTGATATCGAGGATGAACCGCCAAAATCGTGATATGCGCTTCATCTAAAATCGACCAAAAACAACCCATTCCTGATAATTCGTTAGAAGCAAGGGAAGAGGTAGAACCAAGCAAAACAGAGTTTGGACTCTCTAACTCTCGCTGATATGCATCAAGTGTCCACAACCCACCAAAACAAGCTTGGTCAAGTTCAACTAAGGCACTCAAGTGCTTATGTGTCAATGATTGGATTTCTAAATTTAATGTGTTCACACTTATTGGTAATGGCACATCCCATCTGTAAACTAAAGGTGGGAATATTTACTCTGTAACAAAAATTTAATAATTTAGATAAAGATTGGTTTGCGCTCTATCTAGCAAACTAACCATTACATGTACATGCCCGTCTAGTAAACAACGACAAATTTTAACGTTATGGTATCGACACATCCGGCTAAGGTTCAAGATTCTGGTAGTAAATATTTACCGATTGTTACAAAAAATAACATTGATATTTCTCCAAATCAATCTCTGTTACCGATTACAGCTAAGGTGAATAGTCACGACCATCTTGAAATTGGAGGTTGTGACGTTAAAAATTTAGTTCACCAATTTGGCTCACCCTTATACATAGTAGACGAAGAAACATTACGTAAAGCTTGCCGCCAGTACCGCGATAGTTTCCAGCGTTATTATAAGGGCTGCTCGCAGGTATTATACGCTTCTAAAGCATGGAGTTTAACGGCAATCTGCGCTATCGTTGATTCCGAAGGTTTAGGTATAGATGTCGTTTCTGGTGGTGAATTATACACAGCATTAAATGCGGGTGTCAACCCTAGTCAAATTTATCTTCACGGAAATAATAAATCGCGTCAAGAGCTTGTTTTCGCTATAGAGTCAAACATTACTATTGTTGTTGATAACTGGTATGAGCTAGAAACATTAGTTGAATTAGCTTCTACCACTTCGGAACCAGCACGAATAATGTTGCGGTTAACACCGGGTATCGAGTGTCATACCCATGAGTATATTCGTACTGGGCATCTAGACAGTAAATTTGGGTTTGACCCCAACCAACTTGGGGAAGTATTCGCGTATGTCAGTAAGCAAAGCAAGCTCAACTGTGTAGGAGTTCATGCTCACATTGGTTCTCAAATTTTTGAGCGTCAACCACACCGTGACCTAGCAGCAGTGATGGTGCAGTGGTTAGAGCAAGCAGCAAGTTATGGGTTAGCTATAACTGAGTTAAATGTGGGTGGTGGTTTAGGAATTAAATATATTGAGTCCGATGACCCACCAAGTATTGAAGAATGGGTAAAACCAATTTGCGAAGTTATTCAATCCGCATGTGAGAAACTTTCTTTACCTTTACCCAAACTGCTATCTGAACCAGGACGCTCTTTAATTGCCACATCTTGCGTCACAGCGTATACTATTGGTTCATCAAAACAAATTCCTGGAATCCGTAACTACATAGCAGTTGACGGTGGTATGTCAGATAATCCTCGTCCAATTACTTATCAATCAGTTTACCGCGCGGTCGTCGCGAACAAAATGTCTGATAAGTGTAGCGAAACCGTAACAGTTGCCGGAAAGCACTGTGAATCAGGAGATATTCTAATCAAGAATGCTCTCGTACCTTTAACTCAACCAGGAGATATTTTGGTTGTAATGGCAACG
The DNA here is from genome assembly GCF_001904745.1 of Calothrix sp. HK-06. Lineage (GTDB taxonomy): Bacteria > Cyanobacteriota > Cyanobacteriia > Cyanobacteriales > Nostocaceae > Dulcicalothrix. The sequence continues at coordinate 63,421 of NZ_MRCD01000010.1, forward strand.
GGTGCCTACAATTACAGTATGGCATCGAACTATAATCGCTTGCCTCGTCCAGCAGCGGTTTTAGTATCGAACGGTGAAGCAAATATTATTTTGCAACGCGAAACATACCAAGATTTAATTCGACAAGATTGTTTACCAGAAAGACTCAAAAAAAGTGCTGAGTAGAAAGTGCTGAGTGCTGAGTCAAGTTAGGAGTTAAAAGTTATGAGTTATGAATTAGGAGTTATGAGTTGGGATTTTGTCCTCGACACTCAGCACTCAGCACTCAGCACTTTTAACTTAGTTAAAGTACATTTCCAGATGTCATGAGAGATTGGTGGAAGCAATGGCTGATAGCGGGATGGTCGCAGTCCTTGCTACTAAAGACTCTGGATATTTTGTTAGTACTGGCGCTGACTTATATGATGCTGGTTCTAATTAACGAACGGCGAACGCTGCGGATGGTACTGGGATTTGTGATCTTAATGCTAGCTTCAGCTTTGTCGCATCAGTGGGGGCTGGAACTGCTAAATTTTGTATTGGAAAAGTTAGTGATTGGCTGTGCGGTGGCAATGGCGGTTGCACTTCAATCTGAGTTTCGGCGATTTTTAGAGTTATTGGGACGGGGAGAGTTTAAGAAGCTATTTCAGCCTTCAACTCTGGCGCTTCCCAAGTCAGATAGCACAATTGATGAAATTGTCGAAGCTGTTAGAGAATTGTCGAAAAGTCGGATTGGAGCGCTATTGATTATAGAAACAACTGGTCCAATAGACGAAAGAGATTTTTCTGTGCCCGGAGTAAAATTAAATGCTGAAGTTTCTAAAGAATTAATCCAAACAATTTTTCAGCCCAAGACACTTTTACACGACGGTGCTACATTAGTACGTGGCTCTCGGATTCTCGCATCGGGTATAATCTTACCGCTATCGGGACGCACAGCCTCGCGCCAGTTGGGTACACGCCACCGGGCGGCGATGGGTATTACTGAGCGGGTCGAAAATTGTATTTGTGTAGTTGTATCAGAAGAGACGGGTTCAATTTCTTTGGCAGAAAGGGGAACCCTAAATAGACCATTAACTATCGCGAAGTTAAAAGAGTTGCTCGAAGATAAACTGTCACCTACTATTGACCGGGAAGCAGTGGCGCCTGGTTTACTAAGTTTGGGGCGAAAAATTCGGAGCAAAAGCCTCTTTGTAGTTTCACGATTACTCGGATTACCATCGACCGCTCCTCGGGATAAAAAATGACAGCACAACAGACAGAACTGCGAGTTTTACCCTCTGACTTGAAACGCGAATTATTACCAAAGCACGTTGCGGTGATTTGTGACGGCAATGGTCGGTGGGCTAGGCATAGAGGGCTACCCCGTATAATGGGTCATAAACGCGGGGTTGAGTCTCTCAAGCAATTACTACGTACCTGTAATGATTGGGGAATAGAAGCGTTAACTGCGTATGCTTTTTCAACTGAAAACTGGAAACGACCCCAGGAAGAAGTTGATTTTTTAATGACTTTATTTCAGGTAGTTTTGCGTAGTGAGTTGCGCGAAATGATGAAAGAGAATGTACGCATAAAATTTGCTGGTAACTTAAATGCACTTCCAGCTGCTTTGCAGGAGCAAATCAGTGACGCAATGGAAGAAACGCGGAACAATCGCGGTATAAAGTTTACTATTGCCACTAATTATGGTGGTAGACAAGAGATATTATCAGCTTGTCGCGCGATTGCTGAAAAAGTCGAGCAAGGTTTGCTTAAACCTTCAGAAATTGACGAGGCGACTTTTGAGAGTCATCTTTACACCGCTGGCATTGGCGACCCAGATTTATTAATTCGCACAAGCGGGGAAATGCGGATTAGCAACTTCCTGCTATGGCAAATTGCTTACACTGAAATATATATTACAGATGCACTTTGGCCCGATTTCGACCGCGACGAATTTCACCGTGCCTTATTAAGTTTTCAAAAGCGCGAACGACGGTTTGGAAAAGCATAATTGTAGGGTGGGCACTGCCCACCTTACGAGGTACTCATTAAGGCCCAGCAAACACCGCTTGTTCAACATCTTGACGAGAGAGCGAATATTTAAACGACCGTTGAATATCTTGCCCATTTTCTCCAGCTTGGATGTATCGAACCGTGATTTGTTCGACATCAAGCCATAATTCCGCGTTCCAGTTGGTTTGTTCTAGGCGCCAGCAATGTAGTTCGCGGTTGTCTTGCTCACAACCTTGGTCGCGTAACCATTGTTCAATTTCTGGCAAGGGATGGCTGTATAAAGGTGTGTCAGGAGAAAGTTGAGACATAAGTTATGTACTGAGGATAAAAACACCTGTAAGTGATAATTACAGGCATCAGAGAATAATGACTACATTAATATTAAAAATTTTATCTTTTTTAGCTTATAAACGGCTATTTAATGTATGAGGTTTCGTTGATGCTGGCAATTTAGTAATTTGTTGTTCAACAGAAACAGGTTGTTGATGAATAGAAACAAATGCACTATCTCCGCGCGTTAAACCGACCACAGCAACAAGTAACAAGCAACCTACAAACGTTAGCCCTAGGATAAAGAGTGCAAAAAGTTCACCACTTGAAAGCGGACGGTCGGTAGCATCGAGATAAGCTGACTTACTCCAATCGTAAGAATTATATGGACGATTTAAATCGGGAGGCGCCTGAATAACCCCAAAACGTGAATAACCAATTTTAAAGTCATAGTTCAATCGTCGCTCAGGACTGCTGAGGATAGCATAAGCTTCATTAATTTCCCGAAATTTCGCAGTAGCAACTTTCTCTGATAACTCAGTAGTATCTGGGTGGTACAGTTTGCTGAGTTCACGATATGCGCGTCGAATATCAATTACTGACGCACTTGGATGCAGTCCTAGCAATGCGTAATAAGTTGGTTCCGGCTCTTGCATTTCCCCGCCACTAAAATAAGAGTGAATGATTAATAGCTACTAGTAGTAAGCTTTCTATTATTCTAAAGCTATGGAACATGCGCTAATCAAACATGAAACATTGAGTAATAGTGGTTCGGGTATAGGTCTACAGTAAGTCAGCGCGTGGTTTAAAAGTCTCAATTTGGCGTAACTTTTCATAAAGTTCGCGTTCTTGGTCGCTGATAGTTCTGGGAGTAACAATTTGAATTTCGACAAGTTGGTCTCCACGCTTACCAGCTTCGTTAGGATAACCCTTATTAGCTAAACGAAATCTTTGACCCGAACGTACCCCACTTGGGATTGACATTTTAACAGGGCCATCAAGCGTTGGCGCCTCTATTTGCCCACCTAATACAGCTTCACTTGGGGTAACGGGAACTTGGCACAATATATTTAAACCTTCAAGTTTAAACTGTGAATTTGGCTCAACTGTTATTTTTAAGTACAAATCACCGCCGTTTATACCTTGGTCACGTAGTCGAATCGTTTGACCAGTCACCATACCAGCAGGCATATTTACTTCCAACGAGCGTCCATCTTCAAGACGAATTCGTTCCAAACCACCTTGATAAGCTTTAGTGAGCGGAATAGTTAAACGTGCTTCGATATCACGACGCTGTGGTCGCTCCTTCGCGTTGTAAGACACTTTGCTTCTTGTATTGCGGAACGGGTCGCTGTTACCATTTGTGTAGCCATTAGAAGCCGTTCTTGTTTCTTTACTAGTGGCGCCAACACCGATAACCTGGTTAATAAATTCATCAAAACTACTGTACTGACCAGGGTCTACAGTACCATTACTACGATTATTTTTACTACTACCTCCCCAACTGGCACTTTTTGGAGTTTTGCTTGTAAAACCTTTTTGCTTCCAATGACGACAATATTCGTCGTACTGTGCGCGTCGAACTTCGTCTAAAAGAACTTCTTTAGCTTCATTAATATCTTTAAATTTTTCTGCGGCTTGCTCATTTCCTTGGTTGCGGTCAGGATGAAATTGAAGCGCTAATTTTCGATAAGCTTTCCTAATATCCTCATACGAGGCATCTTTGGATACTCCTAAAATTTCGTAGTAATCTCGAAAATTCTGCAAATTGAGTGACATAATTAGGTGTTTAACTAATATATGAGCGATTTTTCTATTTAGACCAGTAATCAGACTAATAAATAGAGATTATAAAGTTTTACTCGTTGAACGTGCAGTAAGCGTAGCGCATCTATTGAGTCATTTACCATTACTAGTTACGCGCGTCAAATTCCGTATTAAATTGTGTTCCGGATTGAGAATTTATTACGTAGCATTAAATTACTACATAATTAACGAGTAGCAGATAGTTAATATGGCGTAAAGGCGGGAAAACCCGCCATTACTCTAAAATTACAGCCAATCATCATCGTCATCATCCCAGTTATCTCGATAACTTGGACGGTCGCGACGTGAGTCAGGAGGTTTGCCAAAGTCCGAACGCCCTCCTCTACCGTAATCATTTCTTGAATCTCGATCAGAATTTCTTCCAGAAGAACCATAATCGCGGTCAGGGTCTCGACCATAATCACGCCCATAATCACGATTTGAATCACGACCATAATCACGGTTGGAATCTCGACCATAGTCTCTGCCGTAATCACGGTTGGAGTCTCGACCATAGTCTCTACCATAATCACGGTTGGAGTCGCGACCATAGTCTCTACCATAATCACGATTATCTCGGTCGTCTTTATCGCCACCTGTAAAGATGTCGCGAATGGTGCCGAACAAATCATCATCTTCATCATCCGCATAGTACGCACGCACTTCGCGGTTCAATTCGGACAATGCATCTTGAAGGTCAGCATAAGATTGGTCGATACCTCTGTCGTCGTTTGCTTGTAATGCTTCACGCAGTTCACGACATATATTATCAATACGCTGGCGCCGACTGCGGGCAAACTGCATTCCAAAATCTAAAGCGACTTCTCGCAGTTGACGTTCTGCCTGTAAAATCAATGCTTCGGCACGAGTACGCTTTTCGACTTTTTCTTTACGTTGACGGTCGGTTTCGGCGAATTTCTCAGCATCGCGAATAGCTTGGGTAATTTCTGACTCGCTCAATGTCGAGGCACCTTGAATAGTAATACTTTGTTCGCGTCCAGTCGTGCGGTCGAGGGCTGTTACTTGTAATATCCCGTTAGCGTCTATATCAAAAGATACTTGTACCTGTGGTATACCGCGCGGTGCTGGGGGTATACCATAAAGCTTGAAACGACCAAGGGATTTATTATCTACCGCCATTTCCCGCTCACCTTGAACTACGTGAATTTCCACAGTATTTTGGTTATTTTCTGATGTGGAGAAAATATCCGAACGACGAACGGGAATTGTAGTATTGCGGGGAATTAATTTTTTAGCTACACCACCTATTGTTTCTAACCCTATTGATAGTGGTGTCACATCGAGTAGTAAAACATCTTTGAGTTCACCGCCAATAATACCAGCTTGAATAGCGGCGCCTATTGCCACAACTTCATCAGGGTTAACATTTTCATTGGCTTCAATGCCAATTAAATCTTCAACTAACCTTTTTACCATTGGCATTCGTGTCGAACCACCCACTAATACCACTTCGTCGATATCATCAGGACGTAAACCAGCATCTTTAAGCGCGCGTTTAACAGGTGTTCGCACTCGCATTAATAAATCTTCACATAATCCTTCAAATTCAGAGCGAGTTAACCGTGTTTCAATGTGCTGAGGGCCATCTTCGGTAGCAGTAATAAAAGGTAAATTAATATCAGTAACACTAACGGCAGAAAGTTCTATTTTGGCTTTCTCGGCGCCTTCGAGTAAACGTTGTAAAGCTTGGCGGTCACTGCGTCGTAAATCGACACCGTGTTCTTCTTGAAATTTCTCTGCCAACCAATCAACTATTTTTTTATCAAAATCATTACCACCTAGCTGAGTATCTCCACTGGTGGACTTTACCTCAAAAACACCATCTCCAACTTCCAGCACCGAGACATCAAAAGTACCACCACCCAAGTCAAACACAAGGATAGTTTCGCTACGACCTTTATCCAAACCGTAAGCTAAAGATGCGGCGGTTGGCTCGTTGAGAATTCTTAAAACGTCCAAACCAGCGATTCTGCCAGCATCGCGCGTAGCTTGGCGCTGCGAATCGTTAAAATAAGCAGGAACTGTAATAACTGCACCAGTTACTTTTTCTCCCAAATAGCGACTAGCATCGTCTGCCAATTTCTTCAAAATCATTGATGAAATTTCTTCGGGAGAGAAATCTTTACTCAAACGGGGACATACAATCTTGATATTACTAAATTCGTCTTTACGAATTGTGTAAGGAACGCGCTTCGATTCGGGACTAAGCTCAGAATACTTACGTCCAATAAAGCGCTTAACTGCGAAATATGTATTTTGCGGGTTTAGAACTGTTTGGCGCCGTGCCATTTGTCCAACAACTCGTTCACCGTCTTTGCTAAAGCCGACAACGGAGGGTGTTGTACGTGTTCCTTCAGCATTGGCAATCACCACCGGCTTGCCACCCTCCATGACAGCAACTACTGAGTTGGTTGTACCCAGGTCAATGCCGACTACCTTGCCCATGCGTTACTGTTCTCCTAATTTATCTTAATAAAACTATTTGTTTCGTTAGAAACCTTAGCTTGACTTATTGTATCTTGCACTCGAAAAAATGAAGGCAGAAGGCTGCTACACATAGATTCAATATATATCCCTTTTCCTTTTTCTCTCCTAAGACTCTGTGAACCTGAAGACGCAACTTATTACTCACCTGAATCAAATTGTTCGCGACCGCGACCCATACATAGCATCGGGTGGACATTTCTTTGTCCAGCAATACATTCAAACTTCATTTGCCCAATGGGGAAGTGTGGAAATCCACACCTTTAAAGTTGGCGGTAAAAACTGTATCAATCTCATATTGAATTTACCTTGTCAGGTGGAGTCTGAAAAGGCTAGCTTGCCACCAATTTTAATCGGCGCCCATTACGACACTGTACCAGGTTCTCCTGGCGCCGATGATAACGCTACGGGTGTAGCAGTATTACTCGAACTCGCGCGCATGTTCGCTACTGAACCAGCTAAATATCCTTTGCGACTCATTGCATTTGATATGGAAGAGTATGGCTTAATGGGAAGTATTAGCTACGCGGCAAAACTTAAAGAAGAACAGCAACCTTTAAGATTGATGATTTCGCTAGAAATGCTAGGGTACTGCGTAAAAACACCTAACTCACAAGCGTATCCGGCGCCGTTAGAAAAGATTTATCCTAATAAAGGTGACTTTATAGCGTTAATTGGTAACTGGCGAACACTACGTGACTTAATAAGTATTAGTCGCAGTATTCGTAAAGTTGGTGTACCAAGTCAGTGGTTGCCTGTACCTAATCGCGGTTTAATAGTGCGAGATACCAGGCGTAGTGACCATGCACCATTTTGGGATGCTGGTTATCCCGCGATAATGATTACTGATACCGCGAATATGCGAAATCCTCATTATCATCAGGCTAGTGATACTATTGATACTTTGGATTTGGATTTTTTGACGGGAGTATGTGAGGGGATAGAGAAAGGTATTCGGAAATTGTAACTGGCAACGGATATAACGGATGTAACGGATAGTTGATTTTATACAACAATTTGTAGGGTGGGCAGTGCCTACCATACTATTTTTGGGCTTAAATCTTTCTATTCAAACTGAATTTTGTCAGAAATATCAGCCAAAGCTATTTCAAAAGGCATTGAATTTAAAGAAAGCGTTTCATTCAAATCATCATACTCAGTAAAAGTCCAACGCTTATCATCAGTTTTAAAATCCTGCTCTACATGTACTTCGTATTGGTCGATTAAAATATATTCTTTAAAAGTCGAAATAGTCTGATATACAGCAAACTTATCATCTTTATTATAACTTCTAGTAGACTCTGATAAAACTTCAGCAATTACTAACGGATTGGTTATTGTATCCCGGCGTCCTTCTTGAAATTCCAAGCCACCTTGAACTAGCATCACATGTGGGTAAGCATAAATACACTTTTTGGGAATCCATAACCTTTGGTCTACGATAAAAACTTGGTAAAATTGGCGCTTGACAGCAAAATTAAGGTCAGTAGCAAAATTATCAGCTATCTGGTTATGATTAGGTATATTACCGCTCCTAAGTATAATTTTGCCATTAATATACTCATGTCGTTCTGGTGAGTTAACCTCAAACTCTAAATATTCTTGAATTGCATAATCTTTATATTCGACTTGTGGAATCATTGGACATTATCTCTAATAATTTTAAACAACTGTTTAGTATTTTATAAGCTAAATAGATGCTAAATTTATTATGAAGCAGCACAGATAAGGTTTTTAAATAATGGATAAAAATAGTATCTTAGAGAAAAGCGACTCGCAATTAATAACTTCTAATACTAAAAGAGGCGCCCTTTACAATAAATACAAGTCTAAAATTATTCACAATCCTTGTTTAGATAGAACTTTAGTAAGTTTTCAAGCCAACAAAGAAACCCAGTTTTCTTGGCTCAAGTATCGAGAAGGATTTTCAGAAAAGCTCGTTACATACCTAATTGAAACTTTAAAACCAAAACCCGGCGCCTTACTTGACCCTTTTGCAGGAGTTGGGACATCGTTATTTACTGCAAGTGATTTAAACTGGCAAACTATTGGAATTGAACTTTTACCCGTTGGTGTTTTTGCCATAGAAGCAAAAATCAACGCACGAGCAATAGATGTAGAAGCTTTAAGTTTGGTTATTAATCAAATTAAAACAATAAATTTTTCTGATTATTATGACCAACAGTACGCATTTAATCATCTAGCAATTACAAGTGGCGCCTTTCCTGAACCTCAAGAGGTAGAACTAGTAGGTTATATCTCTTACTGTAAAAAGCATATTCAAGATATTTCTATACGTAATATTTTACTCTTTGCAGCATTTTGTATTCTTGAGGATATTAGCTATACCCGTAAAGACGGTCAATATTTACGCTGGGATTCTCGTTCGAGTCGTTCGAGAGGCAAAAAAGAATTTTGCAAAGGGGAAATATTACTCTTTAAAGACGCAATACACAAAAAGCTATCCCAAATTTTATCAGACTTATCAAACAGCTCTGTAGAAAGTATTACGGAAGAAGAGCTACATGCAATACTTTTAGCATCTACAGGGACGCAAATTGATGGCTCATAGCGTAATGCTATAGGAGAAGAAGCAGAAAAATTAGTACAGAGACTTATCATAAAAGAGGCAAAATAAAAAATCTTCTTCATGCTTTTATTCTGCGTACTGGTGGAATAGAATTATACGATTCTAATAAACTTGAAGAACAATTAGGAAACCTTAAAAAGTACCGAGGTGTGATGTTAGCCAACCGTACCTCTATACTTTTTTCTAGCGAACCCGATATTTCACTGATAAATAATCAAGGTGTAACAGTCGGTGTAGTCGAGGTTAAAGGAGGAACAGACCCTGCTGGGGCATTAGAACAGAACGATACGGCGCCGCGATTAAATCCTTTGAAGAAGCTCGTCGTACTAATATAGAAGTTAAAACTATTCTTGTAGCTAGCTGCATAACTACTGAGGTAAATAATCGTATTCAAAATGACAATAAAATTTCTCGTTACTTTAATTTAACAGACCTTTTAACTGGAGTTTAGACTAAGCAGCAAACAACTACCCAGCAGCACTGAGTTTATAAAAAACAATCATTAAGCGAAAAAATCTTTGAGACTAAGCCGATTTTTCTTGTTCTTTACGTGGCTTTGGCGTAGTTTTTCTGACTACAGGGTAGCGAATTCTACGTTGTCTCTGTTTTCCTTCTTCCCAGCCTGGTGACTTTCCGCGAGGTTTGGGTGAATGGGCAGGAGTGCCAATAGCCTCTAAAATTAAATTCATAGCTTGGGCAACTCAACGAGCGTGTTAGTTTGTCTAAGGACTTCTGCCAAGGTAAGGGATTGTCAGCAACGATATCACGAGCCAGCCATAATTCCCAAGTAATCAGTGGCATTAAATCACTCCAACGCTCACATTGCTTGGGAGTACTGAGTTTTGGAAGAGTCCAATGAAGACGTTGCTTTAAAAAACGATACCAATGATCAACGGTAAAACGGCGTTTCAGGAAGGCGCCAAACCTCAGACAATGAAGGCATCTCTTCTCCCACCCAAGCTAACCACAATGGTTTAGCTACTCTCAAATTACCTTTTTCATCCAGACGTTCGACCCTTATTAAAGACATTGGACGTGTTGCGGTTTTACGAAAATGTAAATTTTCCCATAACCGAACTTTTACAAATCCAAGCTTTGGGTCATTTAGCTCCAACTCCATCGTTACTTGCTGCCATGAATCTGGTTCATTAAGTTTAAATTTGTTACCATGCAATCGAAGGGCGCCCCTTGCCAGAGTATTCCGGAGGCGCTGTCCATAAACAAAGATTTGAACGCAAACGTACAAGAATATCTGCTGGAATATCAGCTGTTTTTGAGATAAAGGGGGCACAGCCATACTCACTATCCCAGACAGAAATTGGTCTAGATGGTAAATATTTACACACTTGCTGTAACTGCCAAGTTGCTTTATCAATTGGATTTTCGTAGCTAGTTATCCGCTCGTGTCTTAAAGGTAACGCCCAGCTACCTGAATCTTTTGGCACCCAAGCAATTGTACTATATCCTTGCCCAATTGTAATTGGTTTATTTCCTGACACCGTAGCAACACTGTGTTCAATTGTTCTCTCTTGAAGAGTTACTGCATCGGGACGAGACCATGCTGTATGGTCTCCCGCTAACAATGGGCGCCCTTCAGCCGGCATTTGCTTAATGTATAACTGCATCAATTTGTTTCGTTTCGGTCTGCTATCTTGTAGCGCCTCATAAATACTAGGCCACTTGCGCCGAAAAAACGGTGACAGAGATAAATCAGCCAGACTATAGGCATTGCGTGTTGTTAATATTGCATCTGTTAGTTCAAATGTTGCATCGTGTGCTTTGCCCAAAAGTTGATAAGCAGCTTGACGGAATTCTCGAAGTTTGTCAGATTTCATATTGGCAGGGTGAGATTTGGTGGTTCTTATCTCAGCATCTGTCAAAAAGGGGTCTGTGCTCAATCAGACCCCCTATTTTTTTCTTTTGAGTTCGGTCATTTAGTCTAAACTCCAGTTTTAAGTGAAAATTCCGAACAATATAAGCAGTTTGTTCAGGAAGTATTTTCTGTACTTTAAACAAGTAGGCAAAAGCAAGTTGAAGTAAATCATTCACTAATACGCTTATAAAATGTAATTTGTTTTAGCCTAAATTAAGTATACTCATATCCTCTAGATACACGTACACCAAGCCAATCACCAGTAACATGACCAAGTATGTAAGCATAATAAGTATCATATGATGCTAAGTGATAAATTAGAACCTTAGAAAAACTAGTTTTCAAGAATTTAGCAAGTACTTGCTGACGATAACCTGATAAAAAACCTTGGAAATTATTAAGGCTCAGTATCTTAGAATTTATAAGTGATTGAGTAAAAGCTGCTAACCTAGTAGTTGAAAATGCGTAAGAGTGTTGGTAGTCATATGTATATCCATAACCATCAGGGTAACAAACAGCAAGTTTCAATGGTTTAAGTTCGTTCAATATTTCTCTAATATCAGACAGGAAATTCACCAAAACCCAGAGGAAATTCAACAGGTAGGGTGAGGGGTCAGACCCAGACGAAAAGAGTTAAGCATCCTGTCATCAAAAAAAGTCAAAAATCAAACATTCCATACCCTCAAGCTGCGTAGTTTTTCTGTAAATATACTTGTTTTACTCAGTTAATCTCATAACTGGGATAAAAAGCTGCGTCCTTTTTTAGTTCACGAACATTGTTCGCAAATTTATTATTTTGTCCAAAGTCCAATAATTTAACAAGGGTAAAATTCTTGAAGATGCTTCTACCTGGGCATGACAGAGTACAGGGTGTTAATTGGCGTGGACTTTGGGTTTTAGTTTGATTAAATCGTCGATATTAGACTTCATGGTTTTGCAAATAGTATCTAGGGGTAAGTCGTTTGCGTCGTAGCCAAAGGGGTTTTCTATTTCTAAGCCAATTGCTTCGATACCAAATAGTGTAAAGCTGATTAGTGCTGAAACAAAGCCTGTCCACCATCCTAGGCTGGCGACCATTTGAAACGGTAATGATAGGCAGTAGAGTAATAATAGTTGTTTGAGGTGTATTGCGTAAGCTAGTGGCATTGGTGTTCGCAATATTCTTTCACAGGCGCCTAGGTTGTCAACTAATTGGTTAACTAGTTCTTGCATCGCTGAAAGTTGATAGCTATTTATACAGTTACGGTCGTATTGATGCTGTAAATAATCTCCTATCCAAAAGGCAACTTCGAGAGGAGGATTATTTATCATTGTTAATTTTGCGTACCGCGTTTCAGGCATGAGTTCTTCTAACTCGGCATTTACTTGTTCTCCTCGCAAATGAATTTTTGTCGCTACTGCAAATGCTACTAATAAATATAATGTCGCAATTTTGCTTTTTCTATCTTCGTATTCAACTTCATTTACTGAAACCCATATTTGCCGAGCTAGGTTTCGGACATTATTAACCATAGAACCCCAACACTTTCGACCTTCCCAAAAGCGTTCGTATGCAGTATTGGTACGAAATACAAGCAATAAACCTAAAACTATACTTGGTATCAAATTACTTAAAATAGGTTGCGATACAGGAAGCTTGTAATAATGAAGTACCGAAATGAAAACAGCAAAAATCCCACAACCTATAACTCGTCTATGTATTGCTCTGATAACAGAACCTTTTATTTGCAGTGCGCTTGAGAGCCAGTATCCTTTTTTAGCAGGCATATTAATTAAATAATATTTAGTGGTACGCGCGACATTGGTGCTTGTAACACCAGTATGTTAACGTACCTGATTTTACTGTTAAATTTTACGCTTTACTTTAATTAGTTGCCAAGGATATGTTCTGTATAATTATAATTAGCGCTCAAATATTGCTGTGTAATTAAACTATGACAGAAGTAAAGCTTATTCGACACCCTTGGCGATGAGGGCGCCAAGGTAGACTATTTCCCGAACACACAATTCCACCCGAAGAGTTAGCTAGACGAAAAGCTGAACGTGATGCACGATGTCATAAGGCTAGAATCTTTTTTGACCAACTTTGCCCGCAAGTAATTGATAATCATTATGATTGGTTCATTATTATTGAGCCAAATACTGGAGACTATTTTATTGACCCCTTGGAACAAGCTGCTGAAGCAAAAGCGCGCCAGAAGTATCCTAGCGGTTGGCTTGTGACTTTTCGTTTAAATGAGACAGGGACTTGCGGCAGAATATGATTTTTGGTCGGTTTGGTGATATAGGTGAACTACTTTTTGATATCGATTTAATAACTGTTAATGAAGAACTCTTCCCTATAGAAGTTTTACTTAATACAGGATTTACAACTGGCTGGTTGGCTCTTGACACTCAAGATGTAGATGCTTTGGGATGGAATATAATCGAACGGAACAACATGATGCGAATGGCAAGGGGAGAAAGTGCATTTGATATTTACGAGGGAAAGGTATTGCTTGATGAACAAGAGTATATAATTCCTGTTCTTGCTGGAGATGAAATTACAGAATCGATATTGGGGTTACAGTGGTTAACAATATTACCGTTAAGTGTTAACTATGGCATGAAAACTTTAACTTTAGGATAAATAACTATTTGCTGTCAGTTTACTAATTTATTAAAAATACAAAACTTATACCCCTCTCCGCTTGACGAAGCGGCACACTACGTGAACGGAGAGGGGCAGGGGAGAGGTTCTAACTTATTTAATAACGACAACTTAGATATTGCTTGTCGTTTGCATCTTTAGATATATGAACCATCATTTCTTTCTCACATGTTCCGGCTGAGTTACCATACAAAATTTGAATTTTTTCTGAAAGCCTACAGTTTTGAAACATGCCTTTTCCTGTAAATGTTACATAATCGTTTGCTTTGCAAGGAACTGTTGCTGTAACATTGTTTACCACCACTTGCACGGTTAGATTTTTTGCTAGAATACAGTTGTCTAGTTGACCGTTTGCGTGATTAACAATTGTGCCGCTTTTACATACGACTGAGGCTTCTGCTGGTGTGGATAGGAGATTCCAGGCGAGTGTACCTAGTAGGTATATTACTAGTTTTGAATATGTTTTCATAAGTGATTTTTTTATTGATGGATTTAAGAAACCTGGTTTCTTTTGGTTAAAATTGAAGATTGTGATGCTTAGTGTTTAAGAAACCAGGTTTCTGTGTCTTATTAAAATAAAGGGCACCTTATTAAGATGCCCTGTTATGCAGGTAAATCCATGATACGGTCTTACCTACACCTTCCCAACAATCAGCAACAGTGACTAATTCCACGTTAGTCACATCACAGTCATAGATGTGAATACTAGTAATTTTATTAACGTGTAAACTTAGATGACAGTGGTATATACACTGATTTTTACTGAGGAAAGCGAAAGTTCGTATTACGTGTCTAGTTGTTGTTTAGCGTGATTGTAGCGGTAAGATACTCCGGAAACGGCGCCTAGTAACAGCCATGAGAGCGCATTGAGTCGCAGATCAAATAAACTTACGTCTACTGTGTTAAAAATTACCCATGATATGACAATTAGGAAATAGCTGAAGAATATTAGTTTGTCTTGTTCAGAACATATTGATTTTTTTAGTACTCGTATACTGGAGATTAAAATCCAGATAATTAAGCTTATAAATAATAGTGTGTTGGGTATTCCTATTTCTGCGGATAGCATCAAAAATAAGTTGTGGGGGTGTCCTAGCCAAATGTGCATTTTTTCTTGGTATACGGGGGTAAAGTTTCTTAGTCCCCAACCTGTTAAAGGACGCTGTTGTGCCATTGACCAGGCAAACTGCCATTGTGTTGTTCGCATTAGTTGAACTGGTCGGTCTGGAAACATTTGGTCGTTTAAACGTGCCCAAAAGAATGCTGGAACGAAAGTACGAAATATCCCAGCGATAGGCGTCGGTGCGAATGCTGCTAAAAGTACACTAGCTGTAACGGCGCCAAAAACACCAACTATAAGGCGCCATCCTTTGAAAACTGCATAAGCAACACAAGCTAAAATTGCTATTAACCAAGCATTACGGGAATTAGTTAATATCAATGCTGCAAAATTGAGAAGCACAGCAATTGTCAGGAAGAGTAATGAGTGCTGAGTTCTGAGTGCTGAGTATGAAATACCTTTATTTTCGCTTATCTTGTCTAACCACAATCCAGATGCGAGAATAAAAACTATTACCAAATACCCAGCCAGGATATTCGCGTACATAAATACTGAAGACATGCGACCCAGAGGGTTTCCACCAGGTGTAATTGTCCAACCAAATATATTAAAGATTAATTCGGGGGTTTTTAAACCTAGGAACATTTGTCCTAAACCAAGTAATGCAACTGGTATAGAAGTGATTACCATTATCCAGGCAAGGCACCGTAGCTGGGCTGTTGTTTGAATTAAAGTATCAAAAGCACAAAATAATAAAATGAAAGGTACAAAATTTGGTAATCCCAGTAGTGCGGGTATTTTTTCCTGTGCAAAAAACGTTGTGATAATAAGCACTAAGCTAAAAATGCCAAATCCCTGATTCATAGGGCGCCGGATAATATTTTTGTACTTAAACCACCAAGTAATAAGTAGTGCCAAGCTTAAGTTAATCACCCCCAATACTGGCATTAGAGGAAAAATCAACACTCCAACTTGGGCGAAATTCCAAGGTAGTTGTAATTTTGAATCTGGATGCTGTGAACCGTGTTTAGTCATTTGTCAAAAGTAGTATTGCTAATTGTTTTTAGTCTTTTGCCTGCTCGTCCTGGGTCTGATGACGAAAGACTAACAACAAATGACTAATAACTTTTAAACTTTAAACTTATGACTAATGACTAATGACATTAAAGTCAAGCCGGTTCCCAACATTCTTCGCCACGAGTTAGACGAATTTGTGCGATTGTAAAAATCGTGGGGATTATCCGACCGTAATTTGTTGCTATCGCGCGCCACCCTAAATCAGCAAGAAACCATGTCCACATCATTGGACCAATAAAGGCAAACACTGTACGCGCGGCGCCATATCGTGCTGCATTTACTGCCATTCCTTGACGTGCCATCTGTAAACCCACGTAATTTTGGAATTGGTCGGCTGCTATTTTTCCTCCTTGAATTGCAGCTTGACGTGCCATTTGATACGCTGCGAAATGCGTAGCAAATTGACGCGCGATTTGTCTAAGCAACAGCGGTTGAACTACCGAAGTTAAAGCCAGCGCACTACCACCTTTAAATATCAGTCCCAGTGGGTCGGGTTGCAATAATAAAGGTAGTGGTTCGTTTGTGGATATCGATTTTGCCAGCTGCGCTTGTACTCGCTCGGTTAACTTTTGTTTTTCCGCAGCGGGTAATTTTCGCCAAACGCGCCCTAATAAATGTAGAAAAAGTTCAGCTTCTAAATCAACTGTTGCTAAATCATCTGAATAAGTTACTTTTAAATACTTACAAACCTGAATTAGGGCTTGTCGATAGGTAACTTGATTGGTGCGTCCCCGTAAAACCGTAATACCATCGGCGGCTAAATACCGAAAGCGTTCTTCTAGCGCCGATAGCCAAGCTTCACGGCTTTGGCTTTGCACTTCGATTGGTTCGGGTGTCTGTACGTAATCGAGGGGGTTGAATTTACGACTAAACAAGATTGCTGTTAAATCCTTTAATTCATCCTCTGTTGCCAGTTCCAAGGCTTCCCTCAGTTCATCCAATTTCCCTTCCTCCAAATCGCACAGCTTGTTCTCTGTTCTTTATTCTACTATCAGCTTTTTGTGGTCAATGGTAATAGTAGTAGCTAACAGCTAATTCATTATTGACCACTTATACGTTAACCATTTACCACTAACCAATGACAGATGTTGTAATAATAGGCGCCGGAATGGCTGGTTTAGTTTGCGCGCAGCAGTTAACCCAAGCTGGTTATTCGGTGTTAGTAGTTGAAAAATCACGTGGTTTTGGTGGCAGAGTCGCAACTCGTCGCTTACATGATACTTGTGCTGACCACGGTGCATGTTACCTCAAGCCAAAAGGTAAATTAATGACTCAGTTCGTTGAGTTATTAGTACAACGTAACGTTCTTCAAGTTTGGAACGGTACTTTTATGGAAAAGACACAGAATATTGTGTCTTCGATGCAACCGAGGTATGTAAGTCTGAATGGTATGAGTTCTATAGCTAAGTTTCTGGCACAAGGTTTAGATGTAATTCTTGAACAGCGCGTTATTGAAGTTAATTTTGATGATAATCAATGGCGCCTGACTCTTGAATCAACAACGGCGCCAATAACCGCGAAAGCCTTAATTATTGCAATTCCTGCCCCCCAAGCTTTAACCTTACTTGAACCACTCGAAGGTAGTATTCTTAATTCCACATTTATTAACAAACTGCGTTCGGTTGAATTCTTCCCAAGTATTACCGTCATGGCTGGTTATCCAGGTACGTCAACACCACTTCCTCAATGGAAAGCCATAACATTTGAGAACGATAATATCCTAGGATGGATTGGTTTCGATAGCACTAAACGTCTTAACCCCTCACAACCTGTTTTCGTAGTTCAAAGTAGCGCTGATTTTGCCGCACAAAATTTAGAGACTCAAGATTTACAGCCTGTAGGACAACAGATGTTACGTACTGTTGCCAACTCGGTCGGGTTTGACTGGCTTGCATCGCCTGATTGGTTACAAGTTCATCGTTGGCGTTATGCTTTTCCTAGCACTCCCTTACAAGAAACTTTTTTAACTGCGGAAACTTTACAACCCTTAGTGTGCTGCGGTGATTGGTGTGGAGGTAACTTAATTTCAGGCGCCGTTGATTCTGGACTCAGCGCAGCACGTGCTGTAAACTCTCAACTTCGACCCAATACCATTCTCAAAGATTGGAAATTGTAGGTTGTAGGGTGGTCTTCGGCCCACCTTACTATTAATGTTATTAATGTTGGGTTACACCTACGTACTTATTAAGTATATATACGTACTGTTTTCGACAAATCTTAAGAAATAATTAAAAAAAATAATTATACTACCTATCCTAATAATTGTTTCATAGAATAGATGAGTCGTAAGTTTTGATACCAACTACTTAATTACACTTGTTTGTATATTTACAATACAACAACCTTTTTGCTAAATAATTTGTATGGATTAATACATAGTAGGAAATATACAGCAATTAGAGCTAATAATTGTAATTGATAGATGGTGAAGCTAATTCTTAATAATAAATTTATTATTAAGGGATGGCGCCCAAAATGTTCACAATGAGTTTTGTGTATTTTTTGCGCGAAAAATCAAAAAATCTAAATAATTAAGATAAGGCTGCTTACTAAATTTGGATGTCGGCAGACTTATGTTGATTAGTAAAAATTTGTTGACTCAAGATGAACTTTTGTTTAAGAAGCGAAATATAACTCAAGTAGCTTTATAAATTGAAAAACTCACTTGAGAAAAATTTGTTTACTTACAACAACTGTAAACTTAGTCATATTTGAAATAATCAAGGGAGTATAAATATGGAAACTGCTGTTAAATTAACATTGCAATCTGTTGTTGGAGAAATACAAAAGGTTTTAGATACATATCCTTACACTCCTTATCAACAAGTATTTGCAATTCCTGACATAAATCAAGACTTAATAGATTATGTAGCAGCGCAGATTCCTTGCTTAGATAGCGATTTTGATACAGCTTGTGGAATCAATTATAAGTTACCACGTAACCCGTTGCAAGCAAAGTTGCACGTGCAAAGTATAATTCACCAAGGAATTTGTTCAATAATGGAACAAAAATCTGAATGGATTAGCAGATTGTTTAATGATACAGTTCAACCAAATTGCGAACCTTCACACTGGTTTGGATAATTGTAGAGACGTTACATGTAACGTCTCTACATAATATTTATTAATCTATTTACTTGCGTCATATCCCCAGTTTTTGAGGGAATAATACCAGCGGGTGTTTTCAATATCACCCTCTGGTTTTTGTGCTGAGTGACGATGAATATAGCTCACTACTTTTTTCATGTGAGCAAAATCATCTTCTGTATATTCATCCTCATCTTTTTGTAGCAACTCGATAATATACTTTCCAGATTTATGTCCTACTGATTCGTCTTCCCCATCTTTCGTCATCCCTACGGATTTTGATTCTTCCGTATCTAACCATGACTCCAATTCTTTTGGCTTCATGTTTACTGACGTGCGAAATTCTTCAATTACAGATTTTACTTCTTTACTCATAGTTTGTTACTGGTGATTAATCTACTTTTTCGAGTGAATCTGGTTTGTGTGCTGCCTCTTTACCTGTTTTATCGCTTTTAACTAAATACTGAGGATTATCTTTAGAAACTGCTACGTGATGCCCTTTTATATCTGTGGGTGAGGTGAGTTTTTCTTCGACTTCTCCTACCGTTTCTCCACGCGAAGTCTTCCATTTAACTTTGTCACCTGCTTTTAATTCTTTAGACACGAGTTTCGTCCTTTTACTTTCTACTCCATATACCTGCTTATTATGTTTGCCGCCCAAACCTGATTAATCAGTCTTTGGTATAAATTATTCTATCTATCTGCTTGGGGATATTTATGAAAATAAATTTGCACCTACGC
Source organism: Calothrix sp. HK-06 (assembly GCF_001904745.1). Classification (GTDB taxonomy): domain Bacteria; phylum Cyanobacteriota; class Cyanobacteriia; order Cyanobacteriales; family Nostocaceae; genus Dulcicalothrix. The sequence continues at coordinate 83,054 of NZ_MRCD01000010.1, forward strand.
AGTAAAATATAGATTTGTTAATAAAACTTAAAAGGCAACGCGCGACTTCTTATATGAATATCCAACCGGAATTTTTCCAATATACTCAGTGGTCGGGAATTGCGACTTTAGCTTTAGCCGCTATAGCAATTTTAGCTTTTGTTTTTAAATGGGGTATTCGCTTTCGACTTGTGGGTACAACCGGGTTTATGTTAGTTGTTACAGGAGGTTTGTTTGCCTTATCACTGGCGCCACTAACACGGACAGTAATTCCCGGTGCCGTTCGCTACAACTTAGTCTACGACAATGGAGCGACGCAAACCGTAATTTCACTTAAGAACGATATCACCCAAACCCAAGTTGATGCCACTCTTCGCCAAGCTGCAAACGATTTATATTCCTCTGGGCGCCTCGGTGTTGGTACTAATAATCTCATGCTAATCCGCGCACGTACCGTAATTCACCCAGAACCAGGTGTTTCAATACCTTTGTACGTTGGACAAGCCAAACGCTCTTTGGCTAGTCGCGATGACTCAAGCATAGCAGTTGAAATTTTTGAAGATAAATTTGCTTTATTAGCAAAACCAACTGCATAGCGGGCAACGGATTATAAACGGATGTAACGGATAAGTTTTACATCCGTTAAGCATCCGTTGCCAATTTTGTGTTTTATGATACAATTTTTATTATTTTGAAATAAAATATTACTTGAAGGTAGTTAATGTATAACTTAATGCATATGTATTAACAAAATGAAAGCTGATAGTTATAGTTAAGAACTTTATCAAAAAGTATGCAGAAATGTTACTGTTAGTTAATTAGTTATATGCCTAATAAATTTTTAACCGAAAAGTTGTCTACTCAAACTTCTAGTTCGTTATCTTTCCTTGCAGTTGCCCCTGCGAAGGTAATTCGCGGTACCCAAGTGTTGGCAGCTGCTGTTGATGATATTGCCCGTTTGGGTAAGCGTCCTTTGATTATTGGTGGTAAAACGCTGACTGCAATTGAAGGTTTTCTGAAGCCTGTTTTAAATGCTTCTTCGTTGCAATGCTCATGTGCTTGTTACACTCCTGATTGTAGTGAAGCTAGTTTGCAGAACTTACGTGCAGAAGCCAAAAAGCATTCTTGTGATGTGATTATTGGTGTAGGCGGTGGTAAAGCACTAGATACAGCCAAGCTTATTGCTTATCAGTTAGATGTGCCTGTAGTAACAGTTCCAACTTCGGCGGCAACTTGTGCTGGATGGACTGCTTTATCAAACGTTTATTCGGATGAGGGAGCATTTCTTTACGATGTTGGGTTAGCGCGCTGTCCTGATTTGCTTATTTTAGATTACGATTTGGTGCAAACGGCGCCAACTCGGACTTTAGTGGCAGGTATTGGCGATGCTTTAGCGAAGTGGTATGAAGCTTCGGTTAGTAGTGGGCATTCTGAGCAAACTATGATTATTGCTGCTGTTCAGCAAGCACGTGTATTACGCGATATTCTCTTCCAAAAATCCTTACAAGCACTCAAAGAACCAGGTGGTGAAGCTTGGCGCGAAGTTGTTGATGCTTCTGTTCTCATGGCAGGGGTAATTGGTGGTTTGGGTGGCGCCCAATGTCGAACGGTTGCAGCACATGCAGTTCACAATGGATTAACTCATATTTGCGGGCGCCATAGTATCCACGGAGAAAAAGTCGCTTTTGGAATTTTGGTGCAGTTGCGTTTAGAAGAGATGATTCAACGTAACCAACTCGCTTCCTCTGCAAGGCAACAGTTGTTAAAGTTCTATGCAGAAATTGGTCTGCCCCGTAATTTAAATGATTTAGGTTTGGGAGATGTGACTCTGCGACAACTACTTTGTGCCGTAGAAATTGCCCTCGACCCTAAATCAGATATTCATAGATTACCGTTTAAAGTTTCTTCTGAACAGTTGATGGCAGCAATGGTATCTACAACGGCGCCAATTGATAATACGACAAGTCGCGTTTCGGTTTTGGGAGTGAGTGATGAGGTTGAGCAATGAGTTTAAGTTGGATTAAGTCCGCAGAACGCATACAAAATTTACCGGCTTATCCGTTTGCCCGGTTAGATGAACTCAAGGCAAACGCGCGGCAACAAGGTTTAGATTTGATTGATTTGGGAATGGGTAATCCCGATGGTAGTACACCTCAACCAGTAATTGATGCTGCGGTGAGAGCGTTGCAGAACCCTGCAAATCATGGTTATCCACCATTTGAAGGAACTGCTAGTTTTCGACGTTGTATAACAAATTGGTACTATCGTCGCTATGGTGTAAAGTTAGACTCTGACAGTGAAGCTTTACCTTTACTTGGTTCTAAAGAAGGTTTGGCACATTTAGCGCTAGCTTATATTAATCCAGGTGATGTTGTCTTAGTGCCTTCGCCATCGTACCCAGTACATTTTCGCGGACCCTTAATTGCTGGGGGAGATGTTTATAGCTTGGTTTTGAAGCCAGAAAATAATTGGTTAATTGATTTAGCGGCAATTCCTGATGAGGTCGCACGTAAAGCTAAAATTCTTTATTTCAATTATCCTAGTAATCCAACTGCGGCAACTGCTCCACGTGAATTTTTTGAAGAAATAGTTGCTTTTGCTCGTAAGTACGAAATTTTGCTAGTGCATGATTTATGTTACGCCGAGTTGGCTTTCGATGGCTATCAACCTACGAGTTTACTAGAAATTTCTGGCGCCAAAGAAATTGGTGTAGAGTTTCACACGATGTCCAAAACTTATAATATGGCAGGTTGGCGCGTTGGCTTTGTAGTTGGCAACCGTCATGTTATCCAAGGACTGCGAACACTCAAAACAAATTTGGATTACGGTATTTTTGCGGCATTGCAAGCTGCGGCAGAAACTGCCTTACAACTTCCAGATACTTACTTGTACGAGGTTCAAAAACGCTACCAAACCCGTCGTGATTTCCTCATTGAAGGATTATCACAATTAGGATGGGATGTTCCGAAAACCAAAGCCACTATGTATTTGTGGATTCCTTGCCCACCTGGAATGAGTTCAACTGATTTTGCGCTTGATGTATTACAAAAGACAGGTGTAGTGGTAACACCAGGTAATGCTTTTGGTAGTGGTGGTGAAGGATACGTGCGCGTCAGCTTGATTTCGGAATGTGACCGTTTGGGTGAAGTTTTGCGACGGCTTAAGCAAGCTGGTATTCGCTATAAAGCTGAAGCCTTCGCGTAATTTATTGTGGTGTTGTAGAGACGCGTTCACGTAGTGTCCCGCAGGAAATAATCGCGTCTCTACATATACGCGAAAATACTGATGTAATTTTTCCATAATTTACCGGATACCCGATACATAAATCCTCGCTTATATATAGAGAAGAACTAAGCAAGTGTACGTTAACACTTACCCAGGCTAGTTTTTTATTCTAAATTGGTTTCATACGAGGATGTTAAATGGATAGCGCAAAAGCGTATCAAAAATGCTTAAAGCGGCTGACCTGGGCAACCGAAAGCCTCAAATTGGAGATTCCGCAGTCTAAACTTGAGCATATTACTGACTTGATTGTGCAGCCCATGATGGGCCCTTGGCGCTTCTTTCATACTCCGCAACATATTTTTGAAGTCGGTGGCAGCAAAGACCCAATTGAAGTTTTGGCGGCATTATTCCATGACCTTGTTTATGTACAAGTTGATTGGAGCATTCATTTTAATGTTGGTTATTATATTTCTCCGTTTACCAAAGAAATTAATGGGCGCCTAACAATTCGCAATCAGTCAGATTTACCAGCTGATACAATCTTTGAAATTGTTACTTCAGTTTTTGGATTTGTTCCTGGGCAAGTTCTCAACCCTTATGCAGGACAAAACGAGTTTTTAAGCGCTTTGGTTGCTGCGAAAGTCTTAGAACCCTTTGCAGGAGCGCCGTTGTTAATGCAAATAGTAGCGTGTATCGAAGCGACTATTCCATTTCGCCCAGCATGTGAAAAAGGTTTAACAGCAAGCGAACGACTTTTAGAACGCTTAAAATTCACAAACGAGAAGTTCTACTTACTCGTTACAGATGCTGAACTATGTGAAACCATAAAAAGAGGTGTGCGTGTCGCTAACCGCGATGTATCTAGTTTCGCGCATCCAAGTGCAGCAAGATTTTTAGCAAATACCTGGAACTTACTTCCCGAAACGAATCATAATCTTAGCGCTACTGGTGCTTATACAGTTGCCGACTATAGACTGGCTATTCAAAAAATGGAAGGGTTTATGGCTTCACTCAAACCTGAAGTTATTTTTCGCTGTTTTCAAGATGAACCTCGGCGCCATACTTATAATATTTTTGAATATTATGCCAAACGAAATATTGAGATTGCTCAACTATACCTAAAAGCTAAACTTGTCACCATTGCCTTGATTGAAGCGATTTCATTTACCATAGGGTTAGACATTCCCTTAGTCATTATGATGGGGGAAGTGCCTTTGCGTGGTTTTACTTTTATGCGACTTGAACATTTCTTGCCAGAAGTTGTAAATCCCCGTGAGATAAAAAACAATATTGAACAAGAGGTGTGGAATGTACTGAAATTTGGACGCGCTAAAAGTAACTACAGCGATTTACAACACTCTCCCATCGCTACATTTATTGTGAAACTAATTGGATTTGATGGTATTCAAAATCAGTGTGACTTGGCAAAACAGTTCTTTCTAGGTAACATTTCCAGTGAAGAATTTATTGCCAGCTTTGAAAATGCTTTAGCAGAGAAAATTATTTACGCACTGCAAGAGTTATTTGAAAGTCGTAAAATTGCTGTTAGCCATTGTTATAAATTTACTTCAAACCAAAAAACTCAACATTATTGATTTTAATCCCCCCACACGTCAGGGGGCTAATAAGAAAAATATCAACTTTATTTTTGTAATTCTGCACGTAATTTCGCCCATTTATTTAGAATATTTGGTTGCGATATCAATTGTTTCTGCAGCAGTATGGCATCATCTTGAATATCTACAATCCCATATTTATATTCATTAATCAATCTGTCTACTAACGAAGCAAAATTAACTAAATCAGTTCGTTCATCTTGAAAGACTTTTTGGTAGCGTAAATCACGCCATACATCTGCTAATATAAATTCTACATATTCAATTTGCTTCAAATCGTTTTGTATTTGGATATGAGGTAAACGCACAATTTTACGACGAGTGGCAAGATGCGGAAGTAGATAAGTTGTTGTTGAAACGCTTGAAGAAGGATTTATATTATTCATCAACGTGCGGACGTGTCCTACATGTTCCCACTGACGAGTTAATGCAGTGTATACCCAAGGATTAAATGATTCAGGTATTAAAAAGTAAAATGCACGATTTGGACTCGATATCATAGTAATAATTAATGATAAAACTATACACCTAATCCACCATCGCTGTACAGAAGCATTAAACTTATTTTGATTTTGTGACCACCATATAATGGCGCCATAATAAATACCTGGCATTACAGTTAAAGCATATCGAATATTCACACCAAGGGCAAGTTTTCGCTCTTGAATTAAAAGGACTAATAAAGGAGGACTTATTGTTATCCAAGCAGTAGGCGATATTACTGGTATAAATAACAAAGGCAACCAGTGGTTGAGCATGTATCGTACCCTTCTATCAAAAGGAATGAATACACTTTTGAAAACCTCTACAGGGTGAGTTATCATCCCCCACAAAATTTGTAGCGTACTGGGACTATCATTACCAGGAGCAAATTTCCCAAAAATTCCTTTTAAATATAATCGTGAATTATCATTAGAAAATAATTCCATGACTTGATTAGTTATCAGCGACACATAAGCAAAGCTAACCAAACACAAACCAATTCCGACCCTAGCATGACGACGAGTATATATTAAGTAAAGCCCAAAACCAAATAGAGTGATTCCGATATCTTCGCGAATTCCTAACGTTAATGCTACAAATAACCAAAACAATGACCATTTACGTTTTGCAAATGCCCAGAGCATACTAAATACAAACAAAGGAATTTGACAATATTCATAAAAATTTGCCAATGTCGGCCCAATGACTGTATTGGCGCCAAAGTAAGCAGCTACTATTAAGACAGCAATGTTAGTAGGCAAATAATGACGCGAAGTAGCATAAAGAACCAAACCACCCGCTGTCATTAAAGCAACCTGTAAAATAACTAAGGTGGCGCCTGTTGGGAACAAAGCGTATATTGGCAACCATAATATAAAATCGATGACGAAGTGCTGTCCTAAATGATTATAGAAAACCTTATGTATCTGAGCATCAGCAATAACAGCACTGGATTGACCCGACGATAACGAACCCTGGAAAAAACGTCCGTGGATAGTGTTCCAGAACAACTGGTCAAAAAGTGCTTGGTCATAAGAAGCATAGAAGCTGTAAAACCGATGTAGTGCAAAAAATGATACTAGTACAAAAAAAATGCCAGCTAGTACACATACAAGGCGCCAGCCAGAAGTTTCATCTAGTGACAACTTCTTGATTTTGCTTATCAGCATGTTACAGTTTACAACTTGTATATTTAAATGCCTACATAAATAACATATTGAGAAGCGAAAAACAAGATTTCAACAACCAATCATAAATATGCGAAGAATCAATATTATGTAGAGACGTTACATGTAGCGTCTCTACATTTTTTACATTAATTAAAGAGTGGCGAAGTATATTTATTTACTTTAAAATAGAAAATATATAAATTAGCTCTATAGAAAGAGGCTTAAATCGAGTCTAAAAAGTTAAAATCAACGGCATTTAGTAAAATCTGTTATAAAATCGTGATAAATCAGAAATCGCAAAGTTATATTAGTGTCATAAACCCTCAGTTACAAGCATTTTCAGATGAGGGTGATAAAAATAGCTATAAATATAGCTGGTTTGACTGGTTTTGCTTATGGTATCCCCCAGGATGGTTAGTTTTATTAAATCGTCACTGGCAACATTACCATTCTGACCCTGATGGTTGGAAATGGTATGAGTATGGATTATTTCTTATTCCTGGTGGATTTTACTTAGCTTTATTAATACGTTGGTTACGTTTAGGTTGTCGCTCACCCCGTAACGAACAAACTGAGTTTAATCATAATTATCAACAGGCATTTCGTCAGGAAATATTGACACCGATTATTAAAAAATATTTCCGGGCAGAGTTACAGCAAATTGACAATTTACCAGCAACAGAGCCTCTAATAGTAGTTATGAATCATGCTGGAATGTGCTTTCCTTGGGATTTTATAACTCTTGGATATTTACTGAGCGAAAAACGTAATTGGACTATAAAACCACTTGCTGGAGTAGCTTTATTTGAACACCCTTGGATAGTCTGGTGGTTGCCTGTGGGATGGTCAAACGTTCTGGGTGGTATACGTGCCGAATTTAAAGCGTTTGAAAATGCTGTTAAAGAACGTCAGGTAATTCTTTATGCTCCTGAAGGATTGCGTGGACCGCAAAAAGGTTGGCAAAAACGCTATCAGTTACAAAACTTTGATATTAGCTTTGAGCAATTAAGTCAGCGTTATCAGGTTCCAGTTCTGCCAGTAATTTGTGTTGGCAGCGAGAATTTACATCCTTTCGCTATTAATATCAAAAAAATTCAAAAACTATTCAATCTACCATTTTTGCCAATTTCCCCATTAATACTATTACTAGCTATTTTTCCTTCAATGGGTGTTTGGGCTATGCGCGCGCGGTTGCGTTATTACATTCAAAGTCTTGAAGAGATTGGGATGGAAAAAGTTGATGATAACCGTACAGAGGCTTATCAAAGAGCGCAAGCATTAAAGGAAAAAATGCAGAAATCCATAGATGTGAAACGGGCAGGGATGCCCGTTCCACAAGAGTATTTGTAAGGTGGGCATTGCCAGCCCTACTAATTGCCAAAACGATAACCTTTACCATAAACGGTATGGATTAATTGTGTTTCTCCTGTAGATTCGATTTTGCGACGTAGTAGGCGAATTAATGCTGCAATTACATTACTACTTGGTTGCTCCATATCGTTCCATAAATTTTCCATAATTTGGGCATGTGTAAGTAACTGCCCTGCATTTTCCATAAAATATTGTAATAACTGACTTTCTTTTTCTGATAGTTCGATTACTCTACCAGTACGGTAAGCAACTTGATTTTCGATATCTAATTCTAAATCAGCTTTAATTAAACGCGCAGTAGGTACCTCTTGCACTTGTGTAGTTGATGAACGTCGCAGCAGTGCCCGTACTCGTGCTAGTAACTCCCGCAGTTCAAAGGGTTTAACTAAGTAATCATCGGCTCCTGCATCTAAACCAAGAACTCGGTCATCAAGCGTATCTTTTGCTGTGAGAAATAGTACAGGTGTTGTTTTACCTTGGCGCCGGAGTTCTTGACAAATTTCTAGCCCGCTTTTTCCAGGTAACATCCAATCTAAAATCAACAAGTTATAATCGCCACTCAGTGCTAGCTCACTGCCATGTACTCCATCATAGGCAGCATCAACGTTATACCCTTCGCGCGTCAGTAATCGACTTAAAGGGTCTGTAAGCTCTACTTCGTCATCAACCAAAAGGATTTTCATAATATTATATTTCTGTGAACCTGCCCCTACTTCGTATGATTACTGTTGCATTGCCCAAAGGTGGACTTTTAAAAGATAGCATTCGCTTATTACAAGATATTGGACTAGATTTTAGTGCTTTTTTAGACTCAGGAACTCGTCAATTACAACTGCCCGATGCAAGTGGAAAAGCTAAAGGGCTATTAGTTAGGGCACAAGACGTTCCAGTATATGTAGAATATGGGCAAGCACATTTAGGTATAGTTGGATACGACGTATTACGAGAGAAAAAACCTAACGTAGCTCACCTTGTTGATTTAAAATTTGGTTACTGTCGATTATCAGTAGCAGTAAAAGAATCAAGTTCTTATCGTTCAGCATTAGATTTGCCAGCGAACGGTAGAGTTGCATCAAAATACGTCAACTGCGCGCGTGAATACTTCCAAAGTCTTGATTTACCAGTAGAAATCATCCCATTATCAGGTTCAGTGGAACTAGGACCCATCACAGGAATCTCCGAAGCTATCGTAGATATAGTATCCACAGGACGAACCCTACACGAAAACGGTTTAATAGAAATCGAGAGACTGTACGAAAGTACCGCCCGTTTAATAGCCCACCCATTAAGTTACCGTTTAAACGTAGGTAGCATGGACGAATTAATCAGCAAAGCCCGCCACGCCATTACCGTAGGAGCGGGTTAACCCATACCCTCCTTTCACAAACGCAAAATCCTCTAAACCCGCCCCCAAAACCCGCCCCCAGCACACAAAATACACAGGGCGGGCAAGGATGCCACCCCACAAGAACCCATGCAAAAACCAACAATTCATTTCGACAGCAACCCAACAGTACCAACCAGCGAATACGACGAAATGGCGCGTCAAGTCCTACCTGGTTACGAAGCAATGCATACAATGGCACTATCAATATTAAAATCCCAACTTCCAACAACCGCGAACCTACTAATAGTAGGCGCCGGCACAGGAATGGAGTTGATACGATACAGTCAAAGTAACCCAAAATGGTCATTTCTAGGCATTGACCCTAGTGCCAACATGCTTGAAATAGCACGCACCAAAATCGAGCAACATAATTTATCGGAACGTATAACATTACAACAAACCTACACGCACGAATTAACATCAACACCGTTATACGACGCAGCAACATCGATTTTGGTAATGCATTTCATTCCCGATGATAGTAAGCTAGGCTTTTTACAAAGTATTGCTCAACGCTTGAAAGAGGGGGCGCCTTTTATTTTAGTTGATATATTTGGTAAAAAAGGTACACCCGAATTTGAACGAATAATTACTTATATACAATCCTACTGGCAAGAAATGGGAAGAACTGAAATAAACATAAAAGAGATGCTTGCCACATTTGAAAAAGGTATTTATCCAGTAGAAGAAGCGCGTGTTTATGAATTATTACAGCAAACTGGTTTTACAAATATAACAAGATTTTATACAGGACTTTGGGTAGGTGGTTGGGTCGCATCAAGAGGTTGAACGGGCAAGGATGCCCATTCCACAAGATGATAATGTCCTACAGAAAATAATTAAATTGAAAAACTGACTTTATAACTATTGATTTTCCAGGGTTTGATTGATGACTCAGTACTCTGTAAAGGACGCTCTAACAAATCGACAGGTGCCTCCAAGACTATACCAAAATCACTTTGCGCTTTAATTTGTGTTTCTTTTCCGTTACATTCGTAACATCGAAGTATCCACTTATGAGAATCTTCAGCTTGTTTAAAAGCCATTAAAACAAGATTTTCGCTGCCTAAATTCAAAAAGCTAACGCTATCTTTAACTGACTCCAAGCCAGATATAACATCTTTACGCATAACAACTTGTAACGGAGTATTTAATTCATACCCTTTTTGTACTGTTTGCGCTTCTTCCCAACTACCTGCATGAGGATACACAGCATACGTAAATTCATGCATTCCTTTATCAGCTTCTGAGTCTGGCCATTCGGAACCTCGCAGTAAAGTTAATCGAAGTTGATTTGGTGTTGCGTCGTAGCCATATTTACAGTCGTTTAATAAACTAATACCGTAGGAATTCGAGGTTGTTATATCTGCCCATTTTAATGCTGGTACTTCCCATTTAGCTTTTTCTTCAGGTGTTTGGGGTTTTGTTGTACGCTTAATGGCGCCACAAGGTATTTCATAGGTAGCGAAATCTGATTCAATGTTAAGAGGAAAAGCAGCTTTAACTAAAACGTGACGTTCTTGCCAATTAACGTGCGTTGCTATTTTGAGATACCGAGAACCTTTATCTAAAATATAATCTTGGCAAAATTCAGAATTTCCAAGGGTGCGAACTACACGTAAACGAGATTGTATGATACCTCTATCCAACCATTCTATAGATTTTAACTGGGTAGCTGGTAAAGGATGCTGTGCGTAATTTGGGTCTATATTCCAACCATCCCAATATTGACCGCTATCTTTCCAGCTTTGGAGTTGATTTCCGGCGCCATTAAGAATTTCTATTTGATTAACTAGGTCGTATATACTATCTAAATCCCCAGTATTTTCATTGACAACTACCCGTAGATATTCATTTTCTAGAGAAAATCCCTGAAATTCAGGTGTAGTAATGTTATCAGATGCACCTGGGCAAAGCCAAAAAATACTGTAACCAACAGAGGGTATATTTTCAGCAAGAAATAATAGTTTAGACAAGTTGCTTAACTGTGAAGGTATTATACCGTCTGAAGAATAAACACAAGCAAAAGAAAAAGATTCGGGTAAGTCTACACTAACGACTTCAGTACGTGACCAGTTTAGGGAATTAAAAACAAAAATTGGTTTAGCGTCTTTGTGTAGTGGTGTAGGTAAAGGCGCCTGAATTGCAATTTCGTGTAAAGATTTATGTAAAATCTCAGTTCCGACTCTTTCAACTTCTTGCCATTCGGGTAGTGCGTCAGTATAAACTTCGGTAATTGATGAACCAGGTAATATATCGTGGAACTGGTTGAATAATAACTTTTTCCAAGCAGTTTCCAATTCAGCTTTTGGATATTTCACTCCACAGCGAATCGAAGCCCATGCAGCAAAAATTTCTGCCTCATATAATAAAATCTCACACTTTCGGTTGAAGCGTTTTTGGTCGGCATGTGTGGTATAACAACCCCGATGAAATTCCAAATATAATTCATCACAATATGTAGAGACGTGACATGTCACGTCTTCCATCAACATTGATTGAATACGACGTAAATAATTTTCGGCAGTAGTAAATTCTAATTTAGGGAAAACCTCAGATTTTTGCCAGCGTTGAGCGATTTCCAACATATCACGAGTAGGTCCACCACCGTGGTCGCCAACACCAGGAAGCCAAAGTGCATCTTTTATACCAGTTTGAGTTTCCCACTCACAGCTATACGCAGCCATTTTTTCTGGGTCAATACCTTCCCCAATAAGTCCCGACATATAACTAAATATCTCACTACCATCAGGAGAACGCCATAAAAAGGCGCCTTTCTGAAATTTGGTAGTGTCATTCCAGCGTAATTTCTGAGTCACAAAATATTCAATACCAGCAGAAAGCATAAACTGTGGAAGTGTCCAGCAAAAACCAAAAGTATCAGGAACCCAGACAATAGGAGAAATTTTGCCAAACTTTTCTTGGGTGTAACGCTGCCCATAAAGAAGTTGTCGAACTATTGACTCTCCCGAAATCAAATTTAAATCAGGTTCGACCCAAAAGCCCCCTAAAACTTCCCATTTACCAGTTTGAACTGTAGCTTGAATCTGAGCAAATAAATCAGGACGATTTTCTTCTAACCAAGCATACAAAGCGGGAGTTGAGTGACAAAAAACCAAATCAGGAAAATCCTGCTGTAACTTTAATACTGACTCAAAAGTATTTTGTGCAGCGCGCCAAGTTTCTTCAACTTGCCATAACCATGCCAAGTCCAAATGCGCGTGACCGAGGAGGTATATTGTTTTAGATTTTAAATCCTCCCAGACTTTAAGATATCCTCTCTCTGTGCCAAGAGTGTCTCCGTGGTAAAACTCATTAACAGCTTCAGCCAAAACAGATAACTTATCAGGAGCAAAACTCTCCAAATACTGTTTAACAACAGCAATCTCCGAAGCGACGAAACCGGGGTCATCAGGACTCCACGACTCAAAAACGAGGTGCGAGCGCATCAAGGCGCCAGAGTCATGCACCGGACTAACTAAGCGCAGCGCTACAATAAAATCATCGCCAGGTGTAACTGCTTCCGATAACAGTACACGTGGTGAAAAGTCAAACAAATCTCCAGCGGCAACAAGTTTACCATTAACATAAACTTGCACATCTTCTGCCCACCATACCAAAGCCAAGCGTAACGACTTTCGTTGTAGTGAATAGCTTGGCAGCAAACATTCGGGAACAGTAATCTTCTGCGCTAACCATAAAATCCTACGTCCAGGTTCCCAAGCAATATGTCCTTTATGGTTAGTAATGGCGCCATCCCATTTTGATATATCTTCTTGAAATACCTGATTTGCCGTCAAATCTAAAAGTGAATATCGCCAAGCAGCTTGAACCTCGGTTTGAGATAGGGCGCGGAGGTTCTCAATTGCGGTGATAATTAATTTGGTATCAATTGCAGGGTTTTGAGGAGTCATATTTGAGCTAATATATTTCAGTCTTTAACTTGAATAAAGTAGGACTTACGCTGCATAAACCTGGTTTCTACGCAAAATCGTCATTTTTATTACATGCTATCAACGTATATTCCAGGTTTCTAGGTTTGAATCTAATATGCTTTTTTAACACCTATTAAGTATTTACGTATTTTAAATTTTGGTTATAAAAGCTATTTAATACAGGTAGTATAGTTTCAGTTTGACCAATCACCCTTATTTTTGTCAGTCGTTTACAGTATCCATTTTTATCATGACTTCCAGTCGCTATCAAAGCAGGCTTTTTAACTTTTTCTCCCGCCAGTCGCAGCGGTTCGGTGACTCGATGGGACGCACTTGGCGCACAATACGAGTTGGTGCTAATTGGTCGTTAGAAGCATTACTTTATCCTGTATTTGCGCTAATTCAGAAAGCTGTAAATTCTGCTGATAAACAACTTCGACACGCAGAGGCGCCGCAACAGAAGCAGCTAAATTCAGATACTAATACTATTGAGGACAAGAGTACTCCTGATTGCGATACAGCAATTGTCCATATGCTGCAAATGGTAAAAAAAATACCATCACGCCCTGAAAACAGCTTAAACTCTGTAGCAGGAAAATTAGATTACGTAAAATATCATCAGCAATTAGAAATAAATGATACAGTAAAATTGTATTTGTCAACAGTGCAAGGAATTGCAACTCAATTAGGAAATAAGCATATAGTATTGGTAACAGAAGAGAATAAAGTGCTTGATATACTCACTTTAAAACAGCAGCAAATGATACAAGATAAAATAGTGGCAGAGGTAGCGGAGTATTGGCGATTATGGTATTTATCTAGCAAGCAAGTACAGTCTAACAAAAATTTATTACCGGAAATAGACCAATTACTACATAAATTAACAGGCGGCAGTATAATTCCAACTCAACACAACTTAGAACAGAATCAAGAAATTGTTACAAACTTATCTACACAATCATATATATCTGGTCTAGATACTTTTGTTGCTCACCTCGAATCGAGTATGTTGACCGTGAGGCGCCATAATCCAAATCAGAGCTTAGTAGCATCCATTGGCACGCTCGTCATAAACGCCATTAATTACTTTTTTGTCAAGTCTACAGTTAATAGTCAAGTAAATAGTCAATACGGCGAAGTTACAAATAATCAATTACATCCGTCATATAGCGCAACATTACCAAATTTAAAGCAAGTAGCAGACGAAACTGAAGATTTATGGTTGACATTTGACGATTTGTTTGGAGAAGAGCTACGGAGTGAAAATCAAGAAGTCTCAACTAATAAGCGTCTAGCAAGTAGGCAGAGCCAAAGATTATTAAATCAATCTTGTCATGATGAACAACTAGCGACGCGAAAAGTTAGTCAAATGGTTAAGAGCAGTTACATAAAGGGTAATATGACCTATAACCCCAAGAAACCTGCTGCAACTCAACAAGTAGAATCAGATATTCTAATTTTGAATCTTATAGACAGCGTTAAGATAAAACAAGCTGATCAAATACTTACTTCGGATGATAAACCTGAATTTGTGGAAATTAGAGCAACGAGCGTCAGGTACGAGAAGCATATCTTGGAAAGCATTTTGGAGTGGCTGGATAATTTGATGCTGTGGTTAGAGGATAAATTCGTAAGAATACTTAAGTTAATTCAGCAAATCTTCACGTAAAATTATAAGTTAAATAAATATGTAGCCAATAAATGACCTAATATTGTTTTTATATTTTTATAAACATGCCAACACAAGTGAGATATAGAGCGATGAGTTAACAAGTAACGTTTATCTATGCAAGGGGTAGAATGTATTTCAAATGCTTTTCTACTATAATTCTCAATCTACTTGCGTAATATATTGTGAATGCAGTATTATAAATAACTTTGACAATTTGAAGAGAAAAGCATTGTTCAATGTAACAATAACAATGCTTATTTCGTGTACTCTGATGAGATTGTAACATGAGTGATACTACTACCGAGACCTCGCCACCAGCTTCCAACCCACCATTGTCTCAACCGATTCCAAAACCAACCCAGCCACAGCAGTATCGAGCTATTGGCTTATTGTGGGGAAAATACACTCCTAGCGCTGAAGAAATCAATAAGGGAATATTGCTTGCACCGGACGGTACAATCATCGACGCGGTTGTTAAGGGTAAAGTCCTTGGTTTGGTGAAATCGTCAATCGTTGATTTGGAGAAAGAGCATTTGTGGGTAGTTTACCCAAAAACCCCTAAAGAAGAATCTCCCATACCTCTACACGTGCAGATAGCAGGTATTTGGGAACCAGAAACTCTTCATCCAGAATTGGAAAAAACAGACTTGCTATACAAAGCAGATGAATTTTCGATACAAGGGGAAGTCGTTTTTCAAGAAAACCAAAAAGGCTTAATAGTAGTTAAGATACAACGGGCTGCGCTTCAACCTGATGATGTGCCAAAATACTTCAAGCTTAAACTACTGGGATATTTGCCACCCAAAGCTGCAAAAAACTTTTGGGAGTTCAAGGTCAAACGTGTGGGTACCGATTTAGTGATTCAGTCAGCCGAAAATATTGCATCACTGGCGCCTCCAGGAAGACCAGGAGGTTTTGGACGCAAACCCTTTGATAAAAATAGAGGAGGAGGTTATCGTCGTCCACCAGATGGCGCCTCCAAGAAACCTTTTCCCAAAAAAGGCCCAGGTTCTAATGGTCCAAGTGGTCCAACACAACCACCTGTCCTTAAAAAACCACAGCCTTAGAATAAAAAAAGAACGGTTAGCAGCAGTAATTGTAAGTAGCATTATCTTTCGGTATGCCTAAATCAAAATCAAAATCCAATAAAGACTCCTCTCAACCAGAAACTCCTTCCGCACCGGAGCAGCAACTGTTGAGTATTAAACCTAAACGACCTCAGCAGGATGTCTTGGCTGACGCAGAAAAAACAAGTCCGCCACCAGTTGAGCAAAAATTACTAGGCATCAAACCTAAAAAGACTGAAGAAGTTGCACCACCATCTGAAACTCAGTCGCAGTCTAGTTCTGCTCCAGAAGTTACACAAACGAACCTAAAGCGCCCTGAGTCGGCTCTAGAAAAAGAGCTTACATCCTTATACCAGGCGCCTTCTGAGTCGGCTTCGGTGCAGAAAGAAGTTACAGAAAATCAAGAAGACAGACCGCAAAAACCAGCATTTCAAAAACCGCAGCTTAAAAAGCCACAACCACCTCCATACAAAAATTTAGAGGAAGTGACCATAAGCAGTGGAGAAACATTTATTGTTGGAGAGCAAGTAAAAGTTACAACTGCCAATTATGGCGAATACGTTGTAGCAATTAAGTTTATATATGAAGCTGCCGATGGTAGCGTTTGGGCTAGTTATTCCCATACCAACAAAGAACAAAGACACCCTTGGCGATGGGGATGTTGTCGAGCAGATTTACTTAAAAAAGAGTTAAACGAATGATATAAAAAATACTTTATCGCTGCTCCACACCACCAACTACTGGTTTAACCTCAGTCGGATCAGAAAATGGGTCAGTACCACCAGTCCAGTTAAAGTCACTAATGCGGAAACTAATGCCTCCTAATTCTTGAACAGGATTGTAGCGTAGCGTAATACCGTAAGTACGACGACTGTACTCTAACGAATATTCGGTGCTAAGACTTTGCCCATTATCAAGGTTGATTGAGGTTTGAAGCCCAAGTCGGAATGGTCCGTAAATTTGTTGAACCACACCTAGATTTAGTACTTTGTTATCAACTGCACGGTCAAATAGAAACGGTGACAAACCGTTATTTAAACCTTGAGTATAGCTAACATTAAAGGCTGTGTAATCTAAAAAGGGTTTGGAAAAATTGCCAAATTGTCCCTGTATACCAGCGGTAGCAAGTAAAGTGCTTTGATTATTACCGCTGGTATAAAAGCTAGTCGTACCATTGAGTTCACCGTAAGCAGTTATGTAAGGTACAAGTGGGTTAGGTGTATAGCGCAAACCTTCAGTTGGTGTAGGAGGTAATGCTTTTCCTCTCCATAAAGGCAACCCACCAAAGAGTCTAGCATTGGTTTGAAATCTTCCTAAAGAAATGCGGTCATTATCGCGTCTGGCTGCCAAAAGGTCTAATCTATCTGTATTTGCATCAATTAATTGAGCGCTAGCTTGATAGGTTAAATTAATACCACTTTTGCCTAAAGGTATAACAGGTGATAGAAGTACACCTCCTAAACTGCTTTGCACTCGTTGAAAACCAAGCGTTCCGTTGTAGAATCTATCGCGGTAGCTGTATTCTAAGTTAAGAATATGCGGGTTTTGGGTGCCGAGTGCTTGCTGATATCGCAAATTAGCCCGAAAAGTGTCCTCAATTTTACTGAAGTCTAGAGTCTCAAATCTGGCATTTCCTTCAAAGCGACTTGTAGGACTCAAAACAGCATTAAGCTCAGATTTTAGACCAAACAGCGAAGCAAAATTATCGCTCCCAGTTATTGCCTTTTGAGCATAAAACTGTGGTGTAATTGTGAAACTAGCCGTATCAGAACTAAATGGTTCAAAGCTTCGCTCGACAAATATACCACCACGCTGTTCACCGTCATATCCAATTGATGCAATTAGTGGTGTAACATCGCGTTCTCTACGGTCAATTACCTGCTCATTTCTAGGAATTGATAACGTTGTGCGTTGGTCAAAGACTAACCGTTGTCCTTGTGTTTTTATTCTGTCTCGCTGTGGCGCCTCTCGCGTTAAAGTCAGTTTATCGGCACGCAGTTCTAGTTCAGGTGGTGAAAACGGGTCATTTGTCAATTTGACATCACGTGCTTGCAAACCACGTGGATAAAAACTAATTTGCGCGGCTTCAAAACGTACTCGTCGTACTTGTCCACCTGTACCTGGTGCCTGAATATTAGTCGCATTAGCGGAAGTACCAACACCAATATTAATACCCCCAGGACTTCCTACACCTGTTAAGGGTTGATTTTGACGAATGCGGTCACTTAAAGGTCTGCTTTGCACTCCTAGTGATGCACTCGTTGCTGTAGCTGGTTGTGCGAATGCAAAGTCAGTTCCAGCAGTTGGAATGAAAATTTCACCACTACCACGTTCTAATTCGCCATCATCTTGAACAAAATTATATGTAAATCGCTGTCCTCGCAGTACTTGGTCTCCGCGCGTTAGTGCCACATTACCATCACCAACCGCGATTAAATTATCTAAATTTACCTGCAAGCGGTCAGCATCAACTACTGCCCCATCAAACCTTACAACTACATTACCCTCTGCCGTTACAACTCGACGTTGTTCGTCGTACTCTTGACGGTCGGCAACTACTTCTATAACTCTTCGCGTAGTTTGGGGTGTTTGATTTGGTGTTGGAGATGGTTGTGGCGCCTGTGGAGAACCTGTTGGTGTAGATTGGTTATTTTGACGGGACTTAAATTCGATTGTTGAAGGCGAATTTTGCTGATTTTGGGCGTAAAATTCAAAGTTTACAGGTGGTTGACTTGATGGAAATGTGCTATTTGAAACATTAGTACTTAAAGTACTGTTTGATAGTGAGGGTTTTGTTAATTGTTTTACTAATGTGGATGCTTGAGGCTGTGATAAATTACGACTTTTAGCAACAGTTTGATTAACATCTTGATTAATATCTGGCTGCATAGAATACCCAACCGTTAACCCAGACCCCAGCACTTTTGCACCTTGTGATGTAGATGGTGGTGTCAGTTCAGGTGGTAATTTTTCTGGTTGAGTTGGTTTAGCAGGGGTTTGGGCAACTAGACTTTTAGAAGCGTTCTCAGAGAGCGGGGATGAGTTTGCTTGTTTTCTTGTACTATGATTATTATTATCATTAAGGGCAATTTTAATTGGCGCCTTACGAGTACTGATATTTTGAGAATTAGTATTATCTGATAAATTTTGGATAGCAGGTTGCTCAGGCGGCAGAACAGGATGAAGCATATAGCATACGTAAGCTTATAGGGAGTTAACTATAAGCCGGAAGTACGACTCAAAGTGAGCGCGTAAAATCTTCCGACATCAAAGATTTTTACATTTGCTACCGCTCATTGGCAGGCCACCTAGTTTACAAGAAGGCAGTGCCGTAGGCGGTTTACTCAACTTCAAATAACATTCGCGCTACTGGGTGCGTTATTAAGTTGATTAAATTCGTGCCACCTTACGGCAACAATCACTCGCATTTTATGGTTAAACGAGACATAGCGCGTTCCATAAAATGCGGGTGCTTTGATTAATTATCAAGCCATTAATCGAAATCCCGACGTCCGGGGTTGCGAGAAGGGTCATTCGATAAAAATCCAAACACGAAAAGCAGTACAAAGAAAGTAACAACAATATAAACGACGATTTTTAAAGTTACCATGAGAGATTCCTTGGGATATGCGGCAGTTGCTGGTTTTACCTGCGATGCAGAAAAATATAGCTTCTTTATCTTACCGAAATCTCAGCTACTTTTGTCGTCTGTTACTCAGAAACCCGGTTTCTCGGTTGATATTTTGTAATAAAAAGAACATTTTTACTTAGAAACCGGGTTTCTCTGATGCGCTCCCATAGTTAGAGTTTATTTCTTGGTGATACGAAGAAAAGTTTTGCTCTAACAGGATTGATGATTGATTAAACTCATAACTATATTGACGCTTCAAGATTACAGATGTTTCCGTTCAAATAGCTTTACCACTACCAATTAAATAAAGTAGTGCCATGCGAACAGCAACACCGCTAGTTACTTGGGTTTGAATTAAGCTGAATTCTGGGTCGTCCATTAAGTCAGAGCTAATTTCGACACCTCGGTTGACTGGACCTGGATGTAATACTTTTACATTTGGCTTACACCACTTGAGTTTTGAGCGTGTGATTCCAAACATTTGGTGATATTCACGCAAACTCGGTAATAAATGAGCGGTCATACGTTCTTTTTGTAGACGCAACGTCATTACAAAGTCCGCATCGCGCAGTGCTGGTTCTAGATGCCAATGTATAAATAATTTGCGGCGCCCATCCAGTCCACTTACTTCACTGTCGTTAATATATTCAGCAAATAACTTCGGTAAAAGTGTTGAGGGTGCTGCAAGATGAACCTCGGCGCCGCTAGCAGTGAGGCTCCAAATATTCGAGCGTGCAACACGTGAGTGTAAAAGATCACCAACGATGGCAATTTTTTTATCTTTTAAAAGTTCGAGTCGAGGTTGAAGCGGGTCAATAAGGGTACAAATAGTAAATAAATCGAGTAATCCTTGAGATGGATGTTCGTGTTGACCATCACCAGCATTTAAAACACTGACACGTTCACCAAGACGATCCATTTCTAGAGCTACAGCATTTGGGACACCTGCACTAGTATGGCGAATAACCATAATGTCGCATCCCATTGCCAAATAAGTTTTTGCAGTGTCGAGAATAGTTTCTCCCTTCGTCATCGAAGAAGTAGCACTGGTAAAATTAAGCGTATCAGCAGATAAACGCTTTGCTGCTAACTCAAAACTGCTGCGAGTGCGAGTTGATGGCTCAAAAAACAAATTTGCCACAACTTGTCCCTGCAATGTTGGTACTTTCTTAGTTCTGCGTGATAAAACTTCTCGAAAGCTGGCGGCAGTTTGTAAAACTGCATCATATTCTACAGGAGTAAAATCTGCTAAAGAGAGAATGTGATGACGATTCCAGGTGCTAGTAGGCATAAATAGCTTTGAAGCAATATTTTTAGATTTTAGATTATTGGGTATTTATTCCAAAATCTAAAATCTAGAATCAACACTTAGTGCTGTAAATGAAGAACATTCAAAGCAAACGAAATTAGCGACAAGAAAATCATAAATCCAATTGCGTCGAGCATTGTAGTTACGAGAGGTCCACTAATTAATGCTGGGTCAAGTTTTAGTCGCTTTAAACCCATTGGTAAAAATGTGCCTAATGTTACAGCTACTAAAGTATTAATAGCCATAACCATTCCTGCAACGACTCCAACCCATCTTTCACTAGGAGATGCCCAAATCATTGATAGCAATACCATTGTTGTGCCTAATGCGAGTGCGGTTCCTAGACCTGCCGTTAGTTCTTTTTTAAGAATCTTCAGAGTGTCTTTAGGAGTAACTTCTCCAATACCGAGTCCTCGAATTGTGACCGTTAACGCTTGAACGCCAACCGTTCCACCTGTATTAGAGAATAAAGGCATAATTACCGCTAACAGAGGTACTGATGCAATCACTGGTTGAAACGGTGCAATTGCGCTTGAGGCGCCGATATACAAACCCATAATTGCTAAAAGCCAGGGTAAGCGCTTACGAATTGTCATTAAGGGAGGCGCCAATGCTCCATCATCACCACCACTAACACCCGCTAACTTTTGGATATCCTCAGTTGCTTCTTCTTCCAAAATATCAATCACGTCGTCAATCGTGATGATACCGACGAGTCGTTCTTCGCGGTCAACTACTGGTATAGCGATTAAGTCATAGCGCTTCATAATTCGCGCGACTTCTTCTTGAGGAGTTTCGGTTTGAACTTTAATAACTCTGTCGCTAGCAATTTCTCGAATCAGAACATCGGGAAAAGTGAACAATAATTGCCGCAATGACACAACTCGCACGAGTTTACGGTTGTCGTCGGTAACGTAAGCATAGTAAATCGTTTCCTTATCTTCGTCTTGGCGCCGAATCTTGCTTAATGCTTCACCAATTGTTAACCCTTCACGCAACCAAACATACTCGGTTGTCATCACTCGTCCAGCAGTACCTTCAGCATATCCAAGTAAAGTCGCTGTTGCTTGTCTTTGCTCGGTACTAAGTTGCTGCAATAACCGCTTTACAACCTTTGCTGGGAGTTCATCAAATAATTCCGCACGGTCGTCCGGACTCATTTCTTCAACAAGTTGTACCACCTGAGCATCATGCAAAGAATCAATAAGTTCTTCTTGCACCTCTGGAGGTAAATATTCAAAGACGTCAATTGCTTGACTTTTATTGAGCAAACGGAAAGCTATAGCACGCTGTTTTTCGGGAAGTTGCGTGATATAGTCACCCACGTCCACAGGTTGTAAACGATTTAATTCATGCTTGAGCTGGTTCAAGTCAGCAACGTCAACTACTGAATTGCGAGCATCTTCTAAAAGCATATTCACCTCCTAATATCTCCCCCGCGCTGGGAGATAGTTCTCGCCAGCTTAGAGGAGGGTTGTACTGCCATCTTGCGGACTTTTGTCCATAAATCCTTAAGAAATCAACATCGATATCCAAAATTGGGCATCGCTAAGTCATAATACTAGCCCGGAATACTAAAATCCGGTAGATGCCTTTTTTATGAAGAGTAACATTCGCGCACAACAGCGTCCTGTGCGAACGATACTACCCTGACATGTATTGGAGTTGAGTAAATTTTACTACTATCATTATCTATGTCAAGCAAACTGATAAATTGATGTTCAAAATGTGTAAATCAGAAGCTATAAGACTTTAGCAAGTAGTTTCACTACGAAAACCCAAAACGAATGCAAGTGAGAACACTGAATTTTATTGAATCCTCAGCACCATCTGACAAATCGGCTTAATTAAGTATGAACTAGTACCAAATCTGAACCAAACTTTTTATTCAGCCCTTAAAATAATTTAATCGGGTTGTGGCGCGTTTAGTCTTCTCAAATTCGGTAGATTTACTACTATTCCCTTGAGGTATTGACACCGAAAACTGTAAACTCCTTTATATCAGCTAATGTATTGTGGCGCCCGAAATTAACGCGATTTTATGCATTGACCTCTTAAATCACACGATAGCAGCTTTAGTCCAGAAGTTAAACTATTTTTACAAACTCGTCATAAAGTGACATTTTATACAAGGAAACCCACTTATTAAAAAATAAGAGGGCTATTAAATAACCATGCAAACTTGATGATTACCAACGCGCATATTATGTAGCGTATTGGTTGGCAATGACTAAATTAATTAAGATTGGTAGATGTAGAAGCATTGTAAGTTTAGCCTTTGAAATAGTATTAATCTGGCGAATGAAAGTTCTAGCTATATTCTGATTAATATCAGATTACACATAAAAATACAGATAAATTTTATACTGAATTGTAAAGATTTCAAGAAACCGGGTTTCTTCATTTATATATTGTAATAAAAACAACGATTGTACATAGAAACCCGGTTTCTAAGATATCGACTCAAGAGGTAGTAACATTAGATAATAAATTTAACACTTAATTCCTGTAGTACAGACACGGCGCCTTCTTGGTGCGGAACTTGTAACATTTTGTTACATTATAAAGAACGTAATAGCTACAGGATTAAACACCTTTCTGGTTATCCCGCATTAACTTTATGAAGACTGCTTCGCAACTGCAAACTCGTCTTGAATATTATTACCAGCAAATAAAGACGATTATTCTCAGTCGTCAAAATCCAATTACAGGTTTGCTGCCAGCAAGCACGGCAATTACTGCTCATGGCGATTATACTGATGCATGGGTGCGCGATAATGTTTACAGTATTTTAGCGGTTTGGGGTTTAGGGTTAGCGTATCGCAAACTCGATGACGATAACGGACGCACTTACGAACTCGAATTTAGTACGGTTAAGTTGATGCGTGGCTTGTTGTTTGCAATGATGCGACAAGCGAATAAGGTGGAACAGTTTAAACATACGCAGTCTCCATTAGATGCACTGCACGCAAAATACAATACCAGCACTGGAGATGTAGTAGTTGGTGATGACGAGTGGGGACACCTACAACTCGATGCAACATCAATATTTTTGTTGATGCTAGCGCAAATGACTGCATCGGGGTTACAGATAGTTTATACGCTTGATGAAGTTAATTTTGTCCAGAATTTGGTTTATTATATCGGACGCGCCTATCGTACACCCGACTATGGAATTTGGGAACGAGGTAATAAAATCAATCACGGCAACGCTGAATTGAATGCTAGCTCTGTGGGAATGGCAAAAGCTGCCCTAGAAGCAATAAACGGACTTGATTTATTTGGTGTAAAAGGTTCTCAAGCATCGGTAATTCACGCTCTACCTGATGAAATTGCACGTACTCGTATTACGTTAGAATCTTTGTTACCACGCGAGTCAGCTTCTAAAGAAATTGATGCAGCATTACTAAGCGTGATTAGTTTTCCGGCTTTTGCAGTAGAAAATTTAGATTTACGCGACCGGACTCGTAACGATATTATCAATAAGCTAGGGGGCAAATATGGCTGTAAGCGTTTCTTGCGTGATGGACATCAAACGGTTTTAGAAGACACCCACCGTTTACACTACGAACCTTGGGAGTTGAAGCAGTTTGAAAATATTGAGTGCGAATGGCCTTTATTTTTTACTTATCTTGTATTAGATGGGTTATTTAGAGGTGACAACGAACAAGTTGAATTTTATCTAAATAGTTTGGATACTTTGCTGGTTGAGCGAGATGATATAAAGTTACTGCCTGAACTTTACTATGTACCCCAAGAACATATTGAAGCTGAAAAAGCGCAACCACAGTCACAGCAACGTTTACCGAATGAAAATGTGCCCTTGGTTTGGGCGCAAAGTTTGTACTATTTGGGTAAACTTCTTAGCGAAGGGTTTATAGCGGTTGGTGACATTGACCCATTGGGCAGACACTTAACAATGGGTAAAACTAGGGAAGCGCTTGTGCAAATTGCTTTATTAGCTTCTGATGAAGATTTGCAAGATAAACTCAAAGTTTACGGTATCGAGACGCAAACGCCAAAGCAAGTGGCGCCAACACAAGTTCGCGAATCCGAAGATTTGATAGCAATTTATACACAACTAGGGCGTAACGATAAGCTGGCATTAACTGGGCGCCCACCGCGTCGTCCTCGTAGTTTGACGACTTCACGCTTTTTCCGTTTAAATGGTGAGATGGTAGTATTTTTACCATCTTTCTTAGACTCACAGCAATTTTACTTAACTTTGGACTATCATTTTTTGGTAGACCAATTTCGTAGTGAACTAGCTTATATCCAAAAATACTGGAACGATTTAGGGCGCCCAACTTTAACTTTAATGCTGACACACACAATGTTAGAAGTGGGTAGTGAAGCATTACTTGAATTAATGCAGGAACTTAAAGAAGGTGTTTGTAATGGAGTCAAAGTCAAGCTAGGAAAACTCAATCAATTGACATTAACAGGCGCCATCGAGCGTATAGATTATTTACAATACTTTGACTTTTTGCATTCCTCTGTCCAAAATGCTGTACCACGTTGCACTTACCTAACATTTAGTGTTGATAAAAATTGGCAGTTGAGAAACACGCAAGAATTCCAAATGGAGTACGAAGCAAACCTAGAACAACTGCTGTCGTCTTTACAGTCCTCACAAAATATTTACGAGCAAGTCGAGTTATTACAAACACTTGTCAGTTTAAAAGGACTTGAATTTGATACTGGCTTTGGAGGTGAAAACACGCGCGTTACGGTTAGCGATTTACTCGACGAAGTTTATACGAAAGCTGCTGAATTGGGATTATGGGCAGTAGTTCGAGGTGCTGCGGGGTTGCGCCAAATGGCGGATATTAGCTTATCAGATGTGGTAACAAGTCTAATTGTGCGTGGTAAGCAAATAGCAGTAGGAAAAGCATACACCGAAGACTCACTAATCACAGTTCCTTTATCTCACAGCGAAATTGTAGAAAAAATTAATAACTTCTGTCGTGAGGATATTCGTGATAGAATGCTTACCCAGGAAATATTAATTTACCTAAGTAATTTAATTAAATCTGAGCCTGAATTATTCAAAGGTTTGTTAACAGTACGTGTAGGATATTTGATTTTACTACTAACAAGTGAAATTGCGGGTGAATTAGTAATTACTCAAGACGAAGCATACGAGCAATTAATGCGGTTATCGCCATTTGAAGTTAAAAGTAGACTTAGAAAGGTGATGCTCGAATATTCAGGCATGAGTAATATTTTGCGTAAGCAAGAATCATTACACCTTAAACAAAAAGCAAGCGAAATTAATTGGTTAGCAGTATCACCAATAACAGAAGAAATTGAACCTCCTGAAGGTGGTTGGCGCCGTTTTCGTAAAGCAGAAGGTTCAACCGGACGTGTACCTTCATACTTTTATAAACAAGTTTGGTTGTTAATGCAACACTGTAAAGGCGTAGTAATTGGCGATAAGCTCGAACGTCGTAACCGTTTAGATAGTGAAGTAATGTTAGCAGAAATGACCGCAGGAGAGAAAAACTTTGCACTACGAGTAGAGCATTTACTTAATAAAATCGAATCTCCTGAATATCGACAGGTGTGTATTGAAGCACTCATTGAATTAGGTGCCATTGCATCAGAAAACCCTGATTTGCAAATCGAAGATTACATAGTTTTAGATGTATTAATTGGTCATGCTGTTAGATTAGCTTGGTTAGAAATGCGGCCTGAACGTGGAGATAGATATGACGAAGATAAAGCTTCTGCTTGGCGTTCATTTTACAGTACTTCGCCCAGAGAATGTGGTGGTCATATAGTTAAAGCGTTTAAGTTCTTAACTGAATTTGCCGAAGCTATTCCTGTTTGATTTCCCCAACCCCCCGCAAATTCGGGGGGCTTTAAATTCAATGTTATGCTGAATGCAGTGTAAAGCGGAGCTTTTCCCGCAGGGTAGCATCTCAAAATTTACTTTTTGAATTTAAACAATATCTTTATATAACAAACCACGCTCGTCACAAAGAACACAAAGCAAAAGGCTTATTAATAACAAACATGACATTTATTTTGAAACTGCTCATAAGCTTTATTAATTGCCTGCATTACACTTCTAGCTTTCGCAGTCGCATTAACATCCGGATGATATAATCGAGCCAATTTATAATATGCCCGTTTCACTTCAGTAGCGCAAGCATCTTTTTCCACATCTAAAATTTCCCACCATTCACCGCACAGCAAAGGCTCAGTTACTAACTTATTCTTATCTATATTATTCCAAATTATAACAGTACCGTTTTTACCACCACTTACTAACGTATTCCCATTAGAACTAAAAGCAACCGCATTACACCCGCTCAACTTTTCTAATATTTTGCCTGTTGCTAAATTCCAAACTTTGACACCATCATTACTAGCACTAGCAAAGATTTTACTATTAGGACTAATCGCAAGCGACATGATACTAGCTTGATGTCCAGTTAAGGTTCGCAATAATTGACCCGTTGCTAAATTCCATATCTTAATTGTAGAGTCGGCGCCACCACTAATTAAAGTTTTACCATCAGGACTAATTACAACTGCCTGCACTGCTGCTAAATGTCCAGTTAATACTTGTGGTTGTCCGAAAGCTTCTAAATTCCATATTCGGATAGTTTTATCGGCGCCACCACTAGCAATAATTTTACCATCAGGGCTGAAAGTAACAGATAAAACAGCTTCTGAATGTCCATTTAAAGTACGTTTTAACTCTTTTGTGTAACGTCCCCAAAGCCGAATAGTTTTATCACTACTAGCACTAGTAATGATTCTATTATCTGGACTAAAGGCAATTGAGGTAACAAAACTATTATGGCTGACAGGAGAATCTGAGTAATACGCAGAACTAGAATAATTAAATATACCAAGATATTTTTTTGTCTGTAAGTGCCAACTACTAATTTTGCGGTCTACACAACCACTGGCAAACATCTCATTATCGGGACTAATAGCAACAGATAAGACGGCGCCAGCCTGCCCAATAAAAGAATAAAGCTTTTTGCCTGTTTTTATATCCCATTCACAAACACTTCCATCATTACTAGCACTGACAATCGTTTTACTATCAGGACTTATTGCTATTGCATTTACTGCTGCGGTATGTCCTTTTAAAGTATGTAGGCATTTCCAAATATCTGGTGGCGCCACAGGAAGCGATGCGATTTGCTTACAACTTGCTTTTGGTGCTTCTACTTTTTTATGATATTTAGCTTTTAGGGCTTGTAACTCATCCTCAAGTTCCAAAGCTGTAAATTTCTGGTTTAAATCTTCTCCAGATAAAAAAGCCTCTAATTCAGTTACAGCGGCTGAATAAGCTTCTATCTCCATAACTTTTTCTTCCATGCGGTCAAAAAGTTGTGTGGGAGTTTCAAAGTATTCAACGTCTAACATTTTTGCGACACCATAGGCAGCAAGTCCAACAACTGCACCAACGTAAGCCATTGGCGCCGCACCAATACCAAAAGCCAAACCAATTTTAGGCGCAACTAATCCCATTCCACCAACAAAACTTGAAACTCGCACCCCACCAACGGCGCCAACTCCCATTAAACCCCAAGCTGTAGCATCTCCATCCGCTATTGCTTTAAAAGCACCATAAGTTGCGGCGCCAGCAACTGCACCAGCACCAACTAGAGAAGTGGCGCCTATACCGACTGCACCAAAACCTCCTGCTATACCCATTCCACCAACTGTTGCTGAAACTCCTGCACCTGCAACGGCGCCTGAAGTGATGAATCCTATGCCTGTTTTATTAAAAGGCACCGATTTTAAGTTATTCATAATCGCTTAGTATTATTTATAGTTAGGACATTACATTTCATCTAATTGTTTTCGTAGTAACTCTAATTCATCATCGACATCACTATTATTTATAGTAGTTATATTGCTATCAAAATACAATTTGAAACTTTCAAGAGTCGCTAAGTTATTTTTGAGAAGTTTTACTGTCTCCGTCTGTTGCTTCATCTGAGCTTCGATTAAATCTATGTACTGGTATTTAGCTGTTTTTGATATCAGCTTTTCTAGAATCAATGCATTGTCATGATTGTTAGTACTCGTTTGCAAAGCTAGTACCATTTCTTGTTGTAATTTTGTTGCTTCTTCCTGAGCTTTTTGGTAATCTTCATTCATTGATGCTAGTCTGTTCGTTGCTTCTTGTATAGCTTGCTCAGTTTCCTATATAGAAATTTTCAATAAATCTTTTGGTTTTGATTCTTCTTGCTTCTGTAGTTGAGGCAGATTCAAACCGAAAATTTGTTCCTTCAACACTTCCAATTCTTTATCTATATCCTCTACTTTATGTTGAGGTTCATTTAATTTTAATTGCTTGATATCTTCATTATTTTGTGTAATATTGTGTGATACTAATTGTTCTTGATTCCTTTGTATCTTAGGGATAGAACTGCTACTTAACTTATGAATTTGACCTTTGTAAAAACTTAATTTTTGATTGATAGAAGCTAGCTGCGGCATTTGTTTTCCTGCAAGCTTTGCAAGCCTCTCAACAATCGCTTCGTGACGTTCCATCTGAAATTTGGCTTTGCTTACCAAATCATGATTAT
Organism: Calothrix sp. HK-06; assembly: GCF_001904745.1. GTDB lineage: Bacteria > Cyanobacteriota > Cyanobacteriia > Cyanobacteriales > Nostocaceae > Dulcicalothrix. The sequence goes on from NZ_MRCD01000010.1 coordinate 112,459, forward strand.
TTTCCTGAACTGCTGATTCATATATATTTGTCCACTTATACAAATCAGATAAGGCTTGCTGATAATCCCTTTGAGCAATAGTTTCAGCAAAACGAATTCTAGCTTTCGCTTCATTTAAACTGGCTAAAGCTTGCTGCACTTGATAGTCTTGACTGTCGGTTCCCATATTTAAACAATAGTAATTTTTTATACTATTATAAGCTTCAGACGATTTGAGTACTTCACTGTAAACAAGGAAATATTTTTAAACTTTGTGTAAACTACCCGGTTAAATACGATGCTCGCCTGTAATAACTGGCGTGGCACACCTAACAACGTTTTTTGTGCAGTACACGCCGCAGCCGAGGCTAAAGAAGAAGTCAAATTAGATACAACAGCTAGGCTTTTACAACGGGGTATTAGTCCGCAGGAAGTCGCAGCAGCACTAGAGTTAGATTTAGAAACTGTAAATAATATAGCAAGCACGCAGTTGTAAGCTGTAAGCTTTACCAATTTCAGACAGGGTGCCCATTTGTAAAAACTTATGCGCCGCCTGTCATTTATTTTTTACATAATTTGATAAAATATCAATATTATGAGAACTGAACACGGCTGTCTCATACTTGTAGCGGGCAAGGATGCCCACTCCACAAGTCAAAAATAATTTAATTTTTAAAATCTTAGGTATCATTCAAAATATTTAATAATTAAGGTTCTTCAGTAGTTGTTATGCTAAACTAACAATTAAAATGCCAAGCTAGTAAACATCTAACTCGGAAATTTTCAAAATTTTTAAACCCATAAGCCGAGCGCTTAATTAATTTGATTTTATTATTGATGCCTTCGACGGTGCCACTAGTCGTACCATTATCAAAGTAAGCAATAATTTCATCAAACCAGCGAATAAAAGTATTGTTACTCTTTGGAAAATATGTTTTAGCCTTTGAAAGCCACATACCTAGTTTAAAAACTGCTGGATACCAATGCTTAGTTTTATTAAAAATTGTTCTAAGTTTTTCTTTTAATTCATGCATTACTTTTAAAGTGGGACATACTGCTTTTAGTTGAATTAATTTATTTTTTTGTTCATCATTTAAGTTTAATTCGTTTTTTAATAAAGCGTATTTACTATTTTTTAATGCTTCTAATATTTTTTCATTTTTAGATTTTTCATCCGATGTTGTTACTAATTTAATTATTTCTTCTATTTGACGTTTTTCTTGCTTTCTCTGCGTATCTAATTCTTTATTTACTTGTACCATTACGTGAAATCTATCTGCTACTACTTGAGCATTGGGTATTAATTCTATCACTACATTTTTGTAACCTTGCCACAAATCTATGCTCACTTCCTTTATTTGCTCTAAAACCTCAACTCCCCAACTTGTAAGAGTTTCCTCTATTACTCCTTGTGTGCGCGCGCTCAAAATAGCAATTGGCTTAGACGTATCTAAATCTATCAAAACTGCACAGTAATTACCCTTTCCTTTAATTAAGGCTATTTCATCTATTCCAAGTCTTTTTAAATTCGTAGGTTTCGTTAAATTTATTTGTTCAGACGCATCTTTTAGCATTCTTTCTATCTCTTCTGTTGTTACAATCCCTTTTGATGCTACGCTCTGTATATCGTTTTCTAAAACTTCTTGTATTATTTTATTTGCTAGACGTTGTGTATAGGTTCTTTTCTTTTGGGCAAAATTAAATTCTTCACTAAAAGGTTTTTTACAAATTTTGCATTTAAATTGGCGCCGATTTATCTCTAAAAAAATTTGTTTCTCGCCAAAAGGTAAATCTTTAATAATATGACGATGATTTTGATGTAGTTTATGACTTTCCGTACCACAAGACGGACATACACCATACAGCTTTATTGGCTCTGTTCGTAAAATTATTCCGATTTCGTTATAAATACTGTGCGATATAACTTTTACTTCATCTATATCCAGAATTTGTGATAATATTTTTATATCTTTTTTATTGACCATGACTGTAAATGTACCCTAAAATACAATGAGCATATATACAGTCAATAATAAATGAAGCCTACAAGTCAATCCTATCAAGCATTTTTGTAATAGTTTTTAAAATAAATTAATAATTCACATTTATATTTAACAATTTAGCATAACAACTACTGAAGAACCATAATTTAATTGTAATTAATAACTATTCAAGGGAAAAGCTCTGCTTTACGTGCCTCAGCATGACATGAGGTAACATTTTATCAATTTGCAGTATAACTATGTTGTTTTAAGGTATGTTTAAAAATATCGTTTAAAGTTTAATATAAGAATTTTTCGATGACATCAGTAGATTTTCCTAAGCATAAGAAGGCTAAAGCTTTAAAGCCTGGAAGTCGGCGCCCTGCTAAAGAGCTATGCAGTGAGTGTGGACTTTGTGATACATATTATGTTCATTATGTCAAGGAAGCTTGCGCTTTTATTAATCAGCAGTTTGAAACTTTAGAACTACAAAGTCACGGCGCCACTCGTAATCTTGATAATCCCGATGAGGTTTATTTTGGCGTGCATCAAGAAATGATGGCGGCACGTAAACAGCAACCTATAGAAGGCGCCCAGTGGACGGGTATAGTAAGTTCGATTGCTATCGAAATGCTGAATCGCGGTATGGTCGAAGGTGTTGTTTGTGTACAAAACACAAAGGAAGATAGATTTGGCCCAATGCCTGTTATTGCTCGCACTCCTGAAGAAGTATTGGCTGCACGTGTTAATAAACCGACTTTATCACCGAATCTTTCGGTGTTGGAACAAATTGAACAGTCAGGAATGAAGCGGTTGTTGGTAATTGGTGTGGGTTGCCAAATACAAGCACTACGAGCGGTTGAGAAACAATTGGGGTTAGAGAAGCTTTATGTTTTAGGTACTCCTTGTGTTGATAATGTGACACGCGCTGGGTTACAGAAATTTCTAGATACTACAAGTAAATCACCTGATACGGTCGTTTATTACGAGTTCATGCAAGATTTTCGAGTTCACTTTAAGCACGAAGATGGTTCAACAGAGTTAGTACCATTTTTTGGTTTAAATACAAAAGAACTCAAAGATGTATTTGCACCATCGTGTATGAGTTGCTTTGACTATGTAAATTCTTTGGCTGATTTAGTTGTTGGGTATATGGGGGCGCCGTTTGGTTGGCAGTGGATTTTGGTGCGAAATGATATAGGTAAAGAAATGCTCGATTTGGTTGAAGACCAAATTGATAGGCAACCTGTAATGTCACAGGGAGATAGAAAAGCCGCAGTTCAACAAAGTATACCCGCTTACGATAAGGGCGTGACTTTGCCAATGTGGGCAGCTAAATTAATGGGAGTAGTGATTGAAAAAATTGGACCCAAAGGTTTAGAATATGCGCGTTTTTCGATTGATTCGCACTTTACGCGCAATTATTTGTACGTAAAAAGACAACATCCAGAGAAGTTAGAAGCACATGTACCAGAGTTCGCAAAGCGAATCGTCGGACAATATAAATTACCTGAATAGGTGAAAGGGTAGTAGTGAGTAGGGTGGGCAGTGCCCACCTTACGAGGAGCCAACTGCTAACTGCTAACTTTTTTATCTTGGCTGACTGGGTGGAAGTTGTTCTGTTGTAATTAGTGCTTCCATTACTTCTTTAGCTATAGGCGCCGCGACTGTACCACCGTATGCTTGTTCGCCTTTTGGTTCATCGACTATTGCTAGTACAACATAACGAGGTGATTCTACTGGTAGTATTCCTATAAAACTTGTAATTCTGGCGTTTGCCATATAACCACCACCAGAAGCATTAGCTTTTTGAGCAGTACCTGTTTTACCTGCTATGCGATAACCATTTATTTGTGCTTCTTTACCTGTACCTTTTGTAGAAACAACCGTTTCCATCATTTCTACTACTTTTTGTGCTGTGATTGGTGAAAAAATTTGTCGGGCTTCCGGTCGTGTTGGTGTATAGTGCATTTGACCTTTGCTGTCAAATAATCCTTTGACGACGTGAGGTGTTACTAATTTACCACCATTCGCTAAAGCCCCTGTCATTTGTACTAGTTGTAATGGCGTGAGCGAAAATCCTTGACCGAAGGATGTTGTTGCTGGCTCAATTGGTGTAGTGATAAATTCTTCCTGACTTTTAAGTTGACTGGCAACGGAGAATGGTAAGTCTGTCTCCATACCTTGCCCTAAGCCTAGTTTCTCTAACCAACCATAATAAACGTTAGGACGCATACGTTGCATTATCTGCACCATCCCAATGTTGCTAGAAAATTTGAGAATTTGGGCAATGTTAATGCGTCCGTAACGTTTATCTTCTGAATTTTTGATTGTACGGTCGCCAACTTGAATTGTTCCTGAGTCGTTAAATACATCATCGGGCTTGATGATTCCTGCCTCAAGACCAATAGCTACATTCAATGGTTTGAAGGTAGAACCTGGTTCGTATAAGTCGGCAACTGCCCAATTTCTAAATAGTGAAATATCCGCTTTGGAATATTCGTTTGGGTTGTAAGTTGGTTGCGTTACCATCGCGAGCAGCGAACCGTCATAAGCATCCATTACTATTACGGCGCCACGCTTTGCACTGTAACGTTTCATCTGATTTTTTAATGCAGAACGAGCTGCGCGCTGTAAACGGGTATCAATTGTCAGTTGCATTCCCATGTCATCAAAATTTGGGAACCCCGATGGTGCATAATCTGGCATTAAGGCACCATTACCAGAACGACTCAAACGAACTGCTTGTGCGGCACGTTCTAAAAGTTTTTCTTGACTATATTCAACTCCAGCCTGTCCTCGACGGTCAAGGTTTACATACCCTACGACTTCAGACGCTAATTCTTGGGTGGGGTAGTAGCGCGCGTATCTTTGCCGCAGTTCAAGACCATCAAAACGTAATGCGGTTATTCGGTCTGCAACTGCCTCTGATAAAGCAGAATTTAACAAAATATTACTATTTTGAGTGGCAAACCGACTTTCTAGCTTACTGGCATCTTGGTCTAAAATTTTTGCCAGTTCTTCTGCCACCTCATGACGCGGTTTATTAAATTGCTTTGGGTGAGCGTGTAAAGTATAAACTTGACGGTCAACCGCCAATAAATTTTTATTACGGTCTATTACTTGTCGGCGAGGCATATACGGTCTTAAGTTGACCATTTGCTGATTTCGAGCCTTTTGCGTCAACTTTGGACCGCGAACAATTTGTAAATTATATAGATTTATACCTAAACCAATACCTGCTGCGATTAGCACTCCCCAAACCGAAAATAAACGCAGTTTAAAATTTGCTGTTACGGGTGGCGCCACAACAGTAGTATTATCATCTTTTATATCTTTAGATGGATTTTTAGAATTTTGTCGCTGCTGACCTTTGAATTCTGCCTTGGGGAGGTTTCGGAATTTAATTTTGCCTGGTGGTAACTTTTGCATAATTATTAAGTTAAAAGTGCTGAGTGCTGAGTAGAGTTAGGAGTTACTACTCAGCACTTTCTACTCAGCACTAATTAGTAACCAATAGGGATAGAATTTGGCGTTTGGGGTGTATTTACAACGGTAGATGGAGTATCTGGTTTTGAGTCAGGCGCCGCAGGTAGGAAAATTTGACTTGCGGGACTTGGAGAAGTTAAACCAGCGCTATTGTTTTCTGCTTCGGCAGCTATTTTAGTTTTGAGAGCATTATTTGTTATCGTCAACTGTCGCTCGGTACGCTGCAAATCTTGCAACTTGCGGTACGACTTACTCCATAGTTGCTGCGAGTAAACAGTATAACCATACGCAATCAACGTTGAGACAACGAGTAAAAACGATAGCACTGAAGTATAACGCTGCAACGAACATAAACGCAACAACCAAGAGGGCATGGTCGCCGCTGCCGAAGACATTACAGGAATTTCTTGTTCTGCCAAAGGACGTGATTGAGTTAAGTTACCTTTGGGTTTACTAGATGTTGAACGTGAATGCTGTTTTTTATTCAACTCCTGAGTCGAAGTCCGAGAAATACTCCCATTTTTATACGTCTGCTGCTTATTCCCCTTTAGAGATACACCTGTCATTGACGATGCAAGTGAATTGTTTGGTTTACCTTCTTGAACATTAGTACTATCATGTAATACAGATGAATTTGAATTACGGCGTTGAGAACGTCTGCGTCGGAACCAACCGCCCGTTGCAGAACTATCAACGTTTTTTTTGCGAACAGCCATAACTTTGATTTTGGATTGCGAGTAAGTTATTGTAGACGCTTGTGAGAAACCGGGTTTCTACACTTAATTGCTTGACATTAGCAAGAAATTGCAATTTTTGGTATAATAACAAAGTTGATAATTTCCACAGCGAGCGAAAAAAGCCGCAATCTGTGTCATACCTAACAATATTGTGACTTGCAAGCTAGAGTAAAAGCTGTTTAGTACCTTAGATACTGATTTAATGCTCGAAAACACATTTAAATGTGTCATATAAAAAAGGTTAAAAAAAAGCAACAAATACGGTATGGTATTCAACAGGCTAAAATTTTATTGCCGCATTTGGTGAAAGAGGAGTTATGAAAATTAGAATCCTTGGTATTGCTCTCGTTTTAGGTTTAGCTACAGCTCTCGGCGCCTGCGAAGGTGGCGGTGGTGATGCTGGTGGTGGTGCAGGTACTGCTTCACCTGGTGCAGTAGAACCAACTGATGCAGCTACAACCCCTGCTACAACTGCTACAACCCCTGCTACAACTACTACTGGTGCTGCAACTCCTAAAGCTACTGGTACCGCTACTCCTAAAGCTACAAAGTCTCCCTAAGCCTTAGTTGAGATTAGTCACGCTTGTTTTAGTAGTAGCTCACTGCTCCTCACTATTCTGTTTAGTCAGAGTTTCGAGTCTAGTGTGGAGTAAATAATATTTCCTTGAAAATGTTCGGATGTAAACTAAATCCGACTAATATTTTCCTGAACTATTTTCTTTAGTCCGTTTTGATTAAAATATTGACCTGACGAAGCTTTTTGTCTTTGGCAGGTCTTTATTTCTATTTGGGTTTTTTGTCAATTGGTAACTGCTGTTGCCTGGAGCGAGATTTTAAAAATGGATATAAAAATCAAAAAACTATTTTCATTTATTATTCTTGTTGCTATTACCAGTGTTTTGACTATCGTAGCCAGTAGTTTACGTTTGCCAGCATTATCGTTACCACCACCAGATGATATTCCCGAAGAAATCTTACGAACAGAGATTATTACAGCAGCACGTTCGTCGGTTGACGGCAAACCACTTACTGCTGCTGAATACTTAGAACAACAGTCACAACTAAGTGCAGTTCCACCCCCAAAACTAGACCCAAAGATTCGCGAAAACATTTTTCTGCTGCGTATACGTAGTGCCTTAAAGTCAGTTTTTCCATTTTTGAATTTTTAGCTAAACTATTAGCAGTTAAGAGTTGATGCGCCGTCAAAATATGCTTATTTCTGCCTAAGTAGCGACAAAATTGAAAATAAATGTAAAGAATATATATAGAAATAAATAAAAAAGCAAATTTACTTAACTAATAAATCGCTTACGTAGGTAGCTCCATGTCTATGACCACCATCGCTCCTGAACAGGTTAACCGCATCATCTGGAACCAGCATCATGACCCTTTTGAAATTCTTGGTTCCCATCTTATCGACCAAAATGGTACAAACGTCTGGGCTGTGCGAGCCTACTTACCAAATGCCAGTGCAGTGTGGGTAGTTCTTCCTGAAGAAAGAAAAGAAATTGAAATGGAGAGTGTGCATGACCCGCACTTTTTTGAATGTCGCATTGAAGCTAAAGAACTAAATAATTACCAGTTACGTATTAAAGAAGGTGAACACGAGCGTGTTACCTATGACCCTTATGCTTTTCGCTCTCCTCGTTTGACCGAGTTTGATTTACACATTTTCTCAGAAGGAAATCATCATCGCATTTACGAGAAATTAGGAGCGCACTTTATTTCTGTTGATGGTGTAACAGGTGTTTATTTTGCGGTATGGGCGCCTAATGCTCGTAACGTTTCGGTACTCGGTGATTTCAATAGCTGGGATGGACGTAAACACCAGATGCGTAGGGGTGCTACTGGGGTTTGGGAATTATTTATACCCGAACTCGAAGTAGGCACACATTATAAGTATGAAATAAAGAACAATGATGGGCACATTTACGAAAAAAGTGACCCTTACGGGTTTCAACAAGAACCTCGTCCTAAAACAGCTTCGATTGTCACTGACCTAAATTCGTATCAATGGCAAGATGAAGACTGGATGGAAAAACGGCGCCATGCAGAACCACTGAACCAACCGATATCGGTTTATGAACTTCATTTAGGTTCGTGGATGCACGGTGCTAGTGCAAACATACCCAAAAATCCTGATGGAACCAATGCACTTGTTGTTCCTGTTTCTGAACTAAACCCAGGTGCCCGCTTTTTAACATACCGTGAACTTGCTGAACGTCTTATCCCTTACGTGAAAGAATTGGGATACACCCATATTGAAATGTTGCCAATTGCCGAACATCCATTTGATGGGTCTTGGGGATATCAAGTAACTGGATATTACGCACCTACTTCAAGATATGGTACTCCAGAAGACTTTATGTACTTTATTGACCAATGTCATAAAAATGAGATTGGTGTGATTGTAGACTGGGTGCCGGGACATTTTCCAAAAGATGGACATGGTTTAGCATTCTTTGACGGTACACATCTTTATGAACATGCTGATCCCCGTAAAGGTGAACATAAAGAATGGGGTACGCTTGTATTTAATTATTCGCGGAATGAAGTTCGTAACTTTTTAGTCGCGAATGCTTTGTTCTGGTTTGATAAATATCATATTGATGGAATTCGTGTCGATGCTGTGGCATCAATGCTTTATCTTGACTACTGCCGTAAAGAAGGAGAATGGGTAACAAATCAATATGGTGGTAGAGAAAATATTGAAGCTGCCGATTTTTTACGCCAAGTCAATCATTTATTGTTTAGCTATTTTCCAGGTGTACTTTCGATAGCTGAAGAGTCCACATCTTGGCCAATGGTGTCTTGGCCTACATATGTTGGTGGACTTGGCTTTAACTTGAAATGGAATATGGGCTGGATGCACGACATGCTAGATTATTTCAGCATGGATCCTTGGTTCCGTCAGTTCCACCAGAACAATATTACTTTTAGTATTTGGTATAATCACAGCGAGAACTTCATGCTGGCGCTATCGCATGATGAAGTAGTGCATGGTAAGAGTAATATTATTGGGAAAATGCCCGGTGATAGATGGCAGAAGTTCGCTAACGTGCGCTGTTTATTTTCATATATGTTTGCTCATCCTGGTAAGAAAACCATGTTTATGAGCATGGAATTTGGGCAATGGAGCGAGTGGAATGTTTGGGGTGATTTGGAATGGGGTTTGTTACAGCACGAACCACATCATTTGTTAAAGCTGTTTTTCCAAGACTTAAATCATCTTTACCGCAGTGAACCTGCATTATATTCCCAAGATTTTGCCCAAGAGGGGTTTGAGTGGATTGATTGTAGCGATAACCGTCATAGTGTTGCTGCGTTTATTCGTCGTGACAAAGACACAAACGATTTTATTGTCGTAGTTTGTAACTTCACACCACAACCTCATTCACACTACCGCATTGGTGTTCCTGAACCAGGTTTTTACACTGAGTTATTTAATAGCGATGCGCGTAAGTACGGCGGTAGTAATATGGGTAACTTAGGAGGTAAGTGGACTGATAACTGGTCGATGCACAATCGCGAGTTCTCATTAGATTTATGCTTACCCCCACTAGGAGTACTGCTTCTAAAGTTAGATAAAAATAGAACAGCTGCTGTAATGAATCAAGAAGTTTAATTTTCCATATCTTGTGGAATGGGCACCCTTGCCCGTTCCAAATAAACAGGCGCCTCACCTATCGGAATCTCAATTTGAAAGTCTGTACCTTTTCCTGGGCTGGAAATACAGCGAAGTTTACCTTTATGCTTTTCGATAATGATTTGGTAAGCAATAGATAAACCTAACCCAGTTCCTCGACCAAGCTCCCAGCAGAGCTAAATTTGTTATTACTGATAAGTATTATTCTCATCTTTATAAATTATATTACATACTACACCATAAATAGTATTGTTTTATACGTGAATTTTCTAAAATTTAGTGCTGAAGCGCGAGTCTATAAATGTCTTCGTAAAATTCCAATTAGAACGGCTGGCGCCTCAAGATGAAGTAAAATTCCGGTGTTGGGTATTGTGTAAAAGTTTTGAATAGCAGTTGTATTTAACAAAAACAATCTTTGTCCAAGACGGAGACTTGTAAATTGTGCTTGTTCTCCCCAAAATATCGTTGTTGGTATTATTAGTTGTTGAATATATAGACTTAAATCGAAATATAAGTCACCGCGTAGAAATGCTAAAGCTGAAAATTTTGCATTTGGTTGTTGTGCGCTATATAAATATGCTTGTACCATTTCTTGTGTGACAAGTTGAGGAGATACGAAGAGGAAACTTTGTAAAAAATTACGAACCGCTAGTTCATTCTCGGCGCCTAAAGTATATATCAAGTCTTCTAACAGGGGTAAGCTAATAAGTCCAAGTGGTAAGCGTCTACCGGCACCTTCGCCAAAGTCATTAAATCCGGAAGGACAAATAAGAAATAATTGTTTAAATAAACTTGGTTGAGTAATAGCGAGTCGAATTGCTAAAGCAGCAGTCAATGAAGATGCAATAACTGTAACGGGAGAATCACAAGTTTGATTAATAAATTCTCTAATCGTGGTTAGATAATCATTAATAGTATAGTTACGAACTGGATGTGCGGAATCTCCCCAGCCAATTAAATCAGGCACCAAAATTCGATGTGTTGCGGCAAAAGCTGGATAGACTTTAGACCATTCGTAAGCAGAGGCGCCACCACCAAAGTTATGTAGAAATAGAAGCGTGGGTCTTTGATGTTCGTCTATTAACCAGGGAGCGCTTGTTTGAGTGTAGTAAACTATTGAACCAAGCGACGTTGGAATAACTTTTTGCCCAAAACCAGGTGGTTGAAATTGAATCACGTTTTTACCCTGTTAAATAAAACCACAAGTAATTATATTTTAAGCAGAACTGCTGCTTTCACCTTTGATTACTGCTGCTCCAATCAGATGGGCTAATCTCAAAGCTTCGGGAACTTTACCGCAGTCAGTTAACCGCTGTAGTACAGATGCTATTACTGAAGCATGTTCCCCACAAACTTGAAAAACAAAAGGTGGGTATTCATAAATTGTTCCTGCGCTTCTAAGTAGCTCTAATCGTTTTTCAGGATAAGGTAAACGATTTATTGGCTCTAGCATTGCCGTTAAATCAGGTTGTCTTCGCATTACAGCAACACAAGGTATTTGTAAACGCGCGCACAATTCAGGTAAATTAACAAAATTTAATCCACCAAATCCAATTCCATCAAGTAACACAATATGTAATTGTGGCAGAAACTTACCACCAATGAGTAAATTACATATTGTATCGGTAGAATCAAAACCATCTTGTTGAATTTGTCCCCACACCATTCCTTCAAACCGGGTTTGCGCGCAAATAATCCCCGCTAGGTTGACATTCTCTTTTGAACCGCGAATAAATGGAGCATCATCGAAACCGATGACGCGGATTGTTCGATTCAATTTGAGCAATGATTCTAGTTTCATAGCGAGTTAAATTTTTATATACGTAGGAAAAACAGTATTATCTGTAACACTATTGCTGTAGCACGGATTTACATTTTTGTGGTCAATCGATACAATACAACTAATGAATTTTGACAACGACAAAAAAATAAAAGCTGACTTCAACCTTTACCAGTAGATGAAGCCAGCGCTTGTAAAATCAACTTTATTCACAGCAATCGAGTTGAATATTAGTACTTATCATTGTCCAGATGATGAAGTACTCAGGGTGTTGATAAGTTAACAGTTGAGCATAAAAAGCGGCAAAATGCTTTTATTCTCTGCTAACACCATCTTATTAGTTCAGATTTACCAGTTAAAGTTTTAGACATGTTGCGCTCTCGCCTTTAAGCTGCTCTAACCTTAAGAGCGTGAGCTTGCGACATGTATGAAGCTTGTATTGCAACCGAAAGTTCGGACATTAAAGCATCACAACAGTGAACTGATGGAACTGAAATTTATGGTGCCAACTTTTAAGCCATTTGGTTTTCAATCGCCCACCGTGCCAACTCGGTACGGTTATGGAGATTGGTTTTGCCTAACATATTGGAAACATGGCTTTCTACAGTTCGCTGACTAACGTTGAGTTCTTCAGCAATTTCGCGGTTAGCTAAACCTCGTGCAACAAACTGAACAACCTTGAGTTCGGTTGGAGTTAACTGTACATCGAAGGGAACTTGGATCCGAGAACCATTTTCTCCTCCTTTGGCTTGGTGTTCTTTCCAACGAATCGTTTGTTTGAGGGAAGATTCAACTTGCGCGACGAGTTCCTCTGGTTCAAAAGGCTTGACCATATAAACATCGGCGCCTTTGTTGAGTCCTTTAACACGGTCGGCACTTTGTCCTTTCGCGGACAAAAATAGTACGGGAATCCAACTAGTGCGCTCAGTTTGCCGGACTTGTTCAACAAAGGTGTATCCATCCATTTCTGGCATCATCACGTCGCAAATAATCATGTCTGGAATATCCTGCTCTAAAATTTCCAGAGCTTCGCGACCATTTTCGGCAGTGATGACTTCGTATCCTCGGAATTCCAAGTAATCCTTGACCAGCAAAATGAGGTTGGGGTCATCATCGATAAGTAAAAGTCGTTTATGTTCTTTCATGCTGGGTTCTTTCATAGCAGTGGCACTTGTCGCACTTCGGTCCATGAGGTCTTGATTCGTTATCCTCTGTATTGAGTGGTTCAGATGTTGGTTTTCCCACAAAACTTGCCAGTACTCTTTTTAGTTTCCAAAGTGACCAACACTTCTTTTAACCGCAAGACTTGGGGCAAAAGTCCAGTAAGGATACGTAGAGCAGTAGTATTTATAATGCGCTATTATATATCGCTTTGAAGAGTGCGGGTGAAAAAACACTGATTAAATAATAATTATTCAAGTTTACCGGATCGGTATTGGTACTAGATGCCCCCAGGTAAACAACCCGCGTCGCGCATAGCTTACTGCTTGTTCATATCCCTCACGCGTTGGTGAAGAAACCTTGTTAGAGTAATAAAGCAGGTGTCCTGGTTAAATTAGTTCTTGAATAAGACGTTCAATCATTTTACTCTTCGCGGGCGAAAAAGACCGCACCATCCACGTAAACTACCATTATCGTTCGAGAGCAACAAACTCGCAAGCAGTTCGTTAATTGTTCTGAAAATTAACTGAGTAAACCGGAAGCAAATAATCGAGTTTAGTTTTTTGAGAAGTTTTTCAAGTAATTCCATAATTCCAAATAATCTTGGTTTGGGCAACCGACTATTAAATGGAAGAAAGAGCAACCTCTAAAAACAGCCTGAACAACAGCGTGCCCTTACTCTCGTTAAATCTACAGAATTACTTAGGATTTTTTGACCGGATAGCTTGGTAGATTTTGGTATTTTACTGCCCTTGATTAGCATCATCTCCTGATTAAACTACACATCCTGATTACTGTTCTATATCAATTTCCACCGTTTGCAAATAAATTTGAAGACACAAAAATTTTTGTGAACCAAGAGAATTTACTCATAATTCGGATTTTTTAAGTATTTATACTCAATTATTATAAATCTATATTATTCAAGTTCGGGAACCCGTACATGGTTATTTCTTGCCAACAGCAGCCATATTTAGTTACATTAGCACTCATGAGTCGAGAGTGCTAAAAAGTAAATTCCTATGGCAGCTGTATCTTTAGTAAGCGTATCCACTGTTAAACCTTTAGGAGACCGCGTTTTCATCAAAGTAAACGCAGCAGAAGAGAAGACCGCAGGTGGTCTGTACTTGCCCGATAATGCACAAGAAAAGCCCCAAGTTGGCGAAGTTGTTGCAGTAGGCGATGGTAAGTATAAAGATGACGGAAATCGCGTGGCTATGGACGTAAAAGTAGGGGACAAAGTTCTCTACTCTAAGTACGCAGGTACTGACATCAAGCTAGGCACCGACGAGTACATATTACTCTCAGAGAAAGACATTTTGGCTGTTGTTAGCTAAAACTTCGTTTGGCTAATTGGCTAACAACGAATGAAAGTTAGCTGTCTTCAATTTATCATTCATGCTCCTACATTCTTCAATCGCGACTTAAAGTAACTAGAAACATTATGGCAAAGCGAATTATTTACAACGAAAACGCGCGTCGTGCATTAGAGCGTGGTATGGACATTTTGGCTGAAGCGGTAGCTGTTACCCTTGGTCCCAAAGGTCGCAACGTAGTATTAGAGAAGAAGTTTGGCGCACCTCAAATTATCAACGACGGTGTAACCATTGCTAAAGAAATTGAATTGGAAGACCACGTTGAAAACACTGGTGTAGCCTTAATTCGTCAAGCAGCTTCTAAGACTAACGATGCAGCGGGTGACGGTACTACCACAGCTACAGTTTTAGCGCACGCAGTTGTAAAAGAAGGTTTGCGTAACGTTGCTGCTGGCGCCAATGCGATAATGCTGAAGCGCGGTATTGATAAAGGAACCAATTTCTTGGTTGAAAAAATCAAAGAACATGCACGTCCAGTTGAAGATTCCAAATCAATTGCTCAAGTAGGTTCAATTTCTGCTGGTAACGACGAAGAAGTCGGCGCCATGATTGCTCAAGCAATGGACAAGGTGGGTAAAGAAGGCGTTATTTCCTTGGAAGAAGGGAAATCAATGACCACCGAGTTAGAAATTACCGAAGGTATGCGCTTCGACAAGGGTTATATTTCGCCTTACTTCGCAACCGACGCAGAGCGTATGGAAGCTGTATTTGACGAGCCTTTCTTGCTCTTAACCGACAAAAAGATTGCCCTAGTACAAGATTTAGTACCCGTACTTGAACAAGTAGCGCGTGCTGGTCGTCCTTTGGTAATTTTGGCAGAGGATATTGAAAAAGAAGCGCTTGCTACCTTAGTAGTTAACCGTTTACGCGGTGTATTGAACGTAGCTGCTGTGAAAGCGCCTGGTTTCGGCGACCGTCGTAAAGCGATGCTCGAAGATATCGCTGTATTAACTGGTGGTCAATTAATCACCGAAGATGCTGGCTTAAAGCTTGACACTGCCAAGCTTGATATGCTAGGTAAAGCACGTCGTATTACCATTACCAAGGACAGCACCACAATTGTTGCGGAAGGTAACGACCAAGCAGTAAAAACACGCTGCGAACAAATTCGTCGTCAAATGGAAGAAACAGAATCTTCTTACGACAAAGAAAAACTCCAAGAGCGTTTAGCTAAATTGTCTGGTGGTGTAGCAGTCGTTAAAGTTGGTGCTGCTACCGAAACCGAAATGAAAGACAAGAAGCTACGTTTAGAAGATGCCATCAACGCTACCAAAGCAGCAGTTGAAGAAGGTATCGTACCTGGTGGTGGTACAACTCTGGCACACTTGGCGCCTGAGTTAGAAGCTTGGGCACAAAGCAACCTCAAAGACGAAGAGTTAATTGGTGCCTTAATTGTATCGCGCGCATTAGCTGCTCCATTAAAGAGAATTGCTGAAAACGCAGGTCAAAACGGCGCCGTCATTGCTGAACGTGTTAAAGAACGCGAATTCAACGTTGGTTTCAACGCAGCAACCAACGAATTCGTTGACATGTTTGAAGCTGGTATCGTTGACCCTGCTAAAGTAACCCGTTCTGCACTGCAAAACGCTGCTTCCATCGCAGGCATGGTACTTACAACCGAATGTATCGTAGTTGACAAGCCAGAACCTAAAGATGGGGCGCCTGCTGGTGCTGGTGCTGGTATGGGTGGCGGAGATTTTGATTATTAATTGATCCCCCCAACCCCCCCTTAATAAGGGGGGCAAAGAATGGTTATTTTTTCCTGTAAAAAGGGAGATAAATATTACTTCTTGTGGAGCGGGCATCCCTGCCCGCCTCTGATAAAAACAGCTACTTCTTGACATAGAAATGGCTGTTTTTTTGTGTGGACAGCAAAGTATAGCAATTTAAATTTTGCCAGTATGGATTACATCAATAAGATAAACCATTTACTCAAACCTTCTACATCTGGCAATTTGTTAGTAGTCGATTTATTTGCCGGATGTGGTGGTTTATCTCTTGGTTTTGAAGCCCAAGGTATCGAGACACATGGTTTTGAAATGGATAGCTTCTATACAATTATCGCTACCACTATCAGGTTTTTAATGTCGTAATGACTTCGTATCATAAGCACAAGTGAATCGGCAAGTTTTATGTTGCATTTAATACATAAGTTTTATTTGGTTTAATATGGCGCCGACCCATTTATTAATTGATAGTTTTGAATATAAAAGGTAATAAGAGGTTTTTGATAAATTTAAATTTTAGTTAGAGTAAGGTATTAGTGAAATGGTTTTATCACCATTGCTGCTTGCTAAGATTTTGAAGTTGGGGTTAAAGGTTACAGAATAAACAGCATTATCGCACACTGTATAAGCTGCTATCTCTTTAGCAGTATCGGTTTGCCAAAGCTTAACCGTTTTATCTTGGCTAGCACTAGCTAAGATTTTACCATCTGGGCTAAATGCTACAGAATAAATACATTCAGAGTGACCGTTGATAGTTCTTATTTCCTTTCCTGTACTTACGTCCCATAATTTAATAGTTTTATCATTGCTGCCACTGGCTAAAATCTTACTATCTGGACTAAAGGCAATAGAGTGAATACCTCCAAACCAATCAGAATGACCTGTAAGAGTGAGAATTTTCTGCTTTGATAAATGCCAAAGCTTTATACTTTTATCATTGCCAGCACCACCACTAGCTAAGAGTTGACCATCCCGACTAAAAGCAACACATAAAACATCGTCGGTATGTCCTGATAACTCGTATAATTCTTTAGATAAATCTAGCGACCATAGTTTAACCTTTTTATCTTTACTACCGCTTGCTAATGTTTTACCATCAGGACTAAAAGCAACAGAGTAAACCCTTTCTTCATGTCCCGTGAAAGTACAAATCTCCTTTCCTGTAGGCACATCCCATAATTTAATAGTTTTATCATCGCTTCCACTTGCCAATGTCTTACCATCTGGACTAAAAGCGACTGAATTTACCTTTCCTTCAAACCAAGAAGATTCTCCATGTCCTTTAAGGGTAAGAAGCTCTCCTCTCGAATTCCAAATTTTGATAGTTTTGTCATCGCTCCCACTTGCTAGTCTTTGCCCATCCGGACTAAATGCAACTGACTTAACTTTATCCGCATGTCCTTTTAATTTCGTTGTGAGTACCAAGTTTTGCATTTCCATGTTTGACATCTTCGTTTATAAATTTTTTCTATTTTATCCAATGTCAAACAAGCCGCTATTTTTCTTTGGATAAAGCTTTTGAATACTATAGTAGCAGCATTAAGCATAGGCTATTGTAAAAGCTAGATTACTGAAATGAACAGCAGGCGCCAATTACCAAAATTAGAACTTATAATATACAAAATAACATATTATATACTTTTTACAGAAAATAATTATGTCTTTACTGGATGATGAAATTGAATTTGAGCTTCAACGCATGAAAGCAGAGTTAAAGCATGGAAAAACTATATTCAATCAGGAATCAAACGATTATAATAACTATAACCAAGGGTTAGAAGCTATCTCAAATCGGCTTAATCATTTAGTTGGAATGCAGAATGTAAAAAATGAAGTCAATACCCTCATCAATTTTCTAAAGGTACAAAAGCTACGTGAAGAAAAAGGGCTTAATAAGATTTCAGTGACGCTGCATTCAGTATTTTGCGGGCCACCTGGTACAGGAAAAACAACCGTAGCTCGACTGATGGGTGAAATATATCGCGAGCTTGGGATACTCTCGAAAGGCCATTTAATAGAAACAGACAGGTCAGGAATGGTAGCAGGATATATAGGGCAAACAGCTACTAAAGTAAATAACTTAATTGAGTCAGCATTAGATGGGGTACTGTTTATTGATGAAGCATACGCATTAAAGTCGCAGGGGTCAGGCAATGATTTTGGTCAGGAAGCTATTGATACTCTCTTGAAACGAATTGAAGATTATAGAGATAGGTTAGTAGTTATCGTGGCTGGATATACTGACGAAATGTCAATATTTATTAACTCTAATCCTGGTTTGCAATCTAGATTTAATAAATATTTTTACTTTGATGATTATAAACCTCAAGAGCTATTAAGCATTTTTGAGGAGATTTGTCAAAAAAATCACTTTAATTTAAATGAAGCATCTAGAGAGGTATTACTAAGCAGGTTTAACGATTTGTATACTAAAAAAGATAAAAACTTTGGAAATGGGAGACTTGTAAGAAATATCTTTGAAAAAACAATCGAGCGACAGGCAAACCGATTAGTGATACTTTCAGGAGTAGGTAAAGAAGAAATGATAACTATTATGCCTGAAGATATTCCTTAAATAGGCGCCACCCACTTACATGTACTATGAGCGTGTTTATATTTATGGCCTTTGCATAAAGGTTGAATCTTGTGCTTCTAATAACTTGCGTGCTACATCGCGGGCTATTTCCAAAGTCTCGGTAGCTGTTCTTCCTTGTGCAACTAAACCTTATAGTTCATCTGATGTTGCTAGGTAGGCGCCTTCTGGCAATTTTGCAATATGAATCTTAATTAATGTTTTCATTTTGTTTGTATAAAATATATGTTAGTACGGGCAGAGATGCCCGTTCCACAAGAGTTGTTTTTACAAGAGCAGGATTAAATTGCTATCATTGCTTCAAATTCTTTCCAGTTAACGTCAGGAATAGTTATAAAACTACCAGGTTCAAGTTGTATAGTAGAAACAGGTTTGACAACTAACATTTATATATTTTGAAGTAGCTTTTAGATTCTTCGCTACCCTACGGGAAATCCTTCGGATTGCGCTCAGAATGACATTTGTTAACTATTTTAATATTTATTGTCGCAATATAAAATAAACCGGGTTTTAAAAAATCCGGTTTATATAGTACCTCTAAACGCTTACATCATAAATCACTATTCGCCAGCATTTGAATAACGCGCGGCATACTTGGGTCAAAGCCACCTAAGTCCCAAGACATTGGGTCTTTTGGGTCTACTAAGGTAATTTGGTAAGGTGTTAAGGTGACGTACACTGCTTTGGCGTTGGGATTTACTTTTTGGCGATATTCAGCGAGTGCTTGGGAGGGGTGTTTTGTTCCTGCCCAGCTTTCACTGTCTGTCCAAAAGCAAACTACATCGGCTTTGAATTTGTTTTTAATCATCCAATCATAAGCAACAGAGGCGTTGGTTCCACCAAAGTTGAGATTGCTGGCTTTTTGAACTGCGGAACTAAAGCTGTCTTTGGCTGTAATTCCTAAATCGATAAATTGTGTTGAAAAGCCTCGTATTGCATAGTTTTTCTCAGCTTTTGCTGTTACTAGTGCCATTGTTGTGGCGACTTCGCAGCAAGTTAAACCCATGTCGGCAACTTGACTCGACATTGAACCGGATATGTCAACAGCGTGCATGAAGACTTTGTTTGTAGGTTCGACGACATCGAATGATAGTTCTACTGTTTTTTCTAGTATGTCTATGATTCGTGCGACAGGTTGCCAAGTTTTTTTACTGCGTCCTAGTCTACCGCCTGATTGGTAAGTTTTTAGTGCTTTAAGTGCGTCAATTGGATGAATACGACCTTTGCGTAGGTGTTCTAGGTTATTTAGAACTGCTTCTACTCGGTCTAAGTTTGTAGGTTCGTCACTTTGTAGCACGCCTATTTCTGTTAATGAACCTAAGTTACGGAGCATGGCGCCTATTGGCATTTCTTGAAATAACAATTGCCATGCTTGTTTATCCATTTTGCCAACAGGTGCCGCCATTTCATGAGTTAGGCGCCCTTTTTGAATTGCTTCATGGGTTTGGCTTGGGTTACGTTTCAGCCATTCATACCACCAAATTTGTGCTAATGCGCTACTAGGTATTTGAGATGGTAATTCTTGCCAACCTTTTACTACCCAGTTATAAAGCAATTGGTGGTCATCAGTTTGAGGTTTGACGTGGAATAAGCGCAGTGCGTCACGGTGTGAAAAACCTGAACGTTGTTGATATTTTAAAAGTTGATACGCTAAACCTTTAACGTCTTCTTTTCCTAACCAGTTTCTACCAGCTTCGCGAATCACTTTACCAAAACCACGCATTGATTTTGTGTAATTGAGCCATTCGTAAAAGTGGCTTCCTGTACGAACAACTTGCGGGAAAATTTCTATGAATGCTGTTTTCGCTTCAAGTGCTTCGCCCATTGAGAGCAGCACTAAAGCTAGAATAGAAGCGCTGTTGTTAATCGCGCGTCCATCACTGGCATAAAGTATTTCATCGGCAACTCGACGAGGATTTTCAGCTATTGCTTGATTTAATACTGTCGCAAAGTCGTTTGTTAATTCTTGTTTGCCAGCGTAGTAAGTGCTTTGTGCTGTACCTATCAGCAAACAGCGACGAAGCATTTGCCAAATACCAGCATCAAACATGTATCCGCCGCTACGTCCCTGAATCATTTCTGATTCGCGTCCAGTGATAGGCTGATTTTGAGGTGTGGCTTTATTATAGGATTTTGTAAAAAAGTTGTAATTCATATACTACACTCCAGCCTTTGCAGGCAAAATACAGCCATGAGCGTTTAGTTCAAGGCTAAATAGAAATATATATTTGGCGCGGAGAGGTGGAATTAAACGCACCATTACCCAGTTGGAAACGATAACCTTAATTTCTACGTCCCTTTCAGGTAAGTTTGCGAAAGAAAGAATCTCTGGGCGTCTTATCGTTAGACGACCTCCGCGTGAATAATAAATTTTTGCGGAATGCAGGACTCGAACCTGCGAATGGAAGAACCCGATAACCCTCAATTATTCGGTCTTTTCAGACAAGGTGTTAATCAAGGACCAAACTTGTGTTTGTCTTCTGCCTTACCACTTGGCTAATCCCGCACAATTTTATACTGTAATTAAATAAGTGTAGCGGAGCAGGATTTGAACCTGCGACCTCTCGGTTAACAGCCGATAACCCTTATTAATCGTTCTTTTCAGACAAGTGGAAACAAGGATGTAAGCGCTCTACCTAACTGAGCTACCCGCCACATAAGTTATTTAATTTACAGATTACAAGCAGCGAAATCTGTATCTCGCTCTGTAATATTCAATGTAGTATGTGTAATACAAGATGTCAATAGGAATTCAAAAATATTATTTGACCAATTTTGAATGTGAGGAAAGACCAATCCTCAAATCACCATTTTTGGTACTACTGGTTATGTTAACCAGTAGTACGCTGGCTTAATTTACTTATAGACTGGCGCCCATACTAGTACTATTTGTGTACTTCAAGTAGCTATTTTGAATCGAAATATTACTTCAAATCACCATATTTGGTACTACTGGTTAGGTTAACCAGTAGTACGCTGGCTTAATTTACTTGTAGACTGGCACCAGTGATTCGTGCCATTAATTTTGGGGAGTAGGCACCAATATATAATTCTCTGAAATCTTATCTTTGTGTACGAGCGTGTCTAAAGAGCGGGAAATCCTCCGGATTATGTGGTTCAATCCCAGACACGCACCAAAAATTATGACAAAGCCATTAATTGGTCTATGTCATGAATTTTGGGGTGTTGATATTCTCTTACTCTCCCTAGGCGAGTGTACTCTGTATGTCTGTGATAAAGAGAATAATGTAGGTCAGGCGAGAAACCTAGCCTACGGGTTTACTACCTAGCTTCCATGAGCGTCCTTGACAGTGAACGTAGCTGTCTTTAACTTCAACGCCGAAAATTTGCGCTCCTAGTTCAAGTGCTTCTTTTCTTTCTTCTTCTGTTAAGTAACTGTTGTCTACCGGGCGCCGTGGGTCTCCACCTGCGTTTAGATATCGGGAGCGGGCTTGGGCAAAAAGTTCATTTAATCTTTGATATTGTTGCTTTTGCTTTTGTGTTGGTTCTTTCATATGTCTGATGCCCACGAAGTTGGAATTATTTCCCCATCTTGTAGAACAAGTGCTATTGGTAAAATAGAACTAAGAGTACTAATAAGATAAAATCCTCTCTCTTCATCATAAAGCATACCCTCTAGTAACTCCAATGTTTCGAGCGCGTTCAGTACTAGATATTGAGCTTCTGTTGGCTCCATGTGATGTCAAATTTTGTGTAGATGAACTTTCAAAATTCTACAGGAATAAATACACTTTGAACTAATGTACTATTTGACACTAGGGAGTCTATTTTTTGCTTATATAATTCAGTACAGGAAACAGTACAAGTCGAAATAATAAGAAACCGGGTTTCTTGGTGATAACTTGTCATAAAAACGACTATTTTGCTTAGAAACCCAGTTTCTATTCAGTATTCTAATGTATTTAATAATACAAGTAAAGATTTTTTTCACATTTTTGCCTATAATTTTGCCATGTTTATCTTTTGGCAAAAGTGTGGCTTTGGTTGTTGTTTGCTGGAAATTTTTCTGGCAAAACTACCTTGTATACAAATATGTATCGCACTTTTTGCCAAGATGATATTATTTCCCAACTCGCAAAATAATTACTGGGTAATAATCGGCATGAGTGAAAAAACAATTGAAAGCTACGGGAAGGGTTTTCTCGTTTTGCTTTTGCCCATCTCTTTTCTGGTTGTTTTCCTGGTTTCTACCTGGCGTATTTGGCTGGGTCTGATTTTGCTGATAACGAGTATTAATCTTTGGCAACGCTACCAATGGGATAAGTGGTGCGAGGGAGTTAATCCTATGTTCCATCAGCTAATTCAGCAAAACCAGGGTAGTGTTACTCCTATGGATTTAGCTGTTAGGGGTAATTTTTCTGGAGACAAGGCTAAACGCTTTCTTGATACGAAAGCTTCTGAATTCGGTGCCAGTGTTCTCAATACTAACGATGGCAAACAAGTTTACTACTTTATGACTGCTAATATTCTTGGCAGCATATTTGATAGCAGCGAACCTGTTAAGCAAGAGCCAAGAAAAAGCTCGACTACTGCAATGCCTCTTTTAGCGGCGCCAACGACAACGCCGTTCATAATTGAGGAAAAACAACCTGCGTTAGTAGTAGCAGAAACATCAACAGCAACACCTCAAGTCAAAGAAGCTGAATTAATACAAGCTGAAGTACCCGAAACAGATAATAAAGAAACTGAAGTACAACAAGCAGAAGTTAAGCACGCTCTTTCACAAGATGATGAATTGCTACAAGCTGAATTACCACAAGCTGAAGTAAAAGAACCAGAACAAGTTCATGAGCAAGTAACAAAAACACTAGCGCAACAGTTAGTGTTTGGTTCATTGATTCAATCTGAACTTGCTAAAAGGTTAAGCGTATACTCCAGTACAGTCTTTAAACGGCGTGATGACCCAGATTTTCCTGAATGGAGTCGTAACCGCGACCCAGATGGTATCGCATGGAGGTATGACCGCAAAGCTAGGGAGTTTTTCCCAATTGAGAAATAGTGTGGAAGTGTGGGAGTGTGGGAGTGTGGAGAAGTGGAAGTGTGGGAATGTGTCTATTTCTCACTCTCTCACCCTCTCACCCTCTCACCCTCTCACCTTCTCACCCTCTCCTCTCTATTCCTATTGCTTCACTTATCGAAGTCAATCCTCGTTGTTCGAGTAACACAAGCAAACCTTCAAGAATACGGCGTATCATCCAAGGCCCCTCATATATCCAACCTGTATAAATTTGGACTAGGCAGGCGCCTGCGGTGATTTTTTCCCATGCATCTGCGGCTGTAAATATTCCACCTACGCCGATAATTGGTATTCGCCCTTGAGAATGTTTGTAAATGTAACGAATTATTTCTGTTGAACGGTCGCGTACTGGCGCCCCACTAATTCCACCAGCTTCTTCTTGAGGTGATTTCCCTGTTGCTATAAATTGCGTTTTTAAGTTATCGCGACGAATTGTGGTATTTGTAGCTATGATTCCCGCTAATTTATAATTAAGCGCTAATTGGATAATGTCAGATATTGCCTCCCATTCTAAATCTGGCGCTATCTTGACAAATATCGGTTTTTGTGATATAAAATTTTCTTGACTTAATGCTTCCAAGATAGAAGAAAGCATAGCAGCATCTTGAAGCGCACGTAATCCAGGTGTATTAGGCGAAGAAACGTTAACGACAAAATAATCACCGCAATCTTTAAGTAAGCGAAAACTATCGTGGTAATCAATAGCAGCAGTTTCAAGCGGTGTAATTTTTGATTTGCCTAGATTAACACCAATGGGTATGGGTAAAGTTAGGTTCTTTCGTACTTTTGTTAATCTATGAGCCATATCAACTGCACCTAAATTATTGAAACCCATTCGATTAAGGGCTGCATTATCTTCGGGTAAACGAAATAAGCGAGGTTTTGGGTTGCCTGGTTGGGGATGAAAAGTAACAGTCCCTAATTCGGCAAATCCAAATCCTAAGCTTCCCCATACTGGTGCGGCAACTCCATCTTTATCAAACCCAGCAGCTAAACCGACTGGGTTAGGAAAATGCAATCCAAACAGATTTTGTTCTAAACGTTTGTCAAACAGGCAAAATGATTGCCGCAAGCGTTGATTTACCCACCTTGTGCTTGGACTATAACAAATCTTACTCAGCCAATTTAAGCTACGAATCGTTGAAGAGTGTAGTTTCTCTGGGTCAGCTTTCACCGCATTGAATAATAACGGGCGAATTGCAAGTTGGTATATATCGTTCATTTTGATAACTATCGATAGTATTTGGGCATCTTAAGTACAAACCAGCTATTCGTTTATTCTTACCAGACGACCGCTTCTATGGGGCAGCCACAACGACCAATCGGCGCTGAACAGCATATTATCTCTTTAGGGCGTGTCCTACAAAGCCTCCGAGAAGAAGATAATATTGATGTTCTAATTCAAATTATTATTACTTTTGTCAAAGAACAATTTGACTACAACTTGGTATGGGTGGCGCTTTACGACCGCTTAAATCATATCGTAATTGGCAAGGGAGGATTTTTACCCGGAAATGATAATGGTTATTTAAATCAGCGATTAGTTTTAAGTCCCGGAGATTTATTAGAGCAAGTAGTTATTGAACAACGTCCTGTTGGTGTTGCTGACTTGCGGGCAGAAGCGCGTGCAGAAGTATGGCAAGAATTAGCTAAAAAGCATCAAATTCAAGGAACTATTATTTTACCTATTCGCTATAAAGACCGCTGTTTAGGTTTACTTATGCTTGGTTCAATTCGTTGGGGATATCTTTTACCAACTGATGCTAAAGCAAGATTAATGATGGTACTAGGTGAATTAGCCGCAGCATTACACCAGTATGAACTTGACTGGCAGCAAAAACATACCAAGCGTCTCGAAGAACCTTTATTAAAATTGTTACAAAAATTACAAGCCTCTAATAATTTAATGCAGCGTATAGAAGCTGTAGTTAAAGCTGTACATGAATTCACGGCGCCAACTCGTACTCATATTTACTGGTATGAGCGCGAAGGTCGGTATTTTTGGCGCCGTTTTAGTAGTCACTCGAATGGCAGTACACAAAAGTATGATCAAAACCGAACTGGGATAGGTTCAATAACGGTTGAGGAGTTGAGCGACTTTTACTATGCTTTGGCAACAAATGAAATTGTCGCGATTGGAGAAGGGCGAAGTTCACTCAAAAGCCATTTTACTGCTCAGTTGATGCAACGCTTGCAGGTTCGGTCTTTATTAGCGGCGCCAATTATTTGCCAAAAAGATTTAATTGGTTTTTTAGCTATCGAAGCGATGGAAGCACGCATATGGAAAGAAAACGATAAAAGCTTTGTTCAAGGTGCAGCAGGTTTGGTAGCGCTTGTAGCACCTGCTGAAGAAATGGAAAACACAATTGAGCAAATTCGAGGTGATGCTAATTTAACTAGTGAAGTCGCAAAAGGAATATATAGCGAACGTGATTTTGAGCAGATTCTAAGCAACTGCGCTAAAAAAATCCTAGAAAGACTCGGTGCGATGCGATTTGTGCTTTTGTACTACAATTATGATTATAGTAAGTACGAAATTTTGTTTCAAACTCAACCCCAAAATCGGCGCCCATTTAATTTTAGCTTTGAAGGTTTGCGTGAAGTCGATTGGCTACTTTTACAGCGTTCAGATGAAGCAATTGCAATTGAAAACCTAAAAGAAGATTTACGGTTTTTTAACTGGCGTTCTTGCTTGCTCGAAGTTGGGGTTCACTCTTTAATTATAACTAACTGTCAGGGTGGAAATGCACCTGAAGCGTTAATGCTAATTACACACGAAAACAAACGAGCTTGGACAACAAGAGAAAGAGAATTAGTTCAAATTGTTGGTCAGCAAGTAGGTGTAATTACTAGGCAGTGGCAGTTATATTTTAACGGTGAGCAAAATGCTAAAATTATGCAAAGCTTCCAAGAATCGCTACGAATTTTGGAACAACTACAAGGCGCCGAAACAGAACCAAGTAATAAAAATCTAGAAATTATTTCTTTGCGCCAAATTGCTGCCGTGCTTAACAGTCCTTTAGTACTAATGCTATCTTGGGCACCTAACTCACAATATGCTGAAATAATTCCTGGCTTAATTAATGACCAAGAATTCGCCGTATCGAGCGAAATTTCTGTGCCAATATTAGGCGAAGCTTTGATACAGTGGGCTTTAGGCAGTGAAACAATGATGCTTATTAAAGTTGAAGACTTGCCCGAAGATACACGTAAATGGCTACATGGTTCAAGTATAGGTCAAATTTTAATAGCTGCATTACGTACCGACCCAGCTTACAAACCCACAGGTGTAGTGGTGATAGGTGATAATATTGCACGTCGTTGGTCTGAGCAAAGCTTAAGTGCAGCATCCATGTTAATTAGTCAACTTGCTTGGTCACGACGTTTTCGTCAAGTATCACAAACATTACTGGAATCAAAACAAGAGTTACAGCAAATAAACTGGTATAAACACCGAAGATTTGAGGATAACCAGCGTACAGCAAGCTCTTTGATTAGCCAAATTAAAGCGTTAGGTGTTCCGAATAACGAATTTACTCAAGTGCGCTATCAGCAAATTTTACGCCAGTTAGAAAGTACTTATTCATCAGTAACTAGCTTGCTTGAAGAGGAGCAATGGCAGTTACAGTTTAGCAAGGGTAAAATGCCTATTGCGAGCTTATTAAAACGTTCACTAGTACGAGTCGATAAATGGCTCAAAGAGAAAAAATTATGGGTGGGAGTACATGGTTTAGGGCAAAATACAGTTGATAGCACAGGTAATACAGAACTAACATTAGGAAAAACGAACTCAAGCTTATCGCAATACTCGCTAATTGTTTTTGGTGATGTTGCTAAAATAGAATTAATAATAAATGAAATTTTAATAGCTGCTGTCGAACGTTCTGTACCTGGAGGAAGAATAGACTTTTGGTGTCGGCGCCTGGAAGATAATTCGTTGGAGCTTTCGATTACCGATAATGGTATTATTAATGCTCAATTACTGGCAGAATTATATCAAGATAGTTCAAAAGATGTACTTGTATCTTCTTATATAGATAATTATCCGGGTTTACACTTGTTTATTAGTCAAAATTTGATAAGGCAAATGGGAGGGGAATTAAATTTTTACCAGTTACCTGATGGTCGCGTTGTTAGTAGGTTATTGCTGGCGTTGGCTGTAAAATAATTATAGGGGACGGGGCAAGAGAAAGCCCATCCCACTCTTATGGTTAATTTATTTGGTTAGATGTAGTAAGGCTTCGATTGATGGTTGGAAGAAATATTCTCCTCCTGTTGTTGTGACAAAGTGCTTTATTGATAGCGAGTGAACTGGACAACCACCACCTTTGCCTGGAAGCGGTAATTTAAATGAACCTTCTGGACTTTGAGCCATTATTGGGTCTTCTCCGTCACCTGGTTGAGGAAAGTTAACGTTATTTACCCAAAGTTTTTGTACGAACTCGAACTGTCTTTCAATATCGCTTTGGTAGCCAAGGAATAATAAACCTCGGTCTTCGGTATTGGGATAATAGTTAGCTAGTTCGGGACGATATGAAGAACCAAATGGTATTCCACGTCGAAGCATACGATGAGTTTGGGTATCGCTTTCTCTGTCGTTACCCCCTTGATCGCGTGGGTAGGTTTTACGAATATGGGCTGCGCGCGGTACGATTTTACCTTCTTCGTCTTCACCAAACTCAAAATTGTTTATGTTGTCGTCTTTAAGAAGTGATTTGTCGCGTAAACCTGGGTCGTGTTGGGAAGGTGTAAATTCTTTGGGTTGTTTTTCTGTACGCTCTAAAGGCGCCCCACTTGCGTAACGACCGACCATTTTGGCGCCCATTAAGTCTTTGGATATACCTAGTTTGGCTGCCATGTGTTCGACAAATTTCTGGAATGCCGACACATCTTGACGTAAACGCCGGAAAACTAAATATGAACCATCTATAGTCCAAGTTGGTCCAGATTGACTATTTTCACCTGGGTCTGGGTTGGGACCGTCATGGTCTGGTTTCGCTTGCGGTATTTGAGTTGGATATCCTAGTACAAATTCACCAGCATGTAGTAAATCTTGTCCAGGAATACCTTGGTCTTGATTATCTGGATTTTGAGGTGTTGTAAAATTACGAATACCTGGTTGAGAAATTCCATCTCTAAAGCCAAAATGTTCGTGTCCTGGTTGGTCGGCTCTATCCATACCGTCTTGGGCAAACGCAATTTTAATGCTTTGATAACTTTCTAGTATTGTGGTGTGCCGCATTATGTACTTGCGGAGTTCAATCGGGGAATCAGAGGCGAAAATTAATAAAGCATGAATTTCTTTTGAGCCAAGTTCGGCTATCCAGTGTTCGGGGTCACTGGTGCCAACATCACCAATTTCAGTGGCACGCGCTTTCATTCCGGCTTTAAAAGCTTCGGGAAAACTATCTAGGTCTTGACCTAATACACCAAGTGCCTCGAAACCACTGTGAGTAAATGCAACATTCATCCATGTTGATGATACTGTTCCCAATTCTCCACGGCGCCGTTTATTAACCAATTTAAATAAGTTCTTGAAAGCTTGTACTTCTTCAACTGTTGCTACTTCAGGAATAATATCCGTTAACCATCTACGTGCTTCTTCGGTATCAGTAAATGTCAAAAATAAAAAAGATTGAAAGTCTTTGTTAAAACCAGTAAGAATATTACCTTGAATATTGGCTAAGTTGATTTGATATGTCATAAGACTATTACGATTATTTGTTAATCGGTAATAGATGTAGGCAAATTTAACTTATGCAGATTGGGAAAAGTATATAATATGGTTCCACCCTTGATAAATCTCAACATTATTCTGTAAAGCATTTATGGCACGCGCTCGTTCTAAGTCTGACCTGCCAACAAAAATATGTCCGGTTTGTGGACTTCCGTTTACTTGGCGCAAAAAATGGGAAAAGAACTGGGACGAAGTAAAATATTGCTCTGAAAGATGCCGTCGTCGGCGTTCGCAAGCTAAAACTGAAGATTCATGACAAAATATACGGAGTTACACAGGTGCGACCTAAATTAATTATTCATGGTGGGGCAGGTAGTTCGCTTAAAGGTAAAGGTGGCGTTGAAGTAGTACGCCAGTCGCTATATAAAGTGTTAGAAGAGGTTTATGCAATACTAGTATCTGGCGCTTCGGCGGCAGAAGCTGTAGTACATGGTTGCCAATTGTTGGAAGATGACCCACGTTTTAATGCTGGGACTGGTTCTGTACTGCAATCTGACGGGCAAATTCGCATGAGCGCTTCCCTAATGGACGGCGCCTCTCAAAGTTTTAGTGGTGTAATTAATGTTACACGGATACAGAATCCAATTAATTTAGCGCATTTTCTCCAGTCATCTCCCGACCGAGTACTATCAGATTTTGGTGCTTCGGAGTTAACACGAGAGTTGCAGGTACCTAGTTATAATCCGCTTACAGATTTACGTTTAGAAGAATGGCTGCAAGAACGTCAGGATAATTTCAAAAAGACGATGGCTGGGGTGGTAGCAGAAAAAGAATTAGTTGAAAGTGGTGCTGGTAGAGGCACGATTGGTGTTGTTGCTTTTGACACTTCTTGTAGAATTGCCGCTGGCACTTCTACTGGTGGAAAAGGGTTTGAGCGTATTGGTCGTGTTAGTGATTCTGCTATGCCTGCTGGCAATTATGCTACTCAGTATGCTGGTGTTAGCTGTACGGGTATTGGTGAACATATTCTGGATGAATGCTTGGCGCCACGTATAGTGGTGCGGGTTACAGATGGAATGTCTTTGCTTGAAGCAATGCAGCGTTCGTTTGACGAGGCAAAAAAAAATGAGCGTGATTTTGGCGCCATTGCGATTGATGCTAAGGGGACGATTGCATGGGGTAAGACTAGCGAAGTCCTTTTGGCTGCTTATCACAATGGCGAAAAGATGAACGATACTTTGGAACTGCCTGATGACCCACAAGTAGGGAGTGCTGAGTAATGAGTGCCTTGTCATGCTGAACGTAGTGAGTCCACTTGGCGTTGAAGCAGCCCTTTAGGCGGGTTTCCCGCCGTAGGGGACTGCTGAACCCGAAGGGTGTCGGTTTGGGTCCCCGCAGTCGCACGCCACTCCCCGATGACGCGGGGAACCCCCGCACGCAAGTTCTCTCCGCACAGCGCTGCTCTCCGCCAAAGTGATGAACCCGAAGGGTGAAGCATCTTATAACATTCCAACTTTTAAGAGATTCTAGCCTGCGGCAAATGCTCCGCATTACGCTACGCTCAGAATGACAGTTTATACCTTTTCTAACTTTTAACTGTTCATTTCATTTTGTTTTTTTGATACCCAACCTGGTTTGAGGACTGGTTGGGGACGGGCTATTACTAGGCAGTCGTCTGGTATGTCTTGAGCGACTGTTGAACCTGCGGCTATGTATACGTCTGAACCTAAGTTAAGTGGCGCCACTAGAACGCTATTGGAACCTGTTTTTGTGTTGTCACCAATTGTAGTTGGGTGTTTTTTGAAGCCGTCGTAATTCGCGGTGATGGTTCCGGCGCCTATATTGACTTTGGTGCCTGTTGTTGTGTCACCTAAGTATGAAAGGTGAGCAACGTTCGTTTTGGCACCTAATGTAGTGTTTTTTAATTCTACAAAATTACCAATGCGGCATCCTTCACCAACATTAGCATGACCACGTAAGTGGGCGTAAGGACCAATGCGAACACCTGCTGCAACACTACTATCAGTAATTACTGAAAACTGTACTGAAACGTTTTCACCAATTTGACTGTTTTCTATTAAACTTGCTGGCCCAATTCTACAGCCTGTATGAATTATCGTTGAACCTCGCAGGTGGGTTTGCGGCTCAATAATTACATCTGGGTGTAACTCGACGGTCTCATCAATTGTGACACTACTTGGGTCAACTATTGTTACACCCGCTGCCATCCACTGATTTTTTATTCGGTTTTGCAATATCTCGTAGGCGCCTGCTAATTGAAGTCGGTCGTTAATACCTAAAATTTCTTGGTAATCTTCGACGTCTACCGCCATTACTGGTGAAACTTGTGTAACGGCATCTGTTAAGTAATATTCTTTCTGAGCGTTGTTTGCCTGTAAGTGAGGTAGTACTTGTGCTAAATCTTGCCAGCGGAAACAGTATATTCCTGCATTTATGCGGGTACACAGCTTTTGCTCTGCTGTACAATCTTTTTCTTCAACCATTTGCTGCACAAATTTTTTACCACCATCATCATTACAAAAAACACGCCCGTAACCTTTAGGGTCGGGCAAATGCGCGGTCAGAATAGTTGCAGCATTTTGATTTTCTCGGTGGGTTTGCAAGAGATTACTTAATGTTTCAGGGCGCAGTAATGGTACATCCCCATTTAAAACTAGTAAGTCACCTTCATAACCTTCCAAATGCGGTAGTAGCTGTTGGATGGCGTGCCCTGTTCCCAACTGCTGAGTTTGCTCAACAAACTCTATATTGGGTATTGGCGCCATCGCAGTTTTGACGAACTCAGCTTGGTACCCTACTATTATTATCCGTCGCTTTGGTTGCGCCTTATCAACGCTCTTTAAGACTCGCTCGACAAGCGATAGCCCACCTAATTTATGTAAAACCTTGGGCAGGCTCGATTTCATTCTTGTGCCGCGTCCCGCCGCCAGAATTGCTACTACTACCATAATTAGCGATACTGCATGTGTGAATTGCTTATCAAAGCTGGAGATACTCCGCTTTGTTCGTTCAGGCCCAAATAATACCAGCTAATCATCCACAATCGAAATGTTAACCGCTTACATTTCGATTTAGTTGGATTTAATTTCTGGATTTGATTGCCAGGAGCGAATAAAGTCAGCAAATTTCTTCATTAATTCAGGATTACGCCAACCTCGTTTGGTTTCTTCTTCCATCGTAGATAGCGCTTCTTCTGGTGTATAAGCCTTTTTGTAAGGACGTTCACTCGTTAAAGCATCATAAATATCAATTATTTGAAAAATTTGTGCCAATTTGGGTATTTCATCCCCTTTAAGACCATCAGGATACCCGGAACCGTCCCATCGCTCATGATGGTGCCTAATAATTGGTATTACCCCACGTGTACTACGCAAAGGCTGACAAATTTCTTCCCCAATCAAGACGTGTAGACGCATTGTCTTCCATTCTTCTTCTGTCAGCTTGCCCCGCTTGAGCAATATCGCATCGGGAATACCAACTTTACCAATATCATGCAGGTTGCCTCCCCACATTAAATCGCGAATCTCGTTACGCGAGAGTTTCAGATATTCACCAAATGCTTTACCCAACTGTATTAACCGTTCGCAGTGATCCCCAGTATTTGGGTCGCGACTCTCAATTGCCCGTGCTATTGAAAATAATACTTTTTCGGCATGGTCAAGGTCTTCGTTCAAACGCTTTTGTCGCACTAGCGATTTTACACGCGCTGCTAATTCTAAACGGTCAAAGGGTTTAGTTAAAAAGTCGTCTGCTCCAACTTCGATACCGCGAATACGAGAATATCTATCGTTTAAAGCTGTAATAAAAATCACAGGAATTAATCGGGTTTGCTCGTTTTGCTTGATTCGTTGGCAAACTTCAAACCCGTCCATTTCTGGCATCATTACGTCAAGCAGTATTAAGTCTGGTGACGAATGGGCAATTAGTTCTATTGCACTAAAACCGCTATCGGCTTCAATGATTTCATAACCCTCCATTGCCAATAAAGCTACTGATGTCATTCGACTAGCTGCATGGTCATCAACGACGAGGATTTTAGGTGTATCGCCATCAAATATATCCACTTGTGATTCGGCGTGCTGCGTTCTTGAAACCAATGATTCATGACCTGAATCAGCCTTTTGGTTTGCCCAAGATGATATGGTTTCAACTTTTTCAATTCCTAGGTCTTGTCTTGATAAGTCCAAGGAGTAAGTTTGCACTTTTTGCAATCCTAAAGCCTTATTTGAACCGATATCATTAATTTTTTCTGAGGGGTTTGACCCACTCGTTACTCTTTCGGTAGAACCTGTATAATTGGATTTTAAAACCACAGAGGCGCTCCAATTCTTAAAACAATTTAAATTTATATACTGTACTGTTCTGCTTTTTTTAATAGTCTCACGTCATACTGTAATCTTTCACGTTAAGTCAGAATTTACTAATTGTCAATTGTCATATATAAATGACACTTGATTCTTGGTACTTATCACCTTCATGAATTCTTACCATTCGTATCGGCTTACAATACAACGCAAACTTAATCTATTGATGTTTAAGCAAAACCAGCGCGTTTTTGAGCTTTTTAAGGCATCTGAGAAAATTGTGGTCAAAATTCCCCACCTATCTTTCTAGTATGGGCAATTTGAGCAAATCTTAAATCAGGTTTTATACGGAGATTTGTTCGCATGACTGTGCAAAATAACTCGCATGTCTTATTAAATTTATTTTTTGGGTCTAACTAAACAATACAGTATTTCTTTTTTGATAAGCAACTTATGTATTTTCCCATAAAAAATTATTAGCAATTATCAAACTATTGTAAAGTTACTTATCGCAGTGACCATTTATTCATTTTTCCTGTGATTCTGATCACAATTACTTTATATACTCGATTAATACTTTAAAATAAATAGTATATTATTATACTAATTATTTTAAGTATTTATATTTTTTGATGACCAGCGCTTTCGTGCCTGAGACGTGGTTTCAAGCGTACTCGACTTTTGTTCTTGTCGGCGCCGTTCTAGAATGATTTGGGCTTGGTCTTGAAGTAACGGGTCACGATAAGGAATTGCGGCACGTGTATGTAAATGTTCGAGTTCAGCAGTTGAGAGTGGAGATTGTTGGTTTAGTAATTGGAGACATGCAGGATGTGCTGCAACAGTACCAGGAGTTTTTCTGCCTACAGGAGGTGTTGAAGCAATAATTAAGCCAGAGAACAAAAGTGCTGCACGTACTGCTGCGGAACATGAGTAAGTAGCTAGTAATCCTTCGTGGTGTAGACATTTGGAAACAAGCGCTATAAATTCAATTGTCCACAATTGTGGACATTGTGGAGGAGAAAATGGGTCTAGGAAAATAGCGTCTGCCTGAAATGACTCTAGCAGTACCTGTTTAATAGTAGTTCGAGCATCGCCAATCAATAAAGAAGCTTTCAGATTATCGTTTTCTACGTAATACGTAGAAGCGAGTTTTGTCAAGATATCTAGATATTCAAAGTCCCAGTCAGCATACAAATTATGACTTAGCGCTGCACGTGGTACAGTTGGATTCAACTCTAAACCAATAACTTCAACGCGACAGTTCGGATTCTGGCACCAAATAGTTTGCAGCGCAGCAGCAGTGTTATATCCTAGTCCGTAGCAAACATCTAAAATTCGGATGGAATGTCCTTTTGCTACTTGTGTCGCTCTTTGGGATAGCTGCGTCGGAACAACAAATTTTTGAAAACTTTCTTGTCTGGCGCCAAAATGGCTATGATATGACTCTTCAAATTCTTCGGAGAAGAAGGTGAAAGAACCGTCTGCTGTTGATTGTGGGATAAATTGTTCAGGCATTACGGACATTAAGTTCGATAATAGTTTTAGGAATTAAAAAAATACAAGTACTAGTAATTATGAATGTGGTTTCTGCTCCCTGGCTTGTTGAGCATCTAAATGATTCTGAAGTCGTGATTATTGATTGTCGATTTTCGCTCAATGACTTAGATTTAGGAAAACAACAGTACCAGCAAAGCCATATTCCAGGCGCCTATTATTTTGATTTAAATGAAGACCTTTCTGCAAGAGTGGGCACACATGGAGGAAGACATCCTTTACCAAATTTGCCTTCGTTAGCAGCAAAGCTATCAAAAATAGGTATAAATCACCAAACATTAGTTGTTGCATACGACGATTCACGACTTGGATTTGCCGCGCGTTTATGGTGGTTACTGCGCTATATGGGACATGAAAGAGTTGCGGTTTTAAATGGAGGGTTTAGTGGATGGTTATCATTATCATATCCAGTGACTTCAGAAGTTAGGGAAGCGTCATGCAGTTCTCAAAACGCTATTTTTACTGAACAAGTCCAATCAAATATGGTAGTAGATATAGACGAAGTGAAAAATCGTAAAGATTTACCAGGTGTAGTTTTAATCGACTCCCGTGAGGCAGAACGTTACTTGGGTATCAGGGAACCTATTGATAAAATCGCTGGGCATATAGAGGGTGCTGTAAACTATCCTTGGCAATCTGTAACTGATGGTTCAGGGTACTTACTTAATGTTGAAGACCAGCAACAGCGCTGGCAAGATATAAAAAACAGCGAAGAAATTATTGTTTACTGCGGTTCTGGTGTTACTGCATGTGTAAATTTACTATCGCTAGAATTAGCGGGTTTTCGTAATACAAGGCTTTATGCTGGTAGTTGGAGTGATTGGATTAGTTATTAACTTAAAATCTGCCGATTTCCCAGTTGTAATTTATACTAAAAAACCACCCATCGAAGTTAATGTTGGCTTCAGTAGAATTGCCTAGTGTTACTCCTCCTTGAACACTAATACTACTGGTATCGGTAGCTTTATAGTTAAGGTGTGTGAATAATCGATGATACAAGTCTTCGCGATTACGCTGGGTAAAGTCAGAAAGAGTAAGTTGATAATTTAAACCGACGTTAAGCGATTGTTGTAGATAATAACTTAATGAAAGCCATAACGAGTTTGTGATACGGTCACGTCTTTGGGGGACTTCAGCTAAATTCCAGCGAAATTCGTAAAAACTGTCAAGTGCTAATGGAGGCGCCAGAAAGTCTCTACGTCCTAATGATAGGTGGAATGAATTCTCATTAAGAAATCGGTCGCCAGATGCGAATCCAAAGCGTTTGCTGTTTCTGGCATAAAACAATTGCTGGTTGCTCCAACCAATTTCCCCGTACATACGACGAGTTAGTTGTTGATATAAATCTACATTTAAACGTATTTGGTTGTAGTTAAATTCCGATTGACTGATATAGCGAATAACGTTGGCATCAAGTGAACCACTTAAAAATGTTCTTAGTCCTAATTGTAAAGGTGTACTAGCAAGTGTAACGCCTGAATATACCAATCCGTCTTCGATAGGGTCTACTTTTGAGGCAAAAAGATTGTTTGTTTGGAAAAAGCTAACTCGTCCTAGCAAATACCCAATGGGTTCAGATGGTTTTGGTGGAGTTTTTGCTGGTTGTTGAGGTTGAGTTGGTAGCGGTGGTTGTTCAACTGGTTTTGCGACGATAGTGCCGAGTTCTGCTTTTTGAGGTTTGGCAATAATTTGTCCAAGTTCTCCGTTACTAGTTTCAGCCGCTGATTGTTTATTTTTCTCAAGAAGACGTATAAGGCTTTCTAACCTTTTACTGTAGTCAATATCAGGTTTATCTAGACGTTGTTCTATTTGCGTTGGGGTAGGCGCCGCAGGTTCATTGGGTTGTGCCTCAACTTGTGGAGGTTCTTCTGCTGGCTTTTGGGCATTGCTGCCTTGTGGCTGTTCTGGGGTTGATTGAACTATAGTTATTGACTGTACCAAATTGGGCTGTTCTATATTGATTGAATTTAAGGGTTGACTATAAGTCTTGGGCAGGAACTTGGGTAACACCTGTGTAGTCTGTGTTTGTTGTTCATGCGAATTTACAGCGTTATCACTAAAAGATGGTATATTTGATACATTCGGGGATAATTGCCATTGTGTGGTATCTATCGCTCTTGCTGCATCTAGTTTTACCAGATACTGACAGGTAGTACTGAAAGTTAGTGAAATGCACAATGACCAACAGTTTTTAAGTTTCTTTGGTTGCATCTTTACGACATCGTTTAGAAGAGTCAGACTACAAACTATTTATTGAAGTTTCAATTATCTGACAGACTGTAACGCACAGCTAATATCAGGATTGAGTCTAGGTTGTACTTAACTATATACTTAAGTAGCAGCCATGTTATATAATTTGCATACCTGTGTTTTACCTACTTCTGCTAACCAAATTGCGATTAGTAAATAACTTATAGCCTGCTGGAATATTTTTAATTTTTAAGATTTGATAATTTTTCAGCAAAAATACGTATATAAACTTGTTAAAACAAGTAACAGACCTAGAAATCTACCCCTTGAGTTGTTTTACCTAGTTGAGTATGAGTAAAATTTCCGAACTGCAACAAATGTTTCGTAAGTTGTTGCCACTTCTGGTAATTAGTTTGTCAGGGGTAGCAATACCTGTATCGAATCCAGCTAATGCCCAGACACCTTTAACTAGGGCTGTAATTCAAGATTTGCGTAACTTGGTGCAGCTAATGCCTCAACGTCAGCCAAGACGTAGGGCACAGCGTTCGGATGCCATGACACCAGGGGATGGTTTATCTACAGGAAGATTGTCATTAGCTGATTTGCGTTTCAACGACGGTTCTTGGGCACGAGTTGGAGAACAAGCCGTATTTCAGTTTTTACCGCGAACCAGAAATTTTACACTTAATAACGGTACCGTATTATTACTGATTCCTCCAGGACGAGGAAGAACAAATATTAGAACACCAAGTGCTGCTGCCGCAATTCGTGGTTCGGCGTTGTTTGTACGTTATGACAAAGCTACAGATACTACAATTGTTGGTGCCCTTACAAACAGTGGAATTGAAGTCTTTAATAAAGATGCTTCTAGCAGCAAAGTTTTGCAAGCTGGGCAAATGATGGTTGTTGTCAAAGGTAAATTTCAAGGACTATATGATTTTGACCTGCGAACTTTTTATGACACAAGTGATTTAGTGCGAGGACTTGATTTAACACGTCAAAATCCAAATGCAGTTACTGACCCAGCCCTCAGTAGTGTTCAAGCAGAAACTTCAGCAGCTTTAGCCAAGCAATCACCAATATCGGGCCCAGGTACTATTAAAGACCCATCATTTGTCAAATTATCTACAACTCCCGAAGAAAGTACTGATGCATTACTTATTCAAGATGCTGAAAAAGGCAATAATGTAATAGATAATTTGGAAATTCAACCGAATTCCAATCAACGCAATAATTCAAACGGAAACAGCACATCTCCAG
This sequence comes from Calothrix sp. HK-06, assembly GCF_001904745.1. Classification (GTDB taxonomy): domain Bacteria; phylum Cyanobacteriota; class Cyanobacteriia; order Cyanobacteriales; family Nostocaceae; genus Dulcicalothrix. The sequence continues at coordinate 150,973 of NZ_MRCD01000010.1, forward strand.
TCCCCAGACAACCAACACCGGAAACTCCTAAACAACCAACACCGGAAACTCCTAAACCACCAACACCGGAAACTCCTAAACCACCAACACCGGAAACTCCTAAACCACCAACACCGGAAACTCCTAAACCACCAACA
>NZ_MRCD01000100.1 GCF_001904745.1 Calothrix sp. HK-06
GGAATATACGTTGAGAGCATGTAATAAAAATGACGATTTGTCTGCGACAATGAATGCGTAGAAACCAAGTTTATGCAGCGTAAGTCCTAAATATAAGTCGGTGCGTGACGCTACAAGTATTATAATTACATTGAAATTTTTTGATGGCATCACACACCCTACGATTTGTTTAAATATAATTATGTCTCTTAATATTCATTGTTGACAAAATAAAGTAAAATAAATAACACGTTTTTTGTTTTTATACTTTTGAATTTATACGCGATGTTTAATAACCGATCAATCCAAACAATTCTACTAAGCTTTAACGAAAGTTTTAAAGAACACCGAGAAGATACTTCGGCAGTTTTATTACAAACTGAAAAATATTTGTGGCTAGGTTCTGACGAAACATCTACTATTGAGCGTTTAAGGATAATTGATACCAGTAATTTTGGTGAACACAAGCAGTATCAAATTACAGATTTTATCGATTTACCAGCAGCATCTGATAAAGAAATTGACATCGAAGGGCTAGCATATAGCAATTATTATCTGTGGTTCGTTGGTTCTCATAGCTACAAACGCAAAAAACCAAAACCCAACAAATCTGATATTAAAAATGTACAAAGATTAGCAACTATCGAAACAGAACCAAACCGTTACATCCTTGGACGTATACCTCTCGTAAATGGAGAGTTATTTGCTTCATGCTCACATCCTGAAGATTCAACTCAACAATTAAGTGCAGCTAAATTAGAATTAACGCCAACAGGCAATGTGTTAATTGATGCTTTAGCTCAAGACTCTCATCTCGGCGCCTTTATCAAAGCACAAATTCCAGGCAAAGACAACGGTTTTGATATTGAAGGTATCGAAGTTGAAGGGAATCGAGTTTTTCTTGGTTTGCGTGGGCCAGTTTTACGCGGTTGGGCAGTCATGTTAGAACTAGAATTAGAAGTATTGAGTACAGAAGTATTCAAATTAGTACAAATAGAAGATAGTTTCTATAAGAAGCATTTTTTATATTTAAACGGTTTAGGAATTCGTGATATATGTCGTGATGGCAGTGATTTATTAATTTTAGCTGGGCCGACAATGGATTTAGATGGGCCAGTACAAGTTTATAGATTGTGCGATAGTTTTAATTTACAAGAAAATGTTTTACACCGTCCTGAAGTTGTACTTGATATTCCTTATGGAAACCGAGATGACCATGCGGAAGGGATGACATTATTTAAACAAGTACTAGGAAAGCCTTCATTATTGGTAGTATATGACTCACCATCGAAAACGAAGAGAGTTGTTGGAGATGCGGGTGTATTAGCAGATGTATTTGAGTTGTAAGGGACGGGTTTACAATATTCTTCATCATAAATAGGATATAGGTTAACCCGCCCGTACAGGAGTTATAATTAAATCTTTAATAGCTTTTAATAGATTTATGGGTTCGATTGGTTTGGCGATATGTCCTTGGAATCCTGCTGCTATCGCTTGCTGTTTATTATAATCTCCTGCGTATGCTGTTAAAGCTATTGCTGGTATTTGTCCTCCTTGTTGCGGCGCCAATGTTCTGACTTGTTGTAGTAACATATAACCATTCATTTCTGGCATTCCAATATCACTAATTAGTATATTTGGCAACCACTGCGTTAATGTTGTTAATGCTTGTTTTGCTCCATCTGCTGCAATGACTTCGGCGCCTGCTTGTTCTACTATAAATTTTACTAGTTCTCGTGAATCGGTATCATCATCGACTACTAAAATTTTAATACCGTTTAAATTTAGCGATGACTCGGATGTTTTTGATATTACTTCTTCAATTGACTCTGTTTTTACTAACGGTAATTTTATCGTAAAAGTTGCACCCATTCCTTCACCTGGACTATCTGCACGAACCGTACCACCATGTAATTCTACAAGGTGACGCACGATAGCAAGTCCTAATCCTAATCCCCCAAACATGCGTGTTGTTGTACTATCTGCTTGCCGAAAGTAGTCGAACACATGGGGTAGAAATTCAGGAGAAATACCTTTTCCTGTATCGCTAACTGTAATTTGAGCAAATTTGGGAGCATTCGGAGCAAATGATAACTCCACTTGCAGGCGCCCACCCACGGGTGCAAACTTAACTCCATTAGAAAGTAAATTCCACACAACTTGCTGTAAACGTGCGGCATCTCCTAACACTTGTCCAACATTTGAGTCAAATTTTACTTCTACCTGAATTGATTTAGCTTCTGCTGCTAGTCGGACTGTTTCAATCGCGGCTTCAATTGTTGCTGCTAAATTAATTGGATATATATTTAAATTTAACTTACCTTGCAATATTCGCGAAACATCAAGCAAATCTTCGATGAGTTCAGATTGCAATTTTGCATTGCGCTCAATAATTTTTACAGCTTCTTTTGTTTTTGCTTCGTTTAACTTGCCACTTTGCAAAAGTTTAGACCAACCAAGGATAGGGTTAAGCGGTGTGCGTAACTCGTGCGATAAAACAGCTAAAAATTCATCTTTAATACGGTTAGCTTTTTCGGCTTCAAGTCTAGCTGTTTGCTCTAATTGTAAAAGACGTGCGCGCTCGGCTTCGGCTTGCTTTCGTTCGGAAATATCAATTACTGAACCAATATAACCTTGATATTCACCATCTATCCCAAACCAAGGACTAGCTGCGTCCATTACCCAAAAATACTGACCGTCGTGGCGCCGCAAACGGTATTCTGTCTGGAAAGCTTCACACCGTGCGTTAGCTGCTTTAAATCTTTCTTCAGTGTATTCACGGTCTTCTGGGTGTGTAGCATCTAACCAACCATATCCTAAACCAGTTGCTTCGGTTTGACCCGAAAAATCGTACCAGCTTTGACTAAGATATGTACAGTAGCCAGTGGAGTCAGTAACCCAAACCATGAAAGGGGCATTATCAGCCATATTGCGGAAACGTTTCTCGCTTTCACGCAGTGTTTTTTCTGCTAGCTTAAGCTCGGTAATATCAGTTAAAGTGCCGTACCATTGTATAATTTGCCCTGTCGTATCATGAATTGGTATTGCCCGACACAAAAACCAACGATATTGTTCTTCTAATGATGCAATATTTTTAAGGCGAAATTCTGTTTGATAAAAACTCCCTATTGCCAGACTTGTATTCCAAACTTCATACGTTGGCTCCAAATCATCTGGATGAATAACTTGTGCAATAAAGCCTTGGTCTAAAGTTTGCTCTAATGTTAACCCTGTATAATCAATCCATCGCTGATTAACATATGTTGGTGTACCATCTACTGTAGCAGTCCATGCTATTTGTGGCATTGCGTCAGCTAGTTTACGAAACTGTGCTTCACTTTGCCGCAGTGCTTCTTCAGTTTTTTTACGCTCTGTAATGTCTCGATAATAGGATGATAGTCCAGTTGCTCCGGGAAAAAGGCGCCCTTCAACCCAAATATCATATGTTGCGTAATATTCCTCAAATTCAACTACACTCTGTTCTTGCATCGCGCTTAGGTACGCTTGCTCAAATGGAGTACCAATAATATCAGGAAAAACTTCCCACAACGTTTTACCAATAATTTCTTCGGGTGCTTTTCGCATCATTTGTGCTGCTGCTGTATTTGAGTAGGTAAAGCGCAAGTCGTTATCATAAGCAGAAAATGCATCGGTAACACGCTCAAGAATTACTTGCTCACGATGCGCGGACTCTTGCCGCAGTCGTGTTAACTTTAAACTTGCCTCTACTCGTGCTACAAGTTCCCGTGCTGAAAATGGTTTAATTAAATAATCATCGGCACCTGTAGAAAGTCCTTCTATGCGCGATTCTTCTCCCGCGCGGGCAGATAGTAGAATAATAGGAATTTCTCTTGTAGTTGGATTTGTCCGTAGTTGTTGCAATAACCCTAAACCATCTAGCTTGGGCATCATAATATCTGTTAATACTAAATCAGGTTTTTGTTGTTTAATTTTTTCTAGGGCACCAATACCGTCTTCAACTGCTTCTACACTATATCCATGCTCCTCTAATAATCGCTTGACATATTCACGCATATCTGTATTGTCATCAGCAAGAAGAATTTTTGAAGAGTGTAGAGTGCTGAGTGTGGAGTTGGGGAAAGTAGTGTTAGTTTCAATATTTAATTCATTACTCGGCACTTGTACGGACGCGATTAATCGCGTCTGTACACTTTCTAATCTTTGAGGTATCCAACTTGATGCTTCTTCTACGTATGCTGTTGTTTTTGTTGCAGTGGAACTGAGCGCGCGTTCAGCACCAATACGTTCTGGCGCCAAATGTTTACACCCAAGTGGAATTAATACAGTAAAACTTGTGCCTTGGTCAACAACGCTTGTTACATTAATTGTTCCACTGTGCAAAAGTACTAACTCATTCACTAATGATAGACCAATACCTGAACCCTCGAACGAACGACCTCTAGCGCCATTAACTCGATGAAACCGTTCAAATATATGTGTTAACTCAGATTCTGGTATACCTGTTCCTGTATCTCGTACTTGTAACTCAACGTGGTCATTTAATTGACGTAATACAACAGCTATTTCTCCTTCAAAAGTGAATTTAAAGGCATTGGAAAGCAGGTTAAGGACAATTTTTTCCCACATTTCCCGGTCTACATACACGGGTTCTGTTAATTTTTGACAATCTATAATTAAATGCATACCAACCCGTTCAACCGTAGACCGAAACATGCTTGCTAAATCTGCGGTGAAGGTTGCCAGGTCGGTTGGTTCGTATACTACCTGAATACGTCCTGCTTCAATACGAGAAAAATCAAGTAAAGTGTTTACTAATTTCAACAAGCGCAGACTATTACGCTGCACTACCTCAATTCGTTCTTGCTGTCGTGGAGGCAAAGGTACATCTGTATCCCTGAGTGCATCTTCCACTGGACTCAACATTAAAGTGAGTGGAGTTCTAAATTCATGACTAACATTGCTAAAGAAAACGGTTTTAGCACGGTCAATTTCTGCTAATGCTTCCGCGCGCTTGCGTTCGTCTTCATAAGCTTGTGCGCTGGCAATGCTAGCAGCAATAGTATTTGAAACAAGCTCGAAAAATCTTTTATAATTACTATCTAAGAGTCTAAATGGATTTAAGCCAGCAATTAATATTCCGGCTTTACCTGTTTTTCCAGATGGTAATATTGGTACAACAACTGCTTGTGATGGTTCTTTATTCCAGGCGCCGTGGGGTAAATTATTATAGTGTGCTTCTAAATTAGAGATTAAATTGATTTGCTGCGATTCGATTACTTCAGCAAACGACCATATAGAGTCTTCATCAAGAGCTATTGTCTGTAAAGCTATTGAATGCCCAGTAATATTACTACTAGTTCCAGCTAAAATAAGGCGCCTAGTATCCGCGTCAACGAGATAAATTAGCGCGAACGGAATATCATAAGGATTAGTTTCTAAAGATTGTATACTCAGTTTACAAGCTGCCTCAAACGTGCGCGCATTTGCTGTACTAGCCGCTAACGAACGCAATAACGCTAACTGACGCTCACCAATGATGCTCTGCGTATTGTCAGTATTCGCACAAAAAATACCACCCGTGCCACCTTGGTCATTAGGAACAGGGCTATAAGAAAATGTATAATAAGTTTCCTCTGGATAACCGTTGCGCTCCATAATCAGTAGCAACGATTCATCATAAGTCCCCTCATTATTAAGCATCGCCGATGCCGCTCTTAGACCAACTTGTTCCCAAATTTCGCGCCACACATGCGATGCAGGTTGTCCCAGAGCTTTTGGATGCTTACCACCTACAATACTTATGTAGGCATCATTATAAAGGTTAATAAGTTCATCACCCCACCAAATAAACATTGGTTGACGCGAAGTCAACACTATCCGTACCGAGGTTTTAAGACTTTGGGGCCAACTCTCAACGGCGCCTAACGGTGTTTGTGACCAATCATACGCGCGCATGAGTTGACACATCTCACCATTGCCAGCAAATAAGCTTTCAGAATCACTCGGTGCGGACATTTCAACTCTTTGCTTATAAACTCAATTATATGTATAACATGTAATTATATAAATAAAATCCTTAAAACCCACATCTATCGTTGGATATGTGGTGCCATAAACAGTGAGGAAGGTAAACGCAGTTTTCCCAAAGGGTAGCATCTGCAATATTTTTAGATTATCGCAGATTATTAATATACTCAAAACGGGTGATAAGTTTACTTTAAATAAATGTTAAAATATTTAATATCCTATCCTACAGGAAAACTACGTTTACGTTTACGTTCCTCAGCATGACAAAAGTTTACATTTTACCTGTTTGGAATATAGTATTCTCAGCAACTTATACTACGTAACGACCCAATTGAACAAGAAAAACGACTTAAATACCTCGATTTGATTGCCAGCGCTGTAATCTTGCAGAACACCGTCGATATGTCGCTAGCAATTGAGGCGTTAATTACGGAAGGCTACCTAGTAAATCATCGACTGGTGGCAGTCCTGAGTCCTTTAATATACTTTTGTCTTGAAATTGTTACCAACACCCCTGTTTTTGCTCTTGATGTAAATTACTTTCCGTATCTGGGAATACTAAATGTAACAACTTCAAGAATGAACACACTATGATTAGCACTCCTGTCAGTATTCCCGGATATCAAATTAGCGAACAACTCTACGATGGTTCTAGAACCCTAGTTTATCGGGGTTTCCGAGAAATTGACTCAGTACCAGTGGTAATTAAATTACTGAAAAATCCTTACCCCAGCTTCTCGGAATTATTGCAATTTCGCAATCAGTACACCATTGCTAAAAATCTCAGTTTTCCCGGAATAATCCAAACCTATAGTCTAGAACCGTTCCAAAATGGTTATGTGTTAGTCATGGAAGACTTTGGGGGAATTTCCCTCAAAGATTACTTCACCAACAATAATATCCCATCTCTAGAAGAATTTTTACAAATAGCAATTTATCTATGTGACACTTTAGATATTCTCTATCGTCATCGAACTATTCATAAAGATATCAAACCCAGCAATATTTTAATTAACCCTGAAACCAAACAAGTTAAATTAATCGACTTTAGCATTGCATCTTTACTTCCTAGAGAATCCCAAGAAATCAAAAGTCCCAACGTCTTAGAAGGAACACTCACGTACATTTCTCCTGAACAAACAGGAAGGATGAATCGAGGAATCGACTACCGTAGTGATTTTTATTCTTTGGGTGTCACATTTTACGAATTACTCACAGGCAAATTGCCATTTATCTGTGACGATGCAATGGAATTAGTGCATTGTCATATTGCAAAAATGCCCCCTTCAATTAACAGTGATAAAATTCCTGAAGTTTTGAATAATATTATTCATAAGTTAATGGCAAAAAATGCCGAAGATAGATATCAAAGCACTTTGGGCTTAAAGCATGATTTAGAAAAATGTTTGGCTCAACTTGAAAAAAATGGCAAAATTTTATTTTTTGAAATTGCTCAACGAGATATTTGTGATAGGTTTATTATTCCCGAAAAGCTCTATGGACGTGAAAAAGAAGTACAGAAGTTGCTAGATACTTTCGAGCGAGTGTCAAACGGAAAAACTGAAATAATGGTGGTAGAGGGTTTTTCTGGTATTGGCAAAACTGCGGTGGTTAATGAGGTTCATAAACCCATCATTAAACAACGTGGTTATTTTATCAAAGGAAAATTTGACCAATTTAAACGTAATATTCCCTTTTCAGCATTTGTGCAAGCATTCCGCAGTTTCATAGAACAATTATTAACAGAAAGCGATACACAAAATCAGTTATGGAGAACCAAAATATTAGATGCTTTAGGGGAAAATGGACAGGTAATTATTGAAGTCATCCCAGAGTTAGAAAGAATAATTGGTCAGCAGCCAGCAGTAGGAGAACTATCAGGAACTGCGGCACAGAATCGCTTTAACTTATTATTTCAAAACTTTCTGCAAGTATTTACAACTCCAGAACATCCCTTAGTTATTTTCTTGGATGATTTACAGTGGGCTGATTCTGCATCTTTGAAACTGATGCAATTATTAACAGATAAATCATCATCACAAGGATATTTATTATTAATTGGTGCTTACCGAAATAATGAAGTGTTTCCAGCACATCCTTTGATGATAACTTTGGATGAGATTACTAAAGTTGGTACGGTAATTAATACAATTACTTTAGAACCCTTGAGCCAAAATAGCTTAAATCAACTCGCCACAGATACTTTAAATTGTACTGCTGATGTCACCCAGCCATTAACTGAGTTGATTTATCAAAAAACTCAAGGAAATCCCTTTTTTAGTAGCCAATTCCTCAAGGCTTTGTATGAAGATGGATTAATTAGTTTTAATTTAGATGCTGGTTACTGGCAGTGTGATATTACCAAGGTAAGAGAAACAGCATTAACTGATGATGTCGTGGAATTTATGGCATTGCAGTTGCAAAAGTTACCAGAAGCAACTCGGAATGCTTTAAAATTAGCGGCTTGTGTTGGTAATCAATTTGATTTAGCTACTTTAGCGATTGTTTCCGAACAATCAGAAATGGAAACTGCTACTGCTTTGTGGAAAGCTTTGCAGGAGGGATTGATATTACCGCAAAGTGAGGTTTATAAGTTTTATCTAGGAATCCAAGAACAAGCTAATCAGCAAGGAGTACATCAAATTGTTAATTATAAATTTTTACATGATCGAGTACAGCAAGCTGCTTATTCCCTAATTCCAGAAGAGAAGAAACAGGCAACCCATCTCAAAATCGGTCAACTGCTCCAAGACAACTTATCAGACATAGAAAGAGAAGAAAAGCTATTTGATATTATCGGGCATTTGAATTTAGGAATTGAGTTAATTACTCAACCAAGGCAAAAGGAAGACTTAGCTCAACTTAACTTAGCAGCGGGACAGAAAGCTAGGAATTCTACAGCATATTCAGCGGCGAGAACTTTTGTGCAAACAGGACTGGAGTTGCTGACGGCTAACTGTTGGGAAAGTCAATATGAATTAACCCTGAACCTTCATGTGCTTGCAACTGAAACTGCCTACTTAAATGGTGACCTTGAAGGCATGGAAAAAATGGCGTTAAAGGTGTTGCAAGAAGCTCAGATGGTTTTAGATAAAGTTAAAGTCTACGAAATTCAAATTGGAGCGCAAACTTTACAAAGTAATGTATTGGAAGCGGTCACTATTGGCAGAAAAGCACTAGGTCAATTAGGGATTCAACTGCCGGATGAACCTGACGAAACCGAAATTGACAAAGCACTACAAACTCTTGCTAATCAACTCAAAAATATAGAAGTTGAAGAATTAATTGATCTGCCACTAACAACTGATGCCACCATTCAAGCAGCGATGCAATTGATGGGGATGTTGTTTGCACCAATCATCCAGGGAATGCCTCGTTTATTACCGTGGCTCAGTTCAACTATGGTGAGCCTATCTCTCCAATCTGGCAACAGTGTGGCATCAACAATTGGCTATGCTATTCATGGTATGGTAATGTCTGCTTTTTTGGGAGATGCAGTTGCTGGCTATGCTTTTGGTAAACTCGCTATAAATTTACTTGAAAAATTTAATATACAAGATAACAAGGCCATCGTCATGTTTCTGTTTGGCTCTTTTATTCAACACCGCCAAGAGCGATTGAATGCTACAATTCCTATTCTGAAAATAGCCTACCATACAGGTATAGAAACTGGAAATTTCTCATATGCTGGTTATTCTCTGGCTACCCATAGTAATGCCAAGTTTTTTGGTGGTGCGGAACTGGGCAGTTTTGTCAAAAATATGGCTGACTATAGTATGGCTTTGGCTCAGGTGAAACAATATTCTGCTCAAGTATATGTGGATTTGGCAAAACAAGTGGCAGAAAACTTGATTGAATCAGTCAGTCAACCCCATTGCCTAATCGGCAATGGCTACGATGAAACAGTGATGATCCCCAAACACCACCAGGATAACGATTTCACAGCGCTCGCAGAGGTTTATCTTTACAAACTTCTGCTTGCCTACTCTTTTGATGATTACACTGTTGCAATCAACTACGTTGCCGAATTTAAGCTGTATTTTATGGCATTATCGGGAACGCTTTATGTTCCCATTTTTCATCTTTATGCAGCATTAACTTACCTAGCACTCTTCCCCACACAGCCAGAACATCAACAAGCCGAAATTTTGGCTCAATTGGAAACCCATCAAACTATGCTGCACCAGTGGGCGCAAAATGCTCCTATGAATTATTTACATAAATGGTATTTAGTCGAAGCAGAAAAACAACGAGTTTTAGAGAATAAAGTCGGGGCATTTGAAATGTACGAGCGCGCTATCCAAGGAGCAAAAGAAAACGGTTTTATTCAAGAAGAAGCCTTAGCTAACGAACTCACAGCTAAATTCTACCTGAATTGGGGCAAAGAGAAAGTCGCGGCAGGCTATATGCAAGAAGCCTACTATTGCTATGCCAAATGGGGAGCGAAAGGCAAAATCGATGACTTAGAAAAACGCTATCCCCAACTACTCAAACTTATCCTGCAACAGCGACAGTTTACCCTCAATCCCTGGGAAACTATCGCTAACATTCCCTTTCCTCGGACATCTTCATCTGCTAATACCTCCACTGCTAGTAGCACCAGTATTTCCGATGCCCTAGATTTTACCTCCATCCTCAAAGCTGCTCAAACTATTTCTAGCAGCATTGAATTAGATCAACTTGTCACTAGTCTCACCAAAATTATCCTGGAAAATTCCGGTGCGAAAAAATCTGTCTTAATTCTCCCTCAAGAAAATACTTGGCAAATACGAGCAATTACCTCGGTTAATTATCAAGATAGTTCCCAAGGCGAAATAGAAACTATCTTTAACCCACAATTACTAGATATATGCCAAGATATTCCCAGAAAGGTCATTAATTATGTAAAGAATACTCAAAAATACCTTGTTATAAATAATTGTCAAACAGATATTCCTGGGGTGATTGGGAGATACATTTTAGACTATCAACCCAAGAGTATTTTATGTACTCCAATTATTAATCAAGGGCATTTAGTTGGAATTTTATACTTAGAGAATAAACTCACAAGCGGGGTATTTACTCAGGAACGTCTGCAAGTAATTAATCTAATTTCCTCCCAAGCTGCCATCTCCTTAGAAAATGCTCGACTTTATCAACAATCACAACAAGCATTACAGAATTTACAACAAGCCCAATTACAAATAGTTCAAAGTGAGAAAATGTCAGCATTAGGTAATTTAGTTGCTGGGGTTGCTCATGAAATGAATAATCCTCTCGGCTTTATTTCTGCGAGTCTCAAACAAGCTAAACCCATCCTTACAGATATTGTTGACCATTTAAAACTCTATCAAAAAAGCTTAAAAAATCCAGATGAAGAAATTCTTGCTCATGCAGAAAAAATTGACTTGGATTATGGCTTAGAAGATTTACCCAAGATTATAGATGCAATGGTAATGGCATGTGATAGATTAAAAAACATCAGTACCAGTTTAAGAACTTTCTCCCGTGCTGATAAAGATTACAAAGTTACTTTTAACGTCCACGATGGTATTGATAGCACAATTTTAATTCTCAAACATCGCCTAAAAGCTAACGAACTACGCCCCGCAATTGAAGTTGTTAAAGAGTATGGTAATTTACCACAAGTTCAATGCTTTCCTGGGCAATTAAATCAGGTGTTTATAAATATTTTGGCTAATGCAATTGATGCTTTAGAGGAGTCAAATATAGGGCATAGTTTTGATGATATTAAGGCAAATCCAAACAGAATCACAATTTCAACCTTAATCGAAAATGACAGGGTAAAAATTTCAATTGCTGATAATGGTAAGGGGATCAGTGAATCAATCAAATCAAAAATATTTGACCACTTATTTACTACAAAGGATATCGGTAAAGGTACGGGTTTAGGGTTGGCTATAGCTAAACAAATTATTGAAGAAACACATGGCGGAAAATTGAATTGTAATTCTGTTCTGGGTCAGGGTACGGAATTTATTATTGAGATGTCAATGTAAATATCTTTGCTCTTGATATAATTTAACTTTCTTAATAATTAGAAGATTGTTGCGATAAATTTGTGGAGAAAGTGTTTGAGGAGTGATGAATCATTGGATAGGGCAGGCAAGGATGTCTACCCTACACTCATAACTCATCCGTTACATCCGTTATATCCGTTGCCAGTTAGCTCCCCAACATTTGTAAGTTGTGCAGAGTCGCATATAACCCTCCTTGCTCTATCAACTGTTCATGACTACCTTGTTCTATAAGCTCACCACGCTTCAATACAAAAATCCTATCTACATTACGTATGGTAGATAGACGGTGGGCAATAATTATGGCAGTACGGTCAATTAATAGTTCGTCTAACGCTTTCTGAACTAATGCTTCTGTACCTACATCTAAACTTGCTGTAGCTTCGTCCAACACCAATACTTGGGGGTCACGTATCGCAGCACGTGCAAATGCTAAAAGCTGCTTTTGCCCACTCGAAAGGTTTGTTCCTCTTTCTCGTAGTTGTGTGTGGTAGTTTTGCGGTAGCTGTTCAATAAATTCTGCGACGTTGGTTTTTTCTGCTGCTCGTTGCACTTCTCCTATTGTGTACCCATCTCCCAAGGATATGTTTCCTTTTACGTCTCCTGCAAATATAAACCCGTCTTGCAGTATTACTGCCATGTATCGTCGCAGTTCGGCTTGTGGTACATCACGGATGTCGATACCATCTATTAGTATTCGCCCTTGTGTTGGTTCGTAAAGACGACACAGTAATCTTATTATCGTACTTTTCCCGGCGCCTGTTGGTCCAACTAATGCTATTTTCTCACCTGGCTGAATCACAAAGTCCAGGTCTTTAATTACATAATCATTATCTTTGTATGCAAACCAGACATGCTCAAATCTTATTTCTCCAAGTTTGGCTGTAACCTCATGTTCATCCAGATTATTAACAATTTCGTCGATATAGCCAAATTCAAACCCCGATAAATGTCTTGAACCTTTATCGCGTATTTCTATTGGCTCATCTAAAATATCACTGACTCGCTCTATTGCTGTAAACCCTGCCTGAATAACTGTAAACTTTTCGGCAAATTGCTGTAATGGGTCAAATAGTCTTTGTGCGTACAATATAAATGTTGAAAGAATAGCAAACGTTAATTGCTGTTTGAGTAGTAACCATCCTCCTAGCCACAGTACCCCAGAAATAGCTATTAATGATATCCATTCGAGCGTCGCTGATACTGATGAATCAAAAAATATCGTTCGGTCTACTTCTTTTACATAACTATTATTTGATTGTCTATATAATTTCGCGTTAAATTTCTCGCGTCGAAATAGCTGGACAACGTTTATACCCGTGATATTTTCCTGTAGCTGCGAGTTCAGTACCGAAAGTTCTTCCCTTGCTTTATAATTGGCTTTCCGGTATTGCTGCTGAAAGTAAATAATTAACGCTCCTATTGGTATTAGTGTCAGAATTAACATCAATGCTAGCTGCCACTGAACCGTAAACATAAAGCTAGCTATTACTAGCATTGATAATACATCTGCTAGTATACCTATGGCGCCTGTTGAAAATACATCTCCTAGTGCTTCAACATCGCTTGTTAACCGAGTAATCAATTTTCCTACAGGTGTACGGTCAAAGAACCTTACAGCTAAAGATGTGACGTGATGAAATAAGTCTTGACGTATTTCTGCTGTAATATTCTGTCCAACTTTCTGAACCAGATATCCTTGAAACCCTCTTAATAACAACTGAATAAGTACTGTTACTAAAAATGCACCTTCGATGATTTGTAACCCTTCCATTAACGTACCCCGTTTAAAAAACGCATACGTACTTGGTTCGTTACGAATTAATGAAATTGCTTGACCTATCAACAATGGTTGTGCTGCATTGCCTATTGCTATTGGCACTAGCAATAACATCGATACTGTTAATAACTTGTAATGCCGACGCGCGTATGGCGCCAACCGCAAAAATAACCGCCAGTCTGTTTCTCGACGGCGTTCGGTAGATTTTGGTAGCGTATTGGTGATGCTCATTTCAGTATTATATTAATTTTTGCTGGCGCCTCTAACATTTACTGAATATTGGGAAAAACAAAAAGATTAGTCAAAAACGCTGAAATTTAAACTCGCTTCACCTTTTCTTACATTAAGTTTATAGAAGATAGATTGTTTTCCTCGTAGTATGTAAAGCATAACATGGCTTTTCTATACATATACTGGGTTTTTACTGAGATAACTTATGGCAAGTAAGACTATTGCATGGCTCATTCCCACTGTGGCAATGACAGTTTTTGGCTGGAATATTAGCGCACAAGCACAAACAACCAACAATTTTGATATTGAATATGAAACCTTGACTGATATTCGACCATTCCTACCTAATACTGGAAATGACCTATTCCCTCAGTTTGTCAGAGCAACTATTACTGGTACAAGTACTGCTCCTGCGGCCTTTGGGTTAGATAAATTCGTTAGTAACACCTATGGTCGGCGTCAAGAGACAAACGACCCCACCTTGGTTAGATACGAATTTAATTCTAATCCTACTGCTTTTGGTCTATCTAGTGATCTCGAAGCTTTCAACGATAGATACTTCGGTGGAGAAAACGAGTTGTTTGGTAAAGCTAATGACCGCGCGGAAATTAATCTAGCTGCTGGCACTATTCAAGGTGGTGGTACTATTACTATCTTCGATGGTACTGGGGTATTTGATAATGCTACCGGTCAAGTTACCTTTACTCAGCAAGATAGGTTAGGCCCAATTGGTCAACCCGCTCCTGGTAGGGCTACACTTAAATTTCAGATACAAACACCCGCGCGTCAAATTCCTGAATATACGCCTGCTACCACTTTACTTGCTGCGGGCTTAACTGGCGCCGTATATTTACGATTTAAAAACGCAAAAACGTTAAAAGCAAAAGGGAAAAATAATCCCCTTTCACCTTTAGCCTCTACTACCGTGTAATTTTTCAGAATTTGCCAAATTCTGAAAAATTAAGTTTTGTTATACGCCTTTTAGTCCTCGTGGTCGTCGAATGGGTCAGCTAGTTGCTTCGATGGAGGACCGAAAGAAGTGTAAATTGATGCTCCAGTAATGACCACGACAATAGCACTGACCGCTATTATCATGACCGTTGCTGGTTCTAAATTGCTAAGAGATGTTGCAAAATCCATATATTTGAGGTGAATTATGAGTGCCATTATTATAAAATATTACAAAAAGATAAGTTAAAAGCATAGCCGCTTTGGACTTATCTTGCAGGAAAATGCTTAGTATGCTTTTTCTCTCGTCAAAACATAACCTAACTATTTTGGTTAAAGTGTTTGCGATTTGTGTCATACTAAGCATTTGATGTTCCTCAAAAACCTAAAGTAGAAGCAATGTAATATTTGTTTGTATTTTATGGAACAATAAAACTAAGTCTGAAAAGGCGAGTTTAACCCAGATTATTCTGCGGGTTTTTCCCGTAGCAGTCTCAAAAAAAGATAAATATTGGGTTTAGCAAATAATATTAATGGTGAATTATGGCACAACGGACACGATTAGGAGATATCCTCAGACCTTTAAATTCTGAATACGGTAAAGTTGCTCCTGGTTGGGGAACCACTCCCCTTATGGCTGTTTTTATGGGACTCTTTTTCGTTTTCTTGCTGATTATTCTGCAACTTTACAACAGGTCTATCACAATTCAAGATGTGATGGTTGATTGGCGTACTGTCGGTAAGTAATTCTTTTGTATTACTTTAATTGATTGAAGCCCGGTCTTTGCCGGGTTTTTTTATGCTATCGTAACTTTGCTTGCAAGGCGCCTACGTTTAAGTCAAATTATCCTATATATAGAAGCTCAGGTAGACGGGAGAAGGAATATGAATTTTTTTGGTATTGGTTTGCCAGAAATGGCTGTAATTATGGTAGTAGCGCTTTTAGTGTTTGGTCCTAAGAAGTTGCCTGAAATTGGACGCAGCATGGGTAAAGCTATTCGTGGTTTTCAAGATGCGTCACGTGATTTCCAAGACGAGTTTCAAAAGGAAGCGACGCAGCTACAGGAAGCTGTACAGACCAAAGCGGAAATTGAACCTAAGCAACTTGAAGCAACACAGAAAGAAGAAGTTTAAATTATTCTGGGGAAGAATTTACAATGTAGTACAGGTAATATAACTTCCCCCTTATTTGATTCTTCTATTATTTTGACTTTTTATGGACAAAACTATAGTAATTCCTCAATTAGTTGTTGGTTTGGGTAATCCGGAACCAAAGTATGACCAGACACGGCATAACATAGGCTTTGCTGCGATTGATGCTTTGTGTCGAACTCTGAAAATATCTGTATCAGAAAATAAAAAGTTTCAGGGAGAATACGGTGAAGGCTCAATCGGTGGCGATAAAATTCGTTTACTAAAGCCGCTTACGTACATGAATCGTTCTGGTCAGTCTATCCAAGCAGTTTTGAACTGGTATAAACTGAGTCCAGAATCTGTACTTATTATTTATGATGATATGGATTTGCCATTGGGCAAAACTCGATTACGGTTATCGGGGTCTGCTGGTGGGCATAATGGCATGAAAAGTGCTATCGCGCATTTGGGTACAGATAATTTTCCTCGCTTGCGTATTGGTATTGGTAGACCAAAAAATGAACAAGTTGAGGATACTAAAACGATTTCTCACGTTTTAGGTAAGTTTAATGCTTCCGAAAACCAGTTAATGACGGATGTTCTTGATTTTGTTGTTGAAATTGTAGAACTTTCTGTCAAACAAGGTGTAGAGAAAGCAATGAACCGATGTAATAGTAAAACTTTTACGGCGCTTTCTTTGGATAAACCTGATTAAATGTAGGGGCGGGCAAGGATGCCCACTCCACAAGAAACCCACTCCACAATATATTTATTCTCAAGCTCCGCTATCTACCAACGCGCAAAACTCTTTAGTATACATAGCTTTATTCCAATTCTTTGCTGCTCGTACTTGAATTGGGGTCATATATTTGGCATCTCGCATATCAGTCCCTTGAAGGTCTGCACCCGAAAGGTCTGCACCACTTAAATTGGCGCCACTGAGGTTTGCGAACTGAAGTTTTGTTCCAACAAGATTGGCGCCTTGGAGGTCTGCATTCTGTAAATTGGCACTTTGAAAATTAGCACGCTGGAGATTTGCATTCTGTAAGTTTGCTCCTTTCAAATTCGCAAATTGTAATTTGGTTTGATAAAGGTCAGCACCCTGTAAATCTGCTCCTCTTAAGTCAGCACTCACTAATGTCGCTTGCTGTAAGTTCGCCATTTGTAGGTTAGCTTCTACAAGTTTGGTCCTTTGCAGGTCTGCTTGTAAAAGATTCACCTGCTGTAAGTTAGCTTTCTCGAAATTTGCTTGCTGTAAATTTGCTTGCTGTAAGTTAGCTTGCTGCAAGTTCGCTTTGTAAAACAATGCTTCTTGAAGATTCGCTTGCTGTAAATTAGCTTGCTGAAGGTTTGCTTCCTTTAGCTTGGCTTTTTGAAGATTCGCTTGACTTAAGTCCGCACGCTGCAACTTTGCCTCTTGAAGATTAACTTGCTGTAAGTCCGCACGTTGAAGTGATGCTTCCTGAAGTGTTGCGTAACTCATGTTAGAAAACGAAAGCTTTGCTCTGTAAAGGTCTGCTTTTTGTAGGTCTGCTTTTTGCAGGTTTGCACTTTGAAGTAAAGCTTCCCGAAGTACTGCTTCTTGGAGATTCGCCTGCTGAAAATTGGCAAACTGGAGTTTTGCTTGTTCTAGGTTTGCCATTTGCAGGTCAGCAAACTGAAGGTCTGCTTGTTCTAGTGTCGCTCCTTGAAAATTAGCATCTTTTAATACAGCGCTGCGAAAGTCAGCCATCCGAATCACAGCGTTGCAAAAGTCAGCGTTCCGAAGGTTTTGACCGCGAAATAGTTGACCGAGAACATTTTGACCGGAGAAGTCCTGTGCAGCCATAACAACATAAAAAAATTACATACCTTGAGATTGTCTGGTATATTCCAGATAAAGTCTTGCAAGCACTATACATTTCATATTCATTTTGGAGATACTAGTGATTGGAAAGATACAGAAAATTCAAGAAAAAAGCGAACTTCCGCAAAAGAAGTTCGCCTATACGCTGAGGGAAAACTGTAATTTCATGCTCCATAGCAGAGTTAAACTATAACGAAACAGTCTATGTATATTTTTTTTATTAAAGTTTTAAAATATACGTTTATTGTCTTGAGTAAGACGTAAATCACACTCGGACTTTTAACCTTTTTCTTTCTTTCACTTAATTAAAATATCAAACGCCCTAATACTTACATTTCGGTTTCGACTATGCAAGCTTTTATACTTTCGCTTTATTGAAAAAACACAATTTTACAATCTTTATATTTTTTTCCAAGAAAAAAATATGTAGTTTATAATACATTGTATTCAGTATTGAGCAAGTGTCAATGAAGCTCAAATCGTAAATATTTACGTGCAAACCGTTATTTATCATTAATAGTTCATGATTTCTTTATAATACTTCTAGGCATATTTATGTATAAGTTCGTTTAAGGAATTGTAAAGCAGGTCTTAATCAGTATTGTAAAATGTAACTATATGGGTCTTTATTGAAAGATGATTACAGTTGTAGTAACTATAAATATTCTGATTTCCCTAATATTGCTGTATATAGCTTGGAGAGTTTGGTTGTTAAAGCGGTCGTTTACGAATTTGAAGAATGCTTTCAATGCAGCTTCGCGTAATTCTTACGCAGTTCTTTCGACTCTTCCTAACTTTCTTTACGCTCGACAGACAGTCATTAAAAATTTACGTCAACGGAACCAAGGTTTAGAATCACAGTTTCAAAAATCCACTCAGGCATTAAGTATACTGCTCATAGTCTCACGATTCTGGCGCCGTCGTGGTCAATAATTTAACTTTTGGTTAAATTTTTTGATGATTATTTGTTTTTAATGCCAGATGAGGTTCTTTGGCGCATAGAATGGTTAAAAGGGGAGAGGAAGCATAAAATGTCTAATAAAGGTTCTGGAAAATTTTTTGGTGGTTTAATGCTAGGAGCTACGATTGGCACCTTAACTGGTTTACTCGTGGCGCCACGTACTGGTAAACAAACCCGTCAATTATTGAAAAAATCTGCTGATGCTTTACCAGAATTAGCAGAAGACTTATCCACCAGCGTTCAAATTCAAGCTGACCGCATATCAAGTAGCGCTTTGCGAAACTGGGATGATACATTAGTACGATTAAAAGAAGCTTTAGCAGCAGGTATTGATGCCAGTTTTAGAGAAGCAAATGCCATTAGACAGAGAGATCAAGACCTTGACTCAGATACAATGAACCAGCAGTTAGATAACTAGATAATTATATTTGGTAATTATATCATCGTGGCAGAACCTTTGTTTTGGCTAGGTTTATCTCTTCTTTTAGTCGCTGCTAGTTTAGCTGCCGTATTAGTTGCCGCTATTCCAGCATTGCAGGAATTAGCGCGTGCAGCTCGCAGTGCAGAAAAATTATTTGATACGCTGTCGCGAGAACTACCTCCTACTCTCGATGCTATTCGCACCACAGGTTTAGAAATTACCGACTTAACTGACGACGTTAGCGAAGGAGTTAAAAGTGCCGGTCAAGTCGTCAAGCAAGTTGACCAAAGTCTTGAAGGTGCCCGAAAACAAGCGCAAAATGTACAAGTAGGCACTCGTAGTCTTTTGACTGGCATCAAAACAGCCTGGAAAACTTTTACACGTCCAAAAGCTTCGCGTAGAACTTCCGAGCGGCAACCATTACGCGACTGGGAATATCAACAAGAAAATCGGCGCCAGAAAGAGGAAATTTACCCAGGTGACGATATATATGAAGGATCAGTAAGTTGGGTAAATGGCTACGATAAGAAAAAAATAAATAATGACATATATCCAAAAACCGTAAAACCCGCTGATACAGAAGATTGACCTGGCAACGGATGTAACGGATGTAACGGATGTAATCGCTAATCACACGTTACAAGAGCGTTACCGTTGCTAAAATATCTGCTTTTAGTGGGAAAATAATCAGTTAAATCAACCAGAGTATAAATTATTCAATGTAGGATTTTTCATGATTACTCAAGATTGTATACATACAAACTCAGTGGAGACAGACGAAAGCTTACGGCGCCAAATTGAAATCAAGAAAGCCCAACTTCAAATAGCACGCCATTCCAACATGCATCTTGTTGCTAAAACCCTACAGCAGCAATTAGAAGAACTTGATAATAACCGTAACTTCAACGCATTAATGACCTTATTCGATGATTAACTCATGTGGCACAGGCATCCTGCCTGTGCATTAAATTATGCAAGATATCGGAAATATTAAGTTGTCATTATTGCAAGAGCGATGCAAAACATGAAAAGATAATCAATGAGGTTGCGACAGGTTTGAATCAATTCATGGATAGGTTTCTTAAGATAACTGAGAGATTTAATACATCTCAAAAGAAAGTGATAAGAGAGTTTATAAAATTATATGTAACAACAGAAACATCTTACCAAGACTCGAACATAGAACGAGTAACCAAATTTTGGAATGAGTGTGATCATCCACACATTTCTTAGTGTGTTCGCATAGTGTACCATAGGCAATCACCGATTTTTATTAACGTTTCGGCGCCGCTTCCCCAAATTTTATCAGTAATGCGATGGCGATACTTACTATCATTATTAATGCCATACTTAAGGCTGACCCAAAACCCCAATTTTGTGTTGCTCCCAAGAATTGATTGTATATCAAACGGGCGCCTGTCATGCTAGAGGCACCACCTAGTAGTTCAGGGTTGACGAAATCTCCTAGTGTGGTGATAAATACTAAAAATGAACTTGCTGCTACTCCGGTTATCACTTGTGGTAATGTTGCTTTATAGAACACTTGTACGGGATTAGCACCGAGGTCTGCTGCTGCTTCGAGTTGACGTTTGTCTAATTTTTCGAGTGAGGCATATAAAATTAACACCATATAAGGTAAAGCACTATAAGTCATGCCAATATAGACGGCAGTATTTTGGTTAAGGATATTTAGTGTGGGTAAGCCGAAGCTATTTAATATAGTGTTGAGTAAACCTGTAGGACGCAAAATTGTTATCCAGGCATAACTACGAAGTAACGAAGAAGTCCATAATGGTAGTACAAATCCGATTAAGAAAAGATTTCGCCATCGTTGCGGCACTAGTTGAGCTATCCAGTAAGCGACAGGAAAGGCTAAAATCAAGCAAATTGCTGTTGTGCCAAGGGCAAATGAGAATGAGCGTCTAATTACTTGTAGATAAATTGGGTCAAGTATACGAGTGTAGTTTGTTACTAATGCTTTCCAAATGAAACCGTTTGGGGGGCGCCAGTTTTGAAAGTCTAGAAACTGGTTGTAGTTTGTGATGCCACCTGGGTTGACTATATCTCCTGGTCGTATACCTGGTACTAAACTTAGCTCGAATATAATTAATGTTGGCAGTACTAATAGTAATATGAGCCAAACACCTGCTGGCACCAGTAGTAAAAATGGTTCTAACCATTTTATTTTTGGTTTCGTGCGCTGTATTTTTCCGACTTCGACAGTTTGAGGTAATGGATATTGTGTTGACATAATTTTATTCTTAACTCCTAACTTCTTACTTTCTTACGCGCTGGTGAGTTGAGTCCAATAGCGTTCGTACATTTCTTCTGCTTCACCTATGGGAGAGAGACGTTCGCATTTTGCGAGTACTTCTTCTTTGGGGAATAGGGTGGGTTTGGTTTGTATTTGTTTCGGTAGTTGTTCAAATGCTGCACGGTTGGGAGTTGCTAGACTTTGACGTAGGGAAAGCTGTGCTGATACTTCTGGTTGTAATAAGTAGTTTATCCATGCATAGGCGCCTGTTGGGTTTGGTGCGCTTTTTAATATGGCAAGTGTGTCTGTCCACAAGGAGGTTCCGCTTTTGGGTATTGCGTATTGTAGTTTGGGATTTTCTTTGGTGAGTTTTATGGCATCGCTGGAGTAACACATTGCCAAAAGTAAGTCTCCAGCTAAGATTTTGTTTCGCCAAGCATCTGTATCAAAGCCAGAAAGTGATGGTTTCAGTTCTTTCAGTTTTTCGTATGCTTGTTTCAATTCGCTTTCGTTCTTTGAGTTATAAGAATAACCCAACATTTTTAACGTTCCTCCAAAGACTTCGCGGGTGTCGTTGAGTAAAGTCATTTTTTGATTGAGTTTTTCACGGTTTTTCCACAAGTATTCCCAGTCATCTGGAGGTGTTGTGATGATTTCTGAGTTATAGATAAAACCTGTTGTTCCCCATGTGAAGGGTATGCTGTAACGGTTGTTGGGGTCGTAAGGAGGATTTTGAAATTGTGGAAATAAATTATCGAACCCTATTAGTAAATTATGTTTGATTTCGTTTAGTAATCCTTTTTCTACCATCTTCTGTACTACGTAGTCAGATGGATAGATTACACTATAGGCGCCTCCTCCTCCTGCTTGGATTTTTGCCTGCATGATATCGTTAGATTCGTACAGGTCTGCAAATAATTTAATCCCTGTTTGAGCAGTAAAGGTTTTGAGTAATTCTTTATCGTCGGCGTATTGTGTCCATGTATATAAATATAGTTGGTCACGCTGTTCGGATGTTGCCGCATTGGCTCGAACATTGCCAAGTTTCCAACCACAACCAGCTAACGATAAACCCGATAAGCTTAATAAGGCTTTTATTAAATTTCTTCTATTCATTTTTATTCCCCAATAGCTATACAATCGGTTTCTGACCACCATGCGTATATAGGGGTGTTTGGGTCAGGAATTATGCCTGCTGTATTTGGTTGCATGACGGTAATGTGAATTGTTGGTGCAATTTCAACTACGTAGTTAACTCTAGTTCCCAAATACATGACATTGATGAGTCGTCCTTCAAAGCAATTCTTTTGTACGCTGGGTTTATATAGCGATAGCTGAATTTTCTCTGGACGCACGCTAACTGTTACTGACTGCATCTCTTGGGGTGAGTGTTCTGTACGACTAACGATTATCTTTAGCTGTTGTTTTGTTAAAACTTGTAAATTATTAGCGTTGATGTCAACGATTTGACCAGCGAATAGGTTAGTATCACCGATAAAATCAGCAACAAATGCTGTTCGGGGTTGTTCGTAAATTTCTGCTGGGGTGCCTATCTGCTCGACTTTGCCTTTATTCATGACGGCAATACGATTACTGAGTGAGAGTGCTTCTTCTTGGTCATGTGTCACCATAATGAAGGTTAACCCTAGCTCTCTGTGCAGGTTAGATAATTCTAACTGCATTTCTTTACGTAACTTTAAATCAAGGGCGCCGAGTGGTTCATCGAGTAATATAACAGCTGGACGATTCACTAATGCACGTGCTAAAGCAACTCGTTGTTGCTGTCCACCCGATAGTTGGGCAGGATGACGAGCTTGAAACCCCTCCATTTTGACTTGCGCTAATGCGTCTTTAACACGAGTTTGGATTTCTGAAGAAGGTAGTTTTTTCAAACGTAAACCAAATGCGATGTTATCCCAAACGTTTAAATGATTAAATAAAGCATAACTTTGAAAGACAGTGTTAACAGGTCTTTTGTAAGGTGGAACGTTTGCCATTGACTCTCCACGAATGAACAATTTACCTGCGTCAACAGTTTCAAATCCTGCTATCATTCGCAATGTCGTTGTTTTTCCACAACCAGAGGGACCCAATATACTAAAAAACTCGCCCTGTTTTACGTCTAAATCTATGCCGTGTACTGCTGGTTCTTGGTTAAAAAACTTGAAAGCTCCTTGCAGTTCCACATCTACTAACCTAGTTTTTGTCATATTACCCTGATTATCCCTGACAGCTTGCCACATAACCCCTAATTCAGTATTAATACTTAATTTGAACCTATTTTATGTAGCCTATTAGGCAGACAAGAAATAGCTCTTTGGTTTATTGTACCCATCAATAATAAAAACACCCATTTCAATCTTATTGATTAAATCCCCGATGAAACTGACCTCAGTCGTATATAAATAACAATATTATTAAAATTACAGTACTTATATGGCTTTACTCGAAAACAACCAGCTAGGCAAGAAACAAGAAGGACGGACGGTCGGACGCGGTGCCCAGTCCATAGCTCTAATTATATTTACATTGGCTGCTTCAGTAGGTATTGAGGCACGTTTAGCATATTTACAGGTTATACAAGGACATTCCTTTAGCGACCGAGCTAAAGCCAACCGAGTTCGCGTTATATCCAAGCAGCCGGAACGCGGTAATATTTTTGACAGGAATGGAAAATTATTAGCGACAACACGTTATCCACGTTCGGTGTATTTGTGGCCAATGGCACATGAAAAGGCTGGATGGGATGAAAAAATTGGTCCACGTTTATCAAAAATTCTTGGTATCCCACAGGAAGAAATTGAACAGAAGCTTGAAGAGGCTGGTTCAAACTCAACTTCTTTAGTACGTGTAGCGCGCGACCTCAGCGAAGCGCAGGTAACAGCACTTAAGGAATACGAAAGTGAACTTAAAGGTGTAGAAATTCATACTGAGGCAGTACGTTATTATCCACATGGTTCATTAATGGCTCATGTGATTGGTTATACTCGTGAGTTAACTCCCGAACAGTTGAAAAAGCGCAAAGACGAAGGTTATCGTTTGGGCGATGTTATTGGTCAAATGGGAGTAGAAAAGTCTTATGAGAAGATGTTGCGCGGTGAGTGGGGTGGTCAAGAAGTTGAAGTAGACGGTGCCGGAAGACCACAGAAAGTGTTAGGTGAGAAACAAGCTAAAGCTGGTAACGATTTACACCTAACTATTGATTTAGATGTACAAATGGCAGCAGCAAAGGTGTTAGCTGCAACAGGAAAAAGAGGTGCCATTGTAGCACTTGACCCAAATAACGGGGCAGTGTTAGCAATGGTATCCAATCCCAGTTTTGACCCAAATATATTCTCTAAGCAAAAAGTAAGTCAAAAAGACTGGGAAGTATTACAAGGTAAAGAGCATCCACTTGTAAATCGTGCGTTAAGTGCGTTCCCACCAGCGAGTACATTTAAAATTATCACAACCACAGCAGGGTTAGAGTCGGGTAAATTTAGCCCAAATACAGTACTACAAACCTTTGGTTCATTGACCGTAGGTGGAGTAACATTTGGAGAATGGAACCATTCAGGATTTGGACCATTAGGATTTCCTGGTGCGATGGCAATGAGTAGCGACACATTCTTTTATCAGGTTGGACGTGGGGTTGGTGGACCAAAGTTAATTGAATGGACGCGGAAATACGGGTTTGGGGAGAGAACAGGATTTGAATTTAGCTCGGAAGAGTCCAAAGGATTAGTGCCTGATGAAACTTGGAAGCAAAAAGTATTTAGAATACCCTGGACAGTTGGAGACACCATTAACATGTCAATAGGTCAAGGCGCCTTACAAGTAACACCCTTACAATCGGCTATTATGTTCGCGATACCAGCCAACGGTGGTTATCGTATCAAACCACATTTACTCAAAGACCACGAAGAAGCTCAAAACTGGCGCACATCGATAGGCATGAAAAATTCTACCGTCAAAGTGCTACGCGACGGTTTACGCAAAGTTATCACCGAAGGAACAGGTAAGCGCTTAAACCTACCAACAATTGCACCCGCAGCAGGAAAAAGTGGTACTGCTGAAGCAGGTGTTGGGCGCCCGAACCACACATGGTTTGGTGCATATGCACCATTCGATAAACCAGAAATAGTTGTAGTTGCCTTCGGTGAAAACTCAGGTCAACACGGAGGAGACTTCTGTGGACCAATGGCGTTAAGAGTACTTGAAGAATACTTCCAGAAAAAATACCCAGGTAAATACACAAAACCCGAAGTAGAAGGCGCCGACAAATCAGCAACAGGAGACTCCAGCAGATAACCCACAAAAATTAAATATTGAATTTTGTTAATCTTGTGGAACAGGCATCCCTGCCTGTTTTATTCTTCAAACAGTTCTTGAAAAATCTGTAATTCTTTCATCGAATGAAATTCTTCTCACAAACGACACGCTCGTACACAAAAGAAATAGGACTTACGCATGAAAACCTAGAAACCTGGTTTCTTCGTTGATAAGATGTAATAAAAATGACGGTTTGTCTGCGACAATGAATGCGTAGAAACCAGGTTTCTTAGCGTAAGTCCTAAGAAAAAAAGTTATATGTCTACTGCGCTACTCGCGAATTTTTTAGTTACAAAATTCATAAACCTCTTCCAATTCGCGCGCAACACTTTCCAGTATGCGAGCATGTGTACAACAACAAAAGCCAAAAAAGTATAAGATAGCCAGAAATGCATACTACGTCCGACATCAACCATCGCTCTATTTTGAGGAAAAATGTCGGGTAAAAGAATTCCAAAGAACTTAACGTTATTGCTTCTAAATGAATTTGATAATAAAAATCCTGTAACAGGTACAGCCCACATAAACAAATATAAACTTGTGTGCAGTATAAAAATTCTCCACCATTCTAACGTCAACTTCGGCGCCTTTTTAGTATATTTGCGAAACCAGACGCGCAGCAAAGTTAAAATCCGCCAAGTCAATAAAGCCATTGTTAGCACACCAATGGACTTGTGAAAATCATAAAGTGGTGAGCGTATTGGTAGCTCACGCTCTAACGTTGCCATGAAAGAACCTGTAGCAAACAGCACTAAATAGCAAGCTGCCATCCACCAATGCACAGACATTAAATCTTTAAAAGCAGAATTTAACCTTGGTTTTATGTTTTTTTTAACCGACTGTACCGCACTCATACGTTATTCACACTATTTACGCAACATCCTCTACACTACCCAGTATCGGTATGTTACATAAAATCCCCGTGAAAATAACATGAAAGATTTTTAATATAACTTAATTTAAGTTAATTTAGTTTAATATAGAAATAAATAAGTGGATACCAACGCTTCAGCACGTAATATCCACTTCGCTAAAATGTGAGTTGAATTCAGATTACGGAAAAAACTAACGAGACTCGGTACCTTGGTTAGGGCTACCAACAACAGTATCGTTTTCTGGTGCCTCTGGCTTTGCACTAGGTTTAGCATCGCTCTTGGAAGCTACACCTGTTCTGCGGGTTTCTTCATCGATGGTTGACTGATATCCACCACCTGCTTCGGTGCTACTTTCGCTTGCTTTCTTGTTTTTATCTTCTTCGCTCATAGCTCTCTTCCTGGGTGTACTTTGTTTAGTTCTTGAGCCTATACTACGAACTCACAACGCGCATCCACATCTATCAAAAATCTAGTCATGAATGATTTTTTATCTATCTAAAGGTTAGTTCTATACCATCAAAAAGCATAACGAATGTTGCAATAAGGCAGTTTCTCTTGCAATAAGTCACAAAACTGTTTGACTAACTTACCCTTAAACCCGCGTGCGTAGCGAACATTATCGCCACCTGTTTGCGAAACTTTATCTTCTTATAACTTCGGTTGCCACAAAAATGTTAAGCAACTTTGCAATTGCTTCGGGTTTGGTATTACCCAGCTGTTGAGTAATCAAAGCACCAATCCTTACTGAACACACTTTAGTATACTCACCTAGCATTTACAAGGTTGTTAGGATAACCGAAAATTAAAAAGGTCGGTTAATACCAATACCACAAACTGTCACAAACGAACCCGAAAACTAATCTTAAGCCAGCGAAGATTTCAGATAATAGATGCAAAAATTGTTCAGAGGGTTTTTATCTGTCTGGATAAGTTTTATGTATCTTATTATATCTTTATTGTGGTAGCATTTATATGGCTTTGTCCGACCGTTCGTTTTTACTTCACGTTAGACTTGCATCTGACCACCCGGAGTTGTTGAAAGGGTTAGATGTTTGGTTAGAATTAGGTCTAATTTCTGACTCTCAAGTTAAGTTAATATGCCGAGAGTATTGTGTTTGTACTTTGCCATTACAGACAGCGCACAAGCCTGTAGAGGTAACTAATAATATACAGCAAAGGTTAGTTAAGGTAACTTCGGCGCCTTCAACGTCTCCGCAACCAGAACCGCTGCCTAAAAAAGAACCAGGTTTTGTCACTAGTATGGTTCAGTCTTTGATGGCTGAACTTAGTGTGCGCTGGTTATTGTTTTTGGGGATGTTTTTGGTTGTTGTTTCATCGGGGTTACTTGCTGGTAGTCAGTGGGATAGGTTTCCTGCTGCTGGACAATATGGAGTTTTGTTTGCTTATACACTTAGCTTTTTCGGAGCCAGTTTTTGGGCAGGCAAGCAGTCTAGTTTAAGCTTAACTGCAACTGCGTTGTTAGTTGTCACACAGTTATTAATACCCGTTAATTTTTGG
Source organism: Calothrix sp. HK-06 (assembly GCF_001904745.1). Lineage (GTDB taxonomy): Bacteria > Cyanobacteriota > Cyanobacteriia > Cyanobacteriales > Nostocaceae > Dulcicalothrix. The sequence continues at coordinate 28,285 of NZ_MRCD01000100.1, forward strand.
ACAATAGATGGGTTTAAACTGTGGCAATCTGGAACTGATGTTATTTTTGCTGTGATTGCGTCAGTTATTTTGACGATGATTACTATATTAATTGGTAACAGCCGTTTATTTGCTGCCAATTTGCCAAATCCTTTCTTTAGGCACCTTCAAATATTAGGATTATCATATTTACATTCAGGGTGGAGTATACCAGGGTTTTCTTTGGTAGCAGTTTATATCGGAATGATTGGGACTAGTCTTTTAACTGTATATCAAACGCTATATAAAACACACGAGAATAGTAAACAAACGACTACGCAAATTAATCTACCTGTATCTGTAATTATTTACTCATTATTATTACTGTTATTTAGAGCTATATTTGTCGTTGGTATTGATATTACCTTATTAGGGTTGGCAATTGGAATTTGCGGATGGCTAGCTGTTTGGTTATCGATGCGAGACTCAGATAATGTTCAAAGTACTGGCTGGCAATTCGCAGGTGCCACGTTATTATTTATAGGTTGGGCAGTTTCGGTAATAACACATCCTATACAAGCACTCGCTGTAAGTTGTTTAAGTGTATGGTATTTTTGGCGCCGCTTAGAGTTGTATAATTATAATTTTGATTACGCTGCTGTCTTTACGATTGGATTACAAGCTAATTGGTTGTTATGGAAAGTTATTCCAGTTGGTGTTAGAAGTAATATTATTGTGTTCGTAACTGAAGTTACTAATTACAATGATGCATGGGCACTGTTAAGCTTAGGATTATTCCCTTATTTGGTGGGGATGGTAGGTTTAACTGAGTATTTGCGGAAAAGTAATAAGTTGCAAGTCGCGAAGTTTGGAGAAGCTATTAATTTGTGCTTTGGAGTCATGTTAGCTTCTATTAGCTTTCATTATCCAGTAATACGTTCTTTAAACCTGTTGTTAAACACCCTTACTCTTGCAGTTATCACAAAACGACGTTCTACTGTTGCTGCATCATTTATATATTTAACCCATATTAGCGCCATTTTAACATTATGCTCGTTCATCAACTGGCGCCTGCCAACGTTACAAACAGAATACTGGGCAGTAATATTATTAGTTTTGATGGTGGCAGAATGGCTGTATAGTGTAGGTGAGGGAATATGGCGCCGTAGTGCATTACATATTGGTTATGCATTAGCTATCGTTAGCTTTGCTCTACTATGGTCAGATACATCATATATATATAGTAGTTATCCACAACAAGATAAATGGGGACTAACATGGCTGAGTGTACCTATAACTTTAACAGCAATTAGTAGCCGCACAGAAGCAACACGGCGCCCCATAATAACCGTATCTAGCGTATTAGCTATTGGACTTTCCCAATTTTTAACTTTAGTTGTACCTCAAGTTCGCGTCATTAGTTTGGCTGTTGCAACAGTTTTAATGATTGTTAATACAAATTTATTATTAAGACAAGTAGAGTTTGCGATAGTCACCGTCGGTTTTGCGCTGATGTTTGAAAGTGCTTTATTATGGGATGTTGCGAGATTTAATTTGCACGGGTTAGATGCTTGGCTTTTGGTTGGGGCAATTAATGTTTTGAGTTTATGGTTAATACGTGCAGCACTCAGCACTCAGAACTCAGCACTCAAGACTTTATACGCTGCTGCGTTTCAAAAATGGGCATTATTACTGTGTGGCACCGAATTATTAATGCTAACGCTTCACTCGGTGTTAGTATACTCTGGTGTTGCTCAAGCTGGAATTTTGTATTTAGCTGCGACTGCTATTACAACTGCTGCGATATTATTTAGGACTTGGCGCCAACATACTAACCGAGGGTTCTATGGTATTGGTTTAGGGTTAGAATTAATAGTGGCGGAGGCTTTAGCTTTTAGCGGTAAAACCACAATAAAGATAGCTGTCGCAAATATTGCCCTTGGTTTAACTGCTCAATTATTTGGTGAATGGTGGAAACGGCGCCATCGTTTAGAGCAACTTCCTAATAGTTTCCACGTTTTACCTATTATATATGCTGCGTTCAGCGTTATATTACGCTTCAACACATTTAGTAGTTGGACAGGTTTATTTACGTTTGGAGTGGCAGTAATTGTAATTGGTGTTGGTAGAAGGTATAACAGCTTAAAACCATTACTGTACGTAGGTTTGATTGGAGTTTCAATTTCTCTCTACGAAATGCTATTTTACCAAATGCTGCAACAAAAGGGAGGATATTATGGAGATGGGTTGATAGCGATGTCAGCATTGGGTGCAATAATACTATATATATATCGTATTCTCTCGCCTTGGTTGAGTAAGCTTTTACACCTAACGCAGTTAGAAGTGACGGCAATAGCAAATTTTCATTGGGTGTGGAGTAGCAGTTTATTGGTAATGGCAATTGTTTCTCCTTTAAATATAAACCGCTTTATTGGGTTAGCAACGGGTACATTTTTAGCTAGGTATGCTATTTTTCAAGGTCGGGGTGCTACTTCCACACGTGAGGAAGAAGTAGCAAAAGAAGTTTGGGTTTACCTGGGTTTAATACAAGCAATCACATTAGTAATATTACTACGAGACTTCCCAGTCGCGCGCTTATTCACTCAAGAGTTAGTAGCTTGGAACGCTGCTATATGTTGTATTGGCGCCTATTTTATCTATATATTACCGTGGAAGAGTTTGGGTTGGTCACGAAAACCTTGGAGAAATGCTGCTTATGTCTTGCCGTTACTAGTACTATCACTCACTTGGTCACAAGTTTACCCAGTAACTATATTAATTACAGCATGTTTTTATATATTTCTAGCCAAGTTAGGAAACACCTTCCGGTTAACTTATCTTAGTCTTATCCTGGTAAACTGGGCATTAATGCGTTGGTTTTATGATTGGCGCCTAACTGATGGACTATGGTATGTAACAGTATTTGGTTTATCTTTATTATATATAGCCCAATTCGACCCAGAGATAAAATTACCTCAATCAAAAACAGGGCGCCATACCTTAAGAATGATAGGTAGCGGTATAATATCTGGGTATACCTTGATATTCCATCAAGACACTACAATTATTCCAGCTATATTAAGCTTAGTAGCAATTTTTGCTGGGTTAGCTTTGCGAATACGGGCATTTCTTTACGTTGGTACAGCTACATTCTTGATGACAGGAATTTATCAGCTTGTAATTCTCAGCTTACGGTACGCATTTGTTAAGTGGATAATAGGGTTATGCGTAGGTATTATTTTAATATCTATTGCGGCCAACTTTGAAACGCGACGCGAACAGTTAAATGCAGTAGTGCGTTCCACAAGCGATGCCTTTGAAAATTGGGATTAATAAACCTGAATTATTCTTCATAAATCATCTTTTTTGTCATTCCACCATCAATTATAAAATTCTGTCCCGTAATAAACGATGCTGCACTACTAACTAAATATTCAATCATCAAAGCAATATCCTCTGGTTTTCCGACTCTACCAGCAGGATGTTGCAGATTATCAATTTCTCGAATGTTAGATTCTTGTTTTCGACTAGCTTTACTCCACTGAGTAACATCTATCCAACCTGGACTAATGCAATTAACTCTAACATCTGAACCAAGACTTATAGCCAAAGCATGAGTAAGTGCGACTATTCCTCCTTTGGAAGCAGCGTAAGCTTCTGTATTTGGCTCAGATTGTAATGCACGAGTTGATGCTATATTGATGATGGCGCCTTTTGATTGACGTAAATGAGGAATAGCATACTTTGACATTAAAAAGTAGCCAGTCAAATTAGTTTCGATAACTTTGTGCCAATCTTCTAATAATAAATGTTCTACGGGTGCATTATTTGGATTAGAAATACCAGCATTATTAACTAGTGCATGAATGTCTTCAAATTTATTTATTGTATTTTTAACACATTTTTTTACAGATTCTTCGTGAGAAGTATCAGTTTCAATAACTAGCAAATGTTCTTGAAACTGATTAAACTCATCTAAACATTCTTTAATAGCTTCAACATCAACATCGGCAATTACAACATTATAACCCTTTTTCAAGAAATATTGACTAGTGCATCTGCCAATACCTTGGGCGCCACCCGTAACGATAATTGTTTGGCTCATGTTAATAACTTAAAATTTGCTTTATCTTATACATCGCGCGCTTTAAAAAAGTTATAAACAGCAATAGCAATAGCTAAAACCAATACTATGTGAATTAAATTCCCTACAATATTAAGCGCTAAACCTATAGCCCAAAAAGCCAATAAAACTACAACAACGCCCCAAAGAATACCTATCATAATTATTGCTCCTTATAATATAATTTTGTTACTTAAATATTCTAAAGTTTATCGCAACTTATTCATATAAGTCAAAATACGTA
>NZ_MRCD01000101.1 GCF_001904745.1 Calothrix sp. HK-06
TAAAGGAAGAGATTGATTATAAAATTTGAGCGCTTGTTGCTTGTCTCCGAGTGAGGAGTAAATATCACCGATATAATTGAGAGTGATAGCTTGCGACTTCTTATCACCTATTTGTTGATACAGTTTTAGCGCTTCCAAGAATTTCTCAATACTGGAACGTAAAGATTCCGTTGTTCCTTGCTCACGCAGTTTTACCCCCTCATCAAATAATCTTTCAGCTTCCGCGCGCGTTTTTTCTGAACTTTCTTGAGCAGGTGCCTTCACATTACCATTCGCTTGTACTACCGCGACTTGAGAAAGTAAAACCACACAGACAAAAACAGATATAGCAAGACATATAAAACCTTTGATTTTCAAACGCTTTTTACTATCCATCATTCACACCTAGATACACCGCTTGGTCTAACAAAGCTGTTAAAAACTATTTCTCCCTGTCGGCTCATTTCTACGAAGTATTTTTGTTCATATTCAAATTTAGCCATAACAACTTATGCAAACTTCTGAGTTTACAATCAGCACAAAGATAACTTGCTTTGCAAGAGTTAAGATTGCGATAACTGACCTTTAGCCATAGGAACTACTGCTTCAGAGGCTGAAACAAAATATATCTTTTAGATTGATTATTTCGCCTTTTTTGAATTATATACCTGATTTTCATTTTTATTTTACTGTTAGTTCCAATTCACTCCGTTTTCGTTTCATTTTTGATAACAAACTATATTTCAAGCGTCCAATTTTTTTATTGTCATATACTTAGTTGACAGTAAAGCATAATTGTGAATTACAAAAGTTTTGGACTTTGGATAAAAAGATATATTTGTACTTCTCATAAGTCAATAGTCTTGATGCAATATCTTTAATATTTGCGTAACGAGTTAATTTAATCGTCAATATATATAACTGGTTATTACCATTTAACTAGCTATCGTAACTAGATTTAATTATCTTATCGTTGGTTAGGATTAACCCGGTAAGTATCTATAGATGCTTTATGGTGATGTTAGCGTAACTCGTTAAACATAATAACTAGATTCGGCGCCAACTTTTGACAAGTTTAGTACGCGATTAGTACATAGACGAGTAACTGGCGCCAAAATTTTCAGACGAACTTATCCGTCTTTACCCTAACCACTCCTAAAAGTGAACCATCAATTTATCTGCGATTGGTATATCAAATCGACTGCAACTAATCTATAGTTCGGCGCCTGTTCCTAAAACCTAAATCCCACCACCACTATGACTATTAACTATTAATAAAAATGTCAATTAGTACGTAGACTTAATGTACGTATTAGTAGGTAGCCAACCCCTATATATATTAATTAATTAAGAAAATACAGAACTATAAGAAAAGAAATTCCCCAATTAAGAGTAATGCCGATGTTGGCTACCGATATGCTGTTAAAAACTGCCGTCAGAATTAGCTACAACGCGGTTGATAATCATCGATAGGGTAAATGCTTCATTTGCGAGTTATCGTTCGTTGTAAGACACGCTAGGGGTTGACTACCACTTAGATAAGAAAAAATGCGTATCATTTTATAGTTGACTACCAAATTTGTACGGATATAGATTAGGTGGTGTGGAGTGGTGGGAGTGGCGCCAATAATACCCATGTCTGGTGGGGTAGAAAGAGTGCTTTTTAGCCCATGTAAATTTATGGCGCCTTGCCCTACCCCTAAAGTCGGTGTCCTTTAGCAGTACATGTATACTGCTAGTAAGAATGACAAGATTCTTTGGCTATATATGTGTATAAAAATGGCTCTTGCCATTCTTAGCGTGTGTACCAATTAAGGGTTAGCGTAGAGTGGCGCCTGTCTTGGGGTGGTGGAGTTCGGTGCCAATTGTCTTTTCAACCTCAGTACTGACATTAGCTATTGAGACCAGATGCCTAAATACCGCAGTGTGGAGGATTGATACTAACTTTAGTACCAAGTAGCAGTGTCGCTATTGGCGCCACTTTGGTAGAGCGGTCGGTGTTGGTGTCGGTGTTACCATTGGCGCCAATTATTGTTTCAACCTCAGTACCAACATTGGCTATTGGGCCCAGATGCCTAAATACCCCAATGTGGAGGATTGATACTGACTTTGGTATCAACATCAGTACCAAGTTGCAGTGTTGGTGGTGGCGCCACTTCGGTAGAGCGGACAGTGTTAGTGTCGGTGTTACTATTGGCGCCAATCGTTGATTCAACATTGGTGTTGACATTGGTTATTGGTTCAAGCTGCCTAAATATCGCAATGTGGAGGATTGATACTGGCTTTAGTGTCAACATTAGTACCAAGTAGAAGCGTTGGTGGTGGTGCCTGTCTTGGGTGGTGGGGTGGCGCCTCAAAAGTCGGGCTGGCTACACGCTCGTATAGATAGCGGTATATATATATTGGTTAAACGGCGGGCGGTACTAGGTTATTGTGTTTCACCAATTAAAGTAAAAGCTGCCCAATCAACAGGATTTGGTTCAGTTTTCATTGTTGTCAGCATCGCTTGTCTTAGTGCTTGTGCTTTATCTGGATTATTTTGAATGTTTCGATAAAATTCGGTCATTAACTGCGCTGTTGGTGCATCTAGTACTGACCATAATGACACCAACACACTTGGTACACTAGCGCTAATCAGTGAGCGCGATAAACCGATTACACCGTCTCCTGAAGCCTTCCCGCGTCCAGTATCAGAGGCACTTAACACTATTAATTCAGCATGATTTTTAAATCAAGGATTTGCTAGCGGTCAAAACAATTATTTTGCTGGTGGTAAGCCAAGCTTTCTACGGAATTCAGGGTCATATTCTGCTTTTTGCCAATTCCTCGCTTGTTTTACTTGTTCTGGTATTAAATTTTTAGCATTTCTCAAATTGGTACATTCATTTTTATCGTTAAAATAATTTTCTACACATCCAAATTTAACTTCGACGAGTCCGGCACTTGAGAGGTTAGCACTTTCGAGGTTGGCACCAGAGAGGTTTGCACCAGAGAGGTTGGCTCTATAGAGGTTGGCACTTGAGAGGTTAGCACTTTCGAGGTTGTCCCCAGAGAGGTTAGCACTTTCGAGGTTGGCACTTGAGAGGTTGGTCTTATAGAGTCCGGCACTTGAGATGTAAGCACTTTCGAGGTTGGCACTTGAGAGGTTAGCACTTTCGAGGTTGGACCTATAGAAGTTGGACCTATAGAAGTTGGCACTTGAGAGGTTGGCACCAAGGAGGTTGGCATTTGAGAGGTTGGCATTTGAGAGGTTGGTATTTGAGAGGTTGGTATTTGAGAGGTTGGTCCCATAGAGATTAGCACTTGAAAGGTTGGCACCAGTGAGGTTAGCACTTTCGAGGTTGGCTTCCTTGAGTTCAATATTATTTAAAGAAGCACCAAGCTTAACGAGTTCTTCAAGTGCTTTAAATCTTATATAGTTGTCTCTCTGCCCTTTAGCTTTCTCTACATCGTTACGAAGTTGACTGATTCGTATCTCCCTATACCCAATAAACCCTAAAAATATCGTTAAAAATATAACTGGGATAAACCCAAAACTAATTAACTTTAAGTGATTATTTTGTCTATACTTAAAGCTTTTTTGAATAAACTCACAAGCCAAAGGAGATAACGGCAATTGTTCGGCTTGCTCTTTTTGAAAAGCCTTAGCTTCGTTTAACTGTTTACCGCCAAGCAAATAATCCTTTGACTTTTTCTTATCTCGCCACTCAGTTGCCCCTATTTCGATTTTACGCTGTTGTATTAATTTCTCCCGATTTTGATTAATCCATTGACGTAAACGTCTCCATTCACGAATTAGCGCTTCATGAACAACTTCTACAGTTTCTTGTCCCGATTTATTATCACGTCCTGTGACCAATAAACGTGATTCAGAATCTGCTAATTGAATAATTAATTCCCAATTATATCTACCTACTTCTTCAAGGGTTGCAACTCGTCGAGTATCTTCTGTTCCTTCTCCCAACCGCACAAGTTGCAGAAAGATACGTTGAGCAAGATGTTGTTGTGGAGCGCTTAGTTTGTTATAAATTAACTCAGCGTGTTTGACAAGCGCTTGTTTTATGCCACCAATTTCATCATATGCCTTATGAGTCAGTTCACTATCGTTCTGTTTTGTCCATAACTGAGTTAGTGCAAATTCTAATAATGGCAAATTCCCTGGTTCTTTCCCCACGTCATCCAAAACCCTTTGCGCTAAATGGGTCTGTAGTTTTACATTTAGCTTTTGAGATGGCATTTCTATTGCCGCAAGTAATTCCTCTCGACTCATTAACCCTAAAGGTTTATGTGTAAATTGCTGTAAAGCATCACTGAATGGTCGATAAGAGAGGACATAACCGTAAAAATCTGCTCGTAATGTAAAAACCAATGTTATGCTTTTTTGGTTAATAGCCGCCAATAAGGTATCAATAAATTGCTGTTGTTCTTCCTTATCTTGACACTGGGTATAAAGTTCTTCAAACTGGTCTACCACTAACAAGAGTCGCTTATTAGGCTTATTCTCTAAAATTTGAGATGCAACTTGATGTAATTTTACTTCACCCTTTTTTAAACTTTCTGCTAATTTACCTACCTGAATTGCTCTTTCAACTTTGTTAATATCTGGTTCTAATTGACGCACTAATGCCAAGGCAAGTTCATCAAAGGGTTGACTTTTTGGACGAAACGATTCAATTAACCAAGTTCCTTCAGAGCGCAATTTTGGGATTAAACCAGCAAACACAACAGAAGATTTTCCACTCCCACTCGCACCTATAACCGTGACCATTGGTTGTTTGTGAGTTGTTTGAAATAAATCCTCAACAAATTTCTCCCTGCCAAAAAAGAATTCTGCATCTTTCTCGCCAAAAGCAGACAATCCCTGGTAGGGATTTGGAGGGATATCACCTGCAACAAACTGAATATCAGCTTTATGAATAAGCGTTTTTTTCAGTACTGGTGTTTTATCTTCTCCTAACCCAACAAGTTGAGAGCAACCAAGCTCGTATGCAAACTCCACCTCTTCCCCAGCCGCAAGAGCGTCGTAAAAAGCGACAGCAAAAGCAACGGCTGCTTTATCTCCAATCGACCGATTCATGCCAACCACATATTTAATGTATTGGCTAATAGCAATCGCTTGCACTTGGGAGTAGCAAGCATTTAAAACAACACATTCAACACCTTTAACTGCAAATAGCTTAAACAATCTAGAAAGCGCTTCTTCTCCAACCAGTGCTGGTTGCCCAGTTTCATCCTCTAAAACAATTCCATCTACTCCTGCCCCATGCCCGCTAAAATGAACTATCTGTGGCTGATGTTCTAGAATCGCTCGGTAAAAATCGCGCGTTCTCACTGCCCATTTTTGTACAAGTTTAAATTGGTCGCGATGCTTTGCTGCAATAAACCCGTTCTCGATTTCCCGCACCTCCTCATCCAATCGCAGCCTTGAAGTGCTTGTGGGATTTGCTGCCAAAATCAAAATGGTTTTAGACGTTTTACTGTTCATGGGCAAATTAGAGGCAGTAGTCGCAATAATATCAACACTGCGTAAATCTTGAATCCGAATCTGCACCACTTCACCAGCCGCAATCTGTTACCAGACCCCAACAAGTTTTGGTAAAAGTTACCGCACCCCAAGGCGATAGTAGTACATGATTACGGCGCCTGTTTTTTGGTGGGGTGGTGGCGCCTGTTTGAGCGGGGTTAGGTGTGGTTGCGATGGTTTGGAGCGGGAATGAACCGGATTGTGGTGCTAATGCGCGTGTTAGGTTTAAGAACAGTAAAAAAGCCTTCTACCGCTGCAAGGCTCTTGCAAGCACTTGCCGCACCCATTCCCTAGATTTACCCCAATCAGCAGCTATTTGCGCTAAGGACTCACTGTTGAGGTAGTATCTCTCGACCCCCTCGCGCTCTTGCTGAGTGAGCTTCGATAAATCAGCATTGGGGTATTTCGCTTGGAATTCTTCAGTGCGGACGGATTTAGGGCAATTATTACAGCGGATTCTTAGAAAAAACATTTTTCCTGCTTAAGAACACAAATTAGGCGTAGAGGCTGGAGGTGCTTGAATTAAACCTAATTGCACTAGAATTGCTGTTCGATCATAGTAATCTGAACTACGTTGAATTTTGTTTCCCTGCAAATCAAAAACTGTTGTTGTGCGAACAGAGAAAGACCTACCAATCGTGGATGGTACTGGAATTAATCCATTATTTGTTGCAAAAAACACATATTCAACTGTTGCCTGATTTTGACCGATAAAAGCATTCAATACTTCAAGTTTAATGTTAATAAGATTCTTTTGTACAGACTGAACAAAGCATTGAATATTCTGTTGTCCTTGAACTTTAAACTGGTTAGGAACATCTTCAAGAACGCCATTGTCGATGTAAAGTTCAGCCACTTTTGCTGGATTGTTACTATTTTGGGCATCAAGCCATTCTTGAACAATTTTTGGCGTTTTGTCAGCCCTAGCCATATTGCTTGAGCCAACCACAAAAGCCGAGGTAAGTCCGCTACCTCCAAGCCAAATAAGCGCGTTACGTCTTGATAGTTTATTTGCCAATGGCTGTATGGCATTGATAATATGTTGATTCATTGAATTTCCTCTAAGAAGCGTGAGTATATGGCAGTTCTTGATTTTCTAGTCTATGAGGTCAGTCATCTTGTTATTTTCTCATTAAAGGTACCGAATAGACTGTAATTGCAGAAGACGCCCCCAGATAGTAGAGGGCGGTTTTTAGTTTTAGGCTGCCTGTGCTACATCCGGCGCCAAGTTCTTTAAATACTCCCAGACTGATTCATGTTCTTCCTCAGTACGGCGCCCGCAGTAGTCAATAAATCGTTGTTTTAGTGTGTCTTTCTTCCCTTTATGGTCTAGCTTGTAATCGACAAGTACTTCTTTAAGTTGCTGGAATGACATCGATTTAATCGCAACCTTGATTAGCTCAAGGTAATCTGGCGTAGCCTCCTCGGTTTGTTCGTCCTCTGGAACATCGACGCACTCAATAATGTTTACAAGGTCAGCATTTGTACTTTCCTCTTCTGGCTGAATATCTTCATCGCTTGATTCGTCTATACCCGCTTCTAATTGAGCAACAGGCGCGGCGCCAAATAAGCCAACAACCAATTGCTTATAATTTTCCAATTCATCTGGACAGTGAGCATTGATTGCGCTGATAGCTTCTTGCATCATTTGAACTGCTGACAACATTTGCGATTCTACAGAGCCAAGCTGCTGTAAATGCGCTTGAATTTGACGTTGCTGTTCTTGGAGATATTCAATTTGTTGTTGAATGTTTGCGTAAGCTTGCTGTTGGCTATTGATTAGTTCTTGTAAAAGCATTGTTTTTTCCTTATTTTGTAGCGAGTTAGGGTTGAAGTGATTTGTTAAACACCAGATTTTTGAAGTGATGTTTTCATCTGGTTATTATTAATATAACCAGTTACTTTATTTATGTCAATAGTCGTAACCAGTTATTTTATTGGTTTGTAAATGAAGGTATATCGGTTTGGCTGTTAGGGGTGCTTGAGTTTGGTGAAACCCGTATTTGAAACGGGTTCTAACGTTCAAAATTTAATTACCGAGGTAATATCGCCTTTACCTTTGTTGTGATACTTACCCAATCCATACTTGGTGTTATGGTCGTCAATCGAAGTTTGATATCGTTGCATCCAATCAGTTACCTTTAACCCGTTGCAGCCTGATATCTGTCTTAGAGATTGATTAGTAATAGCCCATCTAGTATCGTTACTTGGTTGAGCGTCGTTGTAGTCTGTGATAGCTACAAAAGCCCGTCTGATTTTCTCATCTACGGCGGCATCACCGCGTAGTTTTTTGAGTTCATCGCTGTCCATATTTTCATAATCACGCTCTACCTCTGGTTTTGGCTTGCGAGTAACGGACGTAGGAGTTGGGGAAGGGGAAGCGCTAGCGGTTGGTTGTGGTGATTGTGCTTGTGGCTGCATTTCTGCCAAAACTTCTACAATCATTGCTCTGAGTGAATCTTTGGTAACTGGTTCGGTTTGTTGCTGTGCTTGGGTATTCACGGTTACTTGCTCCTCTAATTGTTTTTGTAACTGGTTAACTTGTTCTGTTGCTTGCTGTAACTTGGCTTGAGCGTCCATTAGCTGTTTTTGTAGTGTTTCTAGTTCGTCAGATTTCTTAACTAGTTGAGTGACAACTGATTGCTGATTAGGTAAATTCCACTTGGTTTGTAGCTCTTTAATGTGGTTAAAATCCTGTTGAGTGACGCGCACTTGCAAAGCTTTCTCAGACTTGGTGATTTTTTTAGCTGCTATTTGTGGGAATGAAACAGGCTTTGTAACGTAGTAATCAGCATAACCAACAGTCGTAGCTAGCTTCATCAGTTCCTTATCTGTAAGCCTTTCATTTGGGGTAATGTGACCTAACATCAAGCCATAGAAGTAAATCTTGGCGCCAACTGACCCCTTACAATCGCGCTCAGTAACCAATGCTGCATATGCTGCACGTAGAGCTTTGCAGTCGTTTTGGTCTTGGTCGAGACGGAAGTTTAATAGCGGTTCTTTGTCATCACGCCCACCAAAATACTCTTGGACTACACGACGTAGTGAGTTACCGCGTCTGTTTTCAATGGTTCGGTTTTGTGCTGACAAATCATCAGGAAATTCTTTTTTAACTTCAGCCAGTAAAGACTTGCATGATACATCTTGACGTAGTTTAGATAGGCATCTAATTAGATAATTAGCAGGGTACAGAGTAGAGATTGTAACCACTGGCTTTTCACCGCGTTTTTTACCTTGTCCCTCAAATGTCAGCTTATATTCTTCACCTTCAATTGCTTTGAATTGACCGCGCGCGAGAATTTCATGGGGACGGCGCCCAGTAGCTGCAATTAAACCAACAGCCAGTTCGTGAGGATTAATACTTAAGAGCAATTTTCCGGTTACTTCGAGGTAAGTATCTGGTTCGACTTCTTGTCCTTTAAAACCTTCACTATCAACAGATGTAATGCGGTCGGTAACTCTTGATGTTTCGTTGCGCTCTTTCCAATCATCCTTAGTTAAGCCACAAAGTAAAACCGCGTAATGCTTCAATTCATAACCCTTAACGTTACCTTCACCGTCATGCTTGGGTATCGAGTCAGCGTTTTTACCTTGCTCTAACTTGATAGTGGCAAACTTCTTGTAAAAACCATATCGACTTAAATATGTACCTAGGGTGACGCGATTGTAAGCTTTGTTTGCCCACTCGTTAAACTGCTCACAGTGTGGCTTAATCTCCTCAAAGGTATACAGTTCCTTGGTTGCATTGAACAGCTTATCGATTTGTTCCTGTAGCGCTTTTGACATAATCTAGTTACCTTGGTTGCTTAACTAGTTACAATATATTTGACTGGTTACGTTAATGTCAAGATAACCAGTTATAAATATTTTGGTAATTATCGTAACTGGTTATTGTGAGGTTATCTATGATAAAGGGGAGAGTGATTACTCCCCTGTTTTGCGGTTCGGTGGACAACCTCTCTACTCAAAATCAAGCTTTTCTTCTAATGCCGCAATTTGGGACTTATAAAAACTAATTTCACGCTCTATAGCCGCGCGTATTTTTTCAGGTGAAAGAAGTTCAATTTTGAACTCATCAATATTTTCTAACTTTTCTGTTGTCAGTGATTGAACCAAGTAAGCCCACCCTTCGCCTCCATCAATCAGCGAGGATGAATGGTAATAGTTCATTCCTACTATTTTGCCTTGTGTGGTTAATTGTCCAAATTTGAACTTGGGACTCTTCCAGTTTTTTGGAATATCAATGGCTGTTGTGGTTTCAGTCGTGGCGCCAGCTAAAATTTCTATAGCAATAGAAATTGAGCGAGCGCAGTCGCTAAGGCTGAGTTCTCTATTGTTATGTGCCTCGGCACATAAATAATCATGTACAGCAGAAAAGTCTATTTGAAAGCTTCCTACAAGTCCTCGGATAATTTCTAAGTACAAAACTACTTCTTCGCAAGTACATTCATCTTCTGCCAATGCTTTGTTAAGTTCCATTAGTTTGTCCCTTTGATTGATTAAATAGTTTGGTTCAATTACCTTTCAAGCTGTTTTCAGAAGTCGATTTGTTGCAAGAGTTACATAGGTAATAATTAATACCTCTATTCTTCTTAGACTTGAATAAAACTCCCTCATTGCACTTTGGGCACTTAGACCCAACATACCCGGAAGATGGCATCTGAGATGCAACGCTATCATCAGTGTTTGATGTATTGATGGGTGTTTCAGATGCAGTGTATGCCATCTCGGTGGCATTGCTTGATGTAAGTGTATGCACTGGGAACAATTGGTCATATGTGTAACTACCAAAGCTAGGTAATTCAATGAAGTATGGTTTCTTGTCTGGCTCGACTACAAAGCCAAATCGGTAAGATTTAGGGTCTGTTTTATCAAGCCCCAATTCTTCATTTTTTTGATTACAAAATTCGGTCAATTTATCTGCAATATTCTTAAGTCGGGTGAGTTCATCTGTAGTAAAACGGTTCGAGTTGGTTATTGCATCGTAGGCATTGGCGCCAATGTGAAGGTTAACCGCATTGTTCCAGTCGCTTCGGTCCATACCTGGGTATTCGGAAACGTTCGCATTTTGTCCCACAAATATGGCGCCTAAGTTCTGGTGACTAACCTGTTTAATAATGAAGTTGACGTTATTACCAATGATTGACCGCTTACCTTTGGTGTGGCCCATAGTCGAATCAATCTCATCAAACAGCCATATCTCGAACTGTTCCTTGCTTTCATCACCCGACGTGCGCGCGTCCAGCTTAGAAGCTAGTGCCTTAATACCCTTCTCACTGTCTTGATGACTTGTACCAACTGCGGGTATAGTCCAGTAATTTTTTAAGCTGTCGTGCTGAGGGTTAAATAACTTTGCGGCGCCTGGTCGATGCTTCAAAATTGCAACTGCTAAATTTTCCGCAGTTGGCGACTTGCCAGACTCAGAGCCGCCTGTGATTCTAACGCGCGTCCAATTTTTGACAGTTTTCTCGAACTTATCCGCAGTAATCCAAAGTCTAGAAACATCTTTTTCAACTGGCTTATTTTTAACCGGGTACCACTTTTGTATATCTACATGCCAGTGCCCACAACGTTCAGAGCGTTCAAACTTTGGCGTATTAAGTGCGTTGGAAAGTTCTTTTAACTTTTCTGGTAGCGCTAACTCTTTATCATTAAGCATATCGCTACTAATAAACCTCTGACCGTTACGGCTAGTCGAGAATAACAGCTTATAACCTGTATCAGTCTGTAACCAATCAATTACATCAAGCCGATAACCGATAGAAAGATAGTAGTTAGCTATGGAATTACTCACCCTTGCTTGTTCTGTGTCACCTGGTAGTAAAAAAGGCTTTTCTAACTCCTGTAATCGTGCTAGTAAATCATTTATTTGCAAGTCTCTTTCTTGTAATTTCTCTGCCGCATATTTGGCGGTTTGTAGTACGTCATCAAAATTTGATTGATAGCGTTCTATGTGTCCATTGTTTGCAATTACCCATTCCTGAGCTATGGCTCTAACATTTGCTTGATGTTCTAGTTTAAGATTCTCTACCGTTACTCCCACATGTGACTCTAATGCTTGAATACTTGACTCATATTCATCCAAACTAACAGCATTCTCTAACAAACTATCAAGGTATCGAATAAGTATTGTTTGTGCTTTTACTCGCAGTTCAATACATCCGTTAATAACTTTCTCTTGTATGTCCATACCAACATCTAATAGTTCGTTAAAACTTTCTATTTGTTCGTATTCTTCAAGCTTGTTGATGTAGCGGCGCCTAAAATTATCTATTTCAATATGAAGTTGTGCGTATTTGTCAGCTATATCTGGATAATTACGCTTTAAAGCTTCAATGTGTCCATCAAGCTTTTTAAAAGCAGTTGTATATGTAGTGCGAACAATGCTATAAGCCTCAGTAGTGTTGAATCTACCGATAATTTTTAACTTATTACTTAGTTCATTGTTGATAGTTTTACACTGTTCTAGCTCTAATGTCCTATGACTGAGTATAGTTACAGCTTCTGACAATGCTTTATCAAGCGTATTACTTTTATCTTGTAGCTGGTTTAACTCACTTTGTAATGATGTAATTTTCTTTTCAAAACTACTTAATTCTGTATCTTTCTCTTTAAGTAAAGATTCGTGCTTATCCTTACTAGTTTTAGCTTGAGTAATGGCAGCACTAGTAATGTACTCACCTGCAATTATTCCACCAATTGATAAACCTAAGAATACCCTTGAAATATTCTTAAAATAATCGTTGTTGTGTGGTGTAAATATTGCAATGCTTGATGCTAGTCCCAAAGTAAAGCTAGCTATAAATAATCTATTTTTTGCCGTGTCAACAATAGCCATTATTTTTACTCCAAGTTGACGTTTTATTAGGAGAATAAAAGCTAGATATCATCAGTATCTAGCTTGTATATGCATGTAAACAGTGTTAGATAGCGTTAGTTAAATATTTACTAACTATCTCGTTAGTTTGTGCCTTTAGTGCCTCTATTTCTGCATTCCTTTTTTGTTCTGTTGCCTCTACTTTGGCTATAAGCTGTGATGTTTCCGTGCGTGTAGCCTGAGTAATAATCTGTTGCTGTTTTAGCCGTTCATCCGCTTGGTATAACTTCTCTCTATCAGAAGATAATTCAACATTTTGAGTATCAAACTTAGTAACCTCACGCTGTACTTTTACAGACTCAGTAGAAGATTTAATAATAGACTGTTGAGCTTTATGATACTCCTGTTTAGTCTTGCCAACTTCCCCTATATATTTGAATCCCGCTTGATACAATTGCATAGCTCTTGTAGCGCTAGCATATTGTTTTAATCCATCATTTAATTGTTGCTCTGAACACTCAGGTAAACCACTCGGATTTAATAAGTCTGTTGGTACAAGAGAATCAAATTTTAACTGAGGTATAGCTACACCACTATATACATCTGTAATCGGCTCTATTTGGGTATAAGAGCTATTAGTTTGTATGGTGGAATAATTACCACTAATTAAGCTATTACCATTGCTAACAGTAGCGTCAATACCTTTATTGATTGCATTAGTTACTGGCTGTAAAACAGTTCCTACTGTATTTGCGACTTCGGCAGCTTTGGCGCCTACTCCCCTCATCGCGTCCATTCTTGCTTTTACTCGCGCTTGTACTAGTTCGTCTTGCTCCTTTCTAGCCTCTGCCTTGGCTTTAGCCTTCTCACCTGTCGGGTCGGTAATTGGAAAGTTTTTCTTTGCTCGTGCCATAATTTTTAAATCCCTGAAGTCGTTTATCTGGGGGTGAGTGCTGGTGTAGTTTGGACGCTCTACCAGCACTTAAAAATAAACTTGGTTTGGTTGTTGGTAAGCTTCGTTAAAGTTCATAAAAATTAACGTTCAAAATCAGTAGTGTTTAAGACTTCGGAAACAGCTTGTTTAACCTCGACAGCGTAAGCGCTAGCGAATTGTTCCTTAAACCTTGCCCCAAACAGCTTTGCAAGGTTTTTAGCTAGTGTCGGTTGCTGTTGGTAAGCATCCTGTAAGGTTTGTCTGGCATCCTCCAATACAACGCTTGAAGCCTGCAATTTCTCAGTAGCCAAAACGGCGTCTTTATCAGATGTGGCAAGTACCAAGCTTGATGACTGGCTTTTGGTTGTTGGATGTTGATTATTGTTGATGTGTACCTCACTCACCCATTGCTGAAAGCTTTTACCTGTGGCTATTTCGGTCTTCAATACCTCCATCTGTTGAATACAAAATCGAGTGTATCGGACATACTTACCCGAACCAAACTTAAAATCTGATTCTGGTAGCCAACAGTAAGCTTCAATAATGACTTTGAACCAAGTCTGAATAGTTTTTTTGTCAACCCGAAAGTAAGCGGCTAGCTCGCTGGAACTACGCGCTACATCTGCTATACCCTCTTGCGGTGATTCGTTTAGAGGGACATCAAATGATTGAAAGCTAGCTATTTCAAGTATTTCGCCCATATTTGCTTGTGAATTATATAGGTTGTAGAAACTCGCGGGAACTGCTGATAGGTCGTGCGAGTTGCCTTAAAATGCAATATAGCATAAACTGCATATAATGCAATTAAAGACCTTTTGTCCAATAGCAGTATTAAGGCATGAAGTGCAAAAATATATGCACTGCAAGCTTAAACTTCTTATATGGATGAATCTAAAGTTGTTGCTATTCGAGTAGAAATGCCAGATGAGCTAAGAAATCAGTTCAAATCGGCTGTAGCTAGAGAGGGTAAAAATATGAAAGATGTTTTGTTGACCTTTATTAAGGAGTATGTAGCTAATCGCGAATCAAGCAAAGACAAAGGGGCCGCATGAGGAAGGGAAAATGGCTAAAAGAGAATGATTAAGTCTATACAACAAGAAAAAGTAACTATTATTGGTAAGCTTTATGGCTCAAACCCTAATCAAACCCGTTACCTACGAAGAGTTTATCGAATGGTATCCCAACGACGGGAAGCGGTACGAACTACACGATGGAGTAACTATTGAGATGGCGCCACCTACCGGAGACCATGAAAAAGTTGTTGGGTTTTTAGCTGTAGAAATTGCCGTGCAACTCAGGCAGCTAAATCTACCCTACACCATCCCTAAAACCGCGTTTGTTAAAACACCATCCGCCAAATCAACTTACTCACCTGATGTATTGTTATTAAACCTTGACAATCTTGATAACGAACCTCTTTTCCAAAAAGAGTCAACAGTTACTCAAGCTGAATCCGTGCCTTTAGTAGTTGAAGTTGTCAGTACCAACTGGCGTGACGATTACCATAAGAAGTTTGCAGATTATGAAGAGATGGGCATTCCTGAGTTTTGGATTGCTGACTATAAAGGGTTGGGAGGACGGGAGTTTATCGGCGACCCTAAACAACCTACTTTTTTTGTCTGCGAGTTGGTCAATGGAGAATATGTAAGAAAAATGTACCGAGGCAGTGGCTTGATTATCTCCCCCACATTTCCTCAACTTAACCTTACCGCGCAACAAATTTTTGATTCGGCTCTGCCACAAGGTAATCAGTAACATGTTTACACTTAAACTACTGACAGCAATATCCTTTAATCGCGTGTTAACAATTGAGGTGGCGCCGCGCAGATTAGATTTTACATCACTGGCTTACGCTTCCCTCTCCCCTTCTCCCCTCTGGCTAATGGGTAAAAATTCCTGTTACTTACTCTCTTAAGCCACTTCAAAGCGGTAGCCTACATATTGTTGGCGCCGCTTTTTAGTAAATGCCTGTTTCTTACTTATACGAGTGCTATTTTGCTACACCTAGTGGTAAAGCCTTATTGAGAAAAAGAAACATTTTTTACTTTGTTGGCTACGGGGAATTATTTTTCTTGTCTTACTTTGACAGAGTTGTGATATATTCACAAGAAGAATAAAAAATCACCCCCCAACAACACCTATTTCTAAACGCCTTAAATCTGGTAGTTGTTGGGGGACTTTTGCGTGTGGAGTTTTTTTATGGATAACACTGTTACTTTCCGACTTTCATCACAAGAAAAAGAGCAACTAGCAAAGTGTGACCCTAACGGCAAAATCTCTGCTGCGGCTCGTGAAGCGGTTCGTGTTTTGATTCAAGCTCAAAACTCGGAAAAAAAATGACCACGATAAAAAGCCAGCAAAAAAAATGCTGGTAGCAGTCCCAAAGCTTTTTGAGTGACGTGTGTTAGCCTTTCCTGGCAATTTCAAACAGCCACAAAGGGCGTTTCTCAGGCGCCCACACTGGAATCTCTACTCAGCAGATTCCGATTAGACTCTTTATAGAATCTTTCGTATGCTTACTAGGCTAACACACTGTTTACTTACCTACTTACTGTCATTGAGTCTGTAAAAGCTTTTGGGATTGCTCCAACAAAATATCAGGAGCGACTATGCCAAAAACTTCTTCCCGTTACCCAGCAAGGGTTTTGCGGATAAAACCAATCGGTCTTATTTTACCGCAAAGCTCTAATGATAGCAATAGCACTAATAAACAGTGCCAGATATTCAGTCTCATTAAACTTAGGCGCCGTAAAGACGCGCTGGAATTGTTAGAAAGTCGTGGTTATTACGATGACGTAGCAATTTTCCTAATCAACTGCTTGCAACTTGAGGTGGTGCTATGAAAACACGCCACCCTCACAGCCAAAGCAGAATTGCTTTAAATTCACCATGTCGAGCGTGTGGTTACAGGCATGGCTTGCTAATCGTTAGGTTTGAGAATGACCTTGGTTTTATTCGATGTGGTCGATGTGACGGCGCCCAGTACCCAGTAGAGATGATTCAGGAGGTAGCGGCATGATTACCTCGAAAGAATGGTTTACGTCTGAATCGGTTGGCTACCTCAGTGAATGCTTGCTGGCTTGCTCTAACCCGCAAATGCTAGCTGATTTACGCTCATTCGTTCCTGCCGCTGCATTAAGGGAAGCTGCTAAGAAATTGCCAAATGACCACAAAAAACAAATACGCGCGTGGGTTGAGCATCTAAATCAACTGGAGGTAGCAGCATGAATCCTAAGCACCTCCAAGAATTTCAAAATAGCGCTATCGATAGCGATATCATCGAGCTTAATTTTAAATCGGTCGAACGTACAGAAGTACTATCAAGGCTGATACCAGATATTAATATTGCTTCTGGCAAAGTCCACGCTGATGCTCAGTGGAGATGGATAAATCACCGCTACCAGGATTTAGGCTTGTCTGGTTGGTGGGCTTCTGGCATCGACCTGTTAACGATGCAACCGAGCGAATGGGGTTGTTTCAAGTCGGACCAGCCACGCATCGACCAAGAAAAATCTGAATTATTCTTGGCGCCACAATCAGGAATTGCCCCTAAAGTACACAAACAACTAATTGAGCTAACCCCGTGGATGGCTTGGGGTATCACGGTAAACCTGAAGCATATAAAATATGAGCATCCATCAAAAGTTCAAACCGAGATTTTTGCTCTCTGGGTTCCCGCACGTGTTTGGCAGAAAGTCGCGTTACGGTACAATGTTCATCTGCCAGATGATTATAAGAATTTACCTCTAAGTGCTTTTTGGCAATGGGTAATCGATAACCCAGGAATCCCAATTGTTCTAACTGAAGGCGCCAAAAAAGCAGCGGCAATACTTTCATGTGGGTATGTCGCACTAGCTCTCCCAGGTGTTAACGGTGGGTATCGACAGCCTAAAAATGATTTCGGGGAAAATGACGGACTACCTTTTTTGATTAACCCACTAAAGATATTTGCTCAAAAAGGACGCAGAATTTACTTCTGTTTTGATGCTGATGATAAGCAACGTACAGTTCGTAATGTAAATTTTGCCCTACATAAAACAGCTAAACTATTTAATGCTGCTGGTTGCGAAGTTAAAGTTATTACCTGGAATCCATTACTAGGGAAAGGTATTGACGATGTACTTGCTGATACTGGCGCCGAACAATTTGATGAACTTTATAAAAATGCGCTTGCTTTTAATGAGTGGCAATCACTCCAATTAAAACGATTAACCTATAAACCTAATCTAGTTTTAAATCAGCGTTACTTAGGTGAAATTATCCTGCCTGCAAGTGCAAAGCTAATTGGCTTGAAGTCACCCAAAAACACAGGTAAAACCGAATTGATGAAATTTAATACGGCGCCTGTCATCCGCAGTGGGGAGAAATGCGTATTAGGTATAGTTCACCGCGTGCAGTTGGGATTGGGGACTGCTGACAGGTTGGGACTGTCCTTTGTCACAGAAATTACTGGTGACTGGGTAGATAAAGAAGTTGGTAAAGCTAATGGCTTTTTCTTATGTATAGATTCATTACATGCTTTATCTCAGGCACGATTTAATCCTGATGATTATAAGGGTTGCTGGGTTATTCTTGATGAAGTAGTACAGTTAATCTGGCATTTGCTAACTGCCGAAACCGATGTTAAGAAAAATCGGGTTTTAATAATCAAGAACTTAAAAAAATTACTACAAAACGCTGAAAAAATAATTATTGCTGATGCTGATTTAAATGATGCAGCTATTGATTTTATCCGTAGTTTAGTAGGTTATGACGTAGAGCCTTGGATTGTAGAGAACCAGTATAAATTTGAGAATCCTTGGAAAGTTTACGAGTTTACAGATAAAAACGCTTCTCCTTTAATTAAGAAGCTACTGGAAAGGCTTAAAGCTGGTGAGAAGCATATGCTTTGTGTTTCTGGTCAAAAGCATAAATCTAAATGGGGCAGCATCAATTTAGAAGAGTATTTTAAAAAGAAAATACCAGGAATTAAAATACTCAGAATTGATTCTCAAAGTGTTACCAATCCGAATCATCCAGCTTTTAAATGCACCAACGATTTAAATAAAATATTGCTAGAGGGACAATATGATTTAGTAATTGCTACGTCAACAATTGAAACTGGTGTTGATATTAAAGTTAACGTGTTTGATGGCGTTTGGGGAATATTCCAAGGTATTCAAACCACAGATTCTGTAAGACAACATTTATCTAGATACCGCCTTCCTGTACCGCGTTACGTTTGGATTAAGCAAATTGGTATTAACCGCGTGGGTAATGGCGCCACTACTGTTAAAGAGCTAATTGCAAGCGAGCGTAAGAAAGATAAGCTAACTATTAAACAATTAATAAGCATTGGGTTTGAGGAAACTATTAATGATGATTTTGAGCCTATTTGTGTTAGCACTTGGGCAAAGCTAGGATGTGTAATAAATCTTGGTATGAGAGATTACCGTAACCAAGTTTTAAATGATTTAAAGTATGAGGGGCACATACTTTTAAATGCTTCTGAAACTTTGCTGATGCCTACGCCAGACGAAGCCGAAATCGTTAATGACCAAGTAACAGAAGTTCGTGATAACAATTATCAAGCATATAGAGAAAGTGTTGCTTCTTCCGATAGTCCTACATCTATTGAATTAGAAAAACTAGCACGTAAGCAAGAAAAAACAGACGAAGAAAGATTAATTGAGCATAAAGGACAGCTAGAAAATAAATATTTAGTTAATGTTACTCCAGAATTAATTGAGAAAGATGATAACGGCTGGTATTCACAAGTTAGATTACATTATTACTTTACTGAAGGTAGAGATTATTTACCTGACCGTGATAAAAAGATAATGAGTAATGCTCTTTCTGGAGGAGACGGGCATTATTTTTTGATTGACACTAACTCTAATCAGATGGGAGTAAAGATAGCTACTCTTGATTACATTGGATTAGCCAATTTGTTAGAAGGGGGGGAATTTAACGAATCTCACCCAACTATCCAAGATATATTTACTAAATGTAAAAACAATTCTTGGGAAATTAAAACACTGTTAGGACTTGATTTTTCTAAAACTAGCAAACCGATAGAATTGGTTCAGCGATTACTGCAAACCATTGGCTATAAAATGCCATTCCTACGACGTGAAGGCGGGAAAGGAAATCAAAAACGAATATACGGTACACCTGCTGCTAACTTTGAAGTCAACGACGATGGAAAATTAATCTATAAAGGCGGGAAAGCTGTCCCTATATCTGATGGTCGTGAGGAAGTGTTTATAAAGTGGTTAGAGCGTGATGAGTTGGCACGTCAAAAAGCAGTTGAGCAGAAAGCTAAATTGCAGGAAACTCCCCCAACACCTGCCGAACTCGCAGCTGCTCAACTCCGCGCGCTTACCAATTGGGGAGACTGCACCCTAAACCAAGAAGAAATCGACGCTGGTTGGGAACTACTAACCTTACAGGAGCAAAACGTTTTGCATCAAATTTTTGAAGACTGGCGCCAGTCTCAGGAACAACAGCCAGGAAATACAAACGACTCCCAACAAGCAGAAACAGGCGCCGACGAGGTATTCCAGTGGACTGGATGCCAATTTAAGCTAGTGACCAATTTGAGCCTAGACATTCAATTTCTACAGGAGCAATACACAAGTTTAGCCAAGTGGGTACAAGGTTTACCGTCTGACGTACTTACAGCTGATTCTGAACCAACCTATAACGGAATGCGGCGCGTATGGGTGGGCAATGCAGGCGCCTTAAAGTCGATTCCTTGCGAGTGGCTAGAGTTCGTTGGTTATCCGTTGCAGCCAGTTGCCGCTTAATACATGTTGTGGCTTGCAATCAAGAAGCACCCGGCTCACAAACAAGGCACTTTTTGGCTCACAATAAATGCAACTAAATTTACAAAAATAAATTCGATTCACAAAAAATCCAAATAAGTCAAAATGCTTACTTGTAAAGAGTTTGAGATACTTTGCGCTCCGCCCGCACTTCGCCCGATATCTTAAAATCTAGTTGCATT
The DNA here is from genome assembly GCF_001904745.1 of Calothrix sp. HK-06. GTDB lineage: Bacteria > Cyanobacteriota > Cyanobacteriia > Cyanobacteriales > Nostocaceae > Dulcicalothrix. Next base: position 20,243 of record NZ_MRCD01000101.1, read on the forward strand.
TATTGTGAGTCGAGAATTGTCTTGTTTGTAAGCCCAAGGGTTTATGATTGCAAGCTCCTACAAATATCTATGTGCCAATACAGTTTTGCAAGAGCTTAACCTGAGCCAAAACTATATTGAACCTATGGCAACAGTTACACATGCAAACATTTTTGAAATAAATCACAATTAGTAACGTAAGAATAGAAATTATTTAAGATTTCTGAATACGGTTAGAATTGCGGTATAAGCGTCCTAGCGCAATTAATCTTTCTGTCATACCATTCATCGAATCGTGGCATATATTAGCCATCTCTGCTGGGAGAATTTCATTCTCTGCAAGGCATTGCACTGCTTCCAAAATATCCATTTGTGATGTTTTGAGATTTAACAGTTGTGACCGTCTCTCTGAAATTTTTAAAAGGCGGTCAATTGCCCTTAAATCTTTCTCTTCCTCCAATTTTTCCAATACGCAAGCGAGTGCCATATCAAGATATTCACATTCTTGTTTTATTAGCCGATATCGATTCTCAAAACTAAAAAATTGCTGAAGCTCTTCAGCGACTACCTTTGCTGCTGTTTGGGCTGTTGCAGCTACTGTAGCTTTCACAACTTCTTGAGCAATAACTTTTTCTGCATCAAGAAAGCCTTCCAGTTTAGTCCACCTTTGTAGAGTCCGAATCGAAACACCAACTTTTGCGGCTACTTCCGCTTGCGTCATTCCTGAAGATAGTAAAGTTAAAGCTTCAATTTGCTTTGAGGTCAATTTAGACATAATGTTTTGATGTATTAGTTCATTATATTTTGCAACGACAGATAGCGACAAAAAGATGACAATACCTGTCGCTTTTTTGTCGTTTTTTGTTTTAACTAAGCTAGAAGGCGGCTTTTACAATGTTATGCCATAAAATCAAAGCGATTGAAGGCGCGCTGATTGAGATTCAAAGTATCCTATCGCGGTTCGAGCTTTCGTAGGTTATGGCGTACATATAGCGTAGCTGACACCAGGGGCAAGTAGTATGAAAACTCTGTTTGTAGTATACAGGAGTATAGCTAAAACCCTTATTATGCGCGTTACCACATTGTGGTGACTTTGGTTAATTGAAAGCGATAATGGTTTAAATAATTTCAGGTCTATCGATAGCGAAAAGCATATACGGCAATATTATTGTTCCACTGACAGTAAAGTTTTCAATTTTTGCGTGGCGCCTGGTGACAGCTTTGCTACAATTGCGCCAAAATAGGCGCCAAACTTGCTATTAAGAGCGCTCTACAACGAATCACTAGTATAGAATAGTACAGATTGAGTCTAGGGATAAATACTCCGGATTTTCGGAGTATGGCAAAAAGTTATACTCAAAACGGGTTAGAACTTTACTTTTAAACAACCTTCAAAATCTTTAGATGCTACCCTGCGGGAAAACTACGTTAACGTTCGCGACTCATGACATAAGTTCAAATTTTACCCGTTTGGAGTATACATCAAATAATCTTTTGTACTGATATAACTCTTATGACAATAGCCTATTTCATTAATTACTAAGCATTTTATAAGTATCAAAAACAACAATAAATTCCTATAAGGAATTATTGCTTGAAGTCCGAAAACCCTGACAATTATATTCTTGTATTAACGCTTCTAGTGAATCGACTCGCGCGCGCAGGTCTTGGTTTTGTTGTGCAACTTCTTCAAATTTCTTTACTAAACCCTCAAAATCCCTCGGACTATCTGCTGTCGTATTGCTATCTATACGAATATCTATGTTACTGGCTTCCGAAAGATGCGAGTGGTGCATAAATTGTACGTGCTTGTTAGCTTCTATTTCCTTCAATTTCTTTTCCAATCTTTCTATTTTTTTAGCTACCTCGGCTATACTATTAGCTATGTGCGGTCCTTCTTCTTGGTTAATCCCCAAGAAAGTGTTGAGTGCCTGAATAACTAAATCAGTGGCTGTAACGCGCTCTGCTGCTGCTTTTTCCTGAAGTGCTGTAATTAGTTCTTCGGGAAGTTTGTAGTTTGTTTGTTTCCGCATAAAGGTATAGCTACGTATATACATAACTATACCATTTGGGCAGCAAAATTTGACAAGACCATTCGCACTAAGTGAAAGGGCATTCTTCCGTACAGATGTTATAGCTTATACATGGAGGATTTATGTTCGCATTTGACCCCGATTCTTTTTTAACAGAAGCAGAAGAGCTTGATTGCGAAAACACCATAAAATCTCTACTTAGTGCAAATGAGAAAATTGATTATTATCTTTGGCATTTAAAGTACGAAATTTTTTGCGACGATAAAAAATATTCAAAACTTGGTACGTTTGCAGATATTTGTAAATACTTACGTAAAGAGCATGATTTCCCCTTATCTGTTAACACTTGTTATGACCGTGCGTTAGCTTATAAAGAGAAACGAATTATCACCGACAAGTTGGGAATTGATATTTCTCATCTCCAAATATCAGGCCATGCCTTGCAGGAGTTAAGGAAGATTAAGGACTTGGCAAGAAAAGAGCTAGTTTTAAAAAAGGCATTAAAAAATGCCAAAAACAATTCCAGCAATCAAATAACTGAGCCAGATATCAAAATTGCCCTCAGTGAGGTAGAGCGGGAAGAACAATTAGCTGCTGACGATTCTCTGGTACCAGGTTCTGTACAACTAAAATTAATCGGTGGAGACTTCACTGATGAAGAACAAGTGAAACAAAAGCAGAGTCGAGTTGGGCAAGTTAGTTACTTATATATCAGTGGCGCACCAGATGCAAACTTGAACCTTGAAGAAAAATCTGGACTACCACAGTACCGGACCGAAGGTGAGCGTCTTGAATACACTATCATCGAGGACACAACAGCGGAAAGCGACACATCACGAAACAGCTTTCAATCTCATAACCAAGGACTCAGCTTCCCAAAAGGTCGGATTTTTTTGTGGAACAAAATGCGTTTCCGTTCCACAGCTGAGATTGCAATTGCCTATGCATTAGATTGCCAAAATGTTGAAGTGTACTTTCCTAATTGCATCGCTAGATGCCACGAACAAGGTGTCCCCACGAATAAAGAGCCTGATTTCCTCGTTATCCACAAAGGTAGAACGGGAATTTTAGAAGTAGATGGTCCGCATCACACTTCTGAACGCCGAGTATTGGAACAGGAACGCGAACGCTTCTTTCGGTTGAAAAGTGTCCGCATCGTCGAACGCTATGAGGCGCAACGGTGTATAAATGAGCCGCATGATGTTGTGCGCGAGTTTCTACGGCTTTTGACAATGAATTGAGAACGGTGGTTGGGAGTAAATGAGCAATCGTACAGAAAGTTACGCGCTTGGCTGTAACCCTTACTAGATAAGGATTCTGCCAATCAATATTTTTGGAAATTCTCAATGTACCAATTAACCTATACTCTGTTTAGTACGGCAAATGAGTACGGTACAGCAAGGGTTTCAGGCTTCTAAATTTCAGGACCTTCAATTGGTACAGTTTTTTTTCCTGGTGATCAATTCCTTAACGTAACTTTCTGTTTAAATCCCCATCTCGCGATTGTTACTTGCGACTCGCGACTTACGAAAAAGCGACTTGTTCTTTAATGTACAGTTCATAAATCAAGTTGTGCTGACTTCATGGTATAGTCCGTCTTTTTCATCAAATCGCCAACCACGTTTTACACTGTATTTGTCCCTTGTCCATGATTCAAACGAGCGGGGCGCTAAGGGTTGTACGTTTTTCAGTCAGTGTTGCAACGGTAGTACTAAGTCTAAAAGCCAGTTTTTTCTCGTCGTGGGGTTCGATCTTAATTGGTTGAGAATTGTATGGTTGAGAGTAACTTGACCTGCGAGATTTCGATGCATTTATACTACTTTGCATCACTAACAGCGCACCCTCGAACTTTGTCAGTTGATTAGCAACTGCTTCAAGTTTATTTTCTAATGCAGTCAACCTAGTTTCTTGTTGGGGGTTGGCGCCATCGTTGATACTTTGTTTGAGGCGCCAGAAATCTTCCTCTAATTCGTACAAACGTTTTTCTACACTTCCGGATACACCAGGCACGTCACCCAAGATATGATTTAACCCCTGTATTACGAGGTCGGTAGCAGTAGTATCAAGTTCAGCTGCTTTTGCTCTCAGCGCGTCTGCGTCCATGTTTGGGCAGTTTGAAGTTGATAGATTCCCTCTCGAATGAGTGCCATATACACCTGGTTATATACCCTGTGTAGATTTTAGGATATATTGCGTGTTTACTCTCACCCACACATGGGAGAATTAGTATTTAGAATCTCAGTTCCAGATAAAAAAGTGCGCGAAACGTTTTCTAGTAGGGGTACAAATGACCTTCAACTTTTTGAACCAGTGCCAGCTAATTTGCATCCAGCACTGGTATATTTGAATGGGTTGAGCGAAGGTTCTCGACCAACAATGCATCACGCCCTTGATGCAATCGCCGGATTGTTAACCGATAAGAAATGTTCGGCGATGACTTTGGATTGGAGCAAGTTACGATATCCCCATACGGTGGCAGTGCGGAGTGAGTTGAAAAAGCAATTTGCACCGGCGACGGCGAAGAAAATGTTGTGTGCTTTACGCCGGGTGTTGAAGGAAGCTTACAAGTTGGGGTTGATGAGTCTTGAGGATTATGTACGCGCGACAACATTAGAACCAATTGATATGCCGACCACCAAACCTAGAGGTCGTGCCTTGAGTCTTGAAGAAATTGCCACATTAATGGATGAAGTTTTAGGAGAAAAAAGCTGTGCCATTGATGTACGGGATGCGGCGTTGATTGCGATTTTACGGGGTAGCGGGCTGAGACGCAATGAGGTTATAAACCTTAAAGTCAAAGATTTTGAAAAAAGTACTGGCGCCTTGGAGATACAATTTGGTAAAAGAGGGTCATACAGAAAAGTTTATTTGCCATCCGACGCAATTAGTTTGGTTGAAGCTTGGCTTGATGTGCGAGGAAGAAAACCGGGACCACTAATATGTCATGTTAGAAAAGGGGGAATAGTTGAGCTGCGTCCCCTGTCCCCAGATGCGGTGTTGAAAATATTGAGAAGTCGGGGTAATAGGGCTGGTCTATCTCAGTTTTCTCCCCACGACTTTCGCCGTACTTTTTGTTCCGACCTTTTGGATGCTGGGGTTGATATTGCCACAGTCCAAAAACTTGCGGGTCATTCTTCTCCTGCGGTGACATCTAAATATGATAGAAGGGAAGAAGAAACTAAGCGCAAAGCTGTGCAGAAGTTGTCGATTCCCCTACGGCGCTCTATAGATAACCCAAAATCATAAGTCAGCGTTTCTCAGGTTTGCGTGTCGCAGCCACCTTCGGTAAGTTTGTACTGACTTTCATGCATGAATTGTTGTACAAATACTATGGCACCAACAAGTTACTTGTTGAATGTCGAGTGGAGCGACTGTTATGTCAGCCGCGATATTCGCTTTTCAGATTGAAGATACGCCGCTACTACCAATAAATTCCATACCACCTATACATTCAAAGTAATATTACATTTGCTCGGCGCCACCATTTAGGCTTATTTGCTGCATTACATCTTTGCTGCATGATGTCTTGGTTACATTACTTATTTGTTGTACCATCATTCAATGTAATTATATTGTTGCATTACATCTTTGTTGCATTTGATAACTTGCTTGTTGCTCCAGATTGAAATGCCCGACAATGCAACTGCCCGTACACTAGGCGGCGCCACCATTTCAATTATTTGTTGTATTACTTATTTGTTGCATAATGTCTTGGTTGCATTACATCTTTATTGCATGATGTCTTGATATCATGATGTATTAATTTCATTACTACTTTGTTGTATTATGTTGTTGTTGCATTACATCATGTATTAAATAGTGCTAACAATAACTGCTGCATCATTAGCCGGAGGGCAGGGCAAGACAACGAGTTGTTTCTTCTTGGGCTTGGCTTTAGCTCGTTTGGGCTACAAAGTCTTAATGGTTGATGCCGACCCCCAGTCAAGTTTAACTTTTTACCTAGGACACGAAGTTGAACCCAACCAACCAACCCTGCTTGAAGTCCTCAAAAAACAAGTAACTGTACTTGATGGCATTTATGAATCGAGTTATTCCAACCTGTGGATAATTCCCAGCGATGATGGACTCGAAGTTGTTCAGGAATTTTTGTCGGCTACCGCAATGGGTGAACTGACATTATCAAGGCGATTAAAACAAGTGAAAGACTTGTTTGACGTTTGTATTATTGATTCTCCACCGCAACGAACACAAATTTGCTTAACAGCAGTCGTCGCTGCTGACGAATTATTGATTCCCGCTGAAGCTTCTTCCAAAGGATTACATTCATTGGTACGTACACTGCAATTAGTAGAAGAACTAAAATCGGTCGATGCTTTTGTCGGTTCTCTCTTAGGGATAATTCCTTTCCGCGATAAATGGGTGGGACGTACTCAAGCCAAGCGGAGTAAAACCAGTATCTCTGATATGAAGGAAGTAGCGGTTGATGCATTCATCGTCCCTTCCATACTGGAAAGCGAACGCTACAAACAAGCTATAGATAATGGCAAAACTCTTGAAGAATTGGGATATCCCGATTTGGAATTACCGTTTGTAAAAATTATTGAGGTATTGAAGACAAAATGGCTATCGAAGATTCCGCAAAGCGAAGTGACGCGAACAGTCGGTTGTTAAAACAAAGGGCACGAGCCACCGTCCCGACTAGAGATACAAGGGTAATCAAAACACAACCAACCGAACATAGTAACGAATTCAACAGCACGCCACCTTCAGAAGAAGACTCGGCGCCACTAAAAGCTGAAACAGAAACAGCAACAGAAACGGCACCTTCCCCATTACCCAAAGAAAAAGTCGTAACGCAGAAGTCGAAACTAGCGACATTTACGTTACGGGTTGACGACAAGGTGGACAAAGGGCTGAAATCACTATGCACTATTGAAAATATCAGCAAAGAAACTTTTCTCGAAGCTGCGTATTTGGTGTGCATGGAAAATGGGGACTTTAAGGAACAGGTATTATCCATAGCCACCGAGCGTAAACAAGAACGCCGGGAAGCGGGTATTCAACGTCGAGCTAAGGCGATGACTCGGTACTTGCAAGATGATTAAAAGGTGGTGCCGCATTCAATAGTTTGAGTCAGTACGAATTGCCGAACAAGCAGCGAGTACAGATATCCCTGTGTCATCGCCATAATGTTTGCGCCAGTACAAAAAGGCTCAAAATCTTGGCAACACCGTACCCGTACCTGCATCTTTCTTCGCGCTCACGTTCATTGCTCTCCAGTACAGACACGCTTTAAGAGTAAGGGAGGAACTGCACTAATTCCTGATACGCTGATATCAAGGCTATTGTCAGTTAACAAATTATTTGTCGTCTTAACCAATTAATGTCACTGGGCATCTAATGCCCAAAACAAGGTTTATCAAGGATTAGCCCGTTCAGTATATATAAACTTTATATTTAGTATTGTTACTCAAAAAAACCCTCTATTGCTGGAATGTCTGCTACATCAACTCAAAATCGCGCACGACATTAATTTATTAGGACGACAAATGATTTGTTAACCGACAAATGGCAACAGAAGAAGATTTAGAATGCAGGGGCTTGGTTCCTTGATTTGATTGAATGAAAGTAAACTCATGCATTTTCTCTTTATCGATGCACTATTTTTTTGATCTAGATGCTAACTTTGCACTTTAAATGGTATAGTTTGTATATACAAAGGTATACAGCTATGAGAAAACAAACCAACTACAAATTGCCCGAAGAACTGATTGCCGCACTTCAGGAAAGAGCGGCTTTAGAGCGTACTTCGGCTACTGATTTGGTGATTGCCGCCCTCAAAAATTACCTGGATATAAATCCGGGAAAGGAAAATGAGCGTATAGCTATAAGTATACCAGAACTAGGAAGCGAAATAGCAAAAATAAAACAAAGATTGGATGAGATAGAGACTAACAAGCAGTTTCACTTTATGCCCAATTCGCCCCATTGGCAATCTAATGCTATAGATATTCGTATAGACAGTGATACAACTTCGGAAGTTGACTTAGTAAAAAACACTACTCTTATAGCAACTAAACTAAAAGAGCTTGGAGACGAAAATAAGAAATTACGCGAACGAGTATCGGCATTAGAGGCTTTGATTCCCGAATATAATTGCCAAGAATATATACCAGATATTAAGTAACTTAAAATACTCTATTTTGTATACCTACTTATATAAATATATCATTTTAAAGAGTGGTATAGGTTATCTTTGACATTATATTTCCAGCTGTACTCGGAAGGGTCGCGGTTCTTGCTCCAAGACAAAAATTCCGATTGCATCATGTGTTCCCGGTTGCGGCGCAGGGTTTTAATGTCGATAACCAGGCGCCGTGCTAGATTCTCTTCTGGAAATGGCAGTATTTGGGCGGGTGGTTGGTTGTGCGGGTATGGCGATTTGCTTCGGCGGTTGGGTGTTGAGGCATTAACTTTAACTGTATCAATGCTTGGGTAAGTTGCTCGACCGATTGCTTCGAGTTTTTCTATCTGCTTCGAGTGTTCGGAAGAGAGGGTTTGTACAGTATCTAATAGATTGGCTAATTCCTCTTCGTATAGATAATTGTCTGTACCATTGTCTACACTGGCGCCGAATCCAAAACGCATTGCAAACCTTCGATGACTAGCGCTCGAAGAGCGTGGTTTCGTTTTCTGCTGCAAAAGCTCGTGCTTCTTCTAGCAAGTCTTCCGGCAACTTGAAGTTAATTGAGATTCGATTGGTTTTCGCCATGTCTGTACGCTGTCTGCACTCAATACAGATAGTTTACGATGAATACTTGCTTGCTGGATTGCGAGTGTGCAGTTAGATAATCTAAGTGCCTCTAACCCCTATTGTCTCGTTCCCTCCCCCTTTTGCGCTACCCCACTTAAACAAAGCTTATCAATCCTGTACCCCCAAACCCGCATTCCATCGTCGAGCCATAAATCTTGGTTATGGCAAGTACAAATTTCCCCTTTGGTAGTAAAATAATGTCTTGTATATTCCTCAAGCACCGCTACCCCTTATCTGTTAGAGAAGGCGGTTCGCTTCCGTTTCCTTCTAAACTTTTCGTATGATAGCCGATAGCGAAACTGATATCAACAATTAAAAATGGTTTAAGTGGGTAAAGTGCGCCTTGCTTTTAATTGCTGTGTCATGGCTGCTGTCATTGTCTAGCTGTTGATGTATTATGACATTCCTTGAATCGTGATGTTACAAGCATTTGTGATTAAATCTGAGTCTAGATATAATTTGTAATACAATCAAGAGCAATATCAATGATTTAATTAGCCGTCCCTCCAAATATGTATAAAATAATGCAATGAATGTCCCTGTTTCTCAGGATTATCAATATCAATTTGGTGGCAGTCTTCCTGCATTGGCGCCTACCTATGTTACACGTAAAGCTGATACAGACTTGTATGAGGCTTTGAAAGCTGGAGAGTTTTGTTTTGTTCTTAACTCTCGACAGATGGGAAAATCCAGCTTGCGTGTCCGTACAATGCAGAGGTTACAAGAGTCGGGAATTGCTTGTGTATCTATTGATTTGACAGGAATTGGCACTTCAGGGCTAAGTGCTGAACAATGGTATGCGGGAATTGTTGATACTATTGCTGAGAGTTTAGATTTAGATGAGCAGTTTGATTTAGATGCATTATGGGAAGAGAATTCCCGATTTTCTGATGTGCAGATTTTTGGGAAATTTATTGACAAATTACTAAAATTAATTTCCACTCAAATTGTTATTTTTATTGATGAAATTGATAGTACTCTCAGCTTAAATTTTCCGGTTGATGATTTCTTTGCTCTAATTCGTGCTTTCTTTAATCAAAGAGTTGATAATCCTGAATATCAACGCATTACCTTTGTGCTTTTGGGTGTGGCTACTCCTTCCGAGTTAATTCAAGATAAAAAGCGCACTCCTTTTAATATTGGACAAGGAATTGAATTAACGGGATTTGAATTTGACGAAGCTTTACCTTTAGCAACTGGATTTTCTGCCCAAACGAACAACCCTCAAGTGGTATTAAAAGCGATTTTAGACTGGACAGGGGGACAGCCGTTTTTGACTCAGAAAGTTTGTCAAATTGTCCGTCAAACTGAAACTGTAATTCCTACTGGAGAAGAAGCTACCTTTGTAGAGAATTTAGTTAGAAGTCGCGTAATTGAAAATTGGGAATATCAGGATGAACCGGAACATTTTAGAACAATTCGGGACAGGATTTTAAAAAGAGATGAGCAGAAAGCAGGATATTTATTAGATTTATATCAACAAGTGTGGCACTCATCCGGGATTGATACTGATAATAGTACTGAACAAAGTGATTTACAGTTAGCGGGAATAGTTGTTAAAAAAGATAGCAAGTTAAAGGTTTATAATCTAATTTATCAAACCATTTTTGATAACATTTGGATTGAGAAAACTTTAGCCAGTTTGCGTCCTTATGCAGAAACTTTTCGTCAGTGGATATTAGCAGGAAAACAGGATGAGTCTAGGTTGTTGCGAGGAAATGCTTTAGCAGAAGCAGAAGCTTGGGCAAAGGATAAAAGTTTAGGTTATCAAGATTTAGAATTTTTAGCAGCTAGTCGTAAACGAGAACGAGAAGAGGAATTAGCAGAAACAGAGAGACAGGCAGAATTAGAAAGGGAAAGGAAAGAAAAAGAAGCTGCGGAAAAGGCTAGGATAATTGAAGCGGAAGCTAAACAAGAAGCTGAAAGGCAACTGGCGACTGCCAAGAAAAAAATGACTTTTGGAACAGTAGTTTTATTTATTACTTTAGGTCTTGCCAGCTTATCAGGAATAACCGCATTTATGGCGGCTCAAAATGCTGATAAAATGCAACAGAATATTGCGAAAATCAAAGAATTATCAGAGGTAGCGTCTAATCTTCAACAAATAAACCAAGTAAATGAAGCCAATCAATTTTTGAATATTGCCGGGTTAGTTTTGCAAGACAAGATTAAAAATCAAGAATTAAAAGAGTCTTTATTAGATAGTTCTCTGGTTTTAGGCTATGAATATTTAACTGATATAGAAAATGAGAAACCGATAAAAAATCAAGAGGAAAAATATAAAAAAGCTAAAGAAAACCTTAATAAGATTTTGAAAGATTTCAATTTATCAGAATTAGAAAATCAACTTGATAACAACAATTCTAGCGATTTAGCTACTTTAGTTTATATTTACTATGTTAAAGGCAAATTACAAGAAAACTCAAATAAGGATTTGGCAAAAGCTGATTATAAAAAGGCATTCGATAAATATAAGCGTCTCGAAGCTCAGTTGAAATCTCCCCTTGAATTATTCAGTTTAGACCTAAATATTCTCTACAATGGTAATGCTGATATTGTTGCTGCACTTCATCGGCGGATAGAAAAATTAGATAGCTCAAATTCTATTTATGCTCAATCTTTAAAGCAACATTATTTACATGAGCTAGACTATTTAATGGGGCAAAAAAGATGGATAAAAGCAGATAGGAAAAATTGGCAGTTTATTTTCTATTCAGCCGGAAGAGAAGAGCAAGGCGATTTATTATATTTAGATGATATCAAAAACTTTCAATGTGAGGATTTGAAACAACTAGATAGCCTTTGGATAAAGAACTCTCAAGGGCATTTTGGTTACAGTGTCCAGAAAAAAATATATCTGAGTACAGGTAACTCTTTAGATTTTAACTGGGAGAAGAGACAATGGAAAAAATGGAACGAGAACGGGTATAATAAATTTGCAGAAAGCGTAGGATGGAAAAAAGAAGGAGGGGAGTGGTGGAATAGTGAGGAATGGAAGAACCTAAGTGAGAATGGTGGTGAATGGGGGGGAGTGGTAGTGGATTGGATTAGATTGAGATTGGGAATTCTACCGAGGATGCATATGGTAAGAGATTTTAAGGGGGAAGGGGAGAGTAGGGAGAAGGGAAGGAGTACTCCTCTCTTCTTGCAGAGACTTGTAGATTGTAGCAGATAAGGCTTTCAGAGTATTGTAAAGATTTTTAAAAGGTACATTTCCCACGAACGAATAAGGTTTTCGTAAATTCGATACCTGGCACCCATCGTAAAATAGCAAAAAAGGCACTCATAGATTTAGAAAAGCTGTTGTGATAACTGTAAATTATATGGTTGTTTTTTGCAAAAAAGTAGCAAATTTCTTCAAAAAAGATGTTTTTAGCGATAAACAGAGACACTCAGTAAATCACAAAGTTTTTTCAGGCACCATGAAAGTGCGTATGCTCATGTAGC
>NZ_MRCD01000102.1 GCF_001904745.1 Calothrix sp. HK-06
CGATTGAAACATTATTAAAAGATGATTTAAGTAAATATAATGTAGTGTTACCAGAGACTATTGTCACCGAAGAAGCATTACAAATGGTTTTTGCTTCGGAAGCAACATCTTTACAAGGAGTATCTCATTCTACTCCCTTTGCTTACACTACTGTTTTAGAAGATGTTTTTTACTGTCCTTTGTATTCAGTTATTCTCACCAAAGATAGAAAAATTATCCGCGAATCGTTTAATATTACCAAACCAGTAGAAGATTTCAAGCTTGATTGTTTATTTACTTCCAAGGTTGAAGATATTTCTGGGTATTCTGTTATTTGGCATCAAACCACGAATAATTACTATCATACGCTTATCGATAATCTAACCCGTTTTTATCTCACTTCCTTACACGACATCATTCAAGATAATGATAATCACGTCAAGTTAATACATTCACGTAAAATTTTTGACATGGAATATTTTTACTTGTCGAAATTTCTCTCACCCAATATTCAAATTTGCCAAGTACCAGGTTCTACATATACAGACCAACCTTTGCTGTTTCGTCTCGAAAAGCTGATTTTATCAAAATTTTTAAATCATAATTTTAGCGGTTTTATTCCAAGTTCATACCGCAATCAGATTTTTACTCGGTTTTTACCTCAACGACCCCGCATCAAAAACAAGCGCATCTTCATTTCTCGACGACAAGCTTATAACCAGCGTCATATTATCAACGAAGCTGAGGTTATTCAAACTCTTGCTATATATGGGTTTGAAGTTTATACTCTCGAAAAAATGTCTATAAACGAACAAATTGAGCTTTTCTACGATGCTGATGCTGTTGTTGCTACTCACGGCGCCGGGTTAACTAATATATTATTCTCTGAGCATGTTAAAGTGCTAGAGCTTTTCCCTTACCCTTTCGTTATTCCTTACTTTTACTATCTTGCTAAATCTATGGGTCATACGTACCAATATTGGTGTGGAAATGGTGAGTATAATGCGACGCAAGGTTGGAATAGTAATTTTGTCGTTGATATTCTACAGTTACGGGAAGTTTTAGAGAAACCAGGCTTCTTTATATAGATTAGCGTTTTTTGTTTAGGTTATCTTAGAAGCCTGGTTTCTATGGCGCCAAAAATTGGCGAGCATATTCTATAGCTTCATCATAGGTAGAAACCTTACCTTCAATTTGCGCGATGGCAATTTCAGTCAGCATTTTTCCTACCAGTGGCGAAGCTGGTATGTTTAGTGCTATAATCAGTTTCTTCCCATTTAATAAGGAAATGGGATGAGCCACCGGATCATCAGGGTTAAGGTAGCGGGCGATAATTGGTGCAATGCCCTCTACCAAATTATCACATGCCATTGCCATAATGCATGTTGCGGGCAATACGTTTTCCGCTTCCTTATACAACTCGTATTGTTCGCGCAATGGCATGTATGGTGTGTTTAACTTTGGGTACAGTCTTAATACAGTTATTACAGCTTTAATTTCAGCACGACTATAGCTAAGTCCGGTCAATTCACGTTCGGCTTGTTCTAAATTTGGACTCACTAGACATGCGAGTTTGGCAATACCTAGCCATGTTGTTTTTATAGTATCACGGATACATGTATTTAGCTCAACTTCTAGCTGGCGCCATTTTTGTGATAGTTCTAAGTAAGCTGCATCGACTTTTTGTAACCGTGAATATGCTTCTGAGGTTATATTTTGAAAGAATGGTGCCAATAATTTGTCTTGTATAGCTTTTATTATCCAGGGAGTTCCTTGAGAATTTAGAAGCATGTAGCTCAGTTCGGTACGCACTCTCTCTGTGGCAACTTGAGTTAGTAGTGGCGCCAAAGTCCGAATGGTATTTTGAGTGTGGGTTTCTATATTAAAACCAAGTTGTGCAGCTTGACGATATCCACGCATTAACCGTAAAGGGTCATCTTCGAGGTTATGTTGCGAAACCATTCGTAAAATCCCCGCTTGTATATCAGCATAACCGCATAGGGGGTCGATTATTTCTTGGGTGTGAGGATTGAACGCGATAGCATTTATCGTAAAATCACGTCTATACAAATCTTTTTCTAAGCTGTCTCCTTCCTGCTGGGCAATATCTACCGTCGCATTGGCAAATACTACCCGTGCTATTTGTCTTTGGGGGTCGAGCAAAACAAACCCTGCTTTGTAATGTGCTGCAAGTTTCTGGGCAACACCAACCGCATTCTCCGGTAATACAAAATCTAAATCTAAATACTCGCGCTTTCTACCTAATATCGCATCCCGAACGGCGCCTCCCACTAAATAAATAGGTTGTGGTAATAAATCTAAATCAAAAGGATAATTTTCTGGAGATAAAGAAGGTAAAACTAAATTATACATTTTTGTCAAAGAAACCGGGTTTCTACCAAAGTTATCATGTTTATTACAATCTCGATAAAAGAACCCGGTTTCTCAAATTTTAAGCTAGATTAGCAATACAAGGTTATGGAGTTGATTCTATTATGTGTGTTTGTATCAACTGCCACTATGTAGACCGCTGTTTTACCTACCACGCAGTAGAAGGACAGCACGAACAACCTCATTTGACCGAAACACCTGATTTCGAGCCAAATGAACCATCAATAAATGTTAACATCCGCCCGCGCGGAGATATTATTGAGATGGAATGGGACGTAGTTGGCTGTCTCAGCTTCAAAGAAGAAAAAGGTAAATGGTCGAAACTGCGTCCAGGTGAGTTAGTCCCAACTTGACGCAACAGGGTATGGTGCGTTATGCCTTTGCGCGTCGCACCATTTTATCCATTTTTATCGTCACTCTCTATTATTTCCCTCTCAATAATTTCCTTTACTAATTGAGAAATATCTATATTAAGTATATTTGCTTGTTGCTTTAATCTTTCATAAGTATCTATTTCATCACCTTGCCATAATAAGTCAATTCTTCTGACCTGTCGCATTGCAATGTGAGTATAATTTTCAGGATATGCCCAATAGCAAGACAAACAGATAGATTTATCTTTCAAATTTTGCCAATTCTCACAATGCTCACATGACCAAGATTTTGCTCTATTTGCAGAACCACACAACAACATAAAATTTTCTGGCAGTAATTCTGGTTCTCCATCAACTTCAAATGGAACACGATGGTCTATTTGCAGTTCTCGCTCCAGAACTTCTTCTAGATATATAAAACATTTACAGCCATATCTCTTAACTAATTCATCTTTTATTTGTTTAGATAAACCTGTTCTACCAGCTATTTTAGAAAATCTAGCTGTGCGAATATCTCCAAATTTATAAGCAGCTATCTTTCGTCCATCTGTTCCTGTAACACGAAATGTTTCTAAAGGTATTCCAAGTTCTCGTACATCTCTAGCTGCCCTTGGGGGATGATTATAACCATATCTTTCTTTCAATTCTTCAGTAGTAACAAAGCCGTGTTGCAATATATGAGTTATAACGGCTTTAGGTCTTTTTGCTGTTACTGCTTGGCATATTTCTATAAAGTCATCAGGTAAATGTTGATAGCTATCCATCTTAATTTATTATAGCTAGTTGTTTATGTAGAGGGTAAAAATCTATTTTTTTATCTTGCAAGTGATGAATTAATGGGTTAGATAGATACAATGATTCTATAGTTATTTCTTGTTTGCCTAAAAGTGTTGCTTGAGAAGAACGTCCTACTTGAATTTCTACTCTTTTAAGATTTAAATTTTTAGGTAAGTTTTGACCAAAGGTTTTATTCCCTCGTTTCCCATCGTAACTAACTGCAAATAATATATCTTTTCGATTCAATTCTTCAAGTGATGAAACAAAGCCATCAAAATTTATTCCCGAATAATATCTGGAGTCTTTATTCCCACAAACTCCTTGATAAGGAGGATCCATATAAACAAAATCAGTACTCTTAACCTGTGATAAAACTTCTTTATAATCAAAAGATGTAAATACACATTTGCCTTTGAGTAACTTTGAAACTCCTTCGATATTCTTGAACATTTTTTCTGGCTGGGTTCCCTTTCGTCTTTTATCGGGACTTTGATTAAATAAACCTTCGTTATTATATCTGACTGCCCCTTTGACACATCGAGCTAAAAGGTATAAAAAAAGTATTGGGTCGTTACTAGTATTAAATTTATCTCGTATTTGATAATAATGTTTAATAGAATCACCAATTTGCTCGTTCCATACTTGTGAATATCCGTCTACTACATCATAAGGATGCTCAATAATTAGCTCCAAGAGTTGAATTAATGGTTTGTTTAGGTCATTTATCCAATATTGCTGAGAAACTCTTTGTGCAGATGCAGCAACGCTCATGGCAGCAGTCCCCGCAAATGGTTCTACCAATCTTTCTATCTTCTTGGGTAAAAAATTGAGAATGGTTGAGGCAATACCTCTTTTACTTCCTTGATACTGAATTGGATGCGGCTGATTAGCCATGTTACTTTCGCGCGTATTCATCAATGATAATTTTATCTCAACAATATAATATATTGAGGCGCCGTAGAGAAACAGCGCACTCAAATTCACTTTTATATAATAAGTTCCTGTATTTGTAGCGAATGAGTCAGCTAAGAATGTTCTACCCATTTTCGTCCAGCATGTTCTGCTGCTTGGGCAGAATTATATACTTTGAGTTTTCCGTAAACGCTTCCTTCTGGACTAATCACACGGAACTGCCACAAATGCGTACCTGTATAGAAAACCATTAACACAAACTGGTTGATGCTTGTAACCTGTTGAATTATTGTTCTAGTCATGCTGTGTATTTATTAGCACATTTTCTACACTCTTATAACTTTGAATATACCTATTTTGTCAACAGTATTACAACAAGTTTTATTACAAACGGCGCCTGCTGTTACTCTATATAAGTATGTACTTATATTACGGTGGGCAGTTTACCTCAACTGATTTTGCCTTAAAATCCCATCTAACCAGGTAGCTTGTTCTAATGAAACTGGTGGTACTGGCTCAATTCTATAATCTATTACTAAATCATAATTGCCTTTATCATATAGTTGAGCGACAAGTGTTTGTATATCGAGTAGTGGTTCTGTGTCGTTTTCACGTAAAGGTAAGGGGAAAGAAGGAATTGGGTGTTGTAGGTTGAATGCGTATAAATCAGCTTTAGGGCACCTCGACGCGCGGCTGACTAAAATTCTATAATCGCTTTGAAGATTATTGTGTGCTTGCTGTACAGGTTTACCATCTCTAAGCAAATCAACTTCGACTAAATTGGTATAACTACCCAACACCTCTAAACGTTTCTTCGTGTAAGCATTGCGTCCTTCTACCGAACGTTTGTTTTTGGGAGAAAGAATTTCAATCACGGTTACAACTTCTTGCGTAATAATATCTCGTACTTCCAGATAAGTTTCTTTGACTGTTTCTGGCATAGTAACATCTACTGTTACAGCTTCGATTAATGGTAACGCAACCGCAACGCTAGTTTTTTCTTGTAAAGATGTTTTTTTGCCACTTTGTACTGCAACATCTGCGACACCAATTAATAACGAGTCTTCATCGGTTGTTTGATATACTCGTTTTTCGATGGCAACTTTGTATTTAGGACGCAACTGAGGATTGAGTTCATTAAAAATTGCTGCAATCAGCATATTATGAACCTCTGTCCAAAATACTGGGTTTTCCAAATATGGGTTAATTCCCGGAAATGGTGAAGTCATCACAGCACCTTTATATAATAGATAAGTACTAAATTTATGTTTAGTATATCCCGATTAAATTATTATAGGCGCTTACAAAGAATCCCTCTCACGTTCGTCAAAATCTTCAATCCAGTTTTCGTCTTGTTTCTCTGTTTCTGATTTTTTCTTTCGCTGGAGTTTTAAACCTATATATTCTGGTAGTTTTTTGGTAATAAAATATACAATGTCTTTTAGCATTAACTTAAATACCCTTGAGTGTAAGTGGAAGAAAATATTACGTCATTATACTGATAATGACTTATATTTGAGTATTTTAGTTTGCTCATTGGATGTATGTATGCTTGACGTTACTTCTGTTGTAACTCATTCAAGCCATTTTGACTGTAGTCTAAGATAGTGTTAAATGGGGTAATTGTGATTTCGCGAGTTGCCTGTTGGGTGTGTGTTAAATGGATGTTTATATAACTATGTGGTTTGTAAGGCATTCTTTGTGCCCATTCGATTGCTACAATTCCTGGTGTAACTTCTATACCTTCCCAGTAAGTTTCTAGGTTTAATGCTG
Source organism: Calothrix sp. HK-06 (assembly GCF_001904745.1). Lineage (GTDB taxonomy): Bacteria > Cyanobacteriota > Cyanobacteriia > Cyanobacteriales > Nostocaceae > Dulcicalothrix. The sequence continues at coordinate 6,207 of NZ_MRCD01000102.1, forward strand.
AGACTTCGTTTGGTTCTAAACGGTATAAGTCTAAATGGTAAAGTGGTATACGCGCTTCGGTATATTCGTTGATTAATGTAAAGGTTGGACTAACGATGGGGTCGGTAATACCTAAACCTTCTCCTATTCCTTTTACCAAGGTGGTTTTACCTGCTCCTAGGTCTCCGAATAGTAAGATGACGGTTGAAGCTGGTAAGGTGCTACCTAGTTTTACTCCTATTTGGTGTGTGAGTTCTGCGTCTTTAAGGGTAAGCTTTATCATTGGGGAAAGGGAAAGGGGAAAAGGGAAAAGGAATTAATTATCATTATTTAACTTGTTTTGTTAGTTTCGTTATTTTAACTTTAAAATTCAACTCCTAACTCCTAACTCCTAACTCCTAACTTTTAAATTCTGGCGCCACTGTACCATTTGATAAGTACTTTCGCAAGTTTTTGCGAGTCGTGACGAACGCACCCTTTTTCGTCTTCGTGCATTATATTCGCTAAGACGATACGGCGCCCAAGTTTGGCTACGTCTTCTCGGTCTAAGAAAACGGGGTGTGAGTTTCCTTGAGCGTAACGTACTAATGCTCGTGGTGATGGTGATTTTTTATGGACGAGTACTGCGTTGAATAATGGTCTTCCACATGCTTTGTCTATTGCTTTGATGTGTTCGGAGACTGAGTAACCTTGAGTTTCACCCGGTTGTGTCATAATGTTACACACGTAAATACGTGGTACGTCTGCTGCTGCGATTGCATCTGCTATTTGTGGTACTAGTAAATTAGGAATAACACTGGTGTAAAGGCTACCTGGACCCATGATTATATAATCGGCTTCTTTTATGGCTTTTATAGCTGCTGGTAAAGCTTTGGGGTCTATGGGTGTGCAACCAAAGTCTGTAATTGTACCTTTAGCATCGGTAATTTTTGATTCACCTACAATTCGGCGCCCGTCAGATAGTTCTGCCCAAAGACGAATATCACTGAGCGTTGCGGGTAAAACTTGTCCGCGAATAGCTAAGACTTTAGAACTCGCAGCAACTGCACGCTCTAAGTCTCCTGTAATATCACTCAAAGCAGTTAAGAATAAGTTACCAAAACTATGACCGCTTAAACCGTCACCACTACTAAAACGATATTCAAATAATTCTGTTAACAGTTTTTCTTCATCTGCTAACGCGGTTAAACATTTACGGATATCTCCTGGTGGTAACATGCCAAATTCTTCTCGTAGTCTACCAGAAGAGCCACCATCATCACCAACTGTCACAATTGCGGTGATATTAGCACTGTAGGTTTTGAGACCACGTAATAAAGTTGACAGTCCTGTACCGCCACCAATAACTACTATTTTGGGACCTCGATATAATCGACGATGCGCTAGTAAAACATCTACTAGTTCCTCTTCGGCGCCAGGTCGAAGAACTTGAGTAATAGAGCTAACAGTGCGCGTTTGACCCCAAAGCAATAGTAACAGTCCCAGCAATAAAACAATGGGACCACTAATATAGTAGGGTACAATATCTGTGATTTTTCCTAAGAAATTTCTAAGTAATTCGATGGCCCAGAAAATTGGTGTGAGTCGAATCGAAATAGCCAACCCTAAAACTCCAAGCACCACACCACTGATGCTGATAAGTAGCCAACGCTTAACCGAAAGTCCTGGAGATAGCCACTTGAACCACTGGTTAACCCGGTAGGAAGTACGGCGCCTTGACTGAGGAAGCAGAGTGTTGAGGGCTTGTTTTATAAAACCAATTGACATACAAGCATGAAGAACGCGGTGATCTAAAATAATGATTAACAGAAAATGTACACTACATGCATTCAAAACTGAGTGCAAGATTATTACATTTATAATTCTATTTATCTAAAAAACAAGTAATTAAAGTTGCTAGCATTACTATCTCACGTTGTTTATGGTATCCGTAATAAAAGTACATGGAAAAGCGCATTTTAGGATTAGACCCTGGTCTTGCCATTTTAGGTTTTGGCGCCATTACTTATACAGCAAGCAATAATATAGTTCAGGATACATCAGTAAAAATGCTTGACTTTGGCGTAATTCGCACAGAAGCAGGAACAGAAATGGGAACGCGCTTGTGTACTCTGTTTGATGATTTGCATACCCTAATTGAAGAAATTAAACCAGATTTAGTTGCGATAGAACAATTGTTTTTCTATCGAATGGGAAATACCATCTTAGTCGCCCAAGCACGCGGCGTCATTATGCTGGTACTAGCACAGCATAAACTACCATACGTCGAATTTGCACCAAAACAAGTCAAGCACGCTTTAACAGGGTATGGAAATGCAGAAAAATACGAAGTTCAAGAAGCTGTAGCGCACGAATTAAATTTGGATGCTATACCAAAACCAGACGATGCCGCAGATGCATTAGCTATCGCATTAACCGCATTGTATCAAATTTAAATCTTTAATTTTCCTTAAATTTCATTATGTTGTATCCACCATCTTACGACCCCCTTGACAGGCGCCCACTTTTAAAGCTACCCAATAATGAGCGGGTAGCAGTTTGGGTAGTAATGAATGTAGAACATTTTACTTTTGGTAAACTTGGCACAGCAATTCAGCCACATTTAAATAGTCAGCCAGAAATTGCTAACTACGGTTGGCGAGATTATGGTAATAGAGTAGGAATATGGCGCCTGTTTGAGTTGTTCGCTGAATTATCCATACCAGTAACAGCAGCAGTCAACGGTGAAATTTGCACGCTGTACCCAGAAATTATGACGGCAATAAATACATATGGCTGGGAAGTCATGGCTCATGGTATTAATAATTCCACAGGTCATAGCGGTATGGATAAACAAACAGAGACACAAACTATTGAGAAAACCTTAAGTTTGTTAAAGCAGGCAACAGGAAAATTACCCAAGGGATGGTTAACACCAGGGTTTTCCATCACAGAATCAACGTTTGAATTATTGCGCGGCGCCGGAATAGTATATACTGCTGACTGGGTTAACGACGACCAACCATATTGGTACCCGCTTCAAGATGGCCGAATGTTAGCGATACCGTATACGATTGAAGCTAATGATATCACGCTATGTTTGAGTAATAGATTTTCGGGCGCCGAATTTGCACAAGCGATACAAGACCAGTTTGACCAACTTTGGCTTGATGGCGAAAAAAACCCACGCATCATGGCTATAGGTTTACATCCCTTCATAGTCGGTCAACCATTACGGTTAAAATATCTAAAACAGTGTTTATCATATATTAAAAGCAAGCCAGATACCTGGATAACTACAGGTGAGGCAATATATGAACATTTATCATGACAATATCACAAACTAAAACCTTAACGATTCCCGTTATCGATGCAACTCAAGAAAATATCAAACCATATGGATATTTACTTGGTGACGATGTGAGTAAACCTGGTTTAGGAATACCCTTTTACCAAGAAAGAGTTCTTGAAGGTGAAAATATCGACTTTAGCTATCGTGGTACTGCTACATTTAGAACCGCAAAAATTATGCCGGGATATCCCAATATTATCTGGTTAGAACGTCATATGCATATGACTCAGATGTTTATTGGGTTAGGACAATCACCTTTTATTATGGTGATGGCGCCACCTAATTATGATAATGATAATCAAAATGTGCCAAATTTAAATGAAGTTAAAGCGTTACGTTTTCCACCAGGACACGGATTATTATTACATTTGGGTACATGGCACGATTTTCCGATAGCGTGTGAAACACCCGTAGTTATTCTGACGGCAAACTCAGACGAGGTGGTAGCAGCATTAAGCGAGATGAAGGAACCAGGAGAAATGAATCAAGGTGATGTGTATAAAATTTCGTTGCCTAAAAGATTGGGTTATGAAATTCAACTTGATGTAGCGTAAACATTTTTGTGCGCCATTGGCGCACAAAAATAATAGATTAATTTCTGCGAACGACTACAGGGGTTCCGACTTTTGCCCAGTTGAATACTAGTTGTGCTTTTTTTGGTGGTAAGTTGACGCATCCATGACTAACGGGTGTACCAAAGTTATTATGCCAGTAGGCGCCGTGAATTGCATAGTTGCCGTCGTAGTACATTGTATAAGGTACATCAGGAATATTATAGTCGGCGCCACGCATTCTAGCTTTACGTAGTTTAGTTTGAACAGCGTAAACTCCTGTAAGAGTAGGAGTAGACTTTTTACCACTTGAAACGGTGACTTGATATACTACCTTATTTCCTTCCCAAGCAGTTAATTTTTGCTGTTTAAGATTTATTTCTATCCAACGTTCCTGTGACTGCTTTAACTCGTTGATTTTTTGAGTTATTTTCTCTGACTTTGATACTGTCGGTGTGGGTGTGGGTGTTGGCGCCGATATAGCTTCTTGGGGTATTATATTTAGTGTGGCCAAAACAGAAATAAACGTCAGTAATATTAATTTAGATACAGAGTTACTACGGTCGTTGACTATCATATCGTCACGCCTCTTATAATAAAGTTTTGTAATTCGATAAATTCCGTAAATTTTATTTAAGTAGATGATTAGTGCCCTGTGCTTCTATTAACTAACTTCACGACCTTATAGTAAAATTCCGTAATTTAATAAAATCTTTTTGAGTATATTTTTAAAATATTCTTTCTAACTGTGGGTAGATTGAACATAATGTAATGTAGAGACTAAACATGTTTAGTCTCTACGCCAACAATATTACACAGAAACCTCCCAGAAATTCTCACGAAGTTTGGGTAATTTGATAATTTGGTCGCGTTCGGTACCTTTCAAACGCCAAATTTCGTTTTCTCCTGTACTAAAGTCACGATAGAGAAAGTCTAAGTTACCATCGTTGTCGAAGTCGGTAATTTGCTCTATTCTCATGTTGGCGCCATTAGTTGGTAGTATGGCTTTGGTTTTAATTTTAATTTCGTTCGCAGTGTTATCTAAGTACCAAATGGTATTTTCACCTGTAAAGTAGTTACTTGCTAAGATGTCAAGTTTACCGTCGTCGTTAAAGTCTCCTGCTCCTTGTATGTGAATATTCGCATCTGCTGAAGCTTCGAGAGTAATTTGTTTTTGTACGGTTGTGTCACCCATTACCCATACTGTACTGGCGCCTGTTCTTTCATTACGCCATATAATATCAGCCTTACCATCACCGCTTAAATCGGCAACTAGTTCTACATTTAAATGTGTAGATGTGACTTTTGGTAATGATATACTTCTGGAAATGGTTGGCCCGTTCATTTGCCAAATCATACTTTCACTAGTTTTGGCATTATACCACATAATATCGGTTTTACGGTCGCCGTTAAAGTCTTGGACTCCTTTAATTACCCAGTTGGTGTCAGTTAATGTTAATAATGGGAGTACTTGCAGACGTTGTGTACCGTCCATCATCCATATTTCGTTTTCACCTGTTTTATAGTTGCGGTACAGAAAATCTAATTTTCCTTCGTTTGTAAAGTCCGCAATTCCTTCTAATACCCAGTTCTTATCCTGCTGTCGGTCGATGATTACACTTTTATCGATTGTAAAGTTGTTCATGAACCATATCAGGTTTTCACCTGTTCGGTAGTTACGCAATACTATATCGCTATAACCATCATTATTTAAATCGGTGCTATTTTTGGCATCATCGTTGATTATTTTTGCTGTCGCTTTATTTGCTGTTGTTGATATTGTACCGTTGGTTGGGTCTTTTAGTTCTACAAAGAATGTTTCGTTTGTTTCAAATGTATCATCATTATTTATGAGAATACTGATGGTTTTACTAATTTCTCCTGGTGCAAATACTACCGGAACACTGGCGCCTGCTGTATAGTCACCGTTTGCAACTGTTGCAGTACCATCTGTTACAATGTAATCTACGGTTACTTGTTCGTCACTGACATTTGATAAACCAACTGGAATTTCTAAAGTTGATTTACCTTCTCGACCATAAGCGTCACCAATACTAATTACAGGTTTGGTGTCATCATTTTTGATTGTACCGACTGCACTCGTCGTTGTTCCAGAATCTACGTTTTTGGGTTCCGACAAGTTGACTCGGAAGGTTTGGTCGGTTTCAAACTTGCGATCACCGTTAATTTTGACTTTAACTGTTTTACTCGTTTCTCCGGGTCTAAAGGTGACTGTTCCTGAAGTTGCTTGATAATCTTTATCGTCAACTCTGGCAGTGTCATCTACGGTAGAATATTGGACGGTGACTGTTTCTTTACTGGCGCCTGATAAGCGAACATCAAAGTCGTAATCAGTTGTACCATTATTTCCTTCTTCGACAAATTCAGTTGCCGCAGTTATATTAACCTGAATTGGGTTAACTGTGATATCAAAGGTTTTTTCTTCAGAAGTGTCTACTCCACCCAAGTTTGTTCCACCATTATCTCGAACTTTGACTCCAATAGTTGCCGTGGTGGGAGTTTTAATACCTATTGCAGTAGTGAAAATTAAGTTACCTTGTCTATCAATAACTGGTCTTGTAGAAAATAATCTTGTGTCACTAACACTAGTAACAGTATATTGAAGAGCTTGTTGTGCAGACTCATTATCTGGGCCAGGAGACAATGTTGCCCATGTTGGAAAGTTAAACGAAGCACCTGCTGATACTGATAAGTTTGCTCCAGGTATAACGGTGGGTGCATCATTTACAGGTGTGACGTTTACTTTTATAATGTCTACATCTTCTATTCCCTGTTTACTGCTAGCTATTCTAATTTTGGCTTCACCGTTAAAGTTCAAGTTCGGTTTAAATGTTAAACCATCCAATGCACGGTTAATATCACTTAAGGTGCCAGTTAAAGATACATTACTCGAAAAATCAGCACTATTAGCTAGTTGAATTGTACCATCTTCTGAAGACAGATTAATTTGAACCGTCGCATTTGGCTCGTTGTCTACTTCTGTAATAGTTATCGCATTTCCTGTATTAACTGAGAAAATAGCCAATGCTAAACCATCTTCGTTAATTGTTTGGACTCTAGTAGGAATATTATTAACAGGAGCATCGTTTACTGCATTAACTGTAATTTTGAAAGTAACTGGGTTTGAAGTATCTTTACCACCCTTCAATATACCCCCATTATCTTGCAATTTAACTGTAACAGTTGCTTCTCCGTTGGCATTAGCAGCAGATTTAAAGGTTAATTTACCATCGCTCGAAATGCTTGGTTGTTCGCTAAATAATCCATTATCAGTGTTAGTGACGATAAACGTTAATCTTTGTTTAGTGTCGTCTAATAGACCAGTGGTAATTTCTGTAGCCCAAATTTCATTATACCGCTCTGCGTCTTCAGATATAGTGATATCGGCGCCTTTAGTAAAGGTTGGTACATCATTGATTGGGTTGACGTTAACTGTAATTATATCTGTATCTGTAAGGGCAGTACCACTTCCACTATTACCTCGGTCGTTAGTTGTTACCTGAATGGATGCTATACCATTAAAATTGGCTGTAGGTGTAAAAGTCAAACCATCCAGAGCTAGGTTAATGGCATTTACCGTTCCAACCAAAGTAATGCTACCAGGAGTACTACTAGAACTGGTAAGTCCACTCGTGTTAGTTACGCTAAGAGTTCCATTCTCTGTAGATATTGTTGTTTCTAATGCAAGTCCTTCTAAATCTACATCTACGTCGCTAATGGTAATTGCATTATTAACACTACCAAGTGCAGAGAAAACAATTGTATCATCTTCATCCATTGTTTGAGGAGTTGGAACACGATTAATCGGAGCATCGTTAACGGCGCCGATATTAATGGTAAACTCTTGTTCTGCAGAAGTATCAACACCATTATCTCGTGTACCACCAGTATCTCGCAAACTGACGAATACTTTTGCTGTTCCGTTTGCGTTTGCAGCAGTTCTAAAAATAAGCGTACCCAGCGAACCATTTACAGAAATTCTTGGTTGTTCTGCGAATAACGAATTATCGCTGTTTCTAACGTTAAATTGTAAACTCTGAGATTCATCTGCAGCACCAGTATTAATTCTAGTTGCCCAACCAGCTATTTGCTGTAAACCAGCATCTTCGTTAACGGTGATATCACTACCTTTAGTAAAAGTAGGAACATCATTAACTGGGGTGACTATAACTCCAATATTGCTAGAAGTTTGCCATGCTTGTCCATCACCTGTACTACCTTGGTCATTGGTAATAACTTGAATAGCTGTGAAACCGTTGAAGTTGGTACTGGGTTTAAAGGTCAAACCATTTAGGTCAGCATTAATATCGGTAAGTGTTCCTGTAAGGATGACAGTCCCTGTTCCTTTTCCTTGTGCAGTGGTAAGAGTTTTACTATCATTCCAAGTCAATATCCCATTATTAGCGATGACTCTAACTTGTACTGGGTTATTAGCTGCATCAATATCGCTGATGGAAATAAGCTTATCATCGGTAAACACCAATTCCGAGTCTTCTAAAATTGTTTGCGTATTTGGAACTCTATTTGTGGGAGCATCATTAACTGGAGTGACGGTGATGGTAAAGGTTTCTTCTCTGGATAGACTTATACCTCCATCACTGTTATCACCACCATCTTCTAGCACTACCTTCACATTCGCTATACCATTTTGGTCTTTTGCCAATGTATAGAAGAGAATACCGTTGGCAGAAATTTGAGGTTGAACGGAAAATAGAGAATTATTATCGTTCGTGACATTGAATCTTAAAGATTGATTAGTTTCATTTACGGCGCCGGAAGAAATACGAGTTGCCCAAGGTATACTCTGTGATGGTGTGTCTTCTTTAACGATTTGATTATCACCTTTAGTGAAGCGAGGTGCGTCGTTAACAGCGATGACATCTATATTAATATCGTTACTAATTGTATATGCGGGGCCTTTTCCGGTATTACCTTGGTCATTCGTAGTAATCTTAACTAAGGTTCTACCGTTAAAGTCTTTATTGGGTGTAAATTGTAAACCATCTAACCCAGCATTGATTTTTTCGAGAGTACCAGTTAAAGTTACCGAACCTGTTTTATTGTTGCGAATATTTAAGTCGGTAGTAGTTGCCACTTCGAGTATACCGTTAGGCGCCTCGACTTTGACCTGTATAATTCCGGTTCCTGCATCAATATCAGTTATAGTGATGGTATTATTACGGGCATTAGAGAAAGTTAGTACAGAATCTTCTAGTACTGTTTGAATTTGTGAGGGAATTAAATTAACAGGAGGGTCATTAACGGGGTTAACGGTAATAGAAAATGATTCTCGTTTTGATTCAGCATTTTCACTGTCTGTAAGAAAGACTGTGAGATTCGCTGTTCCAGACATATTTGCTTTTGGTGTATAGCGAAGAATACCATTGGCATCGATAGTTGGTATACTTTGAAATAGTTGACTATCTTCGGGACTGGTGATGACGGTGAAAGCGACCGTTTGATTAGATTCGTTACTGGCACCTTTAGAAATATTAGTAGCCCAAGTGACTGTTCGTATACCAAAGTCTTCATCAATAGTGTCATTAGAACCTTTTGTGAATGTGGGTGCATCATTCACAGGTAAAACATTTAGATAAATAGTATCTTCATCGCTTCGAGCAATACCACCCGTATTTCCACGGTCTGTAGTAAAAACTCGAATATTAACGGCGCCGTTATAATCTTTAATAGGTTTGTAAACCAATTTGTCGAGAGTAGCGTTGATACTGGTGAGAGTACCTGATATAGATATTGTATTTGTGGGGTTTGGAATAATAATAGAGTCTAAGAGGAATAGTGTACCACTAGTAGCGCTTACCGTGACATCAATGGCACCATTACCAGCATCGATATCCGCCACTCGAATCGCGTTATCATCTTTAAAAGCAAAGTCTGTATCTTCATTAAAGCCAATACGTGAAGTTTGAGTAGAAACAGGAACAGTATTTACAGGAGCATCATTAACTGCCTGAACTTGTAGAGAAGCAGTATCTGTAGTGTTACTGAACGCTGTAGCTCCTCCATTAGTACTAACATCTGCTGTACCACCTGCGGTTCCATCAGTAGTATCCCAAGCACGGAAAGTTATAGCACGACTAATAAAACCGTTATAATCAGCAGTTGGTTGAAAGTAAATACGACTATTGGAATTTGCTAATAATAAAATAGCACTGCTTTCGGAAACATCACCGAGTGGCGCCCATGCTCTGCCACCATCGGTAGTAAAATACCAAGTACCGTTACTGCCAGTACCGACTTCAGTAATGGCAATACCAACTGGTCTGTTATCTATAACATTACTAAAGTTAATAACAGACGAAATAGGGGTACCAACACCTCCAACAGGCGCCGCAGCATCTTCAGAAACAGGGAGTAGAGTGACTGTTGTATCACGAAGTATAGGAGCGACATTAGCACTACTGGCACTCAAACTAATAAAACTTTGTAATTCTCCCGGTAGGTCTGTATTTAAAGGAGAAGTTATAAGTTGCGTACCTGATAAACGATTTAAATCTAAACTGTCCATTTATTCCTGTGAATACACATAACAATATCGCGTAGCATAGACATTAAAGCCTGTGCTATCACGGGTTTATATAGCTTTAGAAATTAACTCTTGAACTATAACTTGTTTTAATACTTACTTAGCTCAGTGAAAATACTTGGTTTGTTTTAACTAATATTTAAATTTTAGATGAAGCTTGGCAACGGATGTAACGGATAGGTTTTTATTCTAAGATGTTGAGACGATAACCAATACCATAAACGTTTTCTAACCAATCTTTGGCGCCAACAGTTTGGAGTCGTTGTCTGAGTCTACGTACCAAAGTTGTGATAGCATTGCTTTCGGGTTCGTCTCCCCATCCCCAAAGTGCTTGTTCGATTTGAGTGTAAGTTAATAGTTGACGGGGATGACGCATTAGGTATTCCATAAGTTGGAATTCACGACCAGATAGTTGCGTTGTGGTGTTATCTTTGGTAATTGTTAAATTATTACGGTCAAGATGTAGTGAAGAGACTGTGAGTGTATCGCTTTGCCATAAGGGGGAACGTCTGCCGAGGGCGCGAACTCGTGCTAATAGTTCTATAATATCAATAGGTTTGACTAAATAATCGTCGGCACCTGCATCGAGACCAATAACTTTGTCTTGTGTGGTGTCTTTTGCGGTCAACATGAGAACAGGGGATGTTTTACCGCTGTTGCGATATTGCCGACATAATTGGATACCGCTAACTTTTGGTAGCATCCAATCTAGAATTAATAAATCATAATGTTTTTGGGACATAAGCCATTGGGCAGTGTCACCATCTTCTACAGCGTCTACGGTGTGTCCCACTTTTGCGAGTGCTGCGCGTATCGGTTCTAATTGGTCGGTGTCGTCTTCCACTAGTAAAATTAACATAACATGTTTAAACCTAAGTTATTGAAAAAGTTACGCGCGACTTTGTTCGAGTTATGGTTGCCCATACCTCTACTCGCATTTGGTTGTTGGGGACTAAGTGGAATTGTAATGTATGCCGTGTTAAATCGTGACTCTGAGGCGCCAAAATATTTACAACTTGAATCGCAACCAAAACCACTTCAAATTACAGTACCTCTAAAAGTGGTGCCGCGCGCAATTTTTGTTAAAGTAGATAAAAACAGGGAAATATCACTAGTCAAGGTTCAAAGCAAAGACTCCCCGATAACCGAGATTATATTTGAGTTTTCCACAACTGACACAAATCAACTAGAAGTAGAAATAAGCAAAGCACTAGGTATATCTAAAGAAGAAATCAGAAAGTTACGCCCATAACCAAAAAATAATATAATTTCGCCACGCTCATTACCAAAAATAATCTAGCACAGGCGCCGCCCCTACCTGTGCTACAAGGTTTATAATTTACCAAGGTAGTTTGCTACCATCCCACGAGAAGAACTGACCGCTATCATTTTTATCTAATTTTCCAATCACTTCTAAAAGCTGACTGACGGTGCGTTCGATACTAAAAAGTTTTTCTGGTGGAACGTTTGCTTGAAAGGGACGAGATAAACGAGTGTCTGTAGTACCTGGATGCAATGTAACTACTATATTCTTAGGACAACTGCGTGCATATTCTATTGAAACATTTCGCATAAACATATTGAGTGCTGTTTTGGATGCGCGATAACCATACCATCCACCAAGATTATTATCGCCGATACTAGCGACTTTAGCGGAAATGCTCGCAAACACACTATTGTCTTGGTGTTTAAATAGCAGTACAAGATGTTTTGCTAAGAGTACACCCCCAATACTATTAACCTGAAAATAACGAGTTAGATTTTCCATATTCAAGTGTCTTAAGCTTTTTTCGGGTTGAAAGTCCCCATCATGAAGTACTCCGACACAGTTTATTACTAAGTGCAGTGTTTTGACTTCGCTTTTAATTTGCTGTAATGCTTCGGTTATTTGCGCTTCATTAGCGACATCAATGACTAAGCACGTTAAGCGTGTAGGGTTTTCGGTTGCGAGTTGTAGTAATTCGGTGGCAGAGTCTGGGTTACGAAATGCTGCGTAAATTCTATTAATTTTACCATCATCGAGTAATTTTTTGACGAAACCCAAGCCAATACCTTGACTTGCTCCTACAATTAATGCGTTTGCTGAATTGATTTGATTTAGGAATAACATTAGTATTATTTAGTTACTGTGTAGTTGAAAAAAATGATTCGCAACCACGAAGGTTTAATCAAAAGTGCCGACGGTACACAATTATACTACCAATCCTGGCGCCCAGAGAATGAGGTGCGAGGAATAGTTGCTATAATTCACGGTTTAGGAGGGCACAGTGGAGTATACTTAAATATAGTAAAGCATTTAATACCAAATAATTATGCTGTATACGGTGTAGATTTACGAGGAAGTGGAAAATCACCCGGACAACGTGCGTATATAAATTCTTGGAACGAGTATCGTGAGGACGTGGCAAGTTTTTTAGAGTTTGTAGCGACCTCGAATGTGGGGACTCCCTTATTTTTGTTTGGTCACAGTTTGGGAGGGTTAACAGTTTTAGATTATGTATTGCGGGATAAAGGAGAAAAACCGAAATTAAATGGTGTAATAGCTTTTACTCCTGCTTTAGGGGAATCTGGTGTTTCTCCAATTAAAATTTTAATCGGTAAAATCCTCTCAAAAGTATATCCTCGTTTTTCGATGAATACGGGTATAGATATGAAGTTAGCAGCTCGTGATGAAAAAGTGATTGCATATCATCAACAAGATAAATTAAGACATACAGTGGGAACTGCGCGTTTATCAACAGAGTTTTCAAGTACACTAGCTTGGGTACAAGCACATGCGGGTCATATTAATATACCATTTTTGATGATGCTCGCAGGCGCCGACAAGGTAACATTACCCGAAGGAAGTCGTAATTTTTTTGAAAAAATCACTTTTGCTGATAAAGAACTGCGAGAATATCCAGAGAGCTATCACGAACTTCACGACGATTATGGTTATCAAGAGGTATTATCTGATTTAATTGATTGGTTAGAACGTCATTTATAATATAAGTACATATGTCAGTATCAAACATTAATCAAAACGACGCAGCAGCAATAAAAGCTGCCCAAGAAACAGTTGCAGTTTATGACCGTAGTCATTGGGGACGCATAAAAGTATCAGGTGATGACCGTTTACGGTTTTTGCATAACCAAAGTACAAATGACTTTCAGTCTCTTAAACCCGGTCAAGGTTGTGATACCGTTTTTGTCACATCCACAGCTAGAACAATTGATTTAGCGACAGCGTATATCAAAGAAGATACTATATTATTGATGGTATCACCTAACCGTCGCGAGTATTTAATGCAGTGGTTAGATAAATATATATTCTTTGCTGATAAAGTTGAATTGAGTGATATTACAGAAGAAACTGCCGCTTTTAGTTTAATTGGTCCAAAAAGTCAGGCAATTATTCAAGAGTTAGGTATAACTCCTCTTGAAACTGATAATAGTAATCAAGTATATAATATATTGACAGTAGAAACTTTGATTGCAGTAGGTAGTGGTTTAGCTTTACCCGGATACACATTAATTTTTCCAGTTGTTCATAAAGACACAATATGGAATAAACTTTTAGAGATAGGCGCCGTTGCGATGAAAGAGACAGCATGGGAAACACTGCGGATTATGCAAGGTCGTCCAGTCCCAGAAAAAGAACTAACCGAAGACTATAATCCGCTTGAAGTTGGGTTATGGCAAACTATTTCTTTTACTAAGGGTTGCTATATTGGACAAGAAACAATTGCCCGTTTAAACACGTATAAAGGTGTAAAAACATACTTGTGGGGAATAAAATTAAATAATTATGCAGACCCAGGAAGTCAAATCTATATAAAAGAAGAGAAAGTAGGGACCTTAACGAGTATCACAGAAACTACTGAAGGGTATTATGGACTAGGTTACATTCGCAAGCAAGCAGGTGGAATAGGAACAAAAGTGAGGATAGCAGAAAACGAAGCTGAAATTATAGAAATACCATTCATATCACATCAATATCCAGAAGTATAACATAAAAAATCATGTTGTAGAGACGCGATTAATCTCTTCGAGAAATCCTTCGGATTACGCGTCTCTACATTTAATGTTAGGCATCAAAATTTTGTAGCAATGGCGCCTGTGAAATAAAATTTTTTATAATAACCATAGAGTAAACAGCTATTAAAATAGCTGTAATGGATATTGCAATTTCAGTGATTTTTAATCAAAAATTCGCATTTTGGAAATCATTTATAAAACTTATATAGTCCGCAAGATAGATTGACTAAAATTGTTAAAAGGAATAAGATAAGGAAGAATAAATATGTCTAAAACCACAAAGTTGAATAAAACTGGAGGTGAGGTTTAGACGGTTCGGTGTTAGCCTTAACTGCGTTTGTTTACAGACTAACCACATAGGTTAGTGTCACTCTGGTGTCTAGTTGAAGGGTGAAAGTTAGTCTACTAACTCTAATTAGCATCTGATTGAATTATCGTTTATAGGCTTTGAAAAGCTGAACCAACAAAACTTATGAAAATCGCACAAATTGCTCCCTTATGGGAAACGGTTCCTCCTCCAACCTATGGTGGGATAGAACTTGTAGTAAGTCGCGTATCTGACGAGTTAGTACGTAGAGGTCATGAAGTAACATTATTTGCCTCTGGGGACTCACAAACGTTAGCTAAGTTAGAAGGAGTTAGCCCACGTGCATTGCGTTTAGACCCAGATATTAAAGAACACATTATTTACGAAGTGTTGGCGCCGGGTCAAGTATATCAAAGAGCAGCAGACTTCGACATAATACACTCACACGTCGGGGTTTGGTCATTAGCATTAGCAAGCATGGTATCAACACCAACAGTTCATACGCTGCATGGAAGCTTTACAAAAGACAGTGCGAAAGTATTTAGCGAATACGGGTCACAATCATACATCAGCATAAGTAATGCACAGCGACAAGTAGATTTGAATTATGCAGGCACAGTATATAACGGAATAGTAGTAGAAGAATACCCGTTTGTAGAAAAGCCCCACGACCCACCATATTTAGCATTTTTGGGAAGATTCTCTCCAGAAAAGGGACCCCAACATGCAATAGCCATTGCCAAGAAAACGGGAATGAAGCTAAAAATGGCAGGCAAAGTGGACATAGTAGATAAGAAATTCTACGAAGCAGAAATAGAACCGTTTATAGACGGTAAGCAAATAGAGTTTTTGGGTGAAGTAAATCACGCGCAGAAATCAGAGTTACTAGGTAATGCAGCAGCAACATTGTTTGCAATTACTTGGAGAGAGCCATTTGGCTTAGTTATGATAGAATCAATGGCTTGTGGTACACCTGTTATAGGCATGAATATGGGTTCAGTGCCAGAAGTAGTTGCACATGGTGTTAGTGGAATGGTCTGCGACACATATGAGGAAATGGCTTCTGTAATGCCACAAGTGTTAGAACTTGACCGTCGTAAATGTCGCGAACACGTCCAAAACAACTTTAGTGTCACCCAAATGGTAGACGGATACGAAGCGATTTATGAAAAAATCGTCAGAGAGCGTACCGAAACCAGATGGTACATGCAAGCACTCAGAGCTTCCTTAGAATCTATCACAGCGCTAGGTTCAAGGCGCCTGTAAAACAGTAGCTTTAAATCGAGTCCAAAGTTAACCTCCTAAACTTCCTCGTTATATTCTCTCTCGCACAAAGCAGTTAACATAAATCACACGAACAACATATAAATGCTTTTTTACATAACACAGTGTAAAAAGGCATTTTTTATTTATACTCGTATACTTTATATCCGTTGCCAGGGAACTATTTTGGAGTACAGATGTCTTGTGAGAAAGATTGCTACGCGCATTTGTATGTAATTTCTTCCGGATGTATGAGGTTAATACAGAAAAATGGTGCTAGTAAATCCCACACACACATAAGATTGTTTCCGCATGAAGTTAAGATATTTCTTACTTGCGAGTGCGAGTGTTGTAATGCTATGCGCTCCTGTTAATGCTGCTCGTTTAGAGTCTTGGTATTTTGACCAAGCGCAAAACAAACTCAACATAACTACAGAATCTGGTGTTCGACCAAGAGCATTTTTAATCAATAATCCCACACGCTTAGTTATTGACCTTCCTAATACAGATTTAGAAGGAAATACGCTTCGTCAAACTTATGGTGCTGCGATTAAAGAAATTCGTGTTGGCAAGTTTGATGCTAACACAACTAGATTGGTTGTGGAACTGGCGCCGGGATACACGGTACAACCAGATAAGGTATTAATTCAAGGTGATACATCATCGCACTGGATTGTCAATTTCTCTTCAATAGAACGTATTGCAAGTGGTGATTCACAGTCGGGTGAGGTTAAAACACCAGTTCAAGTAGGTAGTATTTCACCCTTTGCTGGAGTGGTACCTCTAGGTAATGAAATCACACAACTAAGTTCACAAGTCCGGTCTTTGATGTCACGTTACAGTTCGCTTGACCCAGGATTATTTTTTATTGATTTAGAAACGGGGAATTATGTAGATTACAACGGTGAAAAAGCATTTTCAGCAGCGAGTACAATTAAGTTTCCGATATTAATTGCTTTATTCCAAGAAATTGATGCTGGTCGAGTTAAGTTAAACGAAACATTAACAATGCGTCGTGACTTAGTGACTGGTGGTTCTGGTACAATGCAATATCGGGCACCGGGAACTAAATTCAGCTTGCTAGAAACGGCAACTAGAATGATTACCATCAGCGATAACACCGCAACTAATATGATAATCGACCGTTTAGGTGGCAAAAATAAGTTAAATCCGCGCTTCCGCAGTTGGGGATTACAAAATACCGTAATTCGGAACTTACTTGGTGACTTTAAAGGAACTAATACAACAAGTCCCAAAGATTTGGTCAGATTATCTGCTTTAGTTGCTAATAATCAATTACTAAGTAACTCCAGTCGCACCAGAGCATTAGACATCATGCGTCGCGTTGAAAACACCAGCTTACTAGCATCTGGACTAGGAAGAGGCGCCACAATAGCGCATAAAACAGGTACACTAGGAGTCATTCTCGGAGATGCAGGAATCATCCAAATGCCCAACGGTAAACGTTACCTAGCAGGTATCTTTGTCAGAAGACCTTTTGGTGACAGAAGAGGTACAGAATTTATCTCTCAAGTTTCCCGCACCGTATACAGTTTCCTCAGTCAACCCAGAGTTGCCCAAAAATAACCTCTCCCCCTGTCATGCTGAACGCAGTGTAAAGCGGAGCTTTTCCCGCAGGGTAGCATCTAATAAAGTTTCAATATATAAGGGATTCTTCGCTACGTGACTAATGACAAATTTCGGCGCCAAAAATCCATTAATAATCATTATCAGCAACACAAATTCCTTTACATTTAATACCATTTGTAGCAGTGCGCTTACAATGAGGGCATAATATTTTTTCTTGTTCGGTTTCTTGCTGTGCCTTCGTATTAGTGTTAGTTTGTGACTTATTGTGTTCAGTCTGGGATTCCATAGTTAAAGTTATTGGCTAAATATATATTTTTACATATTTACGTTTGCGACTCATGACATATATTTAAAGCCAGTTACCTACTAGTATGTAAGGCGCCCAGAAACCGGGTCGGGTATAATTTGGATATTTAGTTAATAATGTGATTTGGGCTTTTCTTAGTGCTTCGGCTTTTGTGACTTTGGTTTTGGCTAGTTCTCGGTAAAATTCCCCTATTAATATAGATGTGGATTTGTCGTTGACGTGCCATAGTGATGCTAATGTACTTCTGGCGCCTGCTTTGAGTGATGCTCCTGCTAACCCTAATGTCGCGCGGTTGTCTCCAGCAGCGGTTTGACATGCACTTAGTACTAACATTTCTAATGCTTCAGGACGGGTTTCGTCGCGACGACGCAATAAGCTATCAAACTGTGTGACATTTATTGGACCGTCGGCTGCTAGGATAAAGGTATTCTCGGCGCGCGAGCTAAATTGACCGTGGGTTGCTAGATGTAATACGTTATATCCAGAAGCATTAACTCTGGTTTCTAGGTTTTTACTGTTGAAGTTTTGGTTTAGTAATTGGGTATTGGAAACTCCTGCTTGAGATATTAAATTAAATTCGGACTGAATTTCTGGTAAAGGAGGAAATTGCTTTTTATAATTGAGTGGTGGTTGTATTAATCCACCTGCGAGTACATTGAGTTTTGTTTCTGCTAGGGGTTTCGGTTGAAATAGTTGTAATCCTAAACTTAATGCTACAGCGTATTTTTCAATCAGGTATTTTTGACCATCGTATAATGCTGCCATTGGCACGTTTCTTAAGGCGCCATCTAATACAAATACAAGTGTATTTATTTTGCTTTTTTCTAAATCAAATTCATTTGGTTTAATTAACCAGCTATAAACTTCTTGAGATAGCGCTTGTACATCTTCTGTACGGTCTGGTTCTGTAATATACTCTCGAATTTGTTGGAGAACACTTTCTATTTCTGCTTGGGATTTTTTGATAGTGTAATGACGTAGCGGTTGTTGAGGAATTTTGACGATGATTTGAAGTTGTTCAGGAAGGATAATTGGGTAAATAATAGCAGCTGTGGAATTTGCTTCATCTACAACTTTATCAAGTAGTACTCTTTGCCCCTGTAGACAAGCTTCACGGAAAAAGTTATCTAGTTCTGCTAACTGTAGTGCTTCGATACGCGCTCTAGCTTTTTCTAATGTTTTTTCTGAGGTTTGCTGTGTGGAAAGTAATAAAGCAACTGATTCACGGTAGACTGGTTCTACGTTATCTCGAAAGTTAAATTGTATGTCTTGATTTACTGCTACTAGGTCTGTTCGTAGTTGCTCTAAACTATCTACTGCTGCATCATATGCACTAATTGCTCCTTTAATATCACCTTCTGATTTCAAAATTCTTCCTAATTGCCATTGCCACAAATAAGCTATTTCAGCAGTATTTGTCTCTTTAGCTAAGTTTAATGCTTTTTCGGTAAGTTCGCGCGCTTGCTGCCATTGCTGTGTTTTTTCATATAAACTTCCTAACTTTCCTAGTGCATAAGCTTCCGCACGTGTATCACCAATGCTGCGAGATTGTTGTATTGCAGTTGCGAGAAGGGTGGAGGGGAGGGTGGGAGGGTGGGAGGGTGGGAGGGTGTGAGCGAAGTTTATTCGAGCGTAAATTGATGCGCGTGATGGGGGAAGTTGTTCTAATTGAGTTTGAATTGCTGGTATTAAAGTTTGAGCTTCATTTAATTTCTGTGTTTGAACTAGCAAACTATATTGATTAATTTGGGCTTGAACTTTGGTCAAGGGTGAAGGAGATGTTGTATATGTTTGTTGGTAAAATGATATAGCTTCTGGTATTTTCTGTTGCGCGCGGGCATTATTACCTAAATTTAGGAGAGTTGCGGCAGTGTAGATGGAAGAATTTAATCGTTGGGATATTTCTAAACTTTTTTGTAAAACTCGGTCAGATTCTTCGAGTTTGCCAATTCTTTGTAGTGTGTTACCAAGCGAAAGTAACGCTATTACTTTATCTAGTGAGTCTGGTTGAGATTGTAAGGTTTGATTTGTTTGTGCAAGCATTTCGAGCGCGCGACGGTTAAACCCCTGATTTCGTAAAGCTTGAGATTGATTGAGACGTGCGAGTGCTATACTATTCTTATCTCCTATTTTTGTGTAAATTTCCTCCATTTCCTTCCAGGTTGAAAGCGCTTGTTCTGAATGCCCTGTTTCTAACTGTAATCGTCCTTGAATATCTAAACTTTGGGCAAGAATAGGAAGGTTGATATTGTTTTGTAATGCTTTTTGATATCCTTGTAGGTTCAAGCTTTGAGTAATTGTGTTTTGAGCTTGTTTCCAGTCACCTAACTGTTGATATGTGAGTGAAAGATTACTCAGAGCTACTGCTTGTTCGAGTGTTTTACCTTGCTTTTGATACGAGTCAACAGCTTGCTGTAATATTTGTGCAGCTTCAACATAGCGTCCGCTGTCATATAATAATTTACCAGTCTCTTGCATTTGTAATTCTACGTTTTTTAGGTAGGGAGTATTTGCAAAAGCGGGTAATAATTGAACACATAATATAGTAGTTATAACCATAACTACTATATATCTTAAGTAGGATTTACGTAAAGAAACTAGGCATCTAGTGAGAAATTGTGTTTTTTTCATTTTTTTAAACAGCTTTATATGTAATACTTTTTTGTTTCCTTTTCTTTTTTTCTTTGTATTCTACCCTGCGGTAAATCCTCCGGATTATGTGCCTTTGTGGCTTTTTACATAAATATGATGTTCACAAGTAAATTTAACTTAATAAAAATACACATTATTTTTGTACGTTGGGTTGCACCCAACCTACGTTTTTAATATATAACGAGTATATATGCTGATATATAAAAAAATATATTAAATTTTCAAATTCGAGATGTCTAATTAAAACCGTAGAATTTCGCGTTCGTAGTTTTCAGGTGTTGGTTCAACTTCCCAAACGATACCTTCTCCAGATTCAAGCATGACTTCAACATACAGCAGTTCTAATGGTGCCGTTGCAACATCTTCATTATTTGTAAACATTTGTAAATCTTCGGTTAGCAGTCTTAACTTAAAACCTTCAGGTATTAAACCTTCTGAATTAAAACTTCGTAATTCAAACCGCCAAACTAGTTCCGAAGCATTACCTTTAGAGAAAATGCGTAACTCGTATGCATCACCAGCTATTAACAGTTGTCGAGACAACCCTATTGTAGATGTTTCTTTGCTTCGCATACCTGTTGGCGCCGTTATAAATTCGCGTGTTGACCAACCAAGCTGGGTTGCAAAATTTGAAATTCCATCAGTCAGCCACTGTAGAACAGATGTTTGCTGTGTTAAGCCTTGTCGTAATTCATACAAACGTTGGCGCCAACCACCGTGTGCTAGCAATGCTCCCCAAAGCTGAAATGGAATTTCTAAACGTGGAAATTTAACGTCTGCTCCTAAACGTTGTAATAAATTTTCAGCTTGAGCTTGGGGTAATGGTGGTAGTTCTGATATCGAAGCGCGCGTGACTTCAGGGTAATATTGAGTAGTCAACCACAAAACGTTTAAATCTTGAATTAAATCTTCTGTTTCCAAATCGTAGGTACGGTCGCTAGTGTTATAAACACCAAAAGTTTTGATATTTTGATGGTTTGTGTAGCCATAAACTCTTGCCCAACCTTCATCTGGGTTTACCTGTACTGCTAAATAGTAATCACCAACCCATTGAGGAATATCTATCCACTCTTGCGGTACACGTAGTTCATCACTATCCATTGCTAAAGTTGGTATTAACACTAAACGCGCGCTACCAAAACTAATAGCTGTACCGTTGACAAACTCCCAAATACTAGCCAATGCTGCATTATTAGGATAAACCGTTGGAGTCACAGAAAATTCTTCGCCCAACATGCATAAAAATGCGTCCAAACACAGTTTGTTAATTAAAGCACGCTGACTGGCGCCTGCGGTTAAGAACTTTTGTTCTGGTGCAGTAAATGTTTGAGGAATTTCCAGAATGTGTTCATTATCAAGTAAAGAGGGGAAAGACGCGCTAAACATAATTTTCTTGACTCCAATTTAATTATCTGCTAGGTAATTAGTATGGCCGTAATAATTTTTGAGCCATTCCTCCAAGCTTTTGCTTACTGCATCTAGTACGTTAGATGTGGGACTAATATGCATGTTGTTTGTACTCCATTGAGTTAAAGCTAGTAACAACGTGCGTTTAATGCTCGTCAAACGGCGAGAAACAGTGTATTGCTTCATATCTAGCTTTTTGGCAATTTGCTGTTGAGTTAGCTGTTGCTCGTAATAGACTTGCAGTAGTTGCTGTGACTCTGTATCGAGTGCTGCTATGGCATCAGTCAAAACTTGGGTTAGCTCGACTTGTTGCTTTTGCCTATCTATATATTCTTCTTGGGTAATAACTTTCATCAGTAGCGACGTATCTTCCGAAGCTGGTAACACATCAAGTAAATTACCAGTTTCTTGCCCTGTAAATGTAGCATCAGCAGAAACCATTTTTGGGAACAGATAGTTACGTGCAGCTACACAGCAAGCACTTATCCATTTTTCCAAATTTTCTGGGGTTGCTTTCGAGTTAGATGTCAACTGACTCAACTGCTGTACATTATATAAGTCAGCTATTGACTGCCAAGTTGAAGTACCAGGTTTATTCAGAGCGCGAGTTTTCTTACCTTCAGTTGCGTATATTTCCTTAAAACATTCCCAAGCTAGAAGGTAGCTCTCAATAATTTGACTGTTATAGCCCGCATTCGTCAAGGCGCCTATCAAGCGTTTACGGCTAATTTTGTGTAGTAATGACCAATCGCTACAAATATCTGCTTCGTGATGTAAGCGTAACGAGTCTTTGATAAAACCCTCAAAAGCTAATTCGGCATAACTTTTTAAACTACTTCCAAGTTCTGAGTTGAAGTTTTTCAGTATCTTGGGAACGCGCGCGATAGCGATTTGAAAGCAGTCAGCTATGCTACATTGACTTTTAAAGTTCAGCGCCATTTTTTTCGCCGTCCAGTAGCACACCTCCTGTAAGTAAGCTGAAATATGTGCCATTGCAAGAGGATTTGATTCAGCTTGCCATATTTTATGCCAATAAACTGCCCAAAGCCTGTCTGTTTGCGTTTGTGGTGATTGTTCCAAGCAGTATTTTATACTACGTCTCAACTTAGCATCGGTTGCCCAAGTGCTAAACCTATCTGCATCGAATAGCAGAAAGGTAGAAAATATTTCGATAATGCTCTGCCTAGGTTGCATGAAAAAAAATATATATAAAGGTTTTAAATTTAGTGGCTTGGTAATCAATTTTAACCTATTTGCATACTTCTGCTTATCTGTACAGTCGTTCGAGTTCGTCTACGTCTAGATACTTCAAAATTTTTTTGAGTACGTGCATAAACTCAAAAAAGTCATCGTATACAGCGATAACAGTGAGGTTGATGCAAGCGATACTTTGAAGAATCTACCGCGCGCAAACCTTTCCTATATGCTGAAGTTTTTATCTGTATTCCAAAATACATTTTTGTCTCATAACATGCTATTAGTTGATATCTGCATCCAACTAATAGTACTTCTGGTCTAATTTTTACTTTTTTGCTGTCAGATTTCACCAATTACGCACTATTAAGGATTCCAGCTATGTTTAATCAATCACAGTCTTTCGGTCGTCAAGATACACTCAATACTAATCTTAATACTTCTGCCGCAAACTTGTCTGCTTCTTCAAATGGTTTAGATACGAAAATATCAGCTTTAAATCTTCAAACTAGTGCTAGCTTAAATAATTTTAGCTCGAGCATTTTAGCAGCCAATGGTAGCAACGCATCGGCAGATAGTAACAATACCATGTCTACTGCGACAGCTTGGGCACCGTTAAATGGTTGGTTTGCACATGGTGAAAGTATTGGAGGCACTGATACAAACGACTATTTTAGTTTTAGCTTAAATAGCACTAGTGACTTGAGTATGGTAATGTCGGGATTGAGTGCTGATGTTGATATTCGTTTACTAGATGCTAATGGAAATGAAATTGCGCTTTCTAACAATAGCGGAACTCATAGTATAGGTGGTAACGCTTATAAAGTGGGTACATCCGAAGCTTTTGATGTTACGCTCAATGCAGGTAGTTATTACTTTAAAGCTAGTTCTTATGATGGTGGTGTAAGTGATTATAAGATGAATTTTTTGGCAAAACCAGTTACATATGGCTCAGATTGGTATAGTCAAAACCTTAAAGATAGTGGCATTAAGAATTGGGCACGTGAATTTGGCAGCGATGGTAAATTAGGACGTAATGAAATGATGTTAATAATGCGGAGTGCATTAGATGGAGGTACTGTTGATGCTAATGAGTTAAGCGACTTACGAAAACTGATTGGAAGCTTTCAGATGGATGACTATGTGAAAAACTTATCTACAAAGGTTGCTTTTGGTAGTAGTGCTAACGCCAAGTATCAAGAAGAAAGTCTAGGTAACTTGGTAGCTGGTAGTTCTGCAACACATCTTGATAAATTAATAGGCAAGTGGTTTTTAGGTAATGACTTACCTTCCACTAGTATATCTTCAGGTGGAACAATTAGCTATGGTTTAGCAAACACAAGTGGGCTGTCTGGTCGTAACCAAGTATTATTTGGCCAAGATAGCACTAGTAGCCAAGTCAAGATGAGTACTTCAGATATCAAACAAGGTTCTTTAGCTGATTGTTATTTTGTGGCTTCATTAGGCGCGCTAGCTGGTAACAGCCAGCATGGTCTATCTTCGATAAATAATATGTTTATTGATAATGGCGATGGTACATTTACAGTTCGCTTCTATGGTCAAAATGATGGGAAAGTGACTACAGGCGCCGAATATGTTACCGTCAACCAATATTTATCAGGAAGCCTAGCTGGTTATGATAACCAAAATACAGGTTTGTGGGTAGCCTTAGCAGAAAAAGCTTATGCTCAGTTTTCAGAGTTAGGTATTTCTCAGCGCTCTAGCACAGCTAATAATTACGGTAGTATTGAATATGGTTCGGGCTTCCGAGTCATGAATGCAATTACTGGTGTCACCCAAGGTGGTGTGTATGCTAACTACTCTACAGTTGGCTCGGCAACACCATTAGGAGGTTTCTTAAGTTTATCAGACATTGCTAGCCGTTTAAATCAGGGATGGGCGATGACAGCAGATACAGTTGGCTCAGATAAAGCTGTAAAAGCAGGAATTGTTGGAGGTCATGAGTATATAGTTGTAAGTGCTAATACCTCGAATGGAACGCTTACACTCTACAATCCTTGGGGTTCAACATCCGCAGAGCGAGGTGAAACCAATGGTTATAAAACTATTTCCTACAATGATTTCAAGAATGTCTTCGATGTGATTAATGTTGGTTAGGTTGATAAGCTGTTATGCTTTTAATTTTAATAATGGGACGGGCAAGGATGCCCGTTATACAAGACTACAAGAGTTTTATTAGGGAATTTATTTGTATATGTATAAATGGCAAATCAGTCTTGCAATCGCTAGTTTAACTAGTTTAGCTTTAATAATTTACGCGCGTAACTATCAGGCGGTAGGCAAAGTAGTTCCATCATCAATTGAAAAAACAATGCAAAATACACCTCCGAGTCAAGTTAAAGTCAGTCCATCACTAAACTTGCAAATTTGGCAAAATGACCCGAAGAGACCTTTAAGCGGCGCCTATAAAGTCGGTAGTCAACTTGGTTTTGCAACTATAGACTTTCTTTTAGAGAATACAACAGAAAAACCAATTACAATCCAGCTAGAGAAAATAGAAGTTCGCAGATTGAACTCAAAGTCAAATCAGCCATTAATGTCTTTACCTGCTAAAAGTATAACACTTGGAGGTTTGGAATATGCTCCTCAGCGCTATCAATTAAGTAATCGAGATGGTTATCAAAGTGGGCAAGTTGAGGCAATTGTTGTTTATAAATTAGATGGTAAACAGTATATATTACGTTCGGCACCTGTGTCCGCGCGTTAAAGCTAAAGGGACTTTCAAATCAAAAAATCTGCAAACTGTTCTTGTGGGGTGGGCATCCTTGCCCGCCCCATATCTGTAACGGGCGAGGATACCTTATATCTTGCACCATTGTCAACAAGCTCAAAGAAACCGGGCTTCTTTACGAAAAACTAGGGGTACGCGCGCAAAATATTTCTCAAGAAGCCCGGTTTCTCGGACTGGTGCAAGATGT
>NZ_MRCD01000103.1 GCF_001904745.1 Calothrix sp. HK-06
GAGAGGTCGGGGGAGAGGTTTTCAACATGCCGTGAAAAGCTCAGAATACAATTCCTTACTATAAGATGAATGTAAAAATTTAGTAAATTATTACTTGGATATATAAATTTTTAGATAAACATTAAATTATTATGTTAAAAAACAAAAGTTATATTTACAACAAATCGAGAAATTAATAAATGCAAAATTTTTTAATTACAGGTGGTTTGGGTTTCATCGGCGCCAACTTCATTCTCAAAGCTAGAAAAGAAAAGTTGGCTAATATTATAAATATAGATAAACTGACTTATGCAGCTAATCCTTTGACTCTAGCAGAATTGCAAGATGATACTGGATATAATTTTGTACGTGGGGATATTGGGGATATTGAGTTAGTAAGCAAAGTTTTAGAACAGTATCAACCCGACGCAATTATTAACTTTGCTGCTGAAAGTCACGTTGACCGCTCAATTCTCAGTCCGATAGATTTTATTCAAACCAATGTAGTTGGAACTTTTCAACTTCTTGAAGCTAGCATTGCTTACTGGCAAAATTTACCGTCTCTTAAACGCGCATCTTTCCGTTTTTTACATATTTCAACTGATGAAGTTTATGGTTCGCTAAGTCCAACTGACCCAGCTTTTCGCGAAGATACACCCTATGCACCTAATAGTCCATATGCAGCATCGAAAGCTGGTTCTGACCATTTAGTGCGTGCATACTATCATACTTACGGTTTACCAACTGTAACGACTAATTGCTCGAATAACTACGGTCCATATCAGTTTCCAGAGAAATTAATTCCCCTGATGATTCTGAATGCGCTAAATGGAAAACCGTTGCCCATATATGGGGATGGGCAAAATGTTCGCGACTGGTTGTATGTCGAAGACCATTGCGATGCAATTTATCTAGTTTTACAAGAAAGTTCTATTGGCGAAACTTATAACGTTGGTGGAAATAACGAGCAAAACAATCTTACTGTAGTAAAGAAGATTTGTGAAATTCTTGACGAATTAGTTCCTCAACCTGGTTTGTCTCGCTCGGAATTGGTAACTTTCGTTAAAGACCGTCCTGGTCATGACCGTAGATACGCAATTGATTGCAGTAAAATTAAGCGTGATTTGGGTTGGGAACCAAAGGAAAGTTTTGAGAGTGGTTTGTTAAAGACGATTCAGTGGTATTTAAATAATCCCAATTGGGTTGAACAAGTTCAATCAGGTAATTACCAAAACTGGATTGCAAAAAATTATGGTGATAGAAAATAACCACTCGTAAAAATTTTAGTCCATTTTAATGGACTTGCGCTATTAGCCTTGGATTTCAATCCAAGGTAAGATAATTGAGGAGCGAAATATGAAAGGCATTATTTTAGCAGGTGGTTCCGGTACAAGGCTGTATCCATTGACACAAGTGATGAGTAAACAGCTAATGCCTGTGTATGATAAACCAATGATTTATTATCCTTTGTCAACTCTGATGTTGGCTGGAATTCGCGAAATTCTGATTATTTCCACACCTGCTCATTTGCCTTTATTTAAGCAACTGTTGGCAGATGGTAATCAATGGGGTTTGGAATTTAGCTATGTTGAGCAACCAAGTCCTGATGGTTTGGCACAAGCTTTTATTTTAGGGAAAGATTTTATTGGTAATGAACCTGTTTGTCTTATACTTGGTGACAATTTATTTTATGGACATGGTTTAGTTGATGTGCTAAATCGCGCCTCTAAGTTACGTGATGGCGCCCTTATTTTTGGCTATAGAGTTGCGGAACCTCAGCATTACGGGGTAGTAGAATTTGATAAAGCTGGACGGGTAGTAAGTCTTGAGGAAAAACCAGTAACTCCTAAATCGAACTATGCAGTACCAGGAATTTATTTTTATGATTATCAGGTAGTAGAAATTGCGTCACAGCTTAGACCCTCAGCACGCGGTGAACTAGAAATAACTGACTTAAGTCGAATTTACCTTAACCAAAAACAGTTAAAAGTAGAACTTTTAGGTCGAGGTTATGCTTGGTTAGATACTGGTACTCACGAGTCGTTACACCAAGCTGCTAGTTTTATTCAAACCTTGGAACAACGTCAAGGCTTTAAAATAGCTTGCATTGAAGAAATTGCATTCCGTCAAGGATATATTGGCGCCGAGCAACTTTATCAACTAGCAAAACCTTTAGCTAAAAGTAGTTATGGTTGTTATTTGATGGATATTCTCAACTCTGAGAATCATTCTAATCACATTCAACATTATCATCAGGCAGTATTGCCAATTGTTTAAATAAGTATAGAAACCGGGTTTGCATAAACCATAAACCCGGTTTCTAGGGTTATGAAGGGGATACTTAAGTATGAAAATAATTGAAACTGAAATTCCTGATGTATTGATACTTGAACCGCAAGTGTTTGAAGATAAGCGTGGATTTTTCTTAGAAAGTTTTAACGAACGCGCGTTTCAAGAAAAAGCAAATATTACTGCACATTTTGTACAAGATAATCATTCTCGTTCAGAAAAGAATGTATTGCGCGGTTTGCACTACCAAATTAAACAACCTCAAGGTAAATTAGTACGAGTTATAGCTGGCGAAATATTTGATGTTGCTGTAGATATACGGCGTAGTTCTAAATATTTTGGGCAATGGGTAGGAGTAAAATTAGACGCGCAAAATAGGCATCAAATATGGGTTCCCCCAGGTTTCGCACATGGTTTTTTAGTAATTTCTGAATACGCTGAAGTACTTTATAAGACTACTGATTATTATGCACCTCAGCATGAACGCACCATTTTATGGAATGACGCAGATATTGGTATTGGATGGAAAATTGATTTGCAGCCTATCCTTTCTGGCAAAGACCAAGCGGGTAAGTTAATTAAAGATGCTGAGGTATACTTATGAGAATACTTTTAACTGGTAGTACTGGTCAAGTAGGTTGGGAATTGCAACGTAGTTTGATGACTTTGGGTGAGGTAATTTGTGCTGGGCGGGAAGCAACTTCTGTTAGTTTGGAGATGGATTTATCTGTACCTGAAACAATTCGTGCGGTAATTCGTGAAGTTAAGCCCAACTTAATTATAAATCCTGCTGCTTACACTGCTGTTGATAAAGCAGAAGCCGAGCCGGAATTAGCAATGGCTGTTAATGGAGTGGCGCCGGGAGTAATTGCAGAAGAAGCGAAGCTTTTAGATGCACCTGTAATTCATTACTCAACAGATTATGTTTTTAATGGTACTCAAGCAATACCATATACCGAGCAAGATATACCTGACCCGCAAAATGTATATGGCAAAACTAAGTTAGCTGGAGAGAAAGCTATTCAAGCAGTTGGAGTACCCCATTTAATTTTAAGAACTAGTTGGGTATATGGGCTACGGGGTAAAAACTTTTTACTTACTATGTTGAAACTTTCACGAGAGCGTGAAGAACTAAAAGTAGTTGATGACCAAATAGGCGCCCCAACTTGGAGCCGAATGATTGCTGAAGCTACAGCACATATAATTTCGGGAAAACGTGAGTTAGTAAGAGATTATAGTGGGGTTTACCATTTGACAGCTACTAATCAAACTAGTTGGCATGGCTTTGCTAAAACAATTTTTGAATTAGACCCCAACTCAGGTCAACAAAAACTAAAACAATTGCTAGCAATTCCTTCAACTGAGTATCTAACCCCTGCAAAAAGACCTGCTTATTCATCGTTGGATACTAGTAAGATATCAAGTACATTTAAACTAACTTTACCAAGTTGGACAGACAGTTTAGCATTAGTGCTTGATTCAAGATGTTAATTTATCGCTCTTTCATCACTCTCGCTAGCTAAAAATCGAACGTAAATTTTAGGCTCCATATAGAAACTGGGTTTAAAGCTTTATTTCCTAACAGAATCTAAAAATTATAGATTTTTGAGGAAAAGCTTATGTAGTAAAGGGTTTAGATTTTGCTCCGACCAAAGTGATGGAAGAGCGTTATATCATGTCCGGTAGCATAACCGTAATAAAATTACCGTAGAGACGTTACATGTAACGTCTCTAAATAATAGGCAATTAACCGGACATGATATTATGTGTTAATGCGACCCATTCGTTAAATCGTTCGCTGTCTATTTGTTCAAAACCTTGTGCAGAAAGTGCTTTAGTCACTGACTCTTCATAATCATTATCGTAGCCAGATGTAATTAATATTCCGCTGTTTTGATTTTCTTGATATAGTGCTTGTCGATAATCTGGCGCCAGTGTTGTGTGTATTCGTCCTAAGATATTAGCAACAATCAAATCAAAGTTACCATTAGGGGAAATACTAGATACATTACCAGTGTTGGCGCCGCCCATCCAATTCCCCATTTCGCTACCACGTCCTAAGCTTCCTTGTATTACTCGTACTTTGTCTGTAACATCATTACGGGTGATAGCGTCTTGAGTTGCTTCGACGGCAACTTCATCATTATCTAATGCTAAAACATTCGCTCCTAGTTTTGCAGCAGCAACACTGAGAATACCTGAACCGGAACCAAGGTCAAGAACATTCATGTTATTGGTTATATGACGTTCTAGAAGTTTAATTGCTAATATTGTTGCTGGGTGTAAACCGCTACCAAACGCTAAACTAGCTTTGAGTTTAATAATTATTTTTTCTGAGATGTTAGGTAAGTCAACGGCATCAGAGTTAACTACAGTAAATCTTTCGCCAATTTGAATGGGTTCGCTTTTTATATCTGATTTATTGGGTTTTTCTGCAATTACGTATGCTTCTAGTGTGCTTGTTAATGCAGTGCGATGTAAGGGTGAAAGTAAATTTTCTATCTCTTGAATGCGAGAACTGGCTTGGGTATTGTTGGGTAAATAGAAATTAATCGTGCATGTCCAATTGTTTTGGCGCCTGTCTAAGTCAGTATTAGTATATTTAGTCACAGTAATGTCGCTCGTGTAGTTAATGGAAGCAAGTAGCGTACATACCCAGTCAACAGCTTCACTCGTGGTGTCTAAAGTTAATTCGATACATGACATGTTGTATTACCGTTTGAAACCAAGCTTTTATGATTATGGCGCGGTTTGGTGAAAGCTGTGTGGCATCAATTAAGGCTCATATTGGTTGATAGTAGATTTATGCTCAATTACCTATTGACATAATAGGCTAGTTTTAGCATAATGGCGATTACATAGGTAAAAATCAAGAAAAACCTCTAAAATCTATAGCAAGTGCTTTAGATGATTTAAAGGAGTTCCCCGAAGATGTACAAGATGTAATGGGTTATGCTCTTGATTTAGCACAACATGGAGAAAAGCATCCTAATGCAAAACCTTTGAAAGGTTTTTCAGGAGGAGGCGTTTTGGAAATTATAGATGATTTTGATGGTGATACCTATAGAGCTATATATACGGTAAAATTTGAAGGTGTTGTTTACTTGCTACATGCTTTTCAGAAAAAATCAAAACATGGTATTGCAACATCTAAACAAGATATAAATTTAGTAAAAAAAAGGTTGCAGAAAGCTCAAGAAGATTACTTACAAGAAATGCATTAAAAAAGTGGAGCAAAAAATGAACCAAGAAGATAAAGTAACGACTAGCAGTGGAAATGTATTTAAAGACTTAGGTTTACCCAATCCTGAAGAAAGGTTATTAAAAGCTCAACTAGCACGTAAAATTAGTGAAGCTATCAGTAAATTGAATTTAACACAAGCTCAAGCTGCCGAAGTTATAGGTATTGATCAACCAAAAATATCTCTATTAGTTAGAGGTAGATTAAGCGGTTTTTCAACTGATAGATTATTGGATTATCTTAATAGATTAGGTAGCGATATTGAAATTAAAGTAGGGGAGCCAAAACTTGAAAAAGTTCAAAAGCAAGAAATAGCTAGTACGATTGTTTATTAATTATTAAAAATGACCATTAAACACGGCACCAATTCGTAAGTATAAGCAATGCGAGTAGGTGACACTACCAGCATCTAGGCTAATTTGATAACTATTGGCATCAGTTTGTGCTAGTTTTGCTCGATACCAGCTATTCAAAATTTTCAATATCTACTAATTAATACCGCTTCAGACGCGCTCGGTTAGGTAGAGAGAGGCAATTATGCGTCCCTTGACCTAACTCCGAATCTAAAAATATGCTTTAATTACAACATTTTAAGTTAAAATGAGATACCTCAGCTAAAAATGGCTGCAATTAGTTTTGCCTGATTTATGGTTCAGTATACTCTTGCTCAAAGCCCAGATATAATTCTTACAGTTTCTGGTAAAGATTCTGCCAAAGCCCGTGATAAAGCAATGGACCAGTTGATGGAACTCATGGACTCAGGTAAATTGCCTACCGACTTAGAAGAAGGATTTGGGCCTCAACAATTAATCGAAGTGAAAGAAACGAGCATTGATAATGCTGGTGACGAAGACGCTGTGACACAAGCAGTTCAGGTTCTTAGCAACCTAGCGACCCTGAAGTTAAAAGTTCAAGAGTCGCGCTCGGAAGCTTTAGACATTCGTAAAGCAGTTGATGTTCTTTTTACAGATGAATCTGTAAGTGAGGAAGAAATTACTCGCTTGAAAGAAGGGTTCAAAGTTTTAAAGACTTTTGCTCAAGCAAACCTTCGCTATCAAGAAGCGCGCGCAAAAGCCGAAGGTGCCCGTCAAGTTCTTGATAAAGCGCTAAAATCGCCAGATAAATAAATACGAGTTAGGAGTTAGGAGTTAAGAATAGGCTATTTAACTCATAACTCATAACTTTTAGTCTACTTCCCTCGAACTTTGCGAATAATTGATGAATTCGTTTCTTGCAATTCTTCGACTTCGACACGTTCTGCGCTCATTCTCTCTTTGTAATATTGTTGATAGTATGTGTGAGAAGCAGGCGCCGCTTCTTTTGATTTATTTGCGATGAAGCCTAACACAGGAGTTCCAGAAACTTGAAGTTCTTCTAAGGCTTGTTGGAATATAGTGCGTTTGAGTTTACCTAATCCTGCAACTAGTATCATACCGTTTGTATTGGCTGCTAACAAATTGGCATCAGCGAATCCAAGTATAGGCGGAGTATCATAAATTACAAAATCGAAACTATTTTGCAGGTCGCTCATCAAGTCCTGCATTTTTTGTGAGGCAAGTAAGCGAACTGGGTCAGGTGGAATAGGACCTGCGCTGAGGACATAAAGGTTGTCTTCAAAAGGTGAGCGCTCGATAACGTTACTCCAGTCTAAGTCAGAAGCGATAACATCGGTTAGTCCTTGAATGTTCATGACTCCAACCCGCTTGTGCAGTGTTGGACAGCGTAAGTTAGCATCGACTAGTAAAACTCGATGTCCCATCGCCGCAGCAGCTAAAGCTAAATATAAAGCTACTGTTGATTTACCGTCTTCTGGTGTGGCAGAACTAATTACAAGTGAACGAATAGGTGTATCTGAACCCAACAACAAGATATTTGTATAAAGCGAACGAAAGACTTCAAAGAAAGCTGCAATATTTGGCTTTTGATGACCGCTGTCGTGTAAAGAAACTGCCAGTTCTTTTCGTAATGGAATTGTGCCTAATAGTGGTAAGAAGGTAGCATCTTTAACATCTTTAGATGTGTAAAAGACGTTGCTAAGTTTATCAACTACAAGCGCTGCACCAGCACCCAAGAGTAGTCCAAGCATTCCTCCTAGTAACAAGTTCCGCTTTGCACTATCAACAAGTGCTGATGGCTTTTTGGCATCAATTAGCTGTTCGTCAAGTAATTTCCACGGTTGAATTTTTTGGGTTTTCTCAATTTCTAAAGCTTGTTGTTTGGCAATGAACTGTCCATAATTTTCGGTTGCAATTTTTACTTGTTGTTGAATATAGTCGTAGTCGCGACTAACTATTGCTAACTTTCGCAATTCTTCATTAGAACGGTCAATTTTCTCTGCTAAAGATAAATCGCGTGCGACCAGTTCGTTGATGCGACTTGTAAAATCGCGCTGTACTCGTGCCTCTTCTGCTTGCAGCATTGGTAGCAGATTCTGTTTTTTCTCTTCCAACGTTATTATTGTTGGATTTTCAAAAGTAAATCGTGCAGATTCTTTTTTGATTAGAATATCAGCTTCTTGAATTTGGTCTAAAATCTTTTGGTAGCGAATATTTTCACTCAAAATTGAGTTACCCGCGCGTTCAGCAGGTTGTTGTGCTAGCTCAGTTTTTAATTCTTCGTACTTAGCAGTCATTTGCTCGTGCTGTACTCGCGTTTCTATACGTTGTTGTGTGAGATTTGCGATTAAAGCGGAAACTTGTTGAGCTTTTTGAGCAGGTTCGACTAAATCATTTTTTTGGCGCAAAACACGCAATTTATCTTGCCATTTCTCAACATTCTGTTGAATTTGCCCTTTTTTGAACGTGTCTTGAACAAACTTTATGGCTTGATTTATATCTTCTTGACGTTCAGCTAAACTGTAGTCTAAGTAAGATTTTGATAAAGCTTGCAATACATCTTTTACCTGCTGTTCATTCTCATTGGTGTATTCAATTTTCAACACATTTGGCTGGGCAGGTGAAACATCTAAATCCCGCTCTAGCTGTTTATAAGTTAAATCTGGATATTTAGGCTGTAATTTTTTTACAATCGGCGTCAGTAAACGAGGACTTTGTAAAACTTTTACCGTTGTCGCAACGTTTTCGGTTTCAGGCGCCGAAACTGAAGCTTGGGCACCGAGCGTTTGCGGAATATTAGCAACAGCCTTGGATTCACC
This sequence comes from Calothrix sp. HK-06, assembly GCF_001904745.1. GTDB lineage: Bacteria > Cyanobacteriota > Cyanobacteriia > Cyanobacteriales > Nostocaceae > Dulcicalothrix. The sequence goes on from NZ_MRCD01000103.1 coordinate 8,664, forward strand.
AGTCACAGGTTTAGTTAAAATCTCGAACTGACCTTTAAAAATTGGCGGGTCACTTTCGGCTTTGAGAACGGCGCCAGCAGCAACAACACCAGTGAATCCGGCAATTAATAGTGCCCGACGGCGTAATGCAGCTCCAACTTGACCCAGATTCAATCCACCTTCATCAGTATCACTTAACTGGGTAGCATTTGCTTTTATCTGCAATTGAGAATGTTTTTCTGACTTCAGCATAGCGTTCGTCAATATTACTATTGTTTTTATTGGGGTAATTTCACACGAGCGGTGATTTATTTGCAGGCTTGGCAATGCACCCAGGTAAATGACTGAATAATTATCTATGGTCAGCAAAGGGTAAAGAGCTACATAGGCTCATTGCAACCTATACCAGAGCCTTCAACGTAATGGAGTATCAAAAATATGTAGTGATATTTGGGAGATGCATTATTACTACATTAACACTACGCAGGAAATATTTACAAAAGGTTTTCGATATATAAACAAAAAATATACTCTTATACTTACATAATGACATCTCTATGGAGAACACAGCACCGCCTAACGCCTGTGTTTAAACAAGGTCAGCCTCATATTTTAATCTACCAACAAATAAAAGTAAGTAACTTTACTTACTTGAATACCCTGACTCTTTTATGTATACAATTTTTACATAACTTTTCCGGATAATTGGACTTGGGCAAAAATTTTACTTTTAAGTGCTTAATTATTGTTTTTAATATTACTCAGTATAACAGAAACCCTAAAGAAACCGGGTTTCTAGGATTAAACTTTTACAGCATCATTCTCATAAAAGTGAAGACATTGCTACCCAATATAGACAGCTGAGTCTAAATAAACTTGAATTATTTGCGACCCATAATAAAGTTAGGTGAACGCTTTACTTAAATTTTAAAATTGAGAGACGTTACATATAACGTCTTTACATATAAACAACAAAAAAGGGCAGCTGTTTAACTACCCTTTTAATACTGAGGCGCTAGGATTCGAACCTAGGGATGTCGGGACCAAAACCCGATGCCTTACCACTTGGCGACGCCTCATTGCATTGACATTACTTAATATAGTAGCAGTCGCCAGTAATGTCAAGTACTTTTTGCCCAATTTTTTGTGCTGTGTTTTTCTAGACATTTCTGGCTGTCGCTAAATTCCCCGTCAGATAAGAGACTTGCTGTGTACCTTGGCTTTTTTTAGGAACGTTAAGCAGGTAAAATTGGCAAGTTGGCATATCTAGTGGATTGTGCCGAACCAGAATAAATATAGAGAGGTTATGCTGGACTGAGCCAAAAGCCATCTCAATAAAGTACACTTTACATCGGCTAGTCATGTTGTCTTCTAAATTGGGTATAAATTTTATTAATACTTGGGCGTTATTAAATTTTCTTATAGCCAAGCTGAAAGCTAAGAAACAAAAGACATATGACTATACTAGCCAGGTGTCTGGTCAGGACTATGTATTTGAGGCAATAGACGACGATGCTAAAGGTTACATGACAGCACAAGGCAAAGGTGTTGCAGTTGGCGATTTTATTAGTTTACAAAACGGCGCCGAGATTTATCATTATCAAGTCGAGCAAATCGAGTATTACTCCAATCCATCGGATATGTGGACTGCTGTGTTAAAGCGCGCAACATCAGCGTTTTGATTAGATATGGCTAAGTATTATGTATCCGGATATACTTTATACACATCCGGATAAAAACATAAACTTTATAGAATCTTGTTAAAACAAATAAGGCATATTTAAACCAGCTACCGGAATTATTTCTAGGTAGCATCAGTATTTCAACGGTTTTTTAAAAAAAGTTTTACATAACTTGTAAGTATTTTAATTTAAAGATATTGGGAATAGTTGCCAAATTGCCAAATAATTGTGACAGAATTGTTACGAAAAGTCAGAAAACCAGAAACTCGGTTTTTTTGCGACATCTTGTAATAAAACAACAATTTTGCGTAGAAACCCGGTTTCTAAGGCTATAAACGTGGTAAGTAATTTTACTAAGATATATAACTAATAATACGTCATTAGTATTTTTTATAACATAACATTAATAGTTGTTGGCGTAGTATAAATGGTGTTTAGTAGCAAAATCAAGGAGATTAAGAAATACAAAAAATAAATTAAAAAATATTAAGTATATTTCCTGACAGTGCATTCACAGTGATGAAGGAAGTGATAGACAATATAGCAAAGTATAAAATCACAGGTCGTAGTCAAAATAAGTGCTGTAAACAGGTAAATAAATGAATAGTAAAGAACTCGTAATTGAAGCGGGAAAAACAGAGGGGCAATATTGGCGAGACCTGTGGAAATACAGGGAGTTGTTCTACTTTTTAGCTTGGCGCGATATATTAGTACGCTATAAGCAAACAGTGATTGGGATGGCATGGGCACTAATTCGTCCATTTCTAACAATGGTAGTGTTTACATTCGTATTTGGAAGTTTAGCTAAATTACCACCCGAAGGTAATACACCATATCCAATCATGGTTTTTGCCGCACTGCTACCTTGGCAGTTTTTCTCAGGCGCTTTGAGTGAGTGCAGCAACAGCTTGGTAAATAATGCAAATTTGCTTGCGAAAGTTTACTTTCCGCGTTTGATTGTTCCAACGAGTGCAGTCATTGTTAGCTTCGTAGACTTCCTAATTTCGGGGATGATACTGCTAGGGCTAATGGCATATTATAACTATGTACCCGATTGGCGAATTTTAACACTCCCACTATTTATATTGATAGCGTTTGCTGCATCGATAGGCGCCGGGTTATGGTTAGCTGCGTTAACTGTAGAGTATAGAGATTTTCGCTACGTGGTTCCGTTCATTGTTCAGTTTGGATTGTATGTCTCACCTGTGGGATTTAGTAGTAAGGTGATTGAGGAAAGGTTTTCAGAACAGTTACGCTTGTTGTATTCGCTGAATCCGATGGTGGGGGTGATAGATGGTTTTCGGTGGGCAATACTAGGTGGTGAATCGCAGATATACATGCCTGGGTTTCTATTATCGCTGGGTTTTGTAATTTTGCTTCTGGTAAGCGGGATTTGGTACTTCCGCAGGATGGAGCGGACGTTTGCTGATGTGATATAGGGGGGCGGGTTTACTAGATTTTGGTACAGTTTTAAGGTATTGGTTAACCCGCCCTTACAAGATTAGTAGTTTAGATAGGAGCGCAACAGATGTCAGATAGTGTCATCCGGGTTGAGAATTTAAGTAAGAAGTATATTTTAGGACATAAAGAAGAGGGCTACAAAACATTTCGTGGCGCCATGACCAATGCGACAAAATCGCTTGTAAGTGCTTTTAACCCGCGTGCGAAAAAAGAAGCAAATCACAGTCGTGAGGAATTTTGGGCACTTAATGATGTATCGTTTGAGATTAAGCAAGGCGATAGAGTAGGTATTATTGGACGAAATGGCGCCGGAAAATCAACGCTATTGAAAATTCTCAGCAGAATTACGGAACCAACTAGCGGAAGTATCCGGATTAAAGGGAGAGTAGCTAGCTTATTAGAAGTAGGAACGGGTTTTCATCCAGAGTTGACAGGTAGAGAGAATATTTTCCTCAACGGTGCAATTTTAGGGATGAGTAAAGTAGAAATTCAGCGAAAATTTGATGAAATTGTAGATTTTGCAGAAGTCGAAAAGTTTTTAGATACCCCTGTAAAGCGGTATTCATCAGGTATGTATGTGCGCTTGGCGTTTGCTGTCGCAGCACATTTAGAACCAGAGATTTTGATTATCGATGAAGTGCTGGCTGTAGGAGATATACAGTTTCAAAAAAAATGTTTAGGAAAGATGGAGGAGGTTGGTAAAGAAGGTAAAACGGTTTTATTTGTAAGTCATAACATGCCTACAATAAATCAACTTTGTGAAAAAGTTGTTTGGTTAGACAAAGGGCAATTAGTGAGCCAAGGTAAAACAAATCAAGTAATTTCTGCGTATCTATCTGAAGGTTCATCAAACAGTTCAGTCATAAATTTTGAAAGGCGAGATTATAAGGATATCTTTTTTAATCAAGTCAGTTTGTTAGATAATAGAGGATATCCATCAACAGAAATAGATGTTAGATTTCCATTCAGTGTAAAAGTAAATTATGAAGTTAAAAAAAAGTTGACAAATGTAGAAATGGCTATTCGTATAAAGACAGATGATGATAGATCAGTATTTACAACAGTTTATTCAGACTGCTCAGATGTTAGCAAAATGAATAAAAAGCCCGGTATTTATACTGCAAGTGTAGTAATACCAGAGTTTTTTCTAATACCTGGTGTCTACACAGTAAGTTGTGCTATCTTCCAATTTGAAAATGGTCTCTATACACCCCATTGTATTGACGATAACATCCTCAAATTTACTATTTGTGAAACTGGTACAAAAATAGCCAAGTATAACGACCATCGCGCAATAGGCGTTGTTTTAGTCGAATTTCCATGGAAAGATGAAATATTAGAATTATCTACATCAAATGTATAAGGAGTAAGAAATATGGAGTGTAAAATATGCAGCAGCAAATCTCATTTTATATTTACAAAGAAGATTCTTTCAAAATATGAAGTTTCTTATTTCAAATGTTCTAGTTGTGGATTTATACAAACAGAAGATGCTTACTGGCTTTCAGAAGCTTATGAATTACCATTTACTCCTTTAGATGTCTATTTAGTTTCAAGACCGCTAGAATTTAGTCAACTTACTGAGAATTTGATTTTGAAGTATTTTGATTATAAAAGTAAGTTTTTAGACTATGGTGGAGGTGTTGGCGTATTTACAAGAATGATGAGAGATAGAGGGCTAAAGTTTTATAGACAGGATAAATATGCACAAAATCTCTTTACACAATACTTTGATGTTTATGATCTACCTGAAGCAGAACGCAATTTTGAACTTGTAACTAGCTTTGAAGTGTTAGAGCATCTAGAAAATCCTTTAGGTGAATTAAAACAAATATTTAGTTTTGGTCAAAATCTTCTTTTCTCTACTGTTCTTCAACCATCTCAATCTGTAGAAGAACTAAAAAATTGGTCATATCTAGCTGAATTACACGGTCAGCATATATCTTTTTTCACAAAAAGGAGTATGGAAATATTAGCTGAAAATTTTAAGTGCTACTACTATCATGATGAAAAATGTCCACTATTACACTTATTTACACCTATTAAAATTACAGATTTCAGTTTTTTTATGAATGAAAAAGGTCACATAAGCACTTTTTCACGGTTAAAAAATAAGCTACTCAGTTTAAAAAAATTAATATTTTCAGATACCACAGAAGTAAAAAAATTAGAATCTTTAATTCAAAGTGATACACAATTTATCATACAAGAACTACAGAACAAGAGCTTGTCAACAAAGTAAAATTGATAATTTTAAATGTCGATACGCGCTCTATCTACGTATTAGTCAAGCAACAAAATATAATTTTTATCATAAAAAATAGGATATTAACTATGTGTAAAAAAATACTTATTATATCCCCTACCCCCTCACATCCTCAAGATGCTGGTAATCGTGCCAGAATTTATAATCTAGTACTAAATCTACAAAAACTTGGTCATGATGTACATTTTTTGTATATTCCACACGACACATCAGATGATCACCTTATGCGTCAGGCTTGGGGTAGCAAGCTATACTTTTTACCTTTGATTAAACTAGAACACAGAAAGCGAAGCTTAGTTAAGAGAATAATTAGGAAGTTAATGTGTTCTCTTTCCAGGTACCCTACTTACCCAGAAGCAATAGACGATTGGTATGACGATTCTATAAATAAATTTTTAGTCAAGTTACAAAAACAAGTAAAATTTGATGTTGTAATTGTTGAATATGTATTTTTTTCAAAGGCTTTAAAATACTTTGCTAAAGGTGTATTAAAAATAATTGACACTCATGACATCTTTGCTAATAGGCAAGAAATGTACCAAAAAAATGGTCTAGAATATTTCTGGTACTCTACAACTGCTAAGCATGAGGCAAAAGGTCTTCGCCGAGCAGATTTAATAATTGCGATTCAACAAGAGGAAGAAGAATATTTTAAAAGTATTGTAGAAAAGAGAGTTATTACAGTTGGTCATACAGTGTCGCTACGTAGACCTGAGAAGAAGCTAACAAAACCGAACCTAAATATTCTTTATATTGCCTCTAATAATGAAAATAATATTCATGGAATTAGCTACTTTATTAGTGAAGTTTTGCCAAAACTGAGAGCCAAGCTACCAGATGTTCAGCTTTTAATTGGGGGAAAAATTTCTGAAGTAATAAAATATGTTGATGGCTGTATAAATCTTGGATACATAGACAATCTCGATGAGGTATATAATACAGCTGATATTGTAATTAATCCTATCCTTTTTGGTACTGGATTAAAAGTTAAAAGTATTGAAGCTTTAGGACAATCTAAAGTTTTAGTCACTACGTTAGAAGGCGCTAAAGGTTTGGAAGCAGGAGCAAATAAAGCTTTTTTAATTGCGAAGGATGCAGATGAGTTTACTCATTATCTTATAGAAGTTTTTACCAATCCAACTTTGTTTAGCAATCTATCTAAAAATGCTTACGCTTTTGCTAAAATTTATAATCAAGAAGTATTTAAACCGTTAGAAAATATCTTGAAAGATTAAAATATTTTGTGAGCATAGATATTCCTGTCGAAAATACTCTCGGTATATCTACTTCTATGATCTTTCGCATCACTGACTCAAATACTCAATCTATATCCTAGTTTTGAATATGAATGAACCTAGAGGACAAAAACTTATTGAGCGCTACAAAGAAAATTACGGGATTGTTCAGGAAGCTATTCTTACAGAAGAAAATTGTGTAAATATGAATCCTAAAATATTGTGGCTGCGTGAACGCTTTCGCTGGATGGGAAATCACAGTGGTTACGACCAACTCTGTCAGGCTATTGCCCAAATGGGAACAGTTAACGACTCAAGTATCTGGAGAGAATTTGGAAAAAATCTTCCTAGAGGCAGCCGAAGAATTCTCTTACATCTAGGCAGAGGAGCAAAAGTTAGCCCATTTTACGACCATTACAGCACTTTAGCAGAATTAGAGGTGCTGTGGAAGACTATTACCCAGAAACCCGATTTGCTCCACATTAATTATGTGGAGAACAATTTAGGGTTTTTACTGAACTGGAAAAAACGGCTATCTCTAAAGATTGTAGGTACAGCTCATCAACCAGCTAGTTGGTGGCGTTTGATGCATCGCTATGAAGATAGTGTTGCTGGCTTGGATGCTTTAATCGTTCCTGCAAATAGGGAGGTTTTGTATTTTGAACACTACCTTCCTGGACGTGTCTTTTTTGTTCCCCACGGTGTAGATACTACATTCTTTCAACCTAAACCTAAAATTGAAGACTCTGAACAAATTCAGAGCTATCCACGTTGTGTTTTTTCTGGCACTTGGTTACGTGACATTCATACACTTGTAGAGGTTGTAGATCGGGTAATTGCTCAAAACCCAAGCGTTAGATTTGACATAATTTTGCCAAGGTATAGCCGAGAAAATCCAGCGTTGTATAAAATTGCTCGTCATGAACAAGTTGTGTGGCACGCTGAAGTTTCAGATGATAAATTACGTAGAATTTACCAGGACGCTAATTTATTACTGTTGCCAGTTCATGATAGCACTGCCAACAATGCACTTCTAGAGGCTATGTCTTGTGGCTTACCTGTAGTTTCCAATCATATAGGAGGAATACTAGATTACACCAGAAGTGACTTTGCTGACTTATTACCTGTTGGAGATGTAAATGGAATGGTAGAGGCAGTTATGAGGCTTATCGATAATCCACAGGAGCAAAAGAGAAGAGGAGTAGCAGCACGATTTTTTGTAGAAGAAAACTTGGACTGGGAAAAAATTGCTTTTCAAACTTTGGATGTTTACTCCAAGTTATTACTTTAGTAGTTGTTCTTTTTAAAGTCCCACTAAAATACCAGATAAAATGTTGAGTAGTATAATACGTGGTTTGCTAAAACCTGTACGTAAATTATTTGCTGTTCTTGCTATAATAAAATTTATTCCCCATCTTGTTCTTTTTTCAAAAAATTCCAGTAGAGACATCATTGAGAAAGATATAAGTAGGTGGATTGATTGCACTAATAGCGATGTGAAGAGAAACACAAATTGGGAAAAGCTTATTTTTTTTATTTCCCAATTTCCGGAATTTCGCAATCTCTTCTATTATCGTGTCCAATCAGATTTGTATTTAGGCTTTGGTACATTATTGAGTTTAGCTCAGTTCTTTTATAAACCAGTGGATACGCTTTATATTTGGTGTCCTTTAATTGGCTCAGGTTTGTTTATACAACATGGTTTTAGTACTGTTATTGCAGGTAAATCCATTGGGGAGAATTGCTGGGTTAACCAGCAAGTAACTATCGGCTATTCAAACGATACTGACTATCCAGTTATCGGTAATAATGTTAGGATAACCGCTGGAGCTAAAGTGATAGGTGCTGTAACAATTGGAGATAATTCAATTGTGGGGGCAAATGCTGTTGTCACAAAAAACGTTCCTTCCAATTGCACTGTAGTGGGTATCCCTGCTTATATAATAAAAAGGGAAGGGAAGAAAACCAAAGAAGCGCTGTGATTGCCCTGTACATTTTTCTATTAAAGTACTTTACTAAAGATATGTATACAAACGAAATTAAACAAGCCAATCATAATTATTTTTCTTAGCCTAGTTGACAACAGTGAGCGATTGCTCGGAGTTTACATCAAAAGTATATATAATTTTACAAGCCTGCTTTGATGTTTATATCTAAGATATAATCGAGATAAAAATAGTAATTAAACAGACATAAACATGAAATTAAACCAACTTTAAAAAGAGATATTTAATGCTAAATTAAAAAAATTATAATAGTAACCATCCTTGATATATGAAAGTAGCTGTTATTAGCAAATCTGATAGAAATGGAGGTGGGGCAAGTAGAGTTGCCGAGGATCTCGCTACCTGGTTAAATGAAGCCGGACACCCAACAGATCACTTTATTGCCTTTAACTTCAAACAGTCTCTTTCATTCCAGCGCAGTCTCTACGGAGAAGGTTTTAGACTCAACCTCTGTAAAAAGATTCATAGAGGTAGCAGTAAATTTGGTTTCCGAGAGGTATTGCCTGCTGAATATTGGTTTAATCTGAATAAAATTCTCGATAATTACGATATTATCCATTTTCATGACCTTTATACCGCCATGTCTCCGCTTACTCTAGCTCTAGCTTCTCGACACAAACCCACTTTTTTCACAGTACATGACTGTTCTCCATTTACTGGTGGCTGTCTGTACCCAATGGGGTGTGAAAAGTTTACTAGCTACTGTCATAAGTGTCCAGAATTACCTCAAGATGGATGGAAAAATAAACTACGCGATCGCACAAAAGAAATCCAGGCAATCAAACAATGGGTTTCTAGACAATTCAATATACGTTACATATTTCCAAGCCGCTGGATGCTTCAGGAGGCTCAAAAAGCTCTCAAATTCAAAATTTCCCCTATAGTCATTCCGAATGGTCTTGATTTAGAACCTTTTTCTCTCAAGGAAAAGGTAGATGTAAAAATCAGTTTAGGTATTCCAGAAAACCGCAAAGTAGTTGTCATTGCAGCATCATTTTCTCTTGACGATCCCCGTAAGGGCGTGAAGTATGCAATTAATGCATTGCAAAGTGTGCGCGATCTGTCTCCATTGGTTCTAGTTGTAGGACATTGCAACGACGAGTTTAAACAGGCATTGGAGGGACTTGAGTTCAAAGAGATGGGTTATATAAAAGACCCTAACTTCCTAGCTCAAGTCTACTCGGCAGCAGATGTTATGCTCTTCTGCACTCTTGCTGATAATCTGCCATTGACTGTTATGGAAGCAATGGCTGCATCTACTCCAGTCATTGGTTTTTCCACAGGGGGTGTTCCAGAGATGACCCAAACGGGACGCAACGGCATCTTAGTTGAGCCTACTAACCAGTATGCATTAAATCAAGCCCTACGCCAAGCCTTACTGTGTGTCGATTTGGAAGCAATGGGTCAGCAGGCAAGAAAGGATGTTGAAAATAACTTTTCAAAAACTATTTTTCTTAAGAAGCACTTACAACTTTATCAAAATATCGAACCTTCAATAGAGAGGGAAATAGGGAATTCTTTATACGACCAAACTTTTGCATAATTGATATGATTAAAATCATGAACTTATTTTTGCTTTAACTTCATAGCTCGCTTGAAAGAAAATACATTCAAGGAATAATATGATTTGCGCTCAAACTCTTACTATCCCAACTAGGATCTCAAATACTTCAGAAAATAACCGTTTGCGCGTCATTTCTGGTTCCGCTAATGTCCAACTTTCCGGGGAAGTCGCGCGTTATCTTGGTGTTGAGCTAACACCGACAATCCGCAAGCAGTTTGCCGATGGAGAAATATATATTCAAGTTCTTAATTCTATCCGAGGTTGTGATGTTTATTTAATCCAGCCTACGTGTCATCCGGTCAATGATTGCTTGATGGAATTAATGATAATGATTGATGCTTGTCGGCGCGCGTCAGCAAAGCAAATTACTGCTGTATTGCCTTATTCAGGTTACGCTAGAGCAGACCGAAAAACATCTGGACGTGAATCAATCACAGCTAAACTAATTGCAAATTTAATTACCACAGCAGGCGCCGACCGCGTTTTAGCTATGGACTTACATTCAGCACAAGTTCAAGGCTTTTTTGATATACCACTAGATCATATTCACAGTACTCCAGTTTTACTTGGTTATTTACAAAGCAAACAACTTTCTGACATTGTTGTTGTTTCTCCCGATATTGGTGGAGTAGCACGCGCACGGGCATTTGCAAAAAAATTCAACGATGTACCACTAGCTATAGTTGATAAGCGTCGTACTGCTCATAATTGTGCTGAGGTAATGAATGTAATTGGTGATGTAAAAGGTAAAACAGCAATTCTCGTCGATGACATGATTGATACCGCAGGTACTATTATGGAAGCAGCAAAAATACTTCGCCAAGAAGGCGCCCGACAAGTTTTTGCTTGTGCAACCCATGCTGTTTTTTCTCCACCAGCGATTGAACGCTTATCAAGCGGTTACTTAGAAGAAGTAATTGTTACAAATACTATTCCAATCTCAGAGGAGAAACGTTTTCCACAATTAACTGTAGTATCTGTTGCCAACTTTTTTGGAGAAGCTATTTTACGTTTGCATCAAGAAAGCTCAATCAGCACTATGTTTGGTTAATAAAGAGTACATATCATAAAAACTGAGAATTAATCAAGTTCACTCTTATTCCATTATTAGAGCTAAATACAACAATTATGAAACATAAAGTAAATTCATTTGATGTCTTTGAGACAGCAATAGTAAGAATTTGGGCAAAACCAACAGACTTATTTTGGGAACTAGGCAATCAACTTAAACAGGAAGGTTTAATTCAAGTATCTCCAGAAGCGTGGCAAAAGATGAGAGTTGATGCTGAAACAAATGCGAGAAGAGCATCAGCAAAAGGTGAGGTAACATTAGAACAAATTTATCAACAATTTCTATCTTGTTTTAATTGGTCAACTAATCAATTAAAACTAGTAATGGAGAAAGAGATTGCGCTGGAACTGAAAAGTTTGCGTCCAGTCCCAAAAATCCAACAAAAAATTCAGTCCCTCCAAAAGCAAAATTCTCGAATTATATACATGTCAGACATGTATCTCCCTAAAAACGTGATTCAGGATTTTTTGGTGAAAAATAATGTTTGGGCAAAAGACAGTAAGTTGTATGTTTCGTCTGAAATAGAAGCAAGTAAAGCAACAGGTGAGTTATTTCCCTACTGTTTAAAGCAGGAATTGATAAAAGCTAGTGAATTATTACATATTGGAGACAACCTGAATTCGGATGTTAAAAAACCAAAGAAACAAGGGGTTAAGGTTGAACCATTTACTCAAACTCACTTAAATCGCTACGAACAATTGCTTGTTGACGAGCAAAGTTTGCCGTTACGGTTTCGTTCCCTACTTGCCGGGATGAGTAGACTAACTCGCTTGCAATCAGAACAAACCGATTTTCATAAACAGGTAATTTGGGATACAACTTCTAGCGTAATCGCACCGATTTTATTCGGTTTTGTTTATTCTTGCTTACAGTCAGCGCAAAAAAAAGAGATTAAGAGGCTTTACTTTGTTGCTAGAGATGGGCAAATTCTACATAAAATTGCTCAAGTTATATGTCAAAATTGGAACTATGATATAGACTGTCGTTATTTGTATGGTTCCCGTCAGGCATGGAACGCACCTGCACTTCAAGAAATTGGAGAAACCGAACTTACCTGGATTTTTAACAACACCACGTTTTTATCGGTTGATGCAGTTTGCGAAAGAGTAAATATCCAACCCCAGAAAATTCAAGATGTTTTAAATCGCTATGGCTTCGACAAAGCAAAGTGGAATCTTAATCTTGACAATGAAGAACGCTCACGGCTCAAACGTGCTTTTGCTGAAAAAGAAGTTGTACATATAATCTTGGCAACAGCAACTACTTATCGTGAGAAAGCAATTGGTTACTTTCGACAAGAAGAATTAGATAATGGTTTACCTTTTGCAATAGTTGACGTTGGTTGGACTGGCAGTTCATTGCGCTCCTTCAGTAAAGTGCTACAAAGCGCAGGATTCTATCCTCAATCAGGTACTTATGGATTTTTCTTTGCTTTAGATAAACGGGTGAAAGCTTCCGCGAAAGACCAGTTGTTAGCTTACTTTTATGATGCTGAGGTGCCTGTTGGAAATCGTGCAGACACTTGTCAGTATAGATGTTTACTTGAGCTTTTTGTTTCCGCAGATCACGGGGGTACAAAAGAATACGAATGCGATGGTGACAGATACTTTCCAGTTCTACGCTACCAAAAAAACGAAGTAGCAATTAATTGGGGGCTATACGTTCTTCACGACGCAGCAGTAGAATTTGCTAACCAGTTTACTTTAAATCTAACCCCGCAAGAATGTTCTATTGATTTGTTTTTGAAGGGAACCGATATCTTAATGGAAGAATTTGTTAATAATCCTTCTATTCAAGAAGCAAAAACATTTGGTTCCTTCCTGATGGCTGAAGACCAAGGCGAAAAAACTTTTTATGAACTAGCACCAGTTTATACGCTGATTGACTGTATAAAGGCAATAATTCGTGGTAGGCATCCACATCGAAATGTTTGGCTACCTGCATCATTAGTAAGAACTAATCCAATTTTGAGAATTTTCCTTAATCAGGAATTACTTAACAGTACTCATAATATTAGACTTTTTGGAAGTAGATTAAAACGCAGTATTTTATCAAGGCAGACCAGCGAGCCGATTTAAGATAGAAGGTAGAATTACTATAATACAAAAAGTGGGTTCATTGAACTTATTTGCTTTCTTGATAACTCAATTCGACAATTATGAAAAAAAAAGTAAATTCATTCGATGTATTTGAAACAGCAATAGTACGGATTTGGGCTAGACCGACAGACCTATTCTGGGAATTAGGCAATCACTTAAAGCAAGAAAATTTGATTCAAATTTCACCAGAATTATGGCATAAAATCAGAAGTGATGCTGAATGGGATGCTCGAAAAAAAACTGCAACTGGTGAAGTAAGCCTTAAAGACATTTATCAAAAATTAGCGTTGTCTCTTGGTTGGTCAAATGAGCAGGTAGAACGAGCAATGCACAAAGAAATTGCGCTTGAAGTATTAAGTTTGCGTCCAGTACCAGCAAATCAACGTAAAATTCAAGCACTTCAAAAAACAAATGCTCGAATCATATATATGTCGGACATGTATCTTTCTGAAGCCATAATTCAGGATTTTTTAGTACAAAATAATGTTTGGGCACCAGGTAGTAAATTGTATGTATCATCTGAGATAGGAGCGAGTAAATCAACAGGTAAGTTATTTAGGCACTGCTTGAAGCAAGAATCAGTCAAACCTAGTGAATTATTACATATAGGAGACAATTTTCGTGGCGATGTTAAAAAAGCTAAACAACAAGGGGTTAGGGTAGAGCCATTTACTCAAACTCATTTAAATCGCTATGAACGAATGATAGCTGAAGAGCCAAGTTTACCTTTACGGTTTCGTTCGCTGCTTGCTGGAATGAGCCGACTAACTCGTTTACAATCGCAACAAACCACACCCGACCAGCAAGTAATATGGGAGACAACTGCTAGTGTTATTGCACCACTATTGTTTGGTTTTGTTCACTCGTGCTTGGAGCAAGCACAAGAAAAAGGGCTAAAAAGGCTCTACTTTGCTGCTAGAGACGGACAGATATTACAAAAAATTGCTCAAGTCATTTGTAAAAACTGGGGATATCAAATCGATTGTCGCTATTTGTACGGTTCACGGCAAGCTTGGCACCTACCAGCAATCGAAGAAATAGGAGAAGTTGAACTAGATTGGATACTGGCAAGGACTAATTTTTTATCGATTCGTTCTATTTGTAAACGAGTCAACATATCTCCAGAACAAATTCAAGATGTTTTAAGCCATTACGGTTTCCTCGCAGCAAAATGGGATACAAACCTTCCGGAAAAAGAGCAAAACTTATTGCGAGAAATATTTACGCACAAACAAGTTACTGAACTTATCATATCTACTGCTGTTAGCTATCGTGAAAAGGTTATAGGCTACTTCTATCAAGAAGGGCTAGGTGATGGTGTACCGTTTGGTTTTGTTGATGTTGGTTGGGTTGGACGCATACAGCGTTCATTCAGCCGTTTGCTTAATACTGCTGGCTTATATCCAGAATCAGGTATCAATGGTTTTTATTTTGCCCTTGAACAACGAGTTAAGCCATTCAAAAATGATAAATTGCTAGCTTATTTCTATGATGTCGAAAAACCATGTGATCGTAACTTAATTTTTAAATACAGGCACTTATTTGAGTTATTTGTCTCAGCGGATCATGGTAGTACTGTAAGTTACGAGCAACGCGGAAAAGAGTATGTCCCTGTACTTCGTTCGCCTAAAAATGAAAAAGCGATTAATTGGGGGTTATACACCCTACAAGAAGCTACTGTAGAATTTGCCAAACAACTGACAGCTAATTTGGGCAAACAAGACTTTAGTATTGAAGAATTCCTTAAATCAGCCGATTTTCTTGCTAAAGAACTTGTTCATAATCCTTCTCCTCAAGAAGCAAAAGCGTTTGGCACTTTTACCATATCTGGAGACCAAACAGAAAGTATGATGTCCGAACTGGCGCCTGTTTACAAAATAACTGATTGGTGGAGATTTTTAATTTCTGGCAAACATCCACATGCTGACGTTTGGCATCCTGGTTCAATTGCAAGAAGTAACTTGATTGTAAGAGCACTTTTAGGACCGAAGACAATTAATAAGATTCGTGAAATTAGAAAAAATTTAGCGAAGCAAAAGCATATAAACTTGTCCGAACAATTCAGTCAACCTATATAACCTCGGTCATCAACCTTAAGGAGAAATTACATGAAATTTGACTGGGTAATTGTCGGTGCCGGATTTTCTGGTTGTGTTTTGGCTGAACGCATCGCATCACAACTAGGGCAACGAGTTCTTATAATCGAACGACGCGACCATATTGCTGGTAATGCTTACGATTACTATAATGAACATGGTATTTTAGTACACAAATATGGTCCGCATATTTTTCATACTAAATCAAAAAAAGTATGGGATTATCTTTCTCAGTTTACTGAATGGCGCCATTACTTTCACCATGTGCTTGGTGTTATCGAAGGGAAAAAGGTTCCTATTCCCTTCAATATAAATTCGCTGTATGCACTTTTTCCACCTCGCTATGCTGAGAGACTTGAGGAAAAGCTCTTAGAAAACTTTGGTTTTGGTGTTAAAGTCCCAATTCTTAAATTACGCGAAAGTGCTAACGGTGAATTAGAGTTTCTAGCAAACTATATATACGATAATGTTTTCTTGCGCTACACCACCAAACAGTGGAACTTAAAACCCGAAGAATTAGATAGAGGTGTAACCGGACGAGTTCCTGTATATATCAGTCGCGATAACCGCTATTTCCAAGACCCTTACCAAGCAATGCCAAAGCACGGTTACACAGAAATGTTTCGCCGAATGCTATCTCACTCTAATATCAAAGTACTTCTAAACGCTGATTATCGCGAAGTCATCAACGATATTAAATTCGACCGGATGGTTTACACGGGCCCAGTTGATACCTTCTTCGACTATATGCATGGTGAGTTACCTTACCGTAGCTTGCGCTTCCACTTTGAAACACTCGACCAAGAAAATTATCAAGAGGTCGGTACAGTTAACTATCCCAACGAGTACGATATTACCCGTATTACCGAACAAAAGTATCTTTCCGGACAAACTTCACCTAAGACAACTTTGGTGATGGAATATCCCCAAGCTTACGTACCCGGTGTAAATGATCCTTACTACCCTATCCCACGCGAAGACAATCGCGAGCGTTACGACCTTTACTTGAAAGAAGCTCAGAAACTTAACGGTTCAGTACACTTTGTCGGGCGCCTTGCTGAGTATAAATATTACGATATGGATCAAGCAGCATTGCGCGCGCTTGGTATGTTTGAAAAAGAAATAGCTCAGTAAAAAATGTTTCCTACTTATCCTGAGCAGTAACAAAATGCACTGTATAAATAATTTTGTAAGCCTTAAGTTCGTAGTAAGGGCTAAAGCTTTTAGTACAAACATGTAGCAACAGAGAGCCAATATGCAACCTTTGTCTACCGACACCCTTAAACCTCTCGAACTAACACCACTTTCCACACAGCCACTTGTGTCGGTGTTAGTTCCCAACTACAATTACTCTAGATATATCGGTGAAACCTTAGACAGCGCGCTACAGCAAACTTATCCTCATTTTGAAGTCATAGTTTGCGATGATGGCTCGAAGGATAACTCTTGTGAAATCATCGAAACCTACGTACAAAAAGACTCTAGAATTAAACTTATCCGCAAACCGAATGGTGGTGTAGCTTCGGCTTTAAATACTGCATACCAAGAAAGCAAAGGTGAAATTATTTGCTTGTTAGATGCAGATGATATTTGGTTGGATAATAAACTCCAAAAAACTGTCGAGATTTTTCAATCAGATTCTAGATTTGGCTTTGCAATTCACAATGTTATCCAAATTGATGCAGCGGGTAACTATATTAAACCAGCACCGATGTATAATCAATTACCCTCTGGTTGGATGGGGGTATCAGCGTTAAAAAATGGTGGTTTTGTTGATAATATTCCGCCAGCTTCGGCTTTGAGTATCCGTCGAGAAGTTGCAGAATATATCTTTCCGCTTAATCTAGAGTTTGTTCGGAATGCTGATAGTTTAGTTTTCCGCTTTGCACCATTTATTACTCATATTGGTTCCATAATGAACGTGTTAAGTCAGTTTCGCATTCATGGAGCAAATACAAGCAGCGTCACAACTGCGACTCCTGAATTTATGGAACGGGAGTTAATCACTATAGCAAACGTGCATCAAGAACAAAAAAACTTTTTGGCAAGAACTTATAGCGCTTCTGTTGCAGCTTCTTTGACTGATTTAGATTCTAGTATCATAGTTAGCCATGCGCGCTATTTACTTTCGCGCCTAAGAAGAAAGTCAAAATTAGAGAGACAAAAGAGCCACCAGCGTCTAGTTCATCATCCTTATTTCCGTACCCAGTTTAATCGCTTTCTACAGCAGCAACTACTTAGGTGGGGTGAGTTACTTCCAAATCCAGTTTTTGATTTTTTATACGACCAAGTATACGGTACAGGTCAAATTAAGTTATTGATGCGGAAAGCTTTGAGAGCGAGGCTAGCTGTTAGCGGTGCGAGCAAATAATTAATACCTAATACCTAATACCAAATATAACCATGTCTCAAGAAAGTGTGTTCCACAAGCGTCTAAAGCGATTTTTAGCTCGTCCTGATGTCAAAGAAAATTTCATGAAAGCGTTCGCAAAACGCTTATTATGGCGTCTTCATTGGCTAACGACGAAGCGACCCTACGTAATTCCATTTAAAAACAATTTAAAAATTAGCATCCCCAAAACTGGTTCGGGTTCCTTGATTTATTATCAAGGCTACTCAGAACTAGAAACGGCTGATTTTATGATGCGCTTTCTGCGACCAGGAATGACCTTGGTTGATATAGGCGCCCATATTGGAGAATATACCTTACTCGCCGCTCAAGCTGTAGGAGCATCCGGGCAAGTGCATGGTTTTGAGCCACAACCGGGAATTTTCCCCATCTTGAGCGAAAACGTGCAGATGAATAACTTGTGTAACGTTACTCTCAACTGCAAGGCAGTTAGTAATCATATTGGTGAAGTCGAGTTTGAAGTGTTTGCAGAACCTTCCGTATCGTCGATTCGCAAGCAAGTAGCGTCTTCAGGTGCGGAGAAATTAGTAAAGGTTGCTACCATCTCTCTAGATGCCTACTGGTCGCAGCAAGATACTAAAATTGATCTAATCAAAGTTGATGTTGAAGGAGCTGAAAAGCTCGTATTTCAAGGTGCAGAAGGTTTAATGAGCTTACCACCAAGTACTGCTCCAGTTTGGCTATTTGAATATTCTCCTAGCGCATACGCCGATTTTGGGTACCTAGCAAGTGATTTATTAAATTTACTGAGTAAATATAATTACCATGTATGGCAATACGAGGGTGACGGAAAAATAACAGATTTTGACTCTCGCATTCCAGTCAAGCAAATCATTAATTTAATCGCTGCCAAAGATAAAAACGACTTACTTAACCTGCTCCAAAGCGAAAGCGTTCATGAAGAGCGCGCGTATACCTCAGTTTAATTAGCCATGACACAAAATTCAACGATGCGCGTACTTTTTGTCAGCCATGCTTACGTGGTTGGAGTCAATCAGGGAAAACTGAATGCGATTGCAGAAACTGGCACAGAAGTTGGTTTGCTTGCACCAAGCAACTGGAAAGCACTCGAATGGAATCGCCACTTTACGGTTGAAACACCCTACCCCAATATCAAAGTCTATACTGCACCAGTATTATTCTCTGGTCGTGGTGGGGCACATGTTTACAATCCTTGGCAAATCTGGCAAGTAGTAAAAGATTTTCAACCCGATATTATCCAAATCGAAGAAGAAGTATTCTCGCTTTCTACCCTCGAATTTGCAATCTGGAGTCGAATCACAGGCAAACCAATGGTTGTGTTTGCTTGGGAAAATATGGAGCGCAATCTCTCCGCTTTGCGTGGTTGGGTACGCGATTTTGTTCTTAACACTGTAGTCCTAATGCTCCCAGGCAACCACGATGGAGCAAATGTACTGCGAAAGTGGGGTTACAGTGGATTAATGGAAATCATACCTCAGATAGGAGTTGATACTCATTTATTTGCTCCCACGACACAAAAACAAAATGAAATCTTCAATATTGGCTTTTTGGGACGATTAGTACCGGAAAAAGGTATTGACACTATTTTTGGTGCAGTTCGCCACCTCCAAGATCGAGGGCTGAAATGCCAGATTACTTTGTGCGGTTCTGGTAAGGGTGAAGATGCATTGCGACAAGAAGCACAAAACCAACAAATCGCCGATTTAGTAATTTGGCGCTCCGGAGTACGACACGACCAGGCGCCGCAAGAGATTAGTCAATTTGATGTTTTAGTTTTACCTTCGCGTACTGCTGCGACTTGGAAAGAACAATTTGGTCACGTACTTATCGAAGCAATGGCGATGGGCGTTCCTGTAGTTGGTTCTAATTCGGGTGAAATTCCCAATGTAATTGGGCGCCCTGATTTGATATTTCCTGAAGGAAATGCTGAAAAATTAGCGGAAATTTTGCAGAGGATGATTTGCGAACCGGAGTGGCGAGAAACTGCTGGACGCTACGGGATGGATCGAGTTGAGCGAAATTACACTCACGAACGGATTGCCGAGCGGCTACTTGGTCTTTGGCAAAAATTACTAAAACCAAAGAGTAAAAAGTATGCGAGCGCAGCAAAAGCTGATATAAAAATGTCTAAAGAATGTCTTAAATAATATGTTAAATAATATCTGAAATTTATCATGAATTTAACTTTATATAATACTTTGATTTTGAGAGGTTAACTAATGCGTATAGCTTTTGCTCGGCTAATGCCCGAACCTAGTATGGATACTTATACCGATGGTGTAATTTCGGGGCTAAGAATCGTTCGACCAAAGTGGGAAATTATCGATCTCAAACCCCATCCAGTCGATCGTAAAAATAACTCGTTATTACTTAGGGTTAAGAAATACTATGAAAGATTCTGGCGCTTTCCACAACATGTAACGCAGCAAAAAGCGGATATTTTTCATATTATTGACCCCAGTGAAGGACACATTGCTTATCGGTTGAAAGCAAAAAACAAACCAGTTGTAATCACCTGTCACGATCTGATTAACTTTTATTGTCGGGATAATCTTAAAGGTTCGGTAGAACTGCCTTTCGTAAGTCGTGCAATGTGGTTGTATGCGATCAAAGGCATGAAACTAGCAGAACATATCGTAGCTGTTTCGAGCGTTACAGCTAAGGATACAACTCAAATTTTGGATATTGAACCAGCCCGTATTTCAGTGGTTCCCAATGCCGTTGATGCCATATATCAACCATCTCCTCAAGATCAAGTTGATGCTATTCGCCAACAATATGGGATTTCCCCGGAAACAATTTGTTTGCTGAATGTGGGCGCAGTTCATCCCCGAAAGAATGTTTCTAATATTCTTAAAGCCTTACATATATTAAAAAAACGCGGACTGCCAATCCATTTTTGGAAAGTCAGTGCGGATTTTACAAATGAACAAAAAAAATTTATTACAGAAAACGGTTTAGAAAAATATATTACTTATTTAGGTAAACTAGATAAAACTACGCTAATTAAAATTTATAGTGCTGCTGATATACTTTTAGCTCCTTCGCTTTATGAAGGATTTGGTCTAACTATTTTAGAAGCTATGGCTTGTGGAACTCCAGTTATTACCTCAAATGTTTCAGCTATGCCGGAAGTAGTAGGAAATGCGGGATTCTTTGTTGAGCCAAGTAATGCGGAGGCGATAGCAGATGGCGTAGATAAGCTTTATCACAACCCTATTCACTATCAGGAACTAGTTGAAAAGGGGTTAAAAAGAGTTAAATCATTCACTTGGGAAAAAGCGGCAGAAGATATTGCTCAAATATATGAAAATTTAGTTAATAAAGTACTATAAACTATGAAAATTTTAATGTCCGCCTACTCTTGCGAACCAGGTCAAGGCTCTGAGCGAGGAATTGGTTGGAATATGGTTCGCCAAATGGCTGTATATCATGAAGTTTGGGTACTGACTCGCCCGGACGAAAGCCGCTCGGCAATTGAGGATGAGTTAGCGCGAAATCCCGTACCTAACTTACATTTTGTTTACTTTACTTTACCAATTTGGGCTAATGGCTGGAGATGGGGACAAGGAGCAATTCAAATTCACTACTATTTATGGCAAATTCAAGCTTATTTTGTCGCGTATCAACTGCATCGTAAAATTGGCTTCGATGCTGTACATCATGTCACCTTTGGTAAGTATTCAAGTCCCAGCTTTATTTCACTATTGCCAATTCCATTTGTTTGGGGACCAGTTGGGGGAGGAGAATCAGCACCCAAGGCTTTCTGGAAAAATTTTAGCGTGCGGGGAAAGGTTTACGAGATATTACGCAGCTTGGCACGCAATTTGGGAGAGTTCGATCCATTTGTGCATCTTACCGCTCGACGTAGTGTTTTAGCATTAGCAGCCACCGAAGAAACAGCCCAGCGTCTGCGTTATTTGGGTGTAAAAAATGTTCAGATATTCTCTAATGCGGGTTTACCTTATGAAGACATTACCCGTCTAGCGCAATTCTCTCAAAATGATAGTGATGTTGTTAGATTCGTCAGTATTGGGCGCCTTTTACATTGGAAGGGCATTCATTTAGGGCTACAAGCCTTTAACGAAGCAAAGCTCGAAAAAGCAGAGTATTGGATTATTGGTGAGGGTTCCGAACAAAAACGCTTAGAAGCATTGGTCAAACAACTTCAGCTTGGTGACAAAGTGCGCTTTTGGGGCGCTTTGCCACGAGAGGAAACCCTAAGCTTGCTAGAAAAGTGTCACGTACTAATTCATCCCAGTTTACACGATTCAGGGGGATGGGTATGTTCGGAGATGATGGCAGCAGGTCGTTCAGTAATATGTTTGGATTTGGGAGGGCCAGCAGTTCAAGTCACTGAGGAAACTGGTTTTAAAATAAAAAGCTCTAGCCCAGATTTAACAGTCAGCGATATGTCTAAGGCTATGGTTGTTCTAGCCCAAGATACTCAACTTCGGATGCGTATGGGACTAGCAGGACAGAAGTTAGTACGTGAATCTTATAGTTGGCAAGCTAAAGTTAAACATTTAGCTACAATCTATCCAGATATCATCAAAAGTAACAAGGATGAATATAGCTATAGTGTCAGAGAAACGAATTATTAAAGTATTTTATCTTAATACCCAAAAATGCATATTCTAATTGCCGCTTTACATCGACCATCTAAACCGACAGGAGTTTGCCGCCACGCAGCAAACCTTGCCCAAAGTCTTGCACAAAGCGATAAAGTCACTAAAGTTAGCTTAGTAGTTGGAGTATGGCAAAAATCTTATTTTGAAAAATCCTTTACCTTCTCATCAAGTAAAATTAACCTCGTTCAGGTAGATATTAAAAATACCTCATTGTCGAGAAATAGTTGGTTTATATTTACCTTACCTAAGCTTGCTAAACAACTTCAAGCTAATATTGTTCATTTATCATTTCCACTTCCATTTTTTAGAAATTTATTTAATTGTCCTGTAATCTCAACAATTCATGACCTATATCCTTACGAATTTCCAGAAAATTTTGGGTTTCCTAATGTGATTTTTAATCAAGCTTTTTTAAACCAATCTGTTTATAATAGTGACGGTTTATCTTGTGTTTCTAAAACAACATTATTAGCCTTGAATAAATATTTTAAAAATATTGATAATCAGAAAAAAACTACTGTTATTTACAATCAAGTTGATTTTAGTAATGTAATTGAAAGAATTCCCAGTAGCGCAACATATCTGACTACAAATCCATTTTTCCTCTCAGTTGCACAACATCGAAAAAATAAAAATTTAGATACTTTAATTAAATCGTATTATTTGCTTCGGCAAAATAATTATATTCAAGACGACACGAAACTAGTTATTGTTGGTAGTTCGGGACCTGAAACCGAAAACCTCCACCATTTAGTTAATACAATGTCTCTTGAAAAACAAGTTATAATGTTAGCATCAATTGATGATAGCGAACTTTGCTGGCTATACAAGAACTGCGAAATGCTGGTAGTACCTTCTAGCACAGAAGGTTTTTGCCTACCCTTAGCAGAAGCATTATCACTTGGAAGCAAAGTAGTATGTTCTAATATTTCTATTTTTCAAGAAATAGCCTCATCGAAGTGTACGTTTTTTAATTTGGAAGGAGATATTATTCAAAATCTTTCCCAGGCTATGATC
>NZ_MRCD01000104.1 GCF_001904745.1 Calothrix sp. HK-06
ATTATTGAAAACAAAATATAATTTGATTTCTCGACTACCGTTATTTTTCACTACGATTTCATCCACGCTTTGAAAAAGTTCTGTACTATTGTCGCTATTGCTATCCGTTTTTTTATTTGTTATGGTAGTATCGCCTTGTTGAGTATCAGTTGTATAAACTGAATTATAAATATATTCTATATGCTTATTAACTTCTATTAATTCTGTATATACAGATGTAAAAGCTGATGTTTTTTCTGCTACTTCTGCACTGGTTGTTTCTAAATCTAGTTTAGTATTGTTGAGTGTATACTGGTATGTATTTAGGTAAGACTCAATATTCTGTGGGGTTAAATAAGATTGTTTAGTATTAATAAGTAGTTGTGGAAATTGAAGACTTCGCAAACCCATCCCCAATAACAATGTTGTCCTTGATATACATACTTTAACTTTTTTGTCTACTCCTGATAATTTTTTGATTATATCGTCTAAGGTCATAAATGTAGAACTTTTATTAAAATAAAAAACATAGTGACTATACTTATTTAATCCAATATCTTGGATTGATGCGCCACATATTTCTATTAAAGCTTTAATCTTACTTATGCTTAATTGATTTTTTTCTTGGTTATCACTTAAAATTATTCCAGTTTGTTTAAGTATAAATTGAAAATAGTTAAAATCAGTATCATTTTCTACTGCTTCTATACTACTGTATAAAATACTAGGACTTTTTAAGCTAATTCTGTGGTCTATAGTATTGAAATGTTTATTAGTTCTGCTAACTAATGTACGAATAGAACATTTTCGTTTAGAACTATAATTATTTTTATGAGTTGCAACAAAATCTTGATTTATAAAGCAATTTTTAATTAAAACATTCATTATTTCTGCTTGATTAAGAATAGGTGTAACTTGTCCTTCAATTCTTCTACATCTGTCGAAAATATCTGCTATTAAATAATCTTTGTCGCCTATATTAATCATTATTTCGCACTTTGCGTTTATTTGCATTTCACGAACTGAGTTTAAACCAAAAATATCTATTAAATGTTTTATTGTATCACGTACCATTTCAATTTTGTCACAGTTTTGTTCCAAAGACAATAATTCATTTATCTGATTTTTTATTTGAGTAAATTCT
The DNA here is from genome assembly GCF_001904745.1 of Calothrix sp. HK-06. Lineage (GTDB taxonomy): Bacteria > Cyanobacteriota > Cyanobacteriia > Cyanobacteriales > Nostocaceae > Dulcicalothrix. Next base: position 1,124 of record NZ_MRCD01000104.1, read on the forward strand.
GTAACTACAGGCTGAGTCTGTGTTTCCGGTGAGCGAAGTAGTTCATAGTCATTAGATTTAATTTTACATTTAATTGTCAAACTTGTTTTTGAGATATACCTCTCCAAATCTAAAAAATTACTATAAGGGTAATTTTTTATCTTTTCTTGGTAAATAAATTGTTGAAGCGAAGAATAAATATGTTTAAGACAAATTGCTTGGTCTCTAAAATTTAAAATAAGTTGTTTTCCCTTTTCAAGTTGATTCTCAATTTTATCCAAATGACTTTTGCTACGAATGGCACCGCCAAAATAATCCTCTACTTCTAGTGGAAGCTTTACATAATTATAAGAATTATTTCTACCTTTGATATCGTCTAAGACTGGAGTTTTTGTAGATTCTTTATGATTAATATTAATTTTGCTTTTTTGCAATATCTTGTCGATATCTAATACAAATTTATAATGATTGTCAAGATTTGATATGGCTGTGTTTAAATGAGTAATTTGCTCTGGGTCTTTAGAATTAATAACAATTTTCATCAAATCAAGATTTGACGAAATAAAATCCTCAAAGCATGAATATAACTTAGGCATAGAATGCACCGCGAAACTTATAACTTTATCATCGCGAATAATTCTGATGTTCAAAAACCGTGCGATTTCTGAATTTCTACTCGTGTACTGGCGCCAGAATCAGTGTTATTACGCCCCCACCTTTATTGCAATGGCTGTTTAACTGCTATTTTTAAAGAAAAAAGTTATATAGTTATAGAGTTTCAATGTTTTATAAGATTGATTATTATAATCATTTAAATGAAAATGTCGGGTCACTACGCTTCCAACGCTTCAAATTGGCGCCAGCATAAGTACATTGCGCGTGGTACATGAAAGCATCCTTTCCATTTACCACCTTTGAGGTTTAGTAGCACTTCTCCCCGTCTGTTTAAATAACCAAACCATTCGCCATTTTGGGGGTCTGCAAAGTGTGACCATGAGTAATCATGCAGTTTTTTATACCATTCCCAACAGAGTTGGCGCCCTGTTAATTTATAACCCATAGCGAGTGCTACTAAAGTTTCTAAGTGTACCCACCAGAGTTTTTGGTCCCATTCCAACTGTTGGAGTGGGTGTCCTTTGCTATCCATGAAGTAGTAAAGTCCACCGTATTCTCTATCCCATGCGAAGTTAAGGATATTTAGTACGACATCAACAGCTTGGTTGATTGTTTTTGTGTCGTTTTTACGGTGAGCGATATCCATAATAAACCACATCGCTTCGATGCCGTGACCTGGGTTTATTACTCTACCATCGAAACTATCTATATGGGCGCCAAGAGGTGTGACGTTTTCAAACATTAATCCTCGTTCTTGGTCGAGAAAGTCACCCATGACTTCTGTTACAGTTGCTTCGAGAACTTGTTCGAGGGTTTCACTGGGTAATAACCACTCCATTTCTAAAGTTAGGTTTGCCAAAATCATTGGTACCGCTAACGATTTCATGACGCGCGTACCGGGATAAGCTTTTGTATATTTACCTTTAGGATTGTCTTTGCGGCGCAGCACATTATTATAAGCTTGCATCGCTATATCTTTCGCCCACTCTTCACCCGAAGCTAGTGCATATTTACTGAACGCCATCGCCGCAAAGCAATCGGAGAATATATTATAAGGTTGTACAAGCGGTTGACCTTCACGGTTTAAGGCAAAATACCAGTTTCCTTCCTCGTCACGTCCGTGTTGTGCAAGAAATTTGGCGCCACATTCAGCTATTTTTAGCCAGTCTTCACGCTTTTCTATTTCATTGCACAACATCGAGAACGTCCATACTTGACGGTTTTGCAGCCAAATAAATTTGTCGGTGTCGTATACTTGACCGTTTGTGTCTAAACAGGTGAAGTAACCACCCTTTTCCCAGTCAATAGAGTTTTTTTGCCAAAAGGGAAGTACATCGTTGAGGAGCGCGTTTTTGTAAAGTTGTGCTAGTTCCTGAAAGTTGTACTCCATGAGTTTTTACCTGTCGTGTTTGAGATACTGGATGACGGGAAATTATAGTTAATTATTACTTTGTTGAGGAATAAGTACAAGTGTTTGAAGAAACAAAGTCTTGAATTTTACCACGGAGACTTCTAGGACACAGAGCAGAGGAGTAATTCACCCTCTTAGGTGAAGGCACCATAGCGTACAAGCGGTTAATATGAACTCATATTAAGTAAATCTTTACAAAGTAGATTACGGTAATTAATAGGCGATTGGTTGTATATCAAACCAGCGGCTAAAAATATATTCTCCATTAACCATACCCATCAATTAAATATATATACGTGTTTCTATGGCAACGCAAATCAAAATTCCTGTTTTTGGTACAAAGATAAAGTCTCCATCCCGTTGGGTATTGGGTTTGATGGCAGCTGGTGTTTTTGTCGCTGGGACTGTCGCTACTAATACATTTATTACTCAAGGCGGTCGAAACGAAGATATTTCCCAGCTTACGGTACCAGTTGAGGCAAAAAATGTCACGCTACGAATTACTGCTAGTGGTAGAGTTACCCCAGTTCAAAGTGTGAATGTTAGCCCTAAAAATGGTGGTATTCTTGGGCAGCTACTTGTAGAACAAGGTGACAAGGTACAGCAAGGGCAAATTATTGCCAAAATGAATAGTGCTGATATTCAAGCTCGTATTCAACAAGCACGGGCAAATGTTGCACAAGCTATTGCACAACTCGACCAAGCGCGTGCAGGTAGTCGTCCACAAGAAATTGCTCAGTCGCGCGCTAGGTTAGCTTCAGTAGAAGCACAACTTGCAGAAGCTCGTGCAGGAAACCGTCCCCAAGAAATAGCCCAAGCACAAGCACAAGTTGATGCAGCACAGGCGCGAGCTAATTATACTGCTGAACAAGTGCGGCGTTATCGTTATCTTGTTGACCAAGGCGCCGAAAGACGGCAGTTATTAGACCAAGCTATAAGCGATGATAATTCTGCTAAGGCTTCTTTACGTGAGGCTCAAAAACGTTTATCGTTATCACAAAGCGGTAGCCGTTCGGAAGATATTGCCCAACGTCAAGCGGCTGTTGCAGAAGCACGTGCAGCATTACAATTAGCAGAAAGTGGTTCGCGTCCCGAAGAAATTGCTCAACGTACCGCAGCAGTTGCAGAAGCACAAGCGCGACTCCAAGCCGAATTAGTTAATTTAGAAGACTCTATTATTCGGGCGCCGTTTTCTGGTATTGTCACACAAAAATATGCCAACGTTGGTGCTTATGTGGCGCCGACAACTTCAGCTAGTGCTTCGGCTTCTGCAACATCAAGTTCGATAGTTGCTTTAGTACGCGGTTTAGAAGTCTTAGCAAGTGTACCTGAAGCCGATATTGGTAGAATCAAAGTTGGGCAGCAGGTAGAAATTACTAGTGATGCTTACCCAGAGCAAGTATTTAAAGGACGTGTTCGCTTAATTGCACCCGAAGCTGTTAAAGAAGAAGGTGTAACTTTATTTCAAATACGAGTACAAATTGAAACAGGTGAAGAAAAATTGCGCTCTGGTTTAAACGTTGACTTGACGTTCTTAGGCGATGATGTACCAAATGCTTTAATAGTACCAACTGTAGCGATTGTGACAGAGAAAGGAAATACTGGTGTGCTAGTGCCTGATAATAAGAATCAACCCCAGTTTCGTCCCGTTGTCATTGGTTCACAAATCAAAAACCAAACCCAAATTCTAGAAGGAGTCAAACAAGGCGACCGCATTTTCTTAAACCCTCCTAAAGAATATCAAATGCAAAAGCAAATGGAAAAACAAAATCAAAAATAGGGTAAAGCGCATCCTGTAAGGGTGGGTTAACCCATACTCTAGTTATAAAAAAAAATTTCGTAAACCCGCCCTTCATAACTCATAACTCCTAACTTTTATTATGAATATTGTTGAAAGTATGAAAATGGCGGGTAAAACCCTGCTTTCAAATAAGTTACGTAGTGCGTTGACAATGCTTGGTATTGTAATTGGCAATGCTTCGGTAATTGCGATGATTGGTATTGGAGAAGGTGGTCAAAAATACGTCGCCAAGCAATTAGAATCACTTGGACCAAATGTATTATTTGTAATTCCAGGAAACGAGGAAACGCAGCGAATATCATTTGATGTCCCTAGAAATTTGGTTTTAGCTGATGCAGATGCTATTGCTTCTCAAGTTCCAACAGTAGTAGGAGTGGCGCCCGAATTAAACCGTAGGCAAAGAGTAAGTTTTGGTAATCGTAACACTGATGTCAATATCATTGGTAGTACGCCTAGTTTCTTGCAGGTGCGTGATTTTGCTACATCCAAGGGTCGCTTTTTTAGCGATGTAGATATGAAACGTAACAACCAAGTTATTGTGCTTGGAGGTAAATTCGCTGCAAAGTTATTTGGCTCAACTAACCCTATTGGGCAACTAGTACGTGTCAAAGACTCTCGGTTTGAAGTTATTGGTGTACTTACAGAAAAAGGTTCTAGCGTCGGCGCCGATTATGATAGTGCAGCAATAGTACCATTAACAACTTCTGCAAATCGGTTAATTGGTCGCAACTCTCCATATGGTATTGCCCTAGATTATATCGTCGCTTCGGCTCGTGACGGTCAAAGCGTAGATGCAGCAGTTTTCCAAATTACGAACTTACTGCGTTTACGTCACAAAATCACTAACGAAGACGATTTTACTATTCGTACTCAAAAAGACGCACTCCAAACTGTTGGACAAATTTCAGGCGCCTTAACTATTATGCTTGCTGCAATTGCCGCAATTTCGTTATTTGTAGGCGGTATCGGTATTATGAACATCATGCTTGTATCTGTTACCGAACGTACACACGAAATTGGTTTACGTAAAGCTATAGGCGCCACCGAACAAGATATTTTGTTGCAATTTATGATTGAAGCCGTAATCGTATCAGCCGCAGGTGGTTTAATAGGTACTGTTGTAGGTGTTTCTGGAATTGTATTAGTAGGCGCCTTAACTCCCCTAGAAGCAGCTATTTCTCCAGTTGCGATAGGTTGCGCTGTAGGTATTTCTGGTGCAATTGGCTTATTCTTCGGTGTATTTCCAGCACGTCGCGCAGCCAAACTCGACCCAATTGTCGCATTAAGAAGCGCTTAAGAGAGTAAAAAGTGCGCTCGTGCGCTTGTACTGAGTCAGGAGTTAGGAGTTTAGAGTTAAGTTCAAGTCAAAATTATATTTATAACAGGAGAAAAATATGAAGGAAGAACAACCAATTGATAATATAACAAATCAACAATCTATTATTAACTCTACTCAGCACTCAGCACTCAGCACTTTCAACTATAAAAAAACGATTATTCGTTTAGAAAATATATTCAAAGTATACGGTATTGGTGAAACAGAAGTCCGTGCGTTAAGTGACGTAAACCTCACAATTGAAGAGGGTGACTATTGTTCGATTATGGGACCATCCGGTTCGGGAAAATCTACGGCAATGAATATTATTGGTTGTCTAGACCGTCCTAGCTCTGGCCATTATTATTTAGATAATGTCGATGTTGCTCACATGGAAGATAGCAAACTTGCACACATTCGTAACAAAAAACTAGGATTTGTTTTCCAACAGTTTCACTTATTGCAGCAACTAAGCGCTTTAGAAAATGTAATGCTACCAATGGTATATGCAGGTATTCCTAACTCTGAACGTAAAGACAGAGCAACTGAAGCATTAATTAAAGTTGGACTAGAAAAACGATTACTAAATAAACCCAATCAATTATCTGGAGGACAACAACAACGGGTAGCTATTGCCCGTGCTATTGTTAATCGTCCAGTTTTACTTCTTGCCGACGAACCTACAGGCGCCCTAGACTCGCGTACTACTCAAGAAGTACTTGATATTTTTACAGAACTTAATGACAGTGGTATTACTGTTGTAATGGTAACGCACGAGCCAGAAGTTGCACGTCAAACTCGACGTATCGTTTGGTTCCGCGATGGTGAAGTTGTACATTCACATTTGACACCAGCTGATTTAAACCAAGTTGCAGCTATGCAATAAACCGTAGAGACGCGATGTTCCTCGCCCCTCTACAACATTTTATTTACAATTTCAATTAAAGGCTGGCGGTTTTACCTGTTTGAGCTTGTGTTTCTATTGGTTTAACATTGCTGTAACCCATTTGATTCACAATTGTGCGGAATACAGACATTTGTCCTTCAAATTCTAGGTTTTGGATTTTAGATAACAAGCCTTTTACGTTATCGCTTGGTGTGTAGTCGTTAGGCATTCCAACTACGCTTTTACCCATTTCTTCTGCCCAAGCGTACCAAACTAGTAATTGATTATTGTCTTTCAAGGCACCGTAAGTACGTGAGTATTCAGTATCTTTTTTGTCTACTATATCACGCATGATTTGCAATTGCTTGTCGTCAGACAATTTTAAATAGTCTTGCACAAGGGAAGGTGCCAGTTCTGGTTCTGCGGCATTGGGTGCTGCACGAGTGATAGATTCACCCATTTCTGTATAAACAAGATAAAACCAAGCAAGTTTTGCATCAGTATCTAGCTTATCAAAGTCTTTAACCACTGCTTGTGATTCTTCTGTCAAGGCTTGAGGAATTTGATTATTAAAACTGCTAACCATCGTTAAGTTCCCTTATATTTTGATAATTGAACGATTGCGCCTTAAATCAGGAGTAACAATTTAAGGGCATTATAAACTACTACTGTTAGTAAGATTAGTTAGAAAATATTGTGTTAAATTTATCTGTCTCTGTGTAGAGGTAAAGTTAAAACCTTGATTTATCTATCTTTTTATAGAGGTAAGAATCTATCAAATGGTATCAAGACGTGCGAAGTCAATGTTGGTAGGATGACATTATAGAAGAATAAAATGCGTAAATTACGAAGGAGCAAAATAATGGCTGACGAAGTAAAAATTAATGCCAGTGAAGTGTCTCACGATGCACAGTTACTTGCAGACAATGTTGCCGATGGTGTAGAAAAGGCGCCTAAAGTTGATTTTGATGCTGACTATGAACTCGCTAAGGAAATGAGCGTCAGCCCAATTGATAATAGTGAAGAAGGTCAAAAAGCTGCTGAAGCTGCGGTTGCACCTCAATATGAAATTCCAAAAGCTGAAGAGAAGAAGATTGAGGCACCTGCAACAGGTAATCCTGATGATTATATGAGCATGGCAAGTGAAATAGAAACGGGTAATGAAGGTGTTGGTAATGTTGATGATGACCTTGTAAAGAGAGCTTTAGAATTAGGTCAACCTGGTCAATAATTTTAGTAATTTTGTGGACACTCTTGTGGAACGGGCATCCTTGCCCGTACAAAAACCTATTAATTTTCATTCACAATATCTATTAACTCACTAGGATGATTAATTAAAAAGTTAGGTTTCTGCCGAGCTAACGCTTCTGGGGAATTAAATCCCCAAGTTACAGCTACTACTTTAATATTGGCTCTCTTTGACGCTTCAATATCCCGCGTTTCATCGCCTACATAAATTACTTCTTGTGTTTTAATTTGTTTTTGCCGCAATACATTATTAATTATTGTAGTTTTACCAAATATCGTCACTCCCGAATAAACAAATTCAAATAGATTATCTAAATTATTTATTCTCAGAAATTCTGCTACATTATCTTGCGAATTAGAGGTAATAATTCCTAGTCTATGTCCTTGATTTCTTAATTCTACTAAAGCTTCCTGCATCCCAGCAATTGGTTTAAGTTCAGGAATTTTATTCTTTAACTCTGATTTGACTTTTTTAACTAAAAACGGAATTTTAAAAATTGATATACCAGAATACTTTATTATTTCCCTAGATGTTAAATTTCTTAATATAGATAATTCTTCTGATGTAATTTGAATATAGCCAAAATCGGCGGCTAAACGATTTGCAACGCTAACAAGCGCATCAACTGTATCGGCGATAGTACCATCGAAATCAAAAATAATTACTTTGGTCGTCATAATTTTGCCTGGAATGCTTCTATATTAGCGCGGGCATTCCGTCGTAACATAAACGGCTTTATTCGTCTTAAAGCCGATGCAGTAAAACGTTTATCCCATTCTTCGTCTGATATTTCTGCTAACTCTGCTAAAGACGGCGCCACATTTTCAGAATATGGTTGAAATTCGACGACATCAGTTACATTTGCGAAGCGTTGGTTCCAAGGACAAACATCTTGACAAATATCACATCCTGCTACCCAACCTTGCATTTTTGATTTAATCGTTTCTGGTAGTTCTTCGCTACGATTTTCAATTGTATGATAAGCAATACAACGATTTGCATCAACTACACCATCCGCAATAATGGCGCCTGTAGGACAAGCATCTATACAACGAGTACAAGTTCCACAATGCTTAGTATGTGGTGTATCGGGTATTAGCTCCAAGTTTGTTAGCACTTCTCCTAAAAATATCCATGAACCATGAGAACGTGAAATTACATTACCATTTTTTGCTATCCAACCAATACCCGCTTTTTCTGACCACACTTTATCTTGAATTGGCCCTGTATCGGCATAATATCGCGTTTTGATATCCGGATGTAACGATTCTAACCAACTGCTTAAGGCTTTGAGTTTTTTGTGCATGACTTTGTGATAATCCCTTCCCCATGCGTATCGAGAGATTTTACCACATCTGTCCCCTGTCCCTGTGACTTCTTGATGTTGCTGCGGTGTGTAATAATTTAATGCTACGCATACTAAAGATTTTACTTCAGGCATAACTAGCTTTATATCTCGGCGCGCTTTGTTTGACATCCACATCATATCGGCTTGATAGCCCAATTCGAGCCACTTACTCAAATGATTTAGTTCAGAGAGCGAATTAGCAGTTGGCACAGTAATTCCAACCTTATGAACTCCAAGTTCTAAGGCTTTACGCTTGACTTCATCGCTACTGATTTTTTGCAATCCACTCATTTATATCATCTACCTACTGCGCCAACACTCTAATAAAATGTACTTTCTCATACTTTATCATTTACAACCACCTTTAGAAGTATTTGCAATGGTTTTAATAAATCCTTCTTAAATAACTTTTATTTTCGGTTCAGGTGATGCAAATTAAGTTTAGCACGCATGATATATAGGTAATCTTATGACAGCCGCTGAATTTACTTCTGTTGCAAATTCAACAAAAATTGAAGGAATTGAGGAGCCAACAGTTTTAAGTTATTTTGAAACACTTAACGCTGGAAATTTTGAAGCAACGGCTGATTTATTTGCACCTGACGGTGTTATGCGTCCACCATTTGAATCAGATATTTCTGGATGCGACGCAATAGTCAGTTACCTCAATCAAGAAGCTAAAGGTATAAAAGCTTACCCTAATCAAGGAATTATAGAAGTTTTAGAAGATGGGCAATACCAGGTACAAGTGTCTGGGAAAGCAGAAACTTCTTGGTGTGGTGTTAACGTGAGTTGGATATTTATTCTCAATGAAAGCAAGGAAATTGTTTACACGAGAGTAAAGCTTTTAGCTTCGCCGCAAGAACTGTTGAATTTACGCAGGTAGTATGTACAAATAATACAAAATATGCACAGGCAGGGATGCCTGTGCTACGTGGTTATGAATCAAATAAATTTAGTAAAGTTTATTATTTGACTGACAGTACTAAAAATTTAAGTGATTTGTGGCGCCTCCTAAAAAGTCACAATTAAAATAGCACGTGTATAGTATGGTATCAAAATTACTGGAGATAATAGAGCCTTTTAATTGTGTGCTAATAAATGATTCAACTATTTTATTTATGAACCAGAAATAAATATTGGTAAAGCTGTTTAAGCAATTTCAGGCAACTTTGCTTCAAGTTTGAGGCAGTTACCACCATTAACTTGTAATTGATACTCAACTTTGTCCATTAAGCGATTCATAATTAGCCATCCGTAACCACCTTCTTGTTTATCAGTAGGACTAGGGGCAAAGTAGTCTGACATATCAAAACCATCACCACTGTCCCAAACTTCTAGAGCAATATCTCGGTCTTGAAGTTCTAGACGAATCAATATAGGAGCGTTTGGCAGGTCTTTGTGAGCATGACGCACAGCATTTGAGTACGCTTCAACTAATACTAACCGTAACCGATTAGACTGCTTAGACCAATCAACCGATTGTCCTAACTCGACCTTAAGACATCCTAGTAGCCAATCTTCTACAATCGTCAAAAACTTCAAGTCACTCGGTACATGAAGCTCAGTTTTCATCATTCTATAAAACCTCCAAAGCAAGTATGGTTTGGTCGTCTTCTTGAGAATCAGTATCTTCCTGGATGCGAGCTAGTAAACTATCTAGACATAAGGGTTGCGGTTGATTTTTTAGTAGCTTCCACAAACCCTCCTGTTTTAACATAGAGCGGTTCATACCAGCACCAACCTTGGATACCTCAGCATCAGGATGATTTGATACCATTGCTTCGGTAATTCCGTCACTAGCAAGAAGTAGTATATCTCCAGAGGAGAGAACTAACTGACCATATTGGGCTTGCCACTTAGGTAAGATACCTAAAGGAACCCCACGTGTTGTTAAATAAGTTGGTTGTTGAACGCTCGTATCTTCGCTCGACCAAAGTAAAGGATAGATGTGTCCAGCGTTAGCATAAACTAACTCCCCAGTCGCACTTATATAGCGCGCCAAAACCATAGTTATGAAGCAATTATTGCCGATTAAATCATCGCACAAGGCATGATTTAGGTTTTGCATGACCACGTTGGGCAATTCGGGTGTTTCTTGTGATAATTCACGACGTAGCACTGATATTGCGCTTGCCATAAACAAAGCTGCTGGAACACCTTTTCCAGATACATCCCCAACAGCTAACCATAAGTCACCTTTTGGGTGAACAAACACCTCAAAAAAATCGCCTCCAACCTCGCGTGCAGGCAAACAACTAGCTTGTATACGCGCATTCTCAATTTCTGGTAGTCTTTGACGCAGCAAATTATTTTGAATTTGACGCGCAACTCCTAGTTCCAACCGAATTTGCTCTTGTTTCTCTTGTAGACGCTGATAAAGTTTGGCTTGCGAAAGCGCAAGTGCTGCTTGTTCAACAACTCCTGTTATCAACTGTATGTCCTGTTCTTGCCAAGAATAATCACGCTTATATTGGCATAAAGTCAAGATAGCTAAGAATTGTTGCTGGTAAATCAACGGTACAACTAGTTGGTAACAAGGGTAAGTATCGTCACCTGACTGCGAAAGTTGATAATTACGAGTTTCTAAAACTTTTTCGATCAAAATTTCTGAATCAACCGGAGAGCAAAATTCAGAAGCTTTTGGGTCTTGGTAGTAAAACTCGTCTTGTGTTAAATGGTCGTTTTCAACTGGTCGTACAAAGCAATAAGTCGCGTCAAAACTCTGCCCAAGTGTCGCGACAATTTTTTGCAGCATACTACGGTAGTCAAGTGACTCCCTAACTGCCGTTGTCACTGCATTAAATAGTGACTCACGTCTTAAAGCGCGACTCAATTCTTGGGTTCGCTTTTTAACAACACGATACGTATCGGCTGCCTGTTCTACTACTGCTTTGAGACGGTCAGGCTTCCAAGGTTTGGTAATATACTTGAACACCTGACCGGAGTTGATAGCATCCACTAAGTCTTCGACATCTGTAAACCCAGTTAGCAAAATGCGGATTGTGTCGGGGAAACGCTCAACCGTGAGGCTAAGAAATTCCGTACCGTTCATCTCAGGCATTCGTTGGTCTGAGATAATTACAGCCATTTCGCCTTCTTTATCTAAGATGTCAATAGCACTGATAGCGTTGCTCGCTTTGAAAACTTGAAAATCGCGCCGAAAAGTACGGTAGAGTAGTTCTAGATTATCCGGTTCATCGTCTACCACCATCAGCTTCAGTTTATCTAGCCCTGTTTCAGTCATATTTGACTTTGGTTTCGCGCCTGTTTAAAAGTGTTTCAGTACGAGTACTTCCACCCAATGAACGAAAATAAATTACATGCTTATATAGAGGATACCCAATTTGAATCTTATATTTTACAAGTATTTAAAAATATCCATCGCACTCCATTATGTATTACTCTACACCAACCAATAGTTTAACAGTCTTCGCTTACTAACCGCACACTAATGTATCTTTATTATCTAATAGCTTACGCAAGTATTAATACTTAATTAAATATAATATATAATACTAATATACGCAAAATACTTGATACCATGACAGTCTTTACAAATGTAGAGGCGCCTTACGTAAGGGCGCCTCTGCATCAATTGATAATTATTTGTCTCTACTAACCTACTAAACCAGAACGCAACGCGCGCACAGCAGCTTGAGTACGGTCATCAGCACATAGCTTATTTAAAATGTTACGTACATGAGTTTTGACGGTACCGACGGTGATATATAACCTTTCGGCAATAACAGCGTTACTACAACCTTCAACAATTAACTGTAATACCTCTAACTCTCGTTCCGTAAGAGTATAAGGGTCAATCATTTGTTCATCGGTTTGCCCACCCGACTCAACCGACGCCGCGTTCGCCTCGCTGGTTGTGGCATCTATTTTGGTAGGATTAGTTTTTGCCTGTTGTAGGACAATTCGGGCAATCGCTGGGTCAATCCAAGCGTTACCGTTATAAGTGACGCGAACCGCTTCAAGCAAATTATCGTACTTAACATCCTTCATGCAGTATGAATCTGCCCCTGCTGCAAACGCCGCTAAAACTGCCTCCTTACTATCGCGCAGCGTTAAAATTAATACTCTAGTTCTTGATTCATCGTTACCTGCTTCTGATTTAATCTCGCGCGTTAACTCGATACCATCTTTGTCAGGTAATCCAATATCCACAATTGCTACATCCGGATGCACCAAAGAAAGCAGTTTTAGCCCTTCTGCTGCATTCGGCGCCTCTCCAACAACTTCAATTTCTCCTTTTTGTTGCAATGCAGTGCGGATACTCACACGGGTGAGGTCATGGTCTTCAATCAGAGCAACACGAATTTTACTCATGGTCGATTTTTGCCCGTTTCGCAGTTGGCTGTAAAGTTGAGTTTACTAAAAAGTTTTACAAAATGTAGTAGTCATACATCTTTACAAAACTAAGAGAAACCAGGTTTCAAAGTCGATATTTGGTAGAAACCTGGTTTCTCGCTGATTTACAAGAGGTATCAAGGTACTAACTATAATTTGGTTTAACGAGACACTCTAAAGTATATTCAACATCAAAAAATTATATTCTACCCTTTGTTTGTAACTATTCAGACCAATCACCTTTGGAACAAATTTGATAAACTAGCGTTCGTAATTAGTATGGTGTGAGGAACCAGAATTTGCAGGCTATGTCTAATTTGCCTAAATCGTTTTCAGTTTTAGGACTACCCGTCCACGTAATCGCTAACTACCCGAACTGGTTACAAGAACGCTTAGAACAAAGTCAGGGAGCGCATGTTGTTACCCTAAATGCGGAAATGACGATGCAAGCGGAACGTAACGAAGCTTTGTCTAAAATTATTCAAAATGCAGAGCTTGTAATTCCCGATGGCGCCGGGGTAGTTCTATATCTCCAACTGCTGAAGAAGCAAAATGTAAACCGTGTTCCAGGCATTGAGCTTGCAGAAGCATTACTACAAAATTTGGGACAATCAAGCTCAAAATTAAATGCACCTAAAATATTTTTCTACGGTGGAAGTCCTGGAGTCGCTCAAAAAGCTGCCGACTATTGGCAGTCACAGTCACCAGGATTAACAATTGCAGGTACCCATTCTGGATATCACTCAGAACTTGAAGAAGAACAATTAAAGCAAACTTTGGCTCAAATTCAGCCACAGCTAATTTTAGTTGGTTTGGGAGTCCCTCGCCAAGAAATGTGGATTGCTCAAAATCGCCATTTATGTCCACAGGCCATTTGGATAGGTGTTGGTGGTAGTTTTGATATTTGGTCTGGTATCAAAACACGCGCTCCCAATTGGTTAGGAAAAAATAACTTAGAATGGCTATATCGCTTATATAAAGAACCTTGGCGCTGGAAGAGAATGTTGTCTTTACCTGAATTTGCGCTGAAATCAATTGTATATTGTATCACCGACAGACGCGCAGTCAGTAATTAAAACAAAGACGCGATATATCGCGTCTCTACAACAAAAAAAATATTGAAATTTTGATATTGTTGGGCGTAGTCTGGGAATCCTTAATTTTGTAACCATACATCTTTAAGTAAAATACCCCTTTAAATGACTCTATGGCTGTCTCAACAAATCAAGCAACTTCCAATCAAACTGTACTAGACCGAGAACAAGATATTCCAACGTTAAATGCAGTAAACATGGTACAACTGCATAACGTTACAAAAGCATACGTTAACCAGCTTGCCTTATCTGACATCAACTTAGAGGTCAAAAAAGGAGAATTTCTATTTGTTACAGGAGCAAGCGGTTCGGGTAAGTCCACGCTTCTAAAAATGCTGTACGGTGAAGAACTACCTACACAGGGTGAAGTGATGGTCGATGAATGTAATGTCGCACAAATGCGAGGTGACGCTTTATCTTTATTACGGCGCCGTATTGGCATTGTTTTTCAAGACTACAAATTAATTCAACAGCGAACAGTCGCAGAAAATGTAACAGTCGTCTTGGAAGCACAGGGTTATACACGTAAAGAAATTCAACGGCGCCTAGAACCAACTTTAAAACTAGTAGGTTTGCTATCAAAAGCCAATTGTTTTCCGGGTCAACTTTCTGGAGGAGAGCAGCAAAGAGTTGGGATAGCTCGTGCAATAGTCAGTACACCACCCTTAATACTCGCAGATGAACCTACCGGAAATCTTGACCCCGATAACTCTTGGCAAATTATACAAATTTTTCGGAAATTAAACGCTTTTGGCGCCACCGTCATTATCACCACTCACGACGAGCAGTTGGTACGACGCTGTAATCACAGAGTTGTACAGGTTTGTAATGGAAAACTATTAACCAAAAACATTTAAGCAGTGGGGGCCTTCTGTTTGACTTTGACGAACAGTGGCTTTAATGGAATAGCACCACCATTTGATGTTTGTAACTTTTCTACCGCTTGTAAACTATCAAACGCTGTGTCTCGTATTAATGTTTCTTCTTCAGTAGTTAACAAAAGCTGTAAGCAATCAATTACAGCTTTGCGCTCTGAAACGTCAATATCAAAACGAGTCACTAATTTTGTTAGTTGACGTAAAGCAATTAAACGTTTCAGCGGGTCTGATTCAGTTAACTTTTGTAACAATTGGTCAATTTGGTTCTGCTCTTTGTTGTCATTAATGGTGGTGATTAGCCATACTAGTAAGATTAAAGTCAACAGCGTTCCAGCACCTTGCATTAAGGCGCCAGTTGCAATCCAAGGATTTTTCGAGCCAAGAAATACAGCTATAGCCGTGTAGCTAGTAAAAGTAGCAATACCACCACTAAATACAGCTATCAGTAACCGCCGATTGTGCTTGTCAAAAAATTGACTCAATTGCAACCAATAGTTTGACAAGTCTCGCTTTTGCAACGAATAAGCTGATACCATTGTACCAACGCCAATACTAGTTGCAAGCAGTAACTTCCAGTTCCATAGCAGCATCGCTAAAACGATTGTTAAAAAGCTAAGAACTCCACCAGGTCCTGGTTGGAATCGCTCTTTACTTCGCAGATGCGTGGCTTTTATCTTGGGCATTCCAAGTGCCAAGTTGGAAATCTGGTTTATTAACTGCTGCCACGAAGACGAAGCCTGTGCCACTGTTTTTACCTTTTTATAACCTTGTATTGAATTGATATAAGTAAGGTTGACCCTAAAATAATGGGACAGATACCTTGCTCCCGTATATTCTATACAAGAATATCCAGCAAACGGAAAAAACAATTGATTTTTTAGGTATTTCAAAAAGTTTTGGCGCCATCTTAAATAATGGTTAGGAGCAAAAGCTAAAATTATCGACGGTAAATTGCCCATCAAACGCGCAGAAGGTGATGCTGTATATTTGGGATGCTTTGACTGACATGAGGGCGTTAGGAAGAAGCGTTGAGTCAGAATTTGCCAGATTCCCAACTGGCAGTACTGCTTGTGCCACAATTTTACGTTCGCGGTTGTATGCCGACAGTAGTAGTCGCTGCGAACTTGTAACTAAAGCTTTTACTATATTTACCGGACGTGTGAAAGCAACTTCTAAGAAACCACCTTTAGGCGCTCCCATTAATACAATTGCATTCTCGGTTGGAAATGCTGGATTTGAGGGTTGTATCGCAATACAATTATTGAAAATGACTCCGAATTCTTCATACTGATTTTCAACAACTTCAAAGCATTTCAAAGTCTCTAAATTTAGGCAAACGCAATCTCCATTATCATTTGTAGTATCAACGTCATTACGGGTTACTGGCACTGGCGCCTCTAGATACTCTAACGAACATGGTTCGATAGTACGCGACATTCGAGAATCGGTAAGTTGATGTCTGTGTTGGGATAACCTCAGTAAAGTATCTGTATCTGTATCTGGTTGAAAAAAACTCTGTTTTATCATAAAAACCTCGCCTCTAGCATAAACGAGAAACTCAAACCACTGTTAATTAGATACAAGGCAATCGCTCTAATTTCGGTGATAGTGCGTATTTTGTTAAATTTTAAAGTTTGTGTATAGGTTTGTTTCATTACAGTAAAACACGGCCATTAACTGTAAAAGACTGATTTACAAGGATTGCCACTTGCAGGAACTGAACACTAAGTACTATCAGTAATATTTCTGATAGATTATCACAAAACATGGTAGTTTAAATGCACCATAAGTAATACCCGCTACACGTATTAGCATTAAAATCATAGTGTGTATAGCTATGATTCGACTCTATATGTGGCATAAAAATCACTAAATCTTCACAAATGTTACGGTGACATTTACATCGGCTTAATTTGCAAGTCAGGGGAATATAGGCTTTTCCTGACAGTACTTACAAGATTATCTATCTCAGTAAATACAAATTAATAGTATTTTTATACTAGTGCTTATATTTACATAAAGCCGCCAATAATCGCAAACCATACGACAAATCAGAGGTAAGGCACAGGTCAATTGAATATAAAGTGTGTTAATTAGGTACTTGAGAATGCAATTTTTTGTTTCCCGTTCCCAAAAAAACCCTAATTTATTTATGTTTCAGCCATTAGGATTTGAGCAACGCTCGATAATGACCTCACTTGGTAGAATGGTATATTACACCAATGGCGCCAATATCTGGCAAAAAAGTGAGCAAAAAAACATAGTTAAGGAAAAGTTGGTATTTCTACATGGTTTTGGTGGTGGTTCTTCAGCTTACGAGTGGTCAAAAGTTTACCCAGCGTTTGCTGACTTCTACCAAGTTTTGGCGCCTGATTTAATCGGATGGGGAAGTTCAGAGCATCCTGCACGCAATTACCAAGTAGATGATTACTTGACGACGATTCGAGAATTCTTAGTATCAACTTGCCCGGAACCAGTAACCGTAGTTGCTTCTTCGTTAACTGCTGCTTTTGTAATCAGGGTAGCTTGTGTACATCCAGAACTTTTCAAATCGCTAATTTTAACCACACCTGCGGGACTTGCCGACTTTGGTGAGGATTATTCACGCAGTATTTTTGCCCAAATTGTCAGCATACCGATAATTGACCGTTTGCTTTACAGTACGGGTATCGCGACAAGAGAGGGTATTCGCTCATTTTTAGAGCAACGTCAATTTGCCGAAAAAGACCGTATTTTTCCAGAAATTATCGAGGCATATTTAGAATCGGCACAGCAGCCAAATGCCGAATATGCGGCATTATCGTTTGTGCGTGGCGATTTAAGCTTCGATTTATCATTATATATACATGACCTTAAAACCCCTACAGGAATTATCTGGGGAAAAAAATCTCAGTTCACAGGCCCCGAAATTGGGCGCCGTTTTGCCCAAATGAACAGTAACGCAATCCGCATTTTTGAACAAATAGAAAACGTTGGCTTAACACCACAGCTAGAATTGCCTGCTGTAACGATTGGATTAATCCGCCAATTTATGGCTTTGTTGGCAATTTAAATAAAGTAATAAAAGTCTCTAAATCTTCAGGAAGATGGTGAACAGCAAACTCAGCGTGTTCAAGAAAAATGTCTTTAGCGGTTTTACCCTGAAAATGGTGTGATACTACTTGGTTAACACCAATATGGTACTTATTGTGAAATATCTTAGACATTTTGGACAACTTCATCCATTGATTCCCAGTTCGAGACTCTTCTTCACGAATAATATCTTTGATTTGACTGACAAATTGCTCCATAGTCGGTAAAACCGTATGAACATGTGTTTTACCGCTTTGAATATCAAGTACCGTCAGATTACTACCTTGTTTTACTACCCTAAATACATTTAAGCCATTTTGCATCATCTGATTGCACAAGTTTGTCATCACATTATCTGATGAGCAAACAAAAACTTCTTTGGCATTTGGAAAGCGCTGATTAATCGACGAGCCAAAAGTTATCATCTTTCCATCGGCGTTATCTCTACCCGAAGGTACATGAATCAAATCATAGTTACGTGCGTGTAGTTCAGCGTCAAGCTTACCTTTACGACACCAATTCGCAAAAGCAACTTTAACTTGAATTGGATAATTGCAAACAGAACTCAAGAATTTTTCAGTTTCGCTGTTAAATTGTAAGTTTTCTGCATCTAATAATAATATTGCTACTCCGCCCTGTGTATAAGCAGCGTTGTTTGTATTATCATCTATGGCACCAGGAGTATTATTTGTAGTTTCTGAAGTATTTGATTCTAAAGTATTTGATTCTAACGTGTCTGGAGTAGTATCGACTATCGCAGCTTGATTCGTATTGCTTGTGAGGTTTTCTGTTTCAGGAGTAGATTTTATGGGTTCCTCATTTACTTTAGAACCATTGGAACCACTAGATGCATTCAGATTAGTTTCACTTTCACTTTCACTAATTTTACTGGTACTGGCGCCGTTGCCATCTAGTTTTGAACTACCAAGTTGAGAAACTTCCTTAAATAAGTTAATTAATATAGGTGAAGAAAAAGACTCTGGAGAAAGCAACGCTCTCAAAAATTTCTGTAAAAGTTGCTGTGTAAGCTTTTCGTCTTGAGTTTGCCCAAGTATCTCGGTTAACTTGTTAACCAAACCAGATTGATGACGACTACTTTGCCAAGGTATTTCTCTATACTTGTCGAGTAGTAATTCTGGCTGCTGTACTTGAATAGCAATAATAGCTTGGCAAACCTTGGAACCTATTTGCGAATGTAAAGTAGAATTTTCAGCAGTCAGAACAGTACTCATAACGCTCATATAGCACAGTAGGGCATCCTCGAACAGGAATGATTTTCATAGACGGTAATATACTTATGTTATATTCGCACCTCAAAGTCACTGGCATCAGTATATTTACTTGGCTACGGATGGCTTCAAGACTTCTTTAACTTGATTTTGCAACGAATTCTCAAATAATTCGTTGAGTAAACGTTGTTGTGTTGGTTCGTCTAACTTAGCAGGAATCAACTTTTCGAGTCGAATTATCATGAATTTAGTGTTATTTATATTACTAAGTAGATGGTGGACGGGCAGGGATGCCCATCCCACAATATTTTAATGGTTAAGTGGTAGTAGTTAGTGAGTTAAGCTGTACATTTTTTAGTGTTGCGAGTAAGTTATTACCTTTGCTGATTAGGGTGTCATTGCCGTTAATTTTGGTGTTGAGTACATCTGTGACAAGTAAAGTGCTACCGCGACTGATTTGGTCTGAGGCGCCAAATCCAATTATGGTAGTTGTACCGGAACCTGCGTTGATGACGAATTTATCAGCGCCACTTCCAGCGTAGATAGTATTGTTACCACCAAGAGTTGTGATGGTGTTTGCTCCTTCACCTGCGTAAATGGTGTTATTTCCTTTACCAACGGTGATGTTATCATCTCCGGCACCTGTGTAAATTAAGTTATTACCGTTGCCTGTGGATACACGGTTTTTACCTTCACCTGCGTAAATGGTATTATCTCCATTGCCTAAAAAGAAAGTATCGTTGTTGGCGCCACCAAAAGCTTTGTTGTTTCCGGAACCAGCAATAATATAGTTATTACCTTCACCACCGTAAATAATATTATTGCCATCACCAGCAGTAAGTAGTTCGTCTGCTACTGTGCCATATAATGTATCGTCTCCTGAAGTTCCTGTAATTTCAATGGTTGGCAGGTTAAGTCCAGCAACTCCAACACGTGGGTCGAGGTTAAGGGGTGTATCAAGTCCGAGCAGGATTATTTCGTTATTGTCGATGGCAGGAGGACGACCAATGGAAAATGGATAGTTGTTATCGTTTGCAACCAAAATTGTGTTTTCGTCAATTACTAAAACATCTTCGATGGTTTGGAAAGGGAATTTAAAGTTGGTGCTTCCGTCTTGGTTGAGGTCGTTAGGGTCTTTGACGTTGAGCAAATCTACAATTTCTTGCTTGCTCACAAAACCGTTAGCATCTTTTTGCGATAAATCAACTTTGTAGATTTTCTTGAATTGTGCTGCGTCTCCCTGTCCGTTATCACGCTCAATAACCAAGTACTCGTTAGCATTCACAACGGCAAAGTCACCAATTGCATTATTAGGACTTTCCAATTGGTAATAACCTGCCAAACCTTGATACTTGCTCTTATCAATATCAAATTCGTAAATTCTTAAAGAACCAGCTGGGTCTCCAACTACTGTTCCTTCAAGTAAAGGATACAATTTGGTTTTGTCAGGATTAATTGCCATTCCTTCAAAACCTTTGGAACCACCTAAATTAGATACTGCTGGTGTACCAACATAAAGGTCACGGATTGTATCTCCTAATCCTGGGAAGTCAGTAAAATAACCGTCAACTCCTAACTCAATAAATTGCTTGTATTCGTTGGCTGGATTGCCGTTATAATCTGGCGCCAAGAATACATTCTCATTACGTAGTGTATAAAGGTGTACTAATAACCCTGCTGCATGGGCATCTTGAACCAAAGTTGTAGGCGCCAAAAGTGTACCATCACTACCTGCTGGTACAATTAATCTTTTATTGGGTCCGATACCAGCAGCATATTTAGATATTTCACTAAGTTCAGTTGGTTTGGTTAAATCACCATAAGTCCGGTTGTCACCATTAACAACAAAATCATACGGACGTTCGTTTGCACCACCAAATAATTGCACTAAAGGAATATCAACACCTGCGTTGGGCATGATGATATCGTTGAGTTCCCTAAGATTACCAGTTTCAAACGACTGGATAAATACACGTTGGGGGTCAGTAAAGTTTTGGGCAACGAGAGTATCGATTAATTTTTGCCCCAAGTTGGTATTGATGGGAGTACCATCGATGCGCTTACCTTCGGTTGCAAAATATGTAGGATGCTTGGTCTCTGGATAAATACCAATTTTGCGTCCGGTTTCTTGCTCGACTTGTTGTACTAAGTCGATAATTTCATCTAAGGTGGGAACTTGGAGTTTGTCGTTATTGAAACGAGTACCGCGTAAAGCTGGTAAACGTTCGATTGCGTTGAGAGTTTTGAGTTCTGCGAGTGTAAAATCTTCGGTAAACCAACCACGCACCGAGCGCCCATCAATAACTTTCGTGGTTAAACGGTCAGCAAATTCAGGACGTTCATAAACATCAGTACTAGTATCGGTATTATTAAGACTACCATCAGCGTTAAGAACAGCCAAAGCATTTTCGTGACGCGCAACGAGAATACCATCTTTGGTTGCCACTAAATCAGGTTCAATAAAATCGGCGCCTTGGGCAATTGCTAATTTATATGATGCCAAAGTGTGTTCGGGACGTTCGCCACTGGCGCCTCGGTGTCCAATTACTATAGGTGGTTTTTTGTCAAGTGTATTAAATTCAGTTGTTG
Source organism: Calothrix sp. HK-06 (assembly GCF_001904745.1). GTDB lineage: Bacteria > Cyanobacteriota > Cyanobacteriia > Cyanobacteriales > Nostocaceae > Dulcicalothrix. The sequence continues at coordinate 22,949 of NZ_MRCD01000104.1, forward strand.
CCAAAACATCAGGGTTTTGCGGTGAACGAACGAATGGCGCCACAATTTGGTTGCGGACTAAATCACCTGTACCAGGGAAATCACTAAAGTAGCCATCAACTCCTAATTGAATAAACTGCCTATATTCAAGTTCAGGATTACCGTTATAATCTGCTGCTAAAAATCTACCTTCGTTACGAAATGTATATGGGTGTACTAGTAAGCCTGCGGTATGGGCATCTTGAACTAAACTAGTTGGTGGTAAAGTCGTTTTGTCAGCATCGTTGATTGCACCATCTTTATTTACATCATCAGCAATACCATCATTATTGGCGTCTACTCCTTTAACAGAAACAATCATCCGTTTCCAAGGCCCAATACCATCAGCATAAGTGGCAATTTCTTTCAACCCATCAGGTGTTCGCAGGTCAGCATAAGTACGTTCATCACCATTGACTACGAAATCATATGGTTTTGTCTCAATTAAGGAACCATCTAATCGAACATCGGTAGCATCGAGTAACTGCACTAAAGGTATATCAATACCAGCATTTGGCATTAATACACTATTAAGTTCTTTTAAATTACTAGTTTCAAACGACTGGATGAATACTCGTTTTGGGTCGGTAAATTCTGTTTTGACTAATGTGTCAACAAGCTTTTCTTCGAGTGATAGACCTAAATTATCATGGAATATCGGATGCTTAGTTTCTGGATAGATACCAACTTTGCGTCCTGTGAGTGCCTCTTCTTGCTTAACTAAATTAATGATTTCTTCAAACGTAGGAATTTCTAAAACTCCGTTAAAAGCTTGAGTTCGATAATCTTGCGGCATTATTGCGCGCAGGGTTTTAATTTCAGCCAAAGTAAAATCAGAAGCAAAAAAACCTTCTTCTGCGACCCCATCAACAATTTTAGTTGTTTTACGGTCAGCAAATTCTGGACGGTCGCGAACATCGGTGGTGTTAATTAAATTTGGTTCATGACGCGCGATTAATACTCCATCTTTAGTAGAAACTAGGTCAGGTTCGATAAAATCAGCACCTCGGTCAATTGCTAATTTGTATGCTGCTAACGTATGTTCGGGTAATTCACCACTGGCGCCTCGGTGTCCAATTACTAATGGAGGTTGTCCATTTAGGGTATTTAATGTAAATTGATTCGGTGTAGCAATTGGAGCATCGAGTAATTTACCACTGTTATCGAAGTGTAGCAAATAGGGTCCAAACTCATCACCAATCCAGATAGTATTATCTTTGGCAATGACAAACGATTCAATATCAAAATCGGCGCCTGTAAGTAAGCGTTCTTGTGATTTTTCGTTAGTGATTTTGAATGGTACTTTTTTATCTGGGTCTGCTAACTGAATGAAATTATCTACTTTTACAGTCCCATCACCTGAAGAACTAGTACGAAAATCTGGCTCAACTTTGTATATGCGTAATAAAAAATCTGAACTATTTGTTTTGGCGCCGTAACCATTATCAGCCATGAACCAAAATTGATTTTGTCCTGCAAATTGCACCGCACTAAATCCTTGAACAGGTTGTCCAGGGAAAGGGCCAGTGCGACCATTTGCAGAAATGTCTTTACCTGATGCTGGGCCTGAAGCGAAGGTATCAGCAGGAAGAAACGCGAATCCTTTGAGTGTTGCGTTTGTCATTGTTTTTATAGGTGTGAATTCAAAAGAGTAGGGAAATACAACTTTCCCGTATGATTATTAATTTTTATGCTTGTGGTAAGAAAAACACACTATAGCCGTATATTCCACAAGCTTGTAGCTACACTTTGCCACGTGGAAGTTAAGAAAAGGCAAATAAACGATTAACACTTTGCAACAGATACAACGGATGTAACGGATGATTTATTAGTTACAACAAAATCTAATTATTTAAAATTACTTATCCGTTACATCCGTTTATCATCCTTTGCCAGGTTACACAATACTTACTGAGTTCAACTGAACATCTTTTAGTGTTGCGAGCAGGTCGCTACCTTTACTAATTAGAGTATTATTACCGCTAATTTTCACATCAAGTAAGTCTGTTGCTAGTAAAGTGCTGCCACGACTAATTTGGTCATTAGCGCCAAAACCAATGATACTAACTTCTCCGGCGCCTGCATCAAGGATATATTTATCAATTCCGCTACCAGCGTAGACTGTATCATTACCTGTGCCAGCAGAAATAATATTTTTACCTTCGTTGGCGTAGATAGTATCATCACCAGCACCAGAGTAGATAACATCATCTAAGGAACCAGCGTAAATTAAATCATTTCCAAAACCAGTGGTGATACGGTTGTTGCCTTCATTTGCAAAGATGATGTTATTACCATCACCTGTATAGATGTAATCGGCTTTTGAACCACCATAAATTAAGTTATTACCAGAACCGACGCTGATATTATTGATTCCTTCGTTGGCATAAATGGTGTTATTGCCGTTACCAAAGATAAAGATATCATCGCCAGAACCACCGTAAGCTGTATTGTTGCCAGAACCAGCAGTTAGAATATTATCGCCTTCGTTGCCGTACAAGGTATTATTGCCTTCACCAGCATACAGACGGTCGCGTCCTGAACCACCGTAAAGTTGGTCGTCACCTGCACCACCTACTAATGTGTTACTACCTTCGTTGCCATAGATGATGTTATTACCTGCACCGCCAATAATTTCATCGTTATCGGCGCCACCGTAAAGTATTTCATCACCTTCAGTACCATACTGTACCGCAGCTTTTCCTGTAATTGCCTGGTACATAGTTTGGTAGATATTCACTTGGTCAACGAGTCCGGAAATACCAGGAATATCATAACCGTAAGAATTGTAACCTTTGCCAACCAAGTTAGTTAAAACTTCGGAATCGGCGCCTTGGTAATAAACTGGTACAGGACGGTTAGAGTGATTTCCCCAGCCATATTTACCATCTTTTTCAGGATTGGAACCCCAGTAGTGTCCAACTTGGTTATAGTCGTCAATTTCCGTCAATGCTTCTGCACCTTTTTCTTTGAGTACAGTTGGGAAGTCAGAAGTTAACGTTAAATAATGGTCATGGTCTGCGGTGACTATTAATAGGTTGTCTTCCCAGCCACCGTTTTGATTAATCCAATCAATTGTAGATTTAACAGCTTTGTCAAAGTCGTTTATTGTACCGATAAGGTTGTCCATGTTATTGTCATGGGCAGCCCAGTCAATATCACCACCTTCAACCATCAACCAAAATCCGTCTTTGTCTTTTCCTAATACATTTAGAGCAGATTTTGTTAGGTCAGTAAGGGTGGGGTTTTCGTTGCGTTCTCTTGCAATAAATTCAGCGTCTGTTTCACCTGCTAAGAGGGGACGTGTAGTATCTTGCTTGAGTCCTTTACTGGTATTTACGCTGAACATATCTAAACCAGTGGTGCTGTAATCACCATTAGCTGAACTTACAGGTAAGTTACCGTTTTGTCCGCGCGCTCCATACAAACCAAGTAATCTCTCACCGTTATTTGGGTCAATATTTGCCGCAGTATTAGCTAGTGTTGTTGCTGCGTCTGTACCACGCTCTAAAAATGTGTAATCGTAACGGTTACTGTTGGGATTGTTTTTGAGTTCTTCGTAAGTCGATTTGGCGATGAATTCATTGCTCGTATTTGGTTCAACACCACCTGGTAAGGGGTCAGTTGGATTTGAGAGGGGATGTCCACCACCGAGTATTACTGTTGGTTGGTAAACTCGAAGTTCCTGCTGCAAGATATTATCGAGCGATGGAAAATCAGCATCATATTTACTGCGACGGTTGACATTTGCTGCCGCAGCACCTGGTGTAGCATGGTCGATAGGTACCGAAGAAACTAAACCTGTTGATTTACCTAACCCGTTTGCGGTTGCTAGAACACTTTCTAAAGGTTGCTCAAATATATCTACACCAATGGCGTTATTGTAACTTTTTACGCCTGTATACAAAGTTGTAGCGGTGTTTGCTGAATCTGGGTAGCTGTTTTTGATATACTCTCTATCGTTACCTGGTGTCCAAGGATTAATACCTCCGCGCGCTGGATCATAACCTACTAAGTTTCCGACTGCGTTAGGGTTGGGGTTATCGGCGCCACCAGACGCTGTAGTACCAGGGTTGAATGTGGGGTCAAAGGTGAAACCAGGAAGTAATGGACTATCTCCTGTCTGAGAAATTGAGTTATCGAGAGCGCTATTACCAGTACTAAATTTACCGTTACCTGGGGCAATAGTTGTACCGTAAGTAGTTGCTAGCGCATAATTTGAAAGATTTTGAAAGCTTAATCCATTACCTTTACCTTCGGTATAGAAATCGGTGCCATTCGCTGTAGCGGCAGCACGAGCCATTTCCCAGCCCATACCGTCGCCAATCATAATGATGACGTTCTTAGCCATTACTCCAACCTCGTATTTTTAATTAACAGTTAGTTTGATTAACTGCTTATAGAATATTTTTCATCAGTATTCGCTGTGAACTTTTTGATATGATAAGCACGCTTTAGCCAAATATTCTACAAGCTTTCACTTACTGTAATTTGACATGCAAAAGTTAAGGAAAAGGAAACGAAAGATTAACGTATCTTTGAAAACAATTATTTATCAGAATTATATTTATAAGTGCTTATATAATCAGGCTTTCAGATATTAAACTTGATAAAGATTATTATTATTAAGTATTTATGTTAAGTTTAAAGTAACAAGCTTGATATTACATTGACGCAGAAAAAATTAGAATTCGTATTTGGAAAACCCAAACGGTTCGATGAAGAATCCTCGTGCATTCATGTCGAGGAGTGTCAATAAGAGCGTTCTAAAAAGTCAATTAACCTGCAATTGTAGGATGGGTATTTTACTCGTTTGCTCGTATGGGACGGGCAAGGATGCCCATCCCACAAGATAATTTTGGATAAAACGAAGTGGTAAGGAGTAAATTTAGTTGTCGATATGGGAATTGAGCGAACAAGCGAAAAATTAACCGAAACGACCGGAAACGTAATCGCGCGTGCGTTCATCGAGAGGACTATTGAAGATTTGGGTGGTAGCACCAAATTCAACCATTTGACCGATGCGACTTTCGTCAGTAGTAAAAAACGCTGTAAAGTCAGATACGCGCACAGCTTGTTGCATGTTATGGGTAACAATTGCAATTGTGAACTCTTCGCGTAATTGATGAATAAGTTCTTCTACTTTCATTGTCGCGATAGGGTCTAAGGCTGAACAAGGTTCATCCATTAATAGAACTTTGGGTTTAACGGCGATTGCGCGCGCGATACAAAGACGCTGCTGCTGTCCTCCAGAAAGTCCTAAAGCGGATTTACCAAGTTTGTCTTTGACTTCATCCCATAGTGCGGCGCCTCGAATTGCCGTTTCGACAATTTCATCGAGTTGCGCTTTTGGAACAAATCGGTCGATACGTAAACCGTATGCGACGTTATCGTAAACACTCATTGGAAATAAATTCGGCTTTTGGAACACCATACCAATTTGGCGCCGTAACCGATTTAAATTAATGCGACGTTCGTAGATATTTTGACCAGCGAATTCAACACTGCCTTGTACCTTAACGTCACCTTCTAATTCGCTAATGCGATTCAGAGTTTTGATAAACGTCGATTTACCACAACCGCTAGGACCAATAATCGCGGTAACGTGTTTTTGATAAATATCCATTGAAATATTTTCAATGGCTGGTTTGGTCGATTTAGCTCCGTAGTAAAACGTGAGATTTTTAACTTTGATAGCTGGGATTAATTTATTCATGTTTGCCCAAAATTGGCGACAAAATTAACAACACCACTTACTCTTTACTTTGTTCTTTTTCTGTTAGTAACCAGACGCGAAAGTAAACTAATGCACAAAACTAAACCTAATAGAACTATAGATGTAGTCCAAACGAGTTGATTTTTTTCTGGCGAAGGGTCGTTGTAAAGATTAAAAATCAGTACTGGAAGCGAAGCTGTGGGACTGAGCAAATCATTTGACCAATCCAAGCTAAATAGAGCCGTAAAAACCAAAGGAGCAGTTTCGCCGGCAGCACGGGCTACAGCAAGTAAAACCCCTGTAGTAATAGTAGGTATTGCTGAAGCTACAACAACTTTGAAAGTCGTTTGATATTGAGTCCCACCTAAAGCCGCAGAAGCCAGACGTAGAGAAGAAGGAACTAGCTTTAGAGCTTCTTCGGTAGTCAATACTACTACGGGCAGCATAATAATTGACAACGCAAAACCACCTGCGAGCGCGCTGAATGATTTTGTCAAAGCAACAACTACACCGTAAGCAAATACACCCACAACAATCGAAGGTACACCCGTTAATATTGTTGTAACAAAACGAACAAACTTACTTAAGTTGTTTTGACTAAACTCCGATAGAAAGATAGCCGTCATAATACCCGTTGGAACACTCAAACATATAGCAATTATTACCATAGCTGCTGTGCCCACAATGGCGTTAGCAATTCCGTTATCAAATACGGATGTAACAAACATTGCAGGAGTTAAGCCAGGTAAACCTCGTCTAATAATTTCCCACAAAACTGACACTAATGGAACAATTGCGAGTCCGGATAACCCGAATGCTAGCCCGTTCATAATATACGTGAACAGGCGCCGTGCCGTCGGTAAAGGACTGCACAATTCGTTAGCTAATGATGTATCAACTTGCGAATCTTGCATTTTGGATGAAAGGATTTTACTTCGTACATGAATGGATTAGTTAGCGGCGTTGCGTCTTATTTCGTCTTTACTCCTAACCACTGCACCAAAAGGTTTGCAGCGATATTTACCAATAGAGTTAGGGCAAATAGTACTAGTGCCAGGTAAGTTAAAGCTCCTGTATGCAGCGCACTTGCTGCTTCTGCAAATTCATTGGCTAATACTGAAGGAATTGTATACGCAGGTGCCAGTAATGAGGCATCGATTTGGGATGAGTTACCTATCACCATTGTCACAGCCATCGTTTCACCCAATGCGCGTCCCAAAGCCAACATAGTTGCACTAATTACTCCAGACAATGCCGTAGGTATTAAAACCCGAAAAATTGTTTCCCAACGAGTGGCGCCTAAAGCCATTGAGGCACTGCGTAATTCTTTTGGTACAACTAATAATACATCTCGTGATATAGCTGCTAGCGTTGGCAAAATCATAATAGCCAAAATAATCGCAGCAGTCAGCATATTGAACCCAGCAGGGTCTGGAGTATTAAATAGAGGTATAAAAGCAAATGTGGCAGCTAACCATTTTTGTAGCGGTTCCAAAACAGGAATAAATACAAAAACACCCCATAAGCCAACGATAACGCTGGGAATAGCTGCAATTAACTCAACGACAAATGCAAATCCAGTACGTACCGATGAAGGAAGAAAATTTTCGCTTGTGATTAAAGCAACTGCTACTCCAATCGGAAAAGCAAATAAAATTGCGATAGCACTACTAACTAATGTCCCATATATATATGGAAGCGCTCCAAACAAATCACTTCCTGTGTCCCATTCAAGACTTGTTAAAAATCCCAACCCGAACTTGTCAATTGCAGGACTAGCTTGTTTGAATACAATCAAGGTCATCCAGAGGAGGACTATAACAGTAACAGTAGCAAAAGCACAAACTAGCCATTTGAAGGCTTGATTAGTCCAGTAATTTCTTCCGCCAGTAACTGTTAAGTCGAGATTACCATCAATGATATTAGATTGATGTGAATAATTTGGGGAGACTGGTTCCGGTGTTGTCATTACAGTTTCACAAAATAAATTATGGACATAGAAGTAAGGTGGGCCGAAACCCACCTCTTTCTTTAAGTTGCTGATTGTTTTAAGTTAAGTAACTAACAAAATTTACTTAACGTTGCTGTTAACTGTGTTGATTACACGGGTTCTAACACTAGCAGGAATTGCTGTGTAGTTAAGGTCATCGTTGAATTGCTGACCATCTGTGAGTATCCAGTTAACAAACTGCTTAATTGCAGTAGCTTTAGCAGCGTTGGGGTACTGTCTGTAAACCATAATCCAGGTTAAACCAACGATTGGATAACCTTGACCAGGGTCTCCAGCAAATACGCGGAAGTTGTCAGGAAACTGTACATTTGACAATGCTGCGTTAGCACCTTGGAGTGAAGGAGCAACGAATTGTCCTTGTTTGTTCTGAACTGCTGCCGCAGTTAGTTTGTTTTCTCTAGCGTATTGATATTCAACGTAGCCAATTGAACCTTGGGTACGTGATACCAAGTTAGCAACACCAGGATTTCCTTTTCCTTTGAGGACGTTATCAAGTCCTGCCCACTTCGGTGCTCTGTTAGTACCAACTCTACCTTTGAAGTAAGGGTTGATTGCGCTTAGGTGGTTAGTGAAAATAAAGGTTGTACCACTACCGTCAGCACGTACAACTGCTTTGATGGGAGTGCCAGGAAGATTAACTCCAGGGTTGTCAGCTTTGATTGCTGGGTCATTCCAATTTTTGATTTGACCAGAGAAGATAGCTGGTAAAGTCTTGCGTGACAACTTGAGGTTGCTTACGCCAGGAAGGTTATAAACAACTGAAACTGCACCACCTGCGGTAGGTACAAGAATAACGCCTCTTTTAACTTTAGCGATTTCTGCATCTGTCATTGCTGCATCGGAAGCACCAAAATCAACTGTTCCGTTGATCATTTGGTTCACACCAGCGCCACTGCCAACTCCTTGATAGTTTATTTTGACGTTAGGTAATTTCTTACGGATTTCACGTGCATATCTTTCGTACAAAGGCTGTGGGAAGGTGGCACCTGCACCATTAAGAGTTTGAGCTTGTTGAGCTTGAGCTTGAGTAACTGTTGCAAACAATGGAGCAACAGCAACCGCAGCAGCCACTACTGAAGTGGTAATTGTACGACCGAAAACGGTAGTATAAATTTTCATATTTCCTCGTATCTAGAATTTATTTCTGTTATCAACACAGACTTAAATTAAACTACATGCTAATTGGTTAAGAACTATTTAAGTATATT